>NZ_PTPY01000029.1:0-158440 GCF_022696215.1 Pandoraea sp. LA3 | reverse complement strand
CTCAAGCAAGCCGTCAAAATGGTGAGACAGTCCGTGCACATCTACAATCACGAACGACCTCATGCGGCCCTGAAATACAAAACGCCCGATGCGGTGCATCGGGCGTTTTGAATGACTTTTTCTGTCAACCTATTTCAGGACTTGACACGACGATGCGACGAGGTCGACGATGGACGCGCGTGTGGGCATTCGATTCGCCTTCGCCGTGCGCGAATTGCAGCAGAAGCAACGCCGAAGTGACGAGCGCGGCTACCGGAACGCCCTGAGCTCAGCCGCCGAACCGTTCCCGCCACGCCTGTATCGCGGCTGCGTAGAAATCGTCGTGATGCGTGATGGCGTTCAGCGCCGCAGGCAAGCCGAGATGGGCGGCTGCCGCTTTCAACGCCGCGAGAATTGCCGCAGGCGTATCGAGCGTCAGCGGGGCAGCGCCGTTTTGCTTGCTCAGCTTCTCGCCGTCGTCGGCCATCACCAGCGGCACGTGCAGATAGCGTGGCGTGGGAGCGCCCAGGCAGGCTTGCAGATAGATCTGACGGGCCGTCGAGTCGAGCAGGTCGGCGCCGCGCACGATATCGGTGATGTCCTGCAACTGATCGTCGACGACGACGGCGAGTTGATAGGCCCACTGCCCATCGGCCCGTTTGAGGACGAAATCCCCGACTTCGGCGGCCAGGTCCTGCGTCTGCGGTCCCATCCAGCGATCGTTGAAGTGCATGCGTGCGGCGTCGGCATCGGGCACGCGCAGCCGCCACGCACGCGCCGTCTTGCCGTGCAGGCCGTCGCGGCAGGTGCCCGGATAGGCCAGTGTGCTGTGACGCGCATGCACGCGCGTGAGCGAGTCCGCAATTTCGCGACGGGTGCACCCGCACGGATAGACGAGTCCCCGCGCGGCCAAGTCGGCCAGCGCATGCTCATACAGCGCATGACGACGGCTTTGCCAGACGATGGGTTCGTCCGAATGCAGTCCGAGACGCGAGAGGGTATCGAGAATGTCGTCCGCCGCACCGGGCACGCATCGCGGCTCGTCGAGGTCTTCCATGCGCACGATCCAGATACCGTCGTGCGCGCGCGCATCGAGCCAACTGGCCAGTGCGGTGACGAGTGAGCCGCGATGCAGCGGCCCGGTAGGGGAAGGCGCGAAACGCCCGCGGTAGCGAGGGGCTACCGGAGGCGTGCTGTCGTGAGTCGTGAGGGGATGGGCGGCAGCACCTGCGGGCACAGTCGCACCCTGCACCGAGGCGAGCGCCACCCGCGTGCTCAGGCCGACGGTGCGGCGAGCGACGTGGCAGCGGCTGCCCCGGTCGCCGGTTCGCCGGCCGGCGTCGCGCATGCCGGGCACTGCTGGCCTTCGACGTAATCGGGGCTGCGCTGATCCTCGGCCGTCACGACGGCGCGGCAGGCAAAGCACTGTTTGGTCGTCGACGGCGCCAGCTCCGGCGTGAGCGCCGTGCGGTAATCGAACACGAAGCAGTCGCCCTGATAGTGCGCACCGCCGACGTCTTCGAAATACTTGAGAATGCCGCCGTCGAGCTGATACGTATGTTCGAGGCCGATGTCGCGCATGTAGATCGCGGCCTTCTCGCAACGGATACCGCCCGTGCAGAACGATACGATGGTCTTGCCCTCGAAGTCTGCGCGATGTGCGGCGATGACGTCAGGGAATTCCGAGAATTTGGTGAGACGGTAATCGACCGCGTTATCGAACGTGCCCACGTCGACTTCGAAGTCGTTACGCGTGTCGAGCATCACGACCGGACGGCCCTCGTCGTCCTGACCCGCATCGAGCCAGCGCTTGAGCGTGGCGGGATCGACCCCCGGTGCCCGTCCGTCTGCCGGCTTGATGACCGGCATCTTCATGGTGATGATTTCTTTCTTCTGGCGCACGAGCATCCGGCGGAACGGCTGGTCGTCCGAGAGGCTTTCCTTGACTTCGAGGTCGGTGAAGCGGGCGTCGGCGCGCAGTCCCGTGAGGAAGGCGCCGATCGACTCACTCGCGCCCGCCAGGAACAGGTTGATGCCCTCCGGCGCGAGCAGGATGGTGCCTTTCAGGTCGAGCGCCTGGCAGCGTTCGAGCAGGGCCGGGCGCAGGGTCGCGATGTCGTCGAGCGTGACGAACTTGTACGCAGCGATGTTGACGATAGACATGGCAACGAAATTCCGCAAAAGCGTGAAGCAATAAACCGCCATTATCGCCGATTCGATGCCGGTTCGTGCTTGATTCAGGACAAAGCGCCCCGATGACGCGGGGCGGACGCTGCGCACGGCAGATAGCCCGAGGCGCCAGTGTCCCCCCGCGATCAGGCGTTGACAGCCAGACGTGGGCTCAGTTTCGCGGCATATCCGAGCGTTTGCAGCCGGTCTATCACGCCGTTCAGATCGTCCAGGGTCGAGGCCGTCATGGGATGGGGCGTGTCGGGCACGAAGAACAGCGGGGCGTCATCGCTTGCGAAACCGGGCGAGAACGGATTCCCGTTCTCGGCGTTGTGCCAGAAAAGCTTGCCGCCCCGGTAACCGTCGTCGGTCACGGCGACGTTCAGGGCGTCGACGATGGTGCGGTGAAAGAACGGAATATTGCCCATGTTCGGGTCTTCCGGCCGGGTTTGTCCTGTGGCGACGGCGTCCAGATATTGCGAGGCGCGATTGCGGGACCGATCCCGGGGACCGGCCACGACATGCGGCTGCACCGGCATGGGAAAGCGATCGACGTCGCGTTCCCGGCGCGAGAACAGACAGAACAGGTCGTAATCGGCCGTCATCGGCAGCGGGCTGGCCGTCAGCGCCTTGTCTTTGGCGAAACCGCCGGGCAATTCAGGTGGATTGGTCAGAACGGTGACGGGACGGCCGGCGGTATCGAACACCGCGAGGGTGTCGGGGCTGTCGGGGCTGGTGGGGCGCAGTGAGAAAGTCATGGCCCCGCCGGGGTAGGTGGCCCGATAGGTTGCGCCGCCAGCGTGCGTCATCGCGCCCAGCGTCACCAACTCCTTCACGCGAGCCGGGCTCAGCCGCAGATTCACGGCTTTTGCGCCGGATTTCAAGGCGCTGGCAATGGCGTTTGCCTGCTTAGCCCATTGCTCGACGCCGATCTTGGCGTACTTCGGCTCGATGGGCACGAAACCGGCGGTCGGCCCTGCCGCGCTCGACTTCGCCTTTACGTGAAAATTCTTCGTGGGGAAGCCTTCGCGCAGCAGCGATTGCCCCATCGCGTTCGGACGTCGCAGACCGATAACGACGCGATATTGATTCGAGACACGCTGAATCGATTCGGCGAACGCCGGCATCGACGATTCGCGCCGCTTGCGTGCCAGCGCCTCGGTGGCCTGCGTCGTGGCGATCTTGTCGGTGTCCGCGCTGGGAGGGGCGTCGATGGCCATGTTGCGATGGGCGTTGCGCGCACCGATCAGCGAGCGTCGCAGTTGATCGAGCGCGGGGCTGCCGATGCGCCAGGTATCGCTTGGGATGTCGCTATCCGGGGCGTCATGGTCGTCGTCTGAAAGGCCTTCGTTGCCCCCATCGTCATGCTTGCGCTTCGTCGGTGCGGTGCGTGTACGTAAGCGGGCATGTGCCGCATCGGTAGACGACAGGACGTCGCCGGCGTCGCAAGCGTCGTGCGGCGTGCTTGCCATACCGGTGTCGTCTGGCAGATCGGCGGTCTCGGCCGGTGAGCGATCGTCACGGTTTGGCCGGGCAGAGGGCGTGGGTGTCGCGGTTTGCGACATCGGGGGCACGTGTGGCCCGTAACGCAGGATTTGCATGGACGGTCGGTGTTTTGAGTGGGGGAGGCGCGGCGAAGACGTGGTTCGCCGGATTTTTGTGACCGCGTAGTCCGGATAGTCTGGGCATCGGCGTGCTGTGGCGGATATTCGAATTCGCTCATGAATGACGCCGGATCCCGGGCGCGGTCAGCGCGATGCCCGCCGCCGCGCTTTCCTTGCGCTTTCATCCGGATGCTTTCATCCGGATTCGAAGCCGGTCAATCCGGGGAGGCCGCGTTACAATACGGCCCATGTCAGAACCTCGTTTCGTCCACCTCCGTCTCCACTCCGAATATTCGATCGCCGATGGCATCGTGCGGCTCGACGACGTCGTCAAGGCCGCCGCCAAGGATGGTCAGGGCGCGCTCGCGCTCACCGACCTCGCGAACATGTTCGGGGCCATCCGTTTCTACAAGGAAGCCCGTGGCAAGGGCGTCAAGCCGATCGTCGGCTGCGACGCCTGGATCACGAATCCGGCCGATCGCGACAAGCCCTCACGCCTGCTGCTCCTCGCTCGTGACCGGGAAGGCTATCTGAACCTGTGCCAGTTGCTGTCGAAGGCATGGCTCGGCAATCAGTACCGTGGACGCGCAGAAATCGAGTCGTCGTGGCTTCAGCCCGATGGCCTTGCACGCGGCCTGCTCGCGCTGTCGGGCGCGCAGATGGGCGACGTCGGCGCGGCGCTGGCCGCCGGCAATCCCGATCTGGCGTTGCAGTGTGCGAAGCACTGGGCGAGCGTGTTCCCCGGGGCGTTCTACATCGAACTGCAACGCACCGGTCAGCAGGGCATGGAGACGTACGTGCAACACGCGGTGCAACTGGCGGCGAAGGCCGGGCTGCCGGTCGTCGCCACGCACCCGATCCAGTTCATGACGGGCGACGATTTCACCGCGCACGAAGCGCGCGTGTGTATCTCGGAAGGTGAAATGCTCGGCAATGCGCGCCGGGTGCGGCGTTTCACGCAGGACCAGAGCTTCCGCACGCAGGACGACATGATCGCCGCGTTCGAAGACGTGCCGTCCGCGATTGCCAACACCGTCGAGATCGCCAAGCGCTGCAACCTCACGCTCGAACTCGGCAAGCCGAAGCTGCCGCTCTTCCCGACGCCGGACGGCATGTCGCTCGACGACTATCTCGTCCAGCTCTCCAAGGAAGGCCTCGAGACGCGTCTCGCGCTGCTCTTCCCGGAAGAGGCGGAGCGCGACAGGCAGCGCCCCGAGTATTACAAGCGTCTCGACTTCGAGACCGGCACGATCATCAAGATGGGCTTCCCCGGCTACTTCCTGATCGTGGCGGACTTCATCCAGTGGGCGAAGAACAACGGCGTGCCGGTCGGCCCGGGCCGGGGTTCCGGCGCCGGTTCGCTCGTCGCCTACGCGCTGGGCATTACCGACCTCGACCCGCTCAAGTACAACCTGCTGTTCGAGCGCTTCCTGAATCCGGAACGCGTCTCGATGCCCGACTTCGACATCGACTTCTGTCAGGACGGCCGCGATCGCGTCATTCAGTACGTGAAGGAAAAGTACGGCGCGGACGCCGTCTCGCAGATCGCCACCTTCGGCTCGATGGCCGCCAAGGCCGCGGTGCGTGACGTGGGCCGCGTGCTCGATCTCGGATACAACTTCGTCGACGGCATTTCCAAGCTGATCCCGTTCAAGCCGGGCAAGCACGTCACCATCGACGACGCCCTCAAGGAAGAGCCGCAACTGGCCGAGCGCTTCCAGACGGAAGACGAAGTCAAGCAGTTGATCGAGCTGGCGCAGCGTGTGGAAGGGCTCACGCGTAACGTCGGCATGCACGCGGGCGGGGTGCTGATCGCACCGGGCAAGCTGACCGACTTCTGCCCGCTCTACACGCAGGGCAGCGGCGAAGACGCCAGCGGCGTGGTGAGTCAGTACGACAAGGACGACGTGGAAGCCGTCGGTCTGGTGAAGTTCGACTTTCTGGGCCTGACCACGCTCACGATCCTGAACTGGGCCGAGCGCTATATCAAGCGTCTGCATCCGGAGATGGCGGACTGGTCGCTCGATCAGGTCTCGCTCACCGATCCGGCGGCGTTCAGCATCCTCAAGAAGGCCAACACGGTCGCGGTGTTCCAGCTGGAAAGCCGGGGCATGCAGGGCATGTTGAAGGATGCCCAGCCTGACCGCTTCGAGGACATCATCGCGCTGGTGGCGTTGTATCGTCCGGGCCCGATGGACCTGATTCCAAGCTTCTGCGCGCGTAAGCACGGCCGCGAGAAGACGGAATATCCGGATCCGCGCGTCGAGCCGGTGCTCCAGGAGACCTACGGCATCATGGTCTACCAGGAGCAGGTGATGCAGATGGCGCAGATCATCGGCGGTTACTCGCTCGGTGGCGCCGACCTGTTGCGTCGCGCGATGGGTAAGAAGAAGGCCGAGGAAATGGCCGAGCACCGCGAGATTTTCGCCAAGGGTGCCGCCGAGAACGGTCTGACGCGCGAGAAGTCGGACGAAATCTTCGACTTGATGGAAAAGTTCGCAGGCTACGGCTTCAACAAGTCGCACGCCGCCGCGTACGCGCTGCTCGCCTACTACACCGCCTGGCTCAAAGCCCACCATCCCGCCGAATTCATGGCCGCCAACATGAGCTTGGCCATGGACGACACCGACAAGGTCAAGATTCTCTACGAAGACTGCCTTGCCCCGGCGAACGGATTGGGCGTGCTGCCCCCGGACGTCAACGTCTCGGCCTATCGCTTCGAGCCGGCCGATTCGAAGACCGTGCGTTACGGTCTCGGCGCCATCAAGGGGAGCGGTCAGTCGGCCATCGAAGAAATTCTGCGTGCCCGCGAAGAGCGTCCGTTCACCGATCTGTTCGACTTCTGCGCGCGCATCGACCGCCGCGTGGTGAACCGTCGCACGATCGAAGCGCTGATTCGCGCCGGTGCGTTCGATTCGATTCACGACAACCGGGCGCAGTTGATGGCGTCCGTGCCGATGGCGATGGAAGCCGCCGAGCAGGCCAGTGCCGCCGCCAATCAGGTCAGCCTGTTCGATCTGGGCGACGAAAGCCTGCAAGCGCCGCTGGAACTGGCGGACGAGCCGGCATGGACCGACAAGCGCAAGTTGCAGGAAGAGAAGCAGGCGCTCGGCTTCTACCTGTCGGGGCACATGTTCGATTCGTACGCGGACGAAGTGCGTCGCTTTGTGCGTACCCGCATCAAGGATCTGTCGGAAGGGCGCGACCGGCTTGTTGCCGGGGTGATCTCCGCCATGCGCACCATGATGACGCAGCGCGGCAAGATGCTGATCGTGCAACTGGACGACGGCACCGCCACCCTCGAAGTCACGATCTTCAACGAGCAGTTCGAGGCGAACAAGCATCTCTTCAAGGAAGACGAGCTGCTGATCGTGCACGGCAACGCGCGTCCCGACAGCTTCACCGGCGGCCTGCGCTTTACCGTCGAAAGCCTGATGGACCTCGGCCGGGCGCGCGCACGCTTTGCGCGGGCGCTGAAGCTGTCATTCAACGGTAATGCCGACTGGACGCGTCTGCGCGCCACGCTGCAACCGCATTGCACGATGTACCGTGTGGCCGCAACGGCCGGTGCGGGCGGCGGCGGTGGGTTCAACGGCGGGCACGGGGGGGGGGGCGGTAACGGCGGTGGTGGTGGCGGCTTCGGCCGTCGCAACGGCAACGGCGATGGCGACAAGCAAAACGGCCTGCCGGTGCACATCGTCTATCGTCGTCCCGATGCCGAGTGCGAGTCCCGTCTCGGCGACGACTGGAAGGTGCAGCCGGGTGACGAACTGCTCGGTGAGCTTCGTCAGTGGCTGACGACCGACTCGGTACAAGTGATCTATTGATGTACGGCAGCGGATTGCGTCGCAAAACCGACGTCATCCGCCAGCCCGGCGGTCGATAAAACAAGGAAATCCGGATGTTCTCCATCATCGTTCCGACCTGGAACAACCTCGCCTTGCTGCAACTCTGTGTGCGCAGCATTCGCCAGAATTCGCGCTATCCGCATCAGATCATCGTGCACGTCAATGATGGCTCGGACGGATCGCTCGACTGGGTCAGGGCTGAGGGCATCGAGCACACGGCGTCTGCCGAGAATGTCGGTATTTGCTACGCCGTGAATCAGGCGGCGGCACTCGCGCGCGAGAAGTACATCGTTTTCCTCAACGATGACATGTACTGTTGCCCCGGCTGGGACAGTGCGCTGATCGAGCGTGCCGAAGCCATGCCCGACAAGGCGTTCATGCTCTCGGGCACGATGATCGAGCCGGTCGACACCGGCAATCCGTGCGTGCTGGTGCAGGACTTCGGCCGTGACGTCGACCAATTCGACGAAGCGGGGCTGCTGGCTGCCGTGCCGACGTACCGCAAGCCTGACTGGTTCGGTGCGACGTGGCCGCCGACGCTCGTGCACCGCGACTGGTGGTTCCTCGTGGGCGGCTACAGCACGGAGTTGAGCCCGGGCATGAGCAGCGACAACGATTTTTCGATGAAGATGTGGGGAGCGGGCGCACGCCGTTTCGTTGGTGTGGGCGCGAGTCTCGTGTATCACTTCCAGTGCAAGAGCACGGGCAAGGTCGTGAAGAACGACGGCCGCACCCAGTTCCTGCGCAAGTGGGGCATGACGCAGTCGATTTTCGATCGGTACTATCTGCGTCGCGGCACGCCGGTGCCGGCCGGTAGCGACGGCCGTCTGGCCGAGCCGGTCGACGACAGCAAGCTGCGCTGGCAGTTGTTCCGCTCACGCATCAAACGCGCGCTGGCGAAATAACGACGTCAGCATGTCATGTGAAAACGGACGCCTCGGGCGTCCGTTCTTGTTTCTGCGTGATTTCTCGGTATCAAGGCCGAACGTACACGAGGCCTCGGCATACCTTTCTCAAACCTCGCCGCTTCTGAGCAAGGCGTACTTGAGAAAGGCGCTGCGAGCGTTCATGCGCGCAATGGCTGCGCCGGTCGCGCCATCGAGAAAGCCGCGACGCAACACGTAGGTGCGCACGAAAGCCCATCCGCCATTGATCCACGGCTTGAGGGGCGAGACACGCTTGCCGCGCATTGCCATCTCCTTCGCTCCCGCCCGTGCATAGCGCTGTACCTTGTCATCGACCTGACGGACTTCGGTGTAGCTGTAATGCAGAAGGTGGTGGGCGAGCGTGCCGATCTCGCCGTCGACGATCACACGCTCATGCACGAGATTGTCGGAGAAGCGTCCGGCGTCGCGACGGAACAGCCGCAGTACGTAATCCGGATACCAGCCGCAGTGCTTCACCCAGTGACCGAGAAATTGCGACAGGCGAGGCATGCGGTAACCCGCATGGGTGCCCTGTGCGATGGCGGCGGCGATATCGGCAGCCAACTCGGGCGTGACACGCTCGTCGGCATCCAGCGACAGCACCCACGGCTGTGTGGCATACGACAGCGCGCGATTCTTCTGCGGGCCGAAGCCGGGCCAGTCGGGCGTGACATGGACCTCCGCGCCCGCGTCGCGCGCAATCTCTGCCGTGCCGTCCGTGCTGGCGTTGTCGACCACGACGATCTGCGTGGCGAACGACGCCACCGACGCAATGCAGTCGGCAATGTTGTGACGCTCGTTACGCGTGAGAATCGTCACCGAGATCGGCAGGCGTTGCATGTCAGACATGGTCGGGGCGGGCCGTTGGGTGAGCTAAACAGTGGGTCATCAAAGGGGTGGCGGGTATTCGCGGTGCGTAGTGAGCCGTGAGCAACGCAGCGGTATCGATGCGCCGCGCCGCTCAAGCATTCAGCAGCTCGACCAGCGCTTCACCGTAGCGCTCGATCTTCGCCTCGCCCAGACCGGTGATATCCACCAGTCCGTCGCGATGACGGGGGCGGCGCTGGGCTAGTTCCCGCAACGTGCGGTCATGCAGGATAACGTACGCGGGCACCGCCTGCGTCTTCGCCATGTCCTGCCGCCAGGCACGAAGTTTCTCGAACACCTGTTGGTCCGCCACATCCAGTTCGATGGCCTGCGACGACGCATAGCCGGCAAAGCGGCTTTTCTTGCCGGCGGTCGGCCGCTGCTGGCGTCGCAGCGACACGGTCGTTTCGCCCTTGAGCACCGGACGCGCTGCCGCGTTGAGCGTGAGTGCGCCGTACTGGCTGCTGTCCGGTTCGATGATGCCGTGGGCGATCAACTGACGAAACACTGCGCGCCAGCCCTGATCGTCCATTTCGCCGCCCACGCCGAAGGTCGGCAGGCTTTCGTGCCCGAACTGACGGATCTTGTCGGTGCTGCGCCCGCGCAGCAGATCGACGAGATGGCCTGCGCCGAAGCGCTGGCCGGTGCGCAGAATGGCGGAGAGCGCCTTCTGGGCCGCGACGGTGCCGTCGAAAACCTCGGGCGGGTTGAGGCAGACGTCGCAATTGCCGCACGGCTCGCTCTGTTCGCCGAAATACGACAGCAGCACGGTGCGACGGCAGCGGGGCGCCTCGCAATAACCGAGCAGGGCGTCGAGCTTTTGACGCTCGATGCGCTTTTGCAGCTCGGAGGCGTTCGATTCGTCGATCCGGCTACGGTGCACGACGACGTCGTTCAGGCCATAAGTCATCCAGGCTTCGGCGGGCTCCCCGTCACGGCCGGCGCGGCCCGTCTCCTGGTAATAGGCTTCGAGGCTCTTGGGCAAGTCCAGATGCGCGACGAAGCGGACGTCCGGCTTGTCGATGCCCATGCCGAAGGCGACAGTCGCCGCCATGACCAGCCCTTCTTCGCGCAGGAACCGTTGCTGATGGGTGCGTCGCACCTCGGCATCGAGCCCGGCGTGATAGGGCAGCGCCGCGATACCCTGCGTCTCCAGCCAGGCTGCCGTTTCTTCCACTTTCTTGCGTGACAGGCAATACACGATGCCTGCCTCGCCGCGATGCCGGCTCAGGAATGCCAGCAATTGCTTGCGTGGATTGTCGCGGTCGACGATCTCGTAGCGAATGTTCGGCCGGTCGAAGCTGGAGACGAACAGACGCGCGTCGGTCAGCCCGAGCCGGGTCTGAATTTCTTCGCGCGTCGCGGCGTCTGCGGTCGCCGTCAGCGCAATGCGCGGCACACGCGGGTAGCGTTCGTGCAGCGCCGAGAGCTGAATATATTCGGGACGGAAGTCATGGCCCCATTGCGAGACGCAGTGGGCTTCGTCGATGGCGAAGAGCGCCAGTTGGCCGCGCTCGTCGAGCCGGTCGAGCAGATTGAGAAACCGATCGGTCAGCAACCGTTCCGGCGCGACGTAAAGCAGGTCGAGTTCGCCGCGCGCGGCGCGCCGTTCGATATCGACCGCTTCGTCGAAGGCGAGGCTGGAATTCAGATAGGCGGCGCGCACCCCCGCTTGCAGCAGGGCGTCGACCTGATCCTGCATGAGGGCGATGAGCGGGGAGACGACGATCCCGATGCCCGGGCGCAGCAGCGCGGGGATCTGGTAGCAGAGTGACTTGCCGCCGCCCGTGGGCATGAGCACGAGTGCATCGCCCCCGTCGGCCACATGGTCGACGATGGCGGCCTGATCGCCACGGAATGCGTTATAGCCGAATACGGTACGGAGGACTTCGAGTGCGCTTGCCATGCGCCGGAGTATACCGGTTCCACCCGGGGTTCGGCGCGCCGAAGGCCACGGATATCGGGCATTGTGGAGATTTTTACGGCGGCGTCCTAGTCCGGTTCGGACACGTCCCGGCGGGACCGGCCGGTACGTTAGAATAGCGGTTTTCCTGCCGTCCCCGACTTACATGAGCGCACCGCACAAGCCCACCGGACCGATCTTGCGACGTCTGCTGGGCTATCTCCAGCCTTATTGGCACATGGGCCTGTTGGCCGTTCTCGCCATGGCGCTGGTCGCAGCGACCGAAGCGGCGATTCCGGCAGTGCTCAAACCGGTGCTCGACAAGGGCTTTTCAGGCGGCGATCCGTGGAAGCTCTGGTATGTCCCGGCCGCCGTGATCGGTCTGGCGGTCATTCGCGGGCTGGCGCAGTATTCGGCCAACTACATGCTGTCGTGGGTCTCCAACCGTGTGCTGCTCGATCTGCGCGTGCGCATGTTCGAGCGTTTGCTGCATGCGCCGGCGTCCTACTACCAGCGCGAGACGACCAGCACGCTGATCAACGCCATCGTCTATGAAGTCAATCAGGTGCTTGGCGTGCTCACCACGGTGCTGATCACGCTCGTGCGCGATTCGCTCACCGTTGTTGGCCTGCTGGGTTACCTGTTCTACCTGAACTGGCGCCTGACGTTGGTGGTGGCCGTCATTCTGCCGCTGATCGGCTGGCTGGTCGGTAAGATCAACCGTCGCCTGCGCCGCCTGAACCGCGAGCAGCAAACGCTGACCAACGCGCTGTCGTACGTGGTCGAGGAGGCGGTCGGCGGCTACAAGGTCGTGAAGATCCACAACGGCGAAGAGTACGAAAAGGGCCGTTTCGACAAGATGACCAGCACGCTGCGCGGCTATGCCATGCGCGTGACGGTCTCGGGCGGTCTGGCACAGCCGGTGACGCAGGCGCTCGCCTCGCTGGCGCTGGCGATCGTGATCACCGTGGCGATGATCGAATCGTCCTCCGGCGAGATGACGGTGGGCGGCTTCACCGCGTTCGTCACGGCGCTGTTGCTCGTCGTCTCCCCGCTCAAGCATCTGATGGACGTGAACCAGCCGTTGCAACGTGGCGTGACGGCCGCGGAACTGATCTTCGAGGTCATGGACGTCGAAGTCGAACCCGTAGGCGGCGAGCGTACGCTCGAGCGCGCGAAGGGCCGTGTGACGTTCGATGACGTGAGTTTCAACTACGGCGCGAGCGAGCGTCCGACGCTCGACCGCATTTCACTGGATGTCGCGCCAGGGGAAATGGTCGCGCTGGTCGGCCCGTCCGGCAGTGGCAAGACAACGATGGTCAATCTGGTGCCGCGCTTCTTCGATCCGACCGGCGGACGTATCCTGCTCGACGGCATTGCGCTCACCGATCTGCGTCTGGCCGACCTGCGTCGTCAGATCGCGTTCGTGAGTCAGGACGTCGTGCTGTTCAACGACACCATCGCCGCCAACGTGGCCTACGGTCAGGAGGTCGATGCCGAGCGCGTGCAGGCCGCCCTGCGTGCGGCCAATCTGGCCGATGCGGTGGCGGCGATGCCCGACGGCGTCGCCACGCTCGTGGGCGACAATGGCATGCGCCTGTCGGGTGGTCAGCGTCAGCGTCTGGCGATTGCCCGTGCGATTTACAAGGACGCGCCGATCCTGATTCTCGATGAAGCCACTTCTGCACTGGATTCCGAATCCGAGCGCCACGTGCAGGCGGCGCTGGAAGTGCTGATGGAAGGCCGTACGACGCTCGTGATCGCGCACCGTCTGTCGACCATCGAACGTGCGGACCGGATCGTCGTACTGGAACATGGCCGGATTGCGGAGCAAGGCTCTCACCAGGCACTGGTGGCGCATAATGGCCTCTACGCGCACTTGCACCGCATTCAGTACGCGCAGCAGCAAGAGGCGTAATTTCAAGCGCCGTTTCAGCAGGAGGTAGGCAAGCGTTTGCGAGGTGTCGTAATACGACCTGTCGCGACGCAGGCCACCGTCCGACAACACTGCCCGCCTTTGAGGAGACCATGATGAGCCCGCCGCCGATCAGTCGTTTTCCCGTGCCGGATCTCGCCGCATTGCCGGACGATATCCGTGCGCGCATCGACGAGGTGCAGGAGAAGGCTGGCTTCATCCCGAACGTTTTCCTGACGCTGGCGCATCGTCCTGACGAATTCCGCGCTTTTTTCGCGTATCACGATGCGCTCATGCTCAAAGACGGCAATCTGAGCCAGGGCGAGCGCGAAATGATCGTGGTGGCAACCAGCGCCGTGAATCAGTGTCTGTACTGTGTGGTCGCGCATGGCGCGCTCGTGCGCATCTATGAAAAGCAGCCGTTGCTGGCCGACCAGATCGCCGTCAATTATCTGAAGGCGGACCTGACTGAGCGTCAGAAGGCGATTCTGGCCTATGCGCTGAAGGTTTGCGAACGCTCGCAGGACGTGGGCGATGACGATTATGCGAACCTGCGCCGACACGGCCTGCACGACGAAGATATCTGGGACATCGCCGCGATCACGGCATTCTTCGGCATGTCGAACCGCATCGCCAATGCGATTTCGATGCGTCCCAACGACGAATTTTTCCTGATGGGGCGCGTGCCTCGCACCCGTTAAACCGACTTCTCACAAAACTTCGATACCTATGATCTTCGTGACTGGCGGCGCCGGATTCATCGGCGCAAACTTCGTTCTCGACTGGCTTGCGCAACACGACGAACCGGTCGTGACCATCGACAAGCTCACTTACGCCGGTAACCTGGCGAATCTGGCGAGTCTCGAACGCGACCCCCGTCACCATTTCGCGCAAGTCGATATTTGTGACCGTGCCGCGCTGGACAAGCTCTATGCGGCGCATCGTCCGCGTGCGGTGCTGCATTTCGCAGCAGAGAGCCACGTCGATCGTTCGATTCACGGCCCGGGCGAGTTCGTGCAGACGAACATTGTGGGCACCTTCACGATGCTCGAAGCGGCACGTGCCTATTGGGGCGCGCTCGAAGGCGACGCCCGCGACAACTTCCGTTTCCTGCACGTGTCGACCGACGAGGTCTATGGTTCGCTGAGCCCGACGGACCCGGCCTTCACTGAAACGACGCCGTACGCGCCGAACAGCCCGTATTCGGCGTCGAAAGCGGGCTCCGACCATCTCGTGCGTGCCTATCATCACACCTACGGCATGCCGGTGCTCACGACCAACTGCTCGAACAACTACGGTCCGTACCAGTTCCCGGAGAAGCTGATTCCGCTGGTCATCGCCAACGCGCTGGCCGGCAAGCCGTTGCCGATCTACGGCGATGGCAGCAACGTGCGCGACTGGTTGTACGTCGGCGATCACTGCTCGGCGATTCGCGAAGTGCTGGCGAAGGGCGTGACGGGCGAGGTTTACAATGTCGGCGGCTGGAACGAGCAGAACAACCTGTCGGTCGTGAAGCATCTTTGCACGCTGCTCGACGAACTTTCGCCACGCGCCGACGGTAAGTCGTATGTCGATCAGATCACGTTTGTGACCGACCGTCCTGGACATGATCGACGTTACGCCATCGATGCGCGCAAGCTCGAACGCGAGTTGGGCTGGCGCCCGGCGGAAACCTTCGAGACAGGCATGCGCAAGACCGTTCAGTGGTATCTCGCGAATGGCGAGTGGGTACGTCAGGTCCAGTCGGGCGAGTACAAGCGCTGGATCGAAACGCATTATCAGAAGAACGATTGAGGCACCTATGAGTATCAAACGCAAAGGCATCATTCTGGCCGGTGGTTCCGGCACGCGCCTGTATCCGGCAACGCTGGCCGTTTCCAAGCAACTGCTGCCGGTCTACGACAAGCCGATGATCTACTACCCGCTGACCACGCTCATGCTGGCGGGGATTCGCGACGTGCTGATCATCTCTACGCCGCAGGACACGCCGCGCTTCGAGCAACTGCTCGGCGACGGCAGCCAGTGGGGCCTTAACCTGCAGTATGCCGTGCAGCCGTCCCCGGACGGTCTCGCACAGGCTTTCCTGATCGGCGCCGACTTCATCGGCAACGATCCGTGTGCGCTTGTGCTCGGCGATAACCTGTTCTACGGCAACGATTTCGCCGGCCTCCTGGCCAAGGCGAATGCCCAGACGGAAGGCGCCTCGGTCTTTGCCTACCCTGTGCACGATCCGGAGCGTTACGGGGTGGTGACGTTCGATGAGCACGGCAAGGCCGTCGAACTCGTTGAAAAGCCCAAAGATCCCAAGTCGCGCTATGCAGTCACGGGACTGTATTTCTGTGACAACGACGTGATCGAAATTGCCCGCTCGATTAAACCTTCCGCACGCGGCGAGTTGGAAATTACCGACGTCAACAACGAGTATCTGAAGCGCGGCAAGCTCAATGTGCAGATGATGGGACGCGGATATGCGTGGCTCGATACCGGCACGCACGAGTCGATGCTCGAAGCCAGTACGTTCATCCAGACCATCGAGAGTCGTCAGGGATTGAAGGTGGCTTGCCCGGAAGAGATCGCCTACCGCCGCGGCTGGATCGACGCCGCAGCCATCGAGAAGCTGGCGCAACCGCTCGCCAAGACCGGGTACGGTCAATATCTTCTGACGATGCTGCGCGAACGTCTTTTTTGATGGATAACGAGTCATGCAACTGATCGCCACTGCTCTGCCTGACGTCAAGCTTGTCGAGCCCAAGGTGTTTGGTGACTCCCGAGGCTATTTCTTCGAGAGTTTTAACCAGCGTAATTTCAACGAGGCGCTCGGCCAGACGCATAAATTCGTTCAGGACAATCAGTCCAGCTCGGTACGGGGGGTGCTGCGAGGCCTGCACTATCAGGTCAGGCAACCGCAGGGCAAGCTGGTGCGAGTGTTGAGCGGTGAGATTTATGACGTCGCGGTGGATCTTCGTCAGGGCTCGCCGACGTTCGGCAAATGGGGCGGAGAAGTGCTGAGCGCCGAGAACAAGAAGCAACTGTGGATTCCCGCAGGCTTCGCGCACGGTTTCGTGGTGACGTCGGAGACGGCCGAAGTGCTGTACAAGACCACGGACTACTGGGCGCCGCAGTTCGAGCGCTGCATTCGCTGGGACGATCCGACGCTGGCGATTCCCTGGCCGCTCGACGGCATCACGCCGATCGTCTCGGACAAGGACAGGCAGGGCATGCTGTTCACGGATTATCGGCACGAGGACTGACGGCAGTGGACGTCGTCGCCATCGTCTCCCCCATCACGCGAAGCACGCGCACATAGCGCAAGCCCAGCGGGGCGAAACGCGCGGCGAGGGCGTCTGCTACGGTTTGCGACGCGGCGTCGATGCCGCCATCCACGAAACCCGCACGGCTGACTCCTTCGGCACGCGCGGGTTCGCTCAATCCCTCGACGATCACGTCGGCTTCCAGTCCGTTGTTGAGGTAATGCAGCTTGACGTCATGCAGCGCGAGCGCGTTCGCCCGGCACAGCAGCTCGGCCGCGCCGACGACGACCGCGCGGGCGGGCCATTGTTGCAGGGCGGTGCCCTTGGTATCGCTCTCCGGATCGACGTGCACCAGCACGTCCAGAATCTGCGATTCACTCATGACGGCGGCACGCGCCTGTTCGGCGATGTAATGCCCTTCGGAGACGGACAGACGGGCGTCGACAAGGATATGGACGTCGACCACGATCTCGTCGCCCATGCGTCGCGTGCGCAGCATGTCGATGGCGCGCACGCCGGGCGTGTCGAGCAGCCGCTGGCGGATCGCTACGGTGGTGGCGTCGTCCACACCGCGATCGATGAGGTCCTGCAAGGCGTTCCAGCCGAACTTCCAGCCGGTGCGCCCGATCATCAGGCCCACGAGTGCGGCGGCGAGCGGGTCGAGAATGCGATACCCCGCCAGGTTGCCCAGAATGCCGCATGCCACCACGAGCGACGACAGGGCGTCTGAGCGCGCGTGCCACGCGTTTGCGACGAGCATGGCCGAACGTACGCGCTGTGCGGCGCGCAGCATGTAGCGAAACAGTCCCTCCTTGCTCACCAGCACCACGACGGCGACGACGAGGGCGATCGTGTGGACTTCCGGAATGTCCTCCGGGTGCAGCAAACGCTCGATACCGCGCCACAACATGCCGGCGCCGACGACCAGCAGAATCACGCCGAGAAACAGCGACGCCGCGTTTTCGTAACGGCTATGGCCGTAAGGATGATCGGCGTCGGGCGCGCGGGCGCTGCCACGGGCCGCGGCGAGCACCACGAAATCGGAGACGATGTCCGAGAGCGAGTGGATACCGTCGGCAATCAGTGCCTGTGACCGTGCGAAGACACCGATGACGATCTGTGCCGTCGTGAGCACGACGTTGACCCAGATACTGACCCAGGTCGAATGGCGCGCGACGGCGTGTTTATCGAGCGCCTCGCTCGATGCCGCCAGGTTGTCGTAGTTCGAGTAGGGCATGAAGTCGGGGCGCGCGTGGCAGGCGCCGCTGCGTCGGAATGATCTCGCATTCTAATTTAGCGGATCACCGGTTGTCTCGGGGCGAACGCCGGGATTCGCCGCCGCAGACGTCTACGGCCCCCTGATGCGGCTCTCCGAGTCCCCGTCCCGGGCTTGCTGTGACGAGACGGGGATACCTCAGCCGCTCAGAACGCTACGCGACGCAACGTTTGAGGCATCGGCACGGCCTCTGGGGTCTTCCCCGGTCCCTTTGCCGACTTTGCCGCGTCATCGGCCACCGCACGCTGACACACGACGCCATACCAGCCGAGTCCCTTGTAGGTCTCGTAGCCGGGCGTCGCGGCGAACGAGACGGTCGTCTGGCTGGCGTCGGTATAGAACCCCGTGGACGCACCGTCAGTGCGCAGCGCGAAGGTTTCGCCAAGTACGCCCTGACCATCGGAGCTGGCAATCACGCGAAACGACGAGTCGACGATCATGCAGCGCGTGCGCGACCATTCGTCCTCGCTCAGACGTACGCCCTTGACGACGGCTTCGGCCTGCGGCGCCCAGTCGAAGAAGATCACCAGCGCGCCGAGCACGCGGCCGTTGGGCGCACCGTCTTCGCGAATGGCTGTCGAGTACGTCGCGACTTGTGCGTGTTTGAGGTGCGCGAGCGTTTGCACGTCGCTCGCGACATAATCCGCGCCGCTGCGTGTCTTGAGTGCGGCCTTGAACCAATGGGCGTCGCCGACCTGGCTGCCGATCACGGGGTAGGTCGAGCGGCGGCCGTTCGCCACGACCACGCCCTGTGCGTCCACGACCCAGAGGTCCTTGTAGACCGTGTAGCTGTCGAGAATGACGCCGAGCCGGTCCGACGCATGGGACGCCGTTTGCGGATGCGGGTTCGTCAGGCAGTCGACGACGGCGGAGTCGGTCGCCCACCAGCGCACGTCGCACGAGCGCTCATAGAGGTTGCGGTCGATGACGTCGATCATGTTGAGCGCCAGATCGGCGCAGCGCTGACCGTCGAGCCCGCGCATTCTTTCGATCATCAGATCGCCAAGTTCCGTGAGTTCCTTGAGTGAGCCGGTGAGTTCCTTGTTGAGGGTGTCGGTGACTTCGCCGATGCGCTTGGAGACGTGTTTGACCTGATTGGCGACGACAGCGAAACCCTTTCCCGCATTCCCCGCTCGCGCGGCTTCGATCAGTGCGTTCAATGCGAGGAAGGTCGTCTCCCGATTGATCTCGTTGATGTCGCCGATCTTGCTGACGGCGAGCTTGCGCACGGAATGTGTGAGTTCGACGATTGCTTTTGGATTCGCCATGCTTTTGCCCCTTTTGATTTTATTTAAGTGTTTAAGCATCAGGAGCAAGAATCAGGCCTGTCGTCTCGCACGCTGTGATTCGCCGGAAAAACCGATCAAAGGCATGAAGGGGGACGATTCGTAAGGAGTGCTGCCCAATAAAGGTGCGGTCGTGCACCGCAAAAGGGATGGGCGGTCGGGGCGTCGGGGATCGCCGGTGCCCTTGGACCCTTACGCCGACGTGACCTTGGCGCGGACTTCCTGATCGGCGTCGAACGAGGCTCGCAACCAGTCCGAAAAGGCGAGGATGTTGTCATCGTCGCGTCGCTCTTCCGGATAGACGAGCCAGTACGACTTTTCCAGCGGCGCGCCTGCCGGGAACGGTGCACTCAGCAGGCCCCGATCCAGGGCCAGCGCGACAAGGGACCAGCGCGCGAGTGCCATGCCCTGTCCGGCGACGGCGGCGTCGATGGCGGCGCTTTCGTGGTTGAAGACGATCCCCGGCGCATCGCGCCATTCGGGCGGCGTGAGACCTCGCGCGGCGAACCACTGCGCCCAGGCATTGCGATCGTGAACGTGCAGCAGCGGCATGCCGTCGAGCGTTGGCTCGCTACCGTCACCCGCCAGAGCCGGCGCACACACGGGCAACAGGAATTCGTCGGTCAGATGCATGCAGGTCAGTCCCGGCCACGGACCGGCACCGTAGCGGATGGCCGCGTCGATGTTGTCGCCGACGAAATTGACGTGCCGCTCGCTCTGCTCCAGTTGCAGTTCGAGTTGTGGGTGACGCAGCGTGAAGTCGCCGAGTCGCGGCACCAGCCATTTGGCCGAGAAGTTAGGGGAGCAGGAAATCGCGAGACGTTGTCGGGTGGCATGCGTATCGAAGGCGGCCGTCGCGCGCTCGATACGGTCGAAGGCTTCGCCTATCGCTTCGAGATACGTCTGCCCCTGTCGCGTCAGTCTGAGCTGGTTGGCGAGGCGGTCGAACAGCGGGCGGCCGAGCGCTTCTTCCAACGCCTTGATCTGATGGCTGACTGCGCCCTGCGTGACATGCAGTTCCTGCGCTGCCAACGTAAAGCTGCAATGCCGCGCGGCGGCCTCGAAGGCACGCAGGGCATTGAGAGAGGGGAGCTTACGGGCAACCATGATGAGATGAGCTGAATTGGGGCTAGCCTGAGAAAAGATGCTTTGCCGGGGGCCGCAGGCGAAAAATATTATAGGGCAACGTTTCCCCGATCTTCTTCAATCATGACAAGGAATCATCATGGATCTTGAACAGCGTCTGCAAGCCCTGTCCATCACGTTGCCTGCATCGTCCGCCCCCGGCGCCAGGTACGCAACAGGTACCGTGCACCAAGGCGTGGCATGGATTAGCGGACAGCTGCCGCGAGAGGGCGACCGGGTACTCGTCGCGGGTAAGCTGGGGCGCGATGTCTCGATCGAGGCAGGACAGGAAGGCGCGCGTGCCGCGATGATCCGCGCGCTGGCGGCCCTGCGCGACACCGTGGGCAGTCTGACGCACATCGACCGGATCCTGCGACTGAATGTCTACGTGAACAGCACCGACGAATTCAGTCAGCAAAGCGCCGTGGCCGATGGCGCGTCGTCGTTGATCTATGAGATTTTCGGCCCGGAGCACGGCGCCCATGCGCGTACCAGTGTCGGCGTGGCACAGTTGCCGCGTAATGCCTGTTGCGAACTCGATATCGTGGTGGCGCTCTCGGACTGAGCCGCTTATCAAGAGCGAGGACCGCGTGGGAGGAGAGTTACCGAGGAAAACTATCGAGGAAAACTAACGAGGAGAACTACTGAAGAAAACTGCCCGCCAGCGTCGTGCGGCGGGCAGCTTCGGTGGGGCAGATCACATCAGAATGATGTCGTACTGCTCCTGATGGAACGACGATTCGACCTGAAGCGAGATCGGCTTGCCGATGAAGTCGATCAGCATGGCGAGATGCTGCGATTCTTCTTCGAGGAACAGATCCACGACTTCCTGCGAGGCAATCAGACGGAACTCGCGCGGATTGAACTGACGCGATTCGCGCAGGATTTCCCGCAGAATGTCGTAGCAAAGCGTGCGCGGCGTCTTGACCTGTCCCTTGCCCTGACACACGGCGCACGGCTCGCACAGCACATGCGCCAGCGATTCGCGCGTACGCTTGCGGGTCATCTCCACGAGCCCAAGCTGCGAGAAGCCGTTCACGGTGATGCGGGTGCGATCGCGCGCGAGCGCTTTCTTCAACTCGGCCAGCACGGAATCGCGATGCTCCGCGCTTTCCATGTCGATGAAGTCGATGATGATGATCCCGCCCAGATTGCGCAGACGCAACTGACGCGCAATCATCAGCGCCGCTTCGAGATTCGTCTTGAAGATCGTGTCGTCGAAGTTACGTGCCCCGACGTAGCCGCCGGTGTTCACGTCGATGGTCGTCATCGCTTCGGTCTGGTCGATCATCAGGTAGCCGCCGGACTTCAGATCGACGCGACGCGACAGCGCCCGCTCGATTTCCGTCTCCACGTTGTACAGATCGAACAGCGGACGCTCGCCCGTGTAATGCGTGAGCTTGCCGAGTACGGCCGGCGTGTACGTGGACGCGAATTCGGCCAGCTTCTGGTATGTCTCGCGTGAATCGACGAGAATCTTGCCCGTCTCCTCGTGCACGAAGTCGCGCAGCACGCGCTGCGCGAGGTTCAGATCCTGATACAGCAGGGCGGGCGCCGGCACGCGCGTGCTTTGCTCGCCAATGGTCTGCCACGACTTGCGCAGATAGGCGATGTCGTTGGCCAATTCGGCGTCGGCAGCGTCTTCGGCAATCGTACGCACGATGAAGCCGCCCTTTTCGTCGGCAGGCACGAGCGCCTGAATCTTGCTGCGCAGCGCTTCGCGCTCGGCTTCGCTCTCGATGCGCTGCGAGATGCCGATATGCGGCTCCTGCGGCAGATAGACGAGCGTGCGTCCGGCAATGCTGACCTGCGTCGACAGGCGCGCACCCTTCGTGCCGATGGGGTCCTTGATGACTTGCACCATCAGCGTCTGCCCTTCGAATACCGTTTTCTCGATGGGCGGCTGCGGATGCGGCACGGACGTGTCGTTGCTGGTGCGCGGATGCCAGATATCGGCCACGTGCAGGAACGCAGCACGCTCAAGCCCGATATCGATGAAGGCCGACTGCATGCCCGGGAGCACGCGCACGACCTTGCCCAGATAGATGTTGCCGACCAGACCGCGCGACAGCGTGCGCTCGATGTGCAATTCCTGCACCGCACCGAGCTGCATGAGCGCCACACGGGTTTCCTGTGGCGTGATGTTGACCAGAATGTCTTCGTTCATAAAGTGTCGACCAGACTCGAATGCTTGGCAAATTCGGTAGGCGTCAGAAGTCGACGCCCGCCTGACGCAATAGCGCGGCGGTCTCGCACAGCGGCAGCCCCATGATGCCGGAATAACTGCCGTCGATGCGCATCACGAATTCGGCGGCCTTGCCCTGAATGCCATAGGCGCCGGCTTTCCCTTTGGGCTCGCCCGACGCGACGTAACGCTCGATCTCCTCGCGGCGCAGCGGCCGGAACCAGACGTGCGAGATGTTCACCGCCTGATGGATCTGCCCGTCTGCGCACACGGCCACGGCCGTGAGCACGCGATGACGGGTGCCCGACAGGCGCGCCAGCACGGCACGGGCGTCGGCGTCGTCGAACGGTTTGCCGAGGATGGTGCCGTCGAGACAAACGGTCGTATCGGCTGTGAGAATCGGTGCGGCGGGCAACCCGGCGCGCGCCAGGCGCGCCACGGCCGCCTCGGCCTTCGCGCGCGTGACGCGCTGCACGTAATCGTCGGGCGGCTCCCCCGGCAGCACGGCTTCGAGCGCTTCGGCGTCCTCGTCGGCATGAGGCAACAGCAGCTCGAAACGAACGCCGAGCTGCTGTAACAGTTCCTGACGGCGGGGGCTTTGCGAAGCGAGATAGATGTACGGCATGGCGGCTTGACTTGAATTCGTCCAGCCCGGCACACGGCTTTGCAGAAATCTGCGGCGCGCGCACCGGGCCGCTGGATGGGCTGGGCGAGGGGAACGCCCTATTATGCCGCCTTGCGCGCGCCCCCGCCAGCATGCGGCAAGGGCGCGGAGTGCCGTTTATTGCGACTCAGAGGTCCGCGAGGAAGTCTGCGCCGATCAGATCGATGCGGTCGGTGCAGATGGCGTCCACGCCCCACGCCGCCAGCTCACGTGCCCGCGCCGGTTCGTTGACCGTGTAGACGAGCATGTGCAGGCCCGCGGCCTTGATCTCGGCGACCTGCGGGCCGTCGAGATGCTTGTGGCTGGCATGCAGCGTGACCGTGCCGAGCTTGCGGGCGTCTTCCCGCCAGTGGGCGGGCACTGCCTCGTACAGCATGCCGCGCGGCAGTTCCGGCGCGGCAGCAGCGGCCGCTTCGAGCGCCTCGTAGGAGAACGACGAGAGCAGCGGGGGCTGCGCCTGACCGGCCCACAGCGTTCTGACCGCCTCGGCCACGCGCTTGCCCGTTTCGGCTTCGCGCCCCGGGCACGGCTTGATTTCGACGTTTGCCGCCAGCCCCAGCGCGAGGCAGCGTTCGGCCACCTGCGCCAGCGTCGGCATTACCTGGCCCGCAAAACGGCCGTCAGCGCCGAACCAGCTACCGGCATCGAGCGTCTCGATCTCGGCGTAGGTCATTTGCGCCGCGGCGCCATGACCATTGCTGGTGCGGTCGACGGTATCGTCATGCAACAGAAAGACGACGTTGTCTGCGGAGAGTTTGGCGTCGAATTCAACCATGCGCAGGCCGAGCGACGCGCCCATCTCGAACGCCGCCAGCGTGTTCTCCGGTGCGAGCTTGCCGCCGCCGCGATGCGAGACGATGCGCGGATATGGCCAGTCGCGCCACAAATGAGAGGGTACGGGGGCGTCGCTCATGCTTCGACTCGCTTGCCGGTCGACGGATCGAACAGGTGCAGCGCCTTGGCCGAGATGGCCAGCGGCACGACCGTGCCCGCTGCCGGTCGCATCTCATGCGGCAGACGCACCGTCACCTGCTGCTCGCCCCAGCGGCCATGCAGCAGGTTGTCGGCGCCGAGCAGTTCGAGTTGATCGACGTGGATGCTGGTCTGTGCCGCGAACGCCCCGAGGCCGTTCTGCTGCTCGGCCGGCACCAGATGTTCCGGACGCACGCCGAGCACGAGTTCGCGATTGGCGTGCGCCATGCTCGTGGGCGGCAGACGCAGTGCCGGGCCACCTTCGATCTCGAACGTACGGCCTTCCGAGTCGACACGGCCCTTGAGCAGGTTCATCGCGGGCGAGCCCATGAAGCTTGCCACGAACAGCGATGCCGGGCGCTCGTACACGTCCGTCGGCGTGCCGATCTGCTCGGCGTAGCCCTTGTTCATGACGATCACGCGATCGGCCAGCGTCATGGCTTCGACCTGATCGTGCGTGACGTACAGGCTGGTGGTCTTCAGGCGCTTGTGCAGACGCTGGATTTCCAGACGCATCTGCACGCGCAGCTTGGCGTCGAGGTTCGAGAGCGGTTCGTCGAACAGGAACACGGCCGGTTCGCGCACGATGGCGCGGCCCATCGCCACACGCTGACGCTGACCGCCCGAGAGTTCGCGCGGCTTGCGTGCGAGCAGGGGTTCGAGTTCCAGAATGCGCGCGGCGGCGAGCACGCGCTCGTCGATGAGCTTCTTGTCGATGCCGCGAATCTTCAGGCCGTACGACATGTTCTGACGCACGTCCATGTGCGGATACAGCGCGTAGTTCTGGAACACCATCGCAATGTTGCGATCCTTCGGCTCCAGCTGATTCACGACCTGCGAGCCGATGAGGATGCTGCCTTCGCTGACTGATTCGAGGCCGGCGACCATGCGCAGCAGCGTCGACTTGCCACAACCCGACGGACCGACGATGACCACGAACTCGCCGTCTTCGATGTCGATGTCGACACCGTGCAGCACGTAGTTGTTCTGGTCGTAGGTTTTCTTGACGCTATGGAGTTTGAGATTTGCCATGATTACTTTTCCGAATCGACCAGACCGCGCACGAACCAACGTTGCATCAGCAGCACCACCGCGAGCGGCGGCAGCATGGCGAGCAGCGTAGCGCTCATGACGAGTTGCCATTGGGTGGCGGTGTCACCGCTGCCGATCATGCTCTTGATACCCACGACCGCCGTTGTCATTTCCGGCGCGTTGGTCACGAGAATCGGCCACAGGTACTGATTCCAGCCATAGATGAACGTGATGACGAACAGCGCCGCGATGTTCGTCTTCGACAGCGGCAGGACCACGTCGAAGAAGAAACGCATCGGGCCGGCGCCGTCGATGCGCGCGGCTTCGACGAGTTCGTCGGGCAGCGTCATGAAGAACTGCCGGAACAGGAACGTGGCCGTGGCCGACGCGATCAGCGGCACCGTCAGACCCGCATAGCTGTTGATCAGCCCCAGGGTCGAAATCACCTGCACCGTGGGGAAGATACGCACTTCGACCGGCAGCATCAGCGTGACGAAGATGAGCCAGAAGAACAGATTGCGCAGCGGGAAGCGGAAGTACACGATGGCGAAGGCCGACAGGATCGACACCGAGATCTTGCCGATCGTGACGACCAGTGCCATGAACAGGCTGTTGCCGAGCATCAGGCCGAACGGCATGGCGGCGTTACCCGTACCGGTACCCCACACCGTGGCGAGGTTTTCGAACAGGTGGGTGCTCGGAATGAGCGACAGAGGAACGTTGAAGACTTCGCTCTCGTTCATGGTGGCGGCGACGAACGCCACATAGAGCGGAAAGACCACCAGCAGCACGCCGATAATCAGCATGACGTGGCAGAAGATATCCAGGCCGCGACGGTTCTCGATCATGCGTATTGCACCTTGCGTTCGATGAAGCGGAACTGCACGACCGTGAGCACGATGACGATCACCATCAGCACCACCGACTGGGCAGCCGAGCTGCCGAGGTCGAGCCCCTTGAAGCCTTCCGAATAGATCTTGTAGATCAGCGTCATGGTCGACTGGCCCGGGCCGCCGCCGGTCGCCGCATCGATCACCGGGAAGGTGTCGAAGAACGAGTAGACGAGGTTGACCACGAGCAGGAAGAACGTCGTCGGCGAAATCAGCGGCAACACCAGCCCGAAGAAGCGCCGGATCGGACCTGCGCCGTCGATGGCGGCGGCTTCCACGAGCGAGCGCGGAATGGCCTGCAAGCCGGCGTAGAAGAACAGGAAGTTATAGCTGATCTGCTTCCAGATCGACGCGAGCACGACGAGGAACATGGCCTGTCCGCCGTTGAGGGCGTGATTCCATTCGATGCCGAGCTTGGCGAGGCCGAAGGTGACCAGACCGATACTCGGGTTGAAGAGGAAAGCCCACAGCACGGCGGCGATGGCGGGCGCGACGGCGTACGGCCAGATCAGCAGCGTCTGATAGACGCGCTTGCCGCGCGTGACGCGATCGGCCATGGCCGCGAGCAACAGGGAGATGACGAGACCGCAGACCGTGACCAGTCCGCTGAAGATCATCGTCGTGCGAAACGATGCGAGGTAGAGCGAGTCGCCCCACAGCGCGGTGAAGTTGGCGAGTCCGACGAATTCGCTCGACAGGCCGAAGGCGTCTTGTGTCGATGTCGATTGCCAAAGGGCTTCGCCCGCCGGCCACAGGAAGAATACGACGGTGATGAAGAGCTGCGGAGCTACAAGAGCGTAGGGCAGCCAGCCGGTGCCGAAGCGAGGGCGTTCTCTGGAGTTGTGCGCCATAACGTAGTGACCAAAAAAAACCAACCCGGCCCGCGTTTCAGGCGAGCCGGGGTGGTGTCATTGTAACGTCACGATTCATGCTGCGAACGCAGGAAAAGCCCCTGCATTGACCGCGTAATCGCGCGTTCGAGGCGGTTTAGCTGCCTTGCTTCGCGAAACGAGCCAGCAGGTCGTCGCCACGTTGCACAGCCTTGTCGAGCGCGGCTTTAGGCGTTTGCTTGCCGCTCCACACGCCTTCGAGTTCTTCGTCGACCACGGTACGGATCTGCGGCATGTTGCCCAGACGCAGGCCACGCGTGTACGGCAGCGGATCCTTGTTGAGCATCTGCTTGATGGCCGTGTCGGCGCCCGGGTTCTTCGCGTAGAAGCCTTGCTTCTCGGTCAGCTCGTAAGCGGCCTTGGTAACCGGCAGGTAGCCGGTGTCCTGGTGCCACTTGGCGGCCACGGCCGGCGAGGCGAGGTAGTTCAGGAACTTGGCCACGCCCTTGTACTCGGCGGGCGACTTGCCGGCGAGCACCCACAGGCTGGCGCCACCGATGATGGCGTTCTGCGGTGCGCCCTTCACGTCGGCGTCGTACGGCATCATGCCCACGCCGTAGCTGAACTTGGCGTACTTGCCGATGTTGGCCAGCGCGCCCGACGTCGTCATGGCGATACCGCAATCGCCGCTGTAGAACTTCGAGGTCACCTCATCCTTGCGGCCCACGTACGTGAACGAGCCTTCCTTGGCCATGTCGGCCAGGAACTGGATGTGCTTGACCTGTTGCGGGCCGTTGAAGCTCAGCTTGGCGTCGAGGCCGCCGAAGCCGTTATCCTTCGTGGCGAACGGCAGGGCGTGCCAGGCGCTGTAGTTTTCGAGCTGCGTCCAGCCTTGCCAGCCCATCGTGAAGCCGCACGACATGCCCGAAGCCTTGAGCTTCTCGGCGTCGGTCTTCACGTCGGCCCACGTCTTGGGCGGGGTGTTCGGATCGAGGCCAGCCTTCTTGAAGGCGTCCTTGTTGTAATAGAGCACCGGCGTCGAGCTGTTGAACGGCATCGAGATCAGGTGATTGGTCTTGCCGTCGGCGTAGTAACCGGCGATGGCGGGCACGAAGGCCTTTTCATCGAACGGCTCGCCGGCGTCCTTCATGACTTGCCACACGGGCTTCACGGCCTTCTTGGCCTGAATCATCGTGGCGGTGCCCACTTCGTACACCTGGAGAATGGCCGGGGCGTTACCGGCGCGGAAGGCGGCGATACCCGCTGCCAGACCCTGCTCGTAGTTGCCCTTGTAGATCGGGACAATCTTGTAGTCGCTTTGCGAGGCGTTGAAGTCGGCAGCGATCTGGTTCACGCGATCGCCGAGGGCCGATTCCATCGAATGCCAGAACTGGATCTCCGTGGCGGCCAGGGCCGAGGTGCTCATGCCGAGTGCCAGTGCAGCGCCAACGCCAGCCAGGGCAAAGGTGCGCAGGGAAGGTTGCTTCATACCAATCTCCGGGGGTTCACGAGAAGTCCAGGGCCTGTTGAGTGAGCGGCCCCTGCTTGTTCGCGGTGCGAACTGTGTAGCGCCGCGTAGACTAACACGTCGTTATGATTTTTCCACTCGCACTGCACAACGGGTGTTGCACGCGAGTGCAACGGGGGGATTGACAACGCCCGGAACGGGCCGGTGGGCAAGGCGCGACGCGGCATCGGCAGCCTGATACAACGATGCATTGCGCCGCACCAAAGCCTTGTGACTTATGGCTGACTTATTGATTTGTCATACAGAGGGGGGAACGCACGCTGCGGAGGCGCTGCGGTGATGCTGCGAGAGCGCCCCTCACGCCAGACCCTACACCCGATGGTACGGATGATTGGCGTTGATGCTCCACGCGCGGTAGAGCTGTTCGGCGAGCAGCACCCGCACCATGCCGTGCGGCAGGGTGAGGCTGGACAGACGGATGAGGGTGTCGGCACGTGCCTTGAGGCCCGGATCGAGTCCGTCGGCACCGCCGATCACGAAGGCCACATCGCGCCCGTCCTGCTGCCAGACGGTGAGCGACTGCGCCAGACGCATCGTGGTGAGATCCTGCCCGCGTTCGTCAAGACATACGAGACGGCAGCCGCGCGGCAGCGCCGCGTCGATGCGCTGCGCTTCGGCGGCCATGACCGTCTCGGCGGTGCGGGAGTTGGAGCGTTGCTCCGGCTTGATTTCCTTGAGTTCGATGCGCAGCTCGGGCGGCATGCGCTTGGCGTACTCGGCGAAGGCGGTCTCGATCCAGCCGGGCATCTTGTGCCCGACTGCGAGAATGAACAGACGCATGGCGGCGGCGTGTCGGCGAAGTCGCGCGCGGCGTCTTACTTGCTGCTCTTGCGGCGAGCCGGTGCCGGGGCGGGCGCCTCGTCATCTTCGGCGTCTTCAGCGTCGTCTTCTGCGCTGGCCTTGGCGCCTGCCTTGGTGCCGGCGGCCTTCAGGCGAACGGGCTTCTCGCCCCAGATTTCTTCGAGGTTGTAGTACTGGCGCAGGGCCGGCTGCATGATGTGCACGATGGCGTCGCCCGTGTCGACCAGCACCCATTCGCCGACGTCTTCGCCTTCGATGCTGACGATATCGCCACCGGCGGCCTTGACCTTGTCGCGCACGCTGGCGGCGAGCGCCTTGGTCTGGCGGTTGGACGTACCGCTCGCGATGACCACGCGCTCGAACAGTGCGGTGAGGTGTTCGGTGTTGAACACCTTGATGTCCTGGGCCTTGACGTCTTCGAGAGCGTCGACGATCAGGCGTTGAAGTTTACGAATATCCATAGTGCGTCTTTTGGGTGAAACAGGGGTGCGGCACAGCGGCCCGCCAACGTCATACGGGGGCCGTCAGGCGCGATACAGGTGTTGCGCGCGGATGTACTGCCACACAGGTTCGGGCAGGTTTTCCGGGGGCGTGGCCGCGTCTTGCGCGTGCGCCAGCGTGGCGCGCAACTCGGTGGCGGATATGTCGACGGCCAGTGAGTCGTCGATCAGGATGCCGCCGCATGGCGTGGATTGTACCCCGAGCGCGGTCTCTTCCCGTTGCGCGAAGACATCGCGCAGTTGCGCCGACGCCGTATCGCGGCTGAAACCGGGCCTTGCCGCGGCGCAGACGTGCGCGTAATCGAACAGTTCGCGCCACGCGTGCCAGGTGTCGAGCCGGACCAGCTGGTCTGAGCCGATGAGCAGCGAGAGCGAGACGTCGGGACCGATATCGCGGCGCATGTCCCGCAACGTATCGACGGTGTAGCTCGGCCCGGCGCGCTCGATCTCGCGCGTGCTCACGATGACCTGCGTCGACGGATGCGTGACGGCCAGCTCGGCGGCGAGACCTTCGGCGGCCAGGCGCGTCATGGCCAGCCGATGCCCGGCGTCCGTGCTGCCTTGCTTCTGCGGCTGCTGACCGGCGGGCATGAGGATCAGCTCGTCGAGCGCGAGCGTGCCGGCGAACAGCGCGCCGAGCGCGAGATGACCGGTGTGAATCGGGTCGAACGTGCCGCCCAGCACGCCAATGCGCCGCACGGCCGGAATGGCGCGGTCGGCGCTGTCGGCGCGGTTGGTGGGATTCGGGCGATTCGCTTGCGTGGCGCTCTTGCCGGACGGTGCCGACGTCGCAGTTGAGGTGACGGTCATGCTGGCTCGGCCTTCACACCCACTCGCGGCGCACGAGGAAATCGGTATAGAGCTTCGCTTCCGGCGTGCCCGGTTCCGGCTTCCAGTCGTAGTGCCATTTCACGACCGGCGGCATCGACATCAGAATCGATTCGGTGCGTCCGCCCGATTGCAGGCCGAAGTGCGTGCCCCGGTCCCAGACCAGATTGAATTCGACGTAACGGCCACGGCGGTGCGCCTGAAAATCGCGCTCGCGCTCGCCGTACGGCATGCCGCGACGGCGTTCCACGATGGGCACATAGGCGCCGAGAAAGGCGTCGCCCACGCTTTGCATGACGGCAAACCCGGTGTCGAAGCCGCCGCCCGAGAAGTCGTCGAAGAAGATGCCGCCGATGCCGCGCGGCTCTTGACGGTGCTTCAGGAAGAAGTAGTCGTCGCACCACGTCTTGAAGCGTGGGTACCACGTGGCATCGAACGGATCGAGCGCGTCCTTGCAGGTCTGATGGAAGTGCTTGCAGTCGTCTTCGAACGGGTAATACGGCGTGAGGTCCATGCCGCCGCCGAACCAGAAGGCCGGTAGTTCGCCCGGGGCCGTGGCGATCAGGATTCGCACGTTGAAGTGCACGGTCGGGCAATACGGATTGCGCGGATGCAGCACCAGCGAGACGCCGAGAGCTTCGAAGCCGCGTCCGGCCAGCTCGGGCCGCGAGGCGCTGGCCGAGGCGGGCAGCTTGTCGCCGATCACATGGGAGAAGTTCACGCCGCCACGCTCGAAGAAGTCGCCGTCGTCGAGCACTCGGGTGCGGCCGTCACCGCGCAACGGGCTGTCGGCGGGGCGTTGCCAGTCGTCGACGAAGAAGCGTTTGCCATCGAGGCGCTCCATCGTGGCGACGATGTTGTCCTGAAGCCCGAGCAGATACGTGCGTACCGCCGCCGTGTCCGGCGCTTGTGCGGTGTCTTGCGCTGTCATTCTGTGACGTCCCTTGCGTGGTCGATGTGTCCGTCGGCAATTTCTTTGCGAATACCGTCGGCAATATCGTCGGTAATACCGTCGTCGATATCGTCAACGAGGCCGGTAAAGGGGCCACAGATTGGCGGGTCGACGCGTTCGATTTACCCGAGATTGTACCGGGACGCAGCAAGACGCGGGCGGCCGGCCATCTTCGCCGGTGTCGCCCGGATGACCTGAGTCAAGTCCTGAGCCAACGTGTGACGCTCAGGGCGCCGGCGAGTTGGGCAGGGTGCCAGCGGGGGCTGCGCCGCCGGCACCGGGCACGATAGACGGGGTGGCGGCGGGAACCCCGGCGGCCGCTCCCGGCGGCGGCATCAGGATCTGACGCGTTGCGGGCACCGGCCAGTGCGCCGTGCCGCCGACTTCGGCAATCGCACGGTTGGTGTCGAAGTACACCTGCCAGTAATCGCGGTTGTGGCAGTACGGCCGCACCGCCAGCACCGGCCCGGACGGATTGAATTCCAGAATCTCCACATCGACGCCGGGCTTCTCGACCACGTTGGGAATCTGGGCGACGCGGGCTTTCAGTCTCGCGACGGCATCCTGCAAATCGACCGTATGGGCAAGCTGTGCGGTGAGATCCACGCGCCGGAAGGCGTTGGCGTCGTACACGGTGATGTTGTCGCCGAAGACCTTGGTGTTGCCGACGTACACGCGCAGATTGTCCGCCGTGGTGAGGGTGGTGACGAACAGACCGATCTCGTCGACCACACCCGTCACGCCGCCCGCACTGATCATGTCGCCGGACTTGAAGGGTCGCAGCACGATCAGGAAGATGCCCGACGCGAAATTGGACAGCAGTCCCGACCATGCCGCGCCGATCGCGATACCGGCGGCGGCGAGCAGGGCGGCGAACGACGTCGTCTCGATGCCGCAGACACTGAGAATGGAGAGAATGAGCGCGATGCGCAACGCGATGCGCAGCGACGACTCGGTGTAGCGTACGAGCGTGGGATCGATGTTGCGGCGGGTCATCGCGCCGCGTACGAGCCGCGCGACCAGATTGATGACGATGCCGCCGATGATCCAGATGACGATGGCCATCAGGATCTTCAGGCCGAACGGCACCAGATAATCGTTGACCAGCTTGTCGAGGTCGAACATGTGAGTCTCCGTCGAGCGAGGGGTCTGTCGGGAAAACTGCATGAATTCCGCCGGGGCTGGCCGGATGCGCATTCTGGCGAGTGAACTTCCAGTGTCACGCGTCGCCAGCGTGCCAAGTTGGCCTGCGCTTGTCAATCGTGCCGCACACAGGATGTGAGGCAGCCCAAACGATCGGATGCAAAGGCCCGGAAACGACAACGGCCCGGGAGACTTGGGGGCTCCCGGGCCGCGCTTCCAACCGTTCCAACCGTTCCAACCATTCCAGCCGTGGTTGCCATCAGGCGTTCGACGGCACTGGCTCGACCTCGGCTTGATGTCCGCCTGCCGTCCGCCTTACTCCGGCTTGCGCGCCAGCGCGCGATTGCCGATGTCGTGGCGATACTGCATGCCGTCGAAGTTGATCTGGTTGACGGTCTGGTACGCCACGCTCTGCGCGCCACGTACCGTATCGGACAAGCCGACCACGCACAGCACGCGGCCGCCGGTGACCTTGAGCACGTCGTTCTCGAGCTGGGTGCCCGCATGGAACGTTACGCACTCCTCAGTCTCCGCCGGGACTTCCGAGATACGGTCGCCCTTACGCGGCGTATCCGGATAGCCGTGAGCGGCGAGCACCACGCCCAGCGCGTAGCGACGATCCCAGTCCAGTTCGACCTTGTCGAGCGTACCGGCAATGGCGTGTTCCACCACCACCGAGAAGTCGCCCTTCAGACGCGCCATGATCGGCTGCGTTTCCGGGTCGCCCATACGGCAGTTGAATTCGAGCGTCTTGACGTTGCCGTCGGCGTCGATCATCAGACCGGCGTACAGGAAGCCGGTGAAGCGGATGCCGTCGGTTTCCATGCCGCGCACGGTCGGCATGATGATTTCGCGCATCACGCGGGCGTGGATCTGCGGCGTGACGATCGGCGCGGGCGAGTAAGCGCCCATGCCGCCCGTGTTCGGGCCCTGATCGTTGTCGAGCAGACGCTTGTGATCCTGCGAGGTGGCCAGCGGCAGCACGTTCTTGCCGTCGACCATCACGATGAAGCTGGCTTCCTCGCCCTGCAGGAACTCCTCGATCACCACACGGGCGCCGGCGTCGCCGAGCTTGTTGTCGGCGAGCATCATGTCGACGGCGTTGTGCGCTTCGTCGAGCGACATCGCCACGACCACGCCCTTGCCGGCGGCCAGACCGTCGGCCTTGATGACGATCGGGGCGCCCTTGGCGTCGATGTACGCGTGCGCCGCAGCGGCGTCGGAGAACGTCTCGTAATCGGCGGTCGGAATGCCGTGGCGCTTCATGAACGCCTTGGCGAAGTCCTTCGACGATTCGAGCTGTGCGGCTTCCTTCGTCGGGCCGAAGATCTTCAGGCCGCGGGCGCGGAAGATGTTGACGATACCGGCGGCGAGCGGCGTTTCCGGACCGACCACGGTCAGGGCGATGCCTTCGCGCGCGGCGAATTCGGCGAGCACGTTCGGGTCGCTGATCGGCACGTTGCGCAGGCGCTCGTCGAGCGCCGTGCCACCGTTACCCGGGGCGACATAAACCAGTTGAATGCGCGGCGATTGGGCAAGCTTCCACGCGAGCGCGTGTTCGCGGCCGCCCGAGCCGACAACCAGAATTTTCATCTTATTCCTCGATGACGGCGTTGGTGAATACGTCCTGCACGTCGTCGAGGTTTTCGAGCGCGTCGAGCAGCTTTTGCATCTTCACGGCGTCATCGCCGGTGAAGACCACTTCGGTTTGCGGCTTCATCGTGACTTCCGCGACTTCGGCCTTCAGGCCAGCCGCTTCGAGCTTGTCCTTCACGGCCTGGAAGTCGTTGGGCGGGCAGACGACTTCGAAGCTGCCGTCTTCATTGGTGATCACGTCGTCGGCGCCGGCGTCGAGCGCCACTTCCATCAGCTTGTCTTCCGGGGTTTCCGGCGAGAACAGGAACTGACCACAATGCGTGAAGAGGAACGACACCGAGCCGTCGGTACCCATATTGCCGCCGAACTTGGAGAAGGCGTGACGCACTTCGGCCACCGTGCGCACACGGTTGTCCGTCATGGTGTCGACGATCACGGCGGCGCCGTTGATGCCGTAGCCTTCGTAGCGGATTTCTTCGTAGTTGGCGCCGTCCAGACCGCCCACGCCGCGATCGATCGCGCGCTTGACGTTGTCCTTGGGCATGTTGGCGTCTGCCGCCTTTTCCACGGCCAGACGCAGACGCGGGTTGCTGTCGGCGTCACCGCCGCCCAGACGGGCAGCCACGGTGATTTCCTTGATCAGACGTGTCCAGACTTTACCGCGCTTGGCATCTGCCGCAGCCTTCTTGTGCTTGATGTTGGCCCATTTGCTATGACCCGCCATGAATTTCTCCGTCGTGCCGCGCTGTGCGGCGAAGTATGCTCTGCCGGCCCGCGCAGTGCGGCGCGGCCAACCGTTGAAACGGGAGCGCCCGCCACCACCGGGGTCGCGGGCGCCGATTGTCCAGCCGCCCCGTCGCGTCACACGGGGCCGGTCGATCACGGATCCGTGTGGGGTATTTCGGGGCGGTGCAGTCCGAGCGGCAACGCGTGCCGCTATAATCGGAAGCAATTTTATCATGCCGCCGCACCGTGCCACGGGTGTTTGCAGCGCCGTGTCACGAGTCGCCCCGCGTTCACCGCCGAGGTCTCTCATGCCCAAGAAGCCCGTGCCGTCGCAAGTGCCTTCCGCCCCCGCCCCCGCCGCCACCGATGTCGATTCGCCGGCCGCCGCCTCGGCAAGTTCGGCTCACGATGCCGGTGAACGGCTCACGATCGCGCGCAACGCCCAGCATGTTCTCGGACTGCTGCCGGCAATGGGCAACCGCCACGGCCTCATCACCGGGGCGACCGGTACCGGCAAGACCGTCACCCTGCAAGTCATCGCCCAGGCCTTTTCGGATATTGGCGTGCCGGTTTTTCTGGCAGACGTCAAAGGCGATCTGACCGGCATCACGCAGCCCGGTGTCGAGACCCCCAAGCTCAAGGAGCGCATCGCCAATCTGGGATTCGACACGCCCGACTGGCACGGCAGCCCTGCCACCCTTTGGGACGTCTTCGGCGAGCAGGGCCACCCGGTGCGCGCCACCATCTCCGATCTCGGCCCGCTGCTGCTCGCGCGCCTGCTGGGGCTCAACGAGACGCAGACCGGCGTGCTCAACCTCGTCTTCAAGATCGCCGACGACAACGGCCTGTTGCTGCTCGACAGCAAGGACCTGCGCGCCATGCTTCAACATGTGGGCGACAACGCGTCGAACTTCACCACGCAGTACGGCAACATTTCGGCGGCGTCGGTCGGCGCGATCCAGCGCGGGCTGCTCACGCTGGAGCAGCAGGGCGCGGACAAGTTCTTCGGCGAGCCGATGCTCAATATCGAAGACTTCATGCAGACGGACGCGCAAGGGCGCGGCGTCGTCAACATCCTCGCTGCCGACAAGCTGCTCGCGGCCCCCCGTATCTACGCCACCTTCCTGCTGTGGCTGCTCGCCGAATTGTTCGAGCGTCTGCCGGAAGTCGGCGATCCCGATAAACCCAAGCTCGTCTTCTTCTTCGACGAAGCGCACCTGTTGTTCAACGAAGCGCCCAAGCCGCTGCTGGAACGAATCGAGCAGATGGTGCGCCTGATTCGCTCGAAGGGCGTGGGCGTGTACTTCGTGACGCAGAACCCGGTCGACGTCCCGGACACGGTGCTCGGCCAATTGGGCAACCGCGTGCAGCACGCCTTACGGGCGTATTCGCCGCGCGATCAGAAGGCGGTGAAGGTGGCAGCGCAGACGATGCGGGCGAATCCGTCGCTCGACATCGAGACGGTGATCGGCGAGTTGGGGGTGGGCGAAGCGCTGGTGTCGCTGCTCGACGAGAAGGGGCGTCCCGAGATCACCGAGCGCGCGTACATTGCACCGCCGGCGTCGCGTATCGGGCCGATCACGCCGCAGGAGCGCACCGCGTTGATGGCGGCATCGCTCGTCGCGGGCGTGTACGAGAAGGTCGTGGATCGGGAGTCGGCGTATGAAAAGCTCGTCGGCCGGACGCAGGCACGCCAGCCGGACGGCACGCCTGTGCCCGCAGGCAATGGCGGCAGCGGCAGCGCACCGTCGGCCGGTGGCGGCGGTCTGCTCGATTCACTGGGCGGTCTGCTGGGCGGCTCGGGCGGGTCGCGCAGCAAGGATTCGCCGGTCGAAGCGATGGTCAAGAGCACGATGCGCACCGTCGGCAGCCAGTTGGGGCGCGAGATCGTGCGCGGCGTGCTGGGTAGCATTTTCGGGGGCAGCAAGCGCCGCTGAGCGCGCCGTCCGGTCGGGCGGGCCGACCTCGAATGCCCCTGTCGAATCGCCCCGCCTATCGATCATCGGACCCGCTCGCCGTCCTGATCAGGTGCGTCGCCGGGCAATGCCCGCCAGATAATAAAAAGGGAAAAGGACCTTCCACTCACCGATGTCTCTGAAATCTTCGCTGGATCCGGTACGTACCGGCGTGGCCCACGATCCGCTGTGGCTGCGTGCCGCGCCGCTCATCTTTCTGTTCCTGTGGTCGGTCGGGTTCACCGTCGCCAAGATCGGTCTGGCCTACGCTGACCCGTTGACCTTCCTCGCATTGCGCTACGGTCTGGTGCTCGTGCTGCTCGCACCGCTCGCGCTGGTCATGCGTCCCCCATTGCCGAAGACGGCCGCGGCCTGGGGGCATCTCGTCGTCATCGGTCTGCTGATTCAGGCGCTGTACTTCAGCATGACGTATCTGGCGCTGCGTCTCGGGGTGTCGGCGGGCAGCGTGGCGCTGATCACGTCGCTGCAACCGATTCTCGTGGCGCTGGCCGTGCCGCACCTGGTCGGCGAGCGCGTGAGCGGCATGAACTGGATCGGGCTCGGTCTGGGGCTGGCGGGGGCGGCGCTCGTCATCGTGGCGCGCTCGGCGGTGGAGGCGACCTCGGCGCTCGGCCTGTTGCTGACGTTCGTGGCGCTCGGCGCGATTACTTGCGGCACGCTTTACGAAAAGCGCTTCGGTCTTGGGCAGCATCCGGTCACGTCGAATCTCGTGCAGTACGCCGTCGGCTTCGCCGCGACGCTGCCGCTCGCCTGGTGGCTCGAACCGATGCGTGTCGACTGGACGTGGCAACTCGGACTGACGCTCGTCTATCTGGTGATCGGTAATTCGATCGTTGCGATCTCGTTGCTGCTGGCGATGATCCGACGCGGCGAGGCGTCGCGCGTGTCAGCGCTGTTCTTCCTCGTGCCGCCGGCCGCAGCGCTCGCAGCATGGTTGATGGTCGGGGAGCACATGCCGCCGCTGGCCTGGGGCGGGATGGTGCTTGCGGCCGTCGGGGTGGCCATGGCCACGCGCCGCAAGGGGACATAGGCCGACGCCATCTTCGGTAAGTGACCTAAGTGACCCAAGCGGCCGTACAAAGCAAAAGCCCCGGGAATTCCCGGGGCTTTTTGTCTTGCGTAATTTGCGTGACGACGTCAATCCGTCAGTTCTTGGTGCCGAACAGGCGGTCGCCCGCGTCGCCGAGACCCGGAATGATGTACGCGTGATCGTCCAGACGCTCGTCCAGCGACGCCACATACAGCTTCACGCCCGGATGCGCGTCGTGCAGCACCTTCACGCCTTCCGGAGCCGCCACGAGGGCGAGGAACGCGATGTTTTCCGGCTCCACGCCGCGCTTGATCAGCACGTCCACGGCGTGAACGGCCGAGTAGCCGGTCGCGACCATCGGATCGCACAGAATGAAGCGGCGGTCGGCCACGTCCGGCAGACGCACGAGGTATTCGACCGGGCGATGCTGATCGTCGCGATACACCCCGATGTGGCCGACGCGTGCAGACGGCACCAGATCGAGCAGGCCGTCGCTCATGCCGACACCGGCACGCAGCACGGGCACCACGGCGAGCTTCTTGCCGGCGATGACGGGAGCGTCCATCGGGACCATCGGCGTGTCGATGCGCTCGGTCGTGAGCGGCAGATCGCGGGTGATCTCGTAACCCATGAGCAGCGTAATCTCACGCAGCAGGCCGCGGAACGTGCGCGTCGACGTTTCCTTGTCGCGCATGTGCGAGAGCTTGTGCTGGATCAGCGGATGATCGCAGATGAAAAGGTTCGGGAATCGGGAGTCTTGTTTCATGGCAGGCAATTCGAGGCTGGGCTATCGGACCGGTATGTCGCGATAAAAGCCCGCATGGCCGCGATTTTAGCCGAAGCGGACGAGGCCGGTCCGGGTTTCGACGTCACGCCCTCGCAGCGGCGCGCGGTCGATTCCCTTAGAATCGCTGCAAGACGGCTGCCGGGCGCTGACTTTCGCCTCCTCGCGCAGCCACCGCCAATGCATCACTTGTCTTCTTGAAGGCTGAACATGGATCTGGGAATCAAGGGCCGCACCGCGCTGGTGTGCGGCGCGAGCAAGGGGCTGGGGCGCGCCTGTGCGCAGGCGCTGGCCGACGCCGGTGTCAACGTGGTGATCGTGGCCCGCACGGCCGACGCCCTGAATGCCGCCGCCAGCGAGATTCGCGCCGCGACAGGCGTGACGGTGACTGCCGTGGCCTGCGACATCACCACGCCGGAAGGCCGCGCACAGGCGCTTGCGGCGTGTCCGCAACCGGACATTCTCGTGACGAATGCCGGCGGGCCGCCCCCGGGCGACTTCCGCAACTGGCAGCGCGACGACTGGATCCGCGCGATCGACGCCAACATGCTCACGCCCATCGAGCTGATCAAGGCGACGGTGGACGGCATGATCGCCCGCGGCTTCGGGCGTATCGTCAACATCACCTCATCTGCCGTGAAGGCCCCCATCGACATCCTCGGGCTGTCCAACGGCGCCCGCTCGGGGCTGACGGGATTCGTGGCCGGCGTTGCGCGCACGACCGTGGCGCACAACGTCACCATCAACAACCTGCTGCCGGGGGCGTTCGACACCGACCGGCTGGCGGCAACGCTGGAGGCGTCTGCGGCGAAGAGCGGCCAGCCGGTCGACGACATGCGCGCCAAACGTGCAGCCGCCATCCCGGCCCGTCGCTTCGGCCGTCCGGATGAGTTCGGCGCCACGTGCGCGTTCCTGTGCAGCGCACAGGCGGGCTACATCACCGGGCAGAACGTGTTGATCGATGGCGGCGCCTATCCCGGGACTTTCTGAGCGAGCACGTTCCGACGTCGCGCGGGCGACGTTCGGGCGAGGTGTCTCGTGCATCTCCCATCACCCATTTCACGTTCAGGGATCGCATCAATGACGGTTTCGACAGTACCGAAGGTCCGCATCGCACTCATCGCACACGACAAGAAGAAGGACGAGATCCTGGCGGTCGCGCGCGATTACGTCGACGTGCTGCGCCAATGTCAGCTCGTGGCCACGGGCACGACGGGCGGGCGCATCGCCACCGAGCTGGGCCTCGACGTCGAGCGCATGCTCTCCGGGCCGCACGGCGGCGATTTGCAGATCGGTGCGCAACTGGCCGAGGGACGCGTCGACATGGTGCTGTTCCTGCGCGACCCGATGACACCGCAACCGCATGAACCCGACATCAACGCGCTGGTGCGCGCGTGCGACGTGCACAACGTGCCGTGCGCGACCAACAGCGCCACGGCGCGCTTGCTGCTGGAACAACTGATTGTCAGGCTGGCGGCGCAGCCGTCGGCCTGAAAAGTACGACCAACACGCACGATCAACATGACCGATCGACTACCCATCGAGGGGAAGGAGCGAGGATGACAAAAGCAATCCGCATCGAACAGAACGGCGGCCCGGAAGTGATGCAATGGGTCGACGTCGAAGTCGGCGAACCGGGACCGGGCGAGGCGCGCGTGCGTCACAACGCCGTGGGCCTGAACTACATCGACGTGTATTTCCGCACGGGCCTGTATCCGCAGCCGCTGCCTGCCGGTCTGGGCATGGAGGCCGCCGGCGTGGTCGAGGCCGTGGGCGAGGGCGTCACGCATGTGAAGCCGGGCGACCGCGTTGCCTACGCGAGCCGGCCGTGCGGCGCGTATTCGCAGGCGCGCGTGATGCCGGCCGCGCCGCTGGTGCGTGTGCCCGACAACATCAGCGACGATCAGGCCGCCGCCATGATGCTGCAAGGCATGACGGCGCAGTACCTGCTGCGTCGCACGTACTCGGTCAAGGCGGGCGACACGATCCTGATTCACGCGGCTGCCGGCGGTGTCGGGCTGATCGTGTGCCAGTGGGCCAAGGCGCTGGGCGCGACGGTGATCGGCACGGTCGGCTCGGACGAGAAGGCGGCGCTCGTGCGTCAGTACGGTTGCGATCATCCGATCGTCTACACGCGCGAGAACTTCGTCGAGCGCGTCAAGGACATCACCGGTGGCGAAGGCGTGCCCGTGGTCTACGATTCCATCGGCAAGGACACGTTTATCGGCTCGCTCGACTGCCTGCGTCCGCTGGGCACGATGGTGAATTTCGGCAGCGCTTCCGGTCCCGTCGCGCAGATCAACACCGCCGATCTCGTGTCGCGCGGCTCGTTGTTCTTCACGCGTCCGACGCTTTTCAACTACACCGCCAAGCGCGCCGATCTCGAAGCCACGGCGAACGAGTTGTTCGAGGTCGTCGGTAACGGCACGGTGAAGATCGAGGTCAACCAGCGTTACGCGCTGGCGGATGTCGCGCAGGCGCACCGTGATCTGGAGTCGCGCAAGACCACCGGGTCGACGTTGCTCATGCCCTGAGCGGCCCCAAGCGTTTCACGGGCTGAAAAGGAAAGGGACGCCGAGGCGTCCCTTTTTCGTTCCCGTTTGTTTCTGTCCACTGCCCGGGATGTGCGCGTCAGGCGTTCAGGCGCGCTGCGTGAAGACATGAGCGCGCGCGTCTTCACGCACATCGACCGGCAAACGCTTGATGAGCCAGTGGATGACCATGCCGATGACGACCACGTCGTCCAGCAGCCCGAACACCGGTACGAAATCGGGGATCAGGTCGATGGGACTCAGCAGATAAACCGCGAGGAGCACCACGGCGGGCAGCAGCCAGCGCGGACGTCGCGGATCGCGGGCCGCATGCCAGAGCACGCGGAAATCATGACGGGCGATTTGCCACAGACGAAGAAAACGCTTCACTTGCAAACTCCTGGTACCAATGAGCTTGCCATGAACGGCAAGCAATTTCTCGCAATCGGGGATAACATCGCTCAATATTAGTTGAATATCGTGCAACTTGTTTCGATTATACGCAACGATTGCATGCGGCGCTGAAGGTGACTCACGGCCGGAAACCGGCGCCCGATGCGTAACAAGTAGCTTCGACATTGTTGGGGCGAGACGGTTTCATCGCGTGATCGGCGGGGCGGAATGCGTATCTGGCAGGTTGGGAACGCCTTCGTCATGACGTCCGGTCGAGTGCTGGCGTTCCGGGCACTCCGGTTGCGGTCGGATAATGGCAGCGGGATAATTCCCGGGCCGACGTGGTCAATCCATCTTTCCCCCTTCGTCCTCCCGTTCTTTTTAGGACGCATTTCAAAGCCATCATGACCGACGCTCAAGATCCGAAATCGCCGCAGCCGCCGTCCCAGCCCGAATCCGACAAGAGCAAGCTCACTTCCCCGTCCCCGACGACTGCGACAACGCAGTCCTCCACACCTGAATCCGCGAAAGCTGCCGGGGCTTCGACCGATGCTTCCACGGGCTCGCCCGCGGATTCGCCGGCGACCCGCGCATCGGACTACGTGGAACCCGCCACCCCGGCGACTCCCCGTCCGACCGCTAAGCCCGTTGCCGGGACCGCTGAAGGGTCTTCGGGCATGCCGCCGAATCCCGACACGCTGACGCGCCCCGCGCCGCCGTCCGATGCCGCCGCTTCGGCGGACGCGCAGGCGGAAACGCCTGCTGCGAAGCCCACAACGCACGCGTCGGCCGCAGCCGTGGCGTCCGACAGCAACCCGATTGGCGCATCTGCGCCGAAATCGGGTGACGATGTGAAGGCCGCTGGTGTGGGCAGCGCTGGCGGCAACATCGGTGAGGCGGGTACGACCGCCGGTGCCGGTGGTGGTGCGGGAGGCGGTGGTGGAGGCGGTGGTGGAGGCGATGGCGGTGGTGAACCGCCGCATCAACCGGCCTTCGGTTCGAGTGCGCCGCGCCCGGGCAGCCCTGCCTCGATGGGCGGTCAGCCGTCCTATTTGCAGGCAGGCGACTCGCCGTGGTCGGTGCTGCGTCGCATCATGTCGGCGCGTTTTCGTGCGTGGTACGACCGCGCGGGACAACGCATCACCCAGCGCACGCTGAAAATCGGTATCTCGGCGCGTATCTTCCACCCGGAACCCGGCTCGAAAGGTCTGCGCAGCAAAACGTTGCAATACCTGGAAGAGTCGATTGCCCACTGGGTGATGTCCCGCGACGTGCTCGTCTTCATGATTCCGACGGTCGACACGCAGGGGTTGCTGCACCCGAGCCACATTCGTCTGCACGATTACGCGAAGCATCTGGACGGTCTGGTCCTGCAGGGCGGCGCCGACGTTTCGCCGCTGACCTATTCGGAAGTGGCGACGCGTCACGAATGGCAGGGCGACCGCATGCGCGACATGTACGAACTTGAGCTGCTGCATGAGTTCGTGGAGCAGGGCAAGCCGATTCTCGGCGTGTGTCGTGGTTGCCAACTGATCAACGTGGCCTTCGGCGGCACGCTGCATCAGGACATTGCGACGGACTTGCCGCAAGCGATCCCGCACGTGACTGAAACGTACGAACACAACCGTCACACGCTGACCTTCCCGGAAGGTTCTTCGCTCGCGCAGATGCTGGCGCCGGTCGACGTGCCGATCGTCAACTCGATTCACCATCAGTCGGTGAAGACGCTGGGCCGCGATCTGAGCGTGGAAGCGGTGTGTGCGGAAGACGGTGTGGTCGAAGCGATTCGCTACCGCAAGGCGCCGTTCGTGATGGGCCTGCAATGGCACCCGGAATTCCATCGCGCGGGTGGCCCGGAGTTTCTCGACTGCACGCCGGTGCTGGATAACTTCCTGCGCGCGGCGCGCGAGACGCGCTTCTGATCGATTCACCGCACCATAAAAAAATGGCAGCCCGAGGGCTGCCATTTTCGTGTCAGGAACACCGGATCACTGCCCCGGTGTTCACGCCGCCTTGATTAGAAGCGGTGACGGATACCCGTGCCGACGACGGTTTGCGAGCTGGTCGACGACATACCGCCGGCAGCGCCGACACCGGCTGCGAGGCCAGTACCTTCGTTGTCGGAGATGTGCTGGTACGAACCCGTCAGGTACACATCGGTGCGCTTCGACAGACGGTAGTCAGCTTGCAGCGTCACGGTGTGGAACTTCGGCTTCTTGTCCGTCGAATCTTGCTTGGCCATCGTGTACGTGTACGCGGCCGACAGCGAGACTGCCGGGGTCAGCATGTAGCGACCGTTGACTTCGAAGTTGTCGAACTTCAGGCCGTCGTTGGCGAACGACACAGCGGTGTTGTTGTAGTTCAGGCCCGTCAGACCTTGCAGTTGGGTGTGGGTGTACACCAGGCCGACCGTTGCCGGGCCGAAGGCGTAGTTACCACCGATACCCCAAACGCGTTGCTTCGACGATTGGAAGATCGAATCGCCGCCGGTCGACGTGTCGACAGCGCCGCTACCGTTATTGTTACCCGGATTGCCTTGACGCTCCAAGTAAGCAGCAGCCACCGTCAGCGGGCCGTTTGCGTAGTTCACGCCGGCGCTGAATGCACGGTTGTTGGCGAAGTCGCCAGCCTTGTTCGAGAAGCCATACAGGCCGCCGAACGTCAGGCCGTTGTAGTTGGCGCTCGAGTACTTGACCGAGTTGTTAACACGGAACGAGTTGTTCGTGTTGTCGTTGTCATACGGGTGCGAGGCGATCGTGCCGCCGAACGACGAACCGTTCAGGGTCAGCGGTGCCAAGTAGTCAACCACGGAGTCGTACTGACGACCGATGGTCACAGCGCCGAAACGATCGTTCTGCAGGCCGACGAAGGCTTGACGACCGAACATGCGGTTGTTTTGGCCCAGGCTACCGTTGTTGATCGAGAAACCGTTTTCCAGCACGAAGATGGCCTTGTTACCGCCACCCAGGTCTTCCGAGCCCTTCAGGCCCCAACGGCTGCCGTTGACCAGACCGCTCGTTGCACGGAAGTTCTTCGAACCCGATGCACCGACCGTGTTCGTCGAATTGCTCGTGTAAGCGACGCCGGCGTCGATCAAGCCGTACAGGGTGACGCTGCTTTGAGCGTGCGCGGTCATCGAGAACGCGCCGACAACGGCCGCGGCAAGAAGAGTTTTTTTCATGGTTTAAGCTCCAGTAACGTGACACGAATCGCAGAATTCGCGTGTAAACAGAACGCGGCGAAACAGAACATGTCGAGGTGACGATGCGTCACTCGCGGACCCGAACAGCTATCGGCACTGCTCTGTTGACAGGGGGCAGTGTATGAGTCACCGCAACTCCCGCCTATTTCAGAATCCGCAAGAATCTATTTCAGATATGAAAAGAATCTGCGAGACACGTCCTAAAGCATTGCCTGACAAGGGATTGGCTTGATTAAGCGTAGGTGAGAAATCGCCATGCAAGCGATGTGTGTTGCGCTTGGGACACAGTGTGATGTGCAGAAGAAAGCGCGCGAGAAGCGTTGCCAGCATTGAATTTGCGCGCGACACGCATGATCGGATTTGGTTCCGTGAGTGTGTGAGCATGTCGCATGGATGATTGCGCACGCCTCGCATCGAACCATCGCATGTTGTGACAGTCATCGTCTCGCGCATCGATGACGAGATGTTTCACCTCATCACTTCATCACGACGATCGCGCGTGTCGTTTCTCGTCATGTTGGATGGCTGCCATGTGGCTGTCATCTATGACGCGTACGCGCGCGCAATGAGATAAATCTGAGACGTTGGCAAGCGCACGAAAGCGTCGCGTGCCGAAAAGTGCTTTATTTATGGGGTTTTACGGACTATTGCGAGTCGCCGAATAATTCATTGCGTCGAATGATGACAATGATTTCGGGATGCAGACCTATACTACGTTCCGCGAGAAGTAGACTTTTGCGTTGAGTGAAAAGTCTCCAAACCTTGGCGCGGCCTCATCGGCCGCGCTTTTTTTTGCCCGCGAATTTCAGCGTACTGGCGCAGGTGTCGTCAGGCGTAATAGCCGGTGGTGAGGGCTTCGCCGCAATCTCGCACGTGGGGAATGCTCAACTGCTTGAGCTTGCGATACAACGACGCACGGCAGAAGCCGAGCGTGCGCGCGGCGGCGGAAATGTTCCAGCGATGTTGGGCGAGCGCTTGCAGAATGCGTTCGCGTTCGGCGTCGTGATGAGCGTCATGCGTGAGGGATTCCGCATGCAGTGCGACCGCCTTCGATGCAGCGCTCACATCCTTCGCATCCTTGCCTTCCCCAAGTTCCTTCGTGCGCAACACGTCGTCACGAGATAACGCTTGCGTCATCCGCATCGACGTTGCCGAGTGCAGCGCGCCGGCTTGCAGACACTCCGGCGGCAAATCGCTCGCGCACAGCACGTCGTCGCCCATCACGGCGCACGCATAACGCAACGCGGCGCGCATCTGACGCAGATTGCCCGGCCATTGATGTGAGAGCAGACGTGAGAGCGCATCCGGCGACACGCGCGAGAGTGCCTGATCGACGCGCAGCCCGGGCCACTCGTCGCACAGCATGCGCGCAATCAATTCAGTCTTGTCGTCGCGCTCACGCAGCGTGGGCAGTGTGAGCACGCCGACCGCGATCCGGTAATAGAGGTCTTCGCGAAACGTGCCTTGCGCGACCGCACTCGCGAGATCCTGATGGGTCGCGCAGATCAGTTGCACATCGACCGGGACCGGCTGGCTTGCGCCCAGCGGTGTGACCTCGCGCTCCGAGAGCACGCGCAGCAAGCGCGTTTGCAACGCATGCGGCATGTCGCCGATCTCATCGAGAAACAGCGTGCCGCCGTCGGCCTGTTGCAGTTTTCCTTTCATGCCGCCGGGCAATGCGCCCGAAAATGCGCCGCGCTGGTATCCGAACAATTCGCTCTCGACCAGATGTTCCGGCAGCGATGCCGTGTTGATCGCGACGAAGGCCTGCGCGCGACGTTCGCTGTACGCATGCAATGCACGCGCGAGAAATTCCTTGCCGGTGCCCGTCTCGCCGAGAATCAGCACCGGCAGACCGCGGTCAACGAAGCGCTTGCCGCGCGCGAGCAGATCGCGCATGCGGGCGTCGGTGCCGCACAGGTCGTCGATGTCGAGGTAGTCGGGGCGCAAATGCCGGGCATGCATCGGTGCCGGGCGGGCGGGGGCGGCCGCAGGCACACGTACGATGCGCTCGGCGAGCGCGGCAAAGTTGTTGAAGGCGGTGTTGACGTTGTTGACGGTGCCGACAGCACCGACGGTATTCGCATTGGCGGCGCCGAGGGGGCTGGCGTGGCCGACAGGTCGAGCGGGGGCGTGCGCTACGGCTAGGTGAGCGGGCATGACTTGTCTCCTTCTCGTATTGGTACGAAAGGGGCGCCGTCGGTGGCTTGTGGCCTGGCGATTCCTGACGTCTCTTTATGTCGCGACCGGCTCGGGTGGCCAACCGCCAATGCAGGATACGACCGCTGAGTCATAACATCCAATACAATATTGATGCGCCAATAATACCTTTGGGGTATCAAATGATCGAATTGCGCCATTTCCAGTACTTTGTCGTGCTCGCGCAGACGCTTCACTTCGGCCGCGCGGCCCAGCAACTGCATATCTCGCAGCCGCCGCTATCGCGTCAGATCGCGTTGATGGAGGCCGAGCTGGGCGTGCAACTGTTCGAGCGCACGAATCGCAGCGTGCGGCTCACACGGGCCGGCACGCGCTTCTATCAGGACGCGGTGGAAATCCTCAATTCGGTCGACCGGGCGCGGCGCAATGTCGTGGCGGCCAGCCGAGGGGAGGACGGTGCGATCACCGTCGGCTTCATGATGTCGTCGGCCTACAACATCCTGCCGGCGCTTACCCGGACGTACGCCGCTGCGTATTCACGCGTCGACATGAAGCTGGCGGAAACGCTGCCGAATCTGCTCGCGGAGTCGGTGCGGGCCGGGCAGACGGACGTCGGCATCATGTACCGCCCGGAGGATCTGACCGGGCTGGATACGGCGACGGTGTTTCGCGAGGAGATGGTGGCGGTCATTCCGCGCACGCACCCGCTCGCGAAGGTGCGCGTGCTCGACGCCGAGCATCTCGCCGAAGAATCGTTCGTGAGCATTCCGCGCGAGATCGCGCCGCTCGTGTACGACCTGATCGTCACGCATTGCCGGCGCTCGGGCTTTTCGCCGCACATTCGTCTCGAGACCAACTTGCAGCAGACGATCATCAACCTCGTCGGAGAGGGTCTTGGCGTGGCCATGGTGCCGATGTCGATGAGCAGTGCCAGTGCTTCGGGCAACGCCGTGTTCAAGCCGCTCAGGAACGCGCCTGTGGCCGAGGTGGCGCTGCTGTGGAGCCGGGACAACCACAACCCCTGCGTGGCAACGTTCGTGGAGAACGCGCGCAGTGTGTGGCGGGAGATGCAGCGCGCGCCGGGCGCGCGGCTGGTGCCCGATCTGCCGGACACCAGCCTGCGCTGAGCGCGTCATGCGTTGGGGGGGAATGATGGGGGGGGACCTTGAGACGAGGAAAGCCGGGGCGCGAGCGCGCCGTCAGATTTCCAGAATCCCGGCGGCCACGAAGCCGCCGTCGACCGGCAGAATGTGGCCGGTCACATACGAGGCGTCGTCCGACGCCAGAAAGCTCACCGCACCGGCGATTTCGTTCGGCTGTCCGTAGCGCCCCAGCGGGGTCGTCTCGGTATAGTGACGACGCGAGATGTCCGAGTGCAGCACCTTGGTCAGCGGCGTGTCGATCGGCCCCGGCGCAATGCCGTTCGCCGTGATGCCGAACGGCGCGAGTTCGATCGCCATCTGACGCGTCAGCCCGATCACCGCCGCCTTCGACGTGCCGTAAGCCGTGCGACCCGCGCTGGCCAGAATCCCTGCGACCGATGCCAGGTTGACGATGCGCCCCCAGCGCTGCTCGCGCATGAGCCGCGCGGCGTGCTGTCCGCACAGCAGCGTGCCCGTGAGGTTCACGGCCATGACCTGATGCCAGTGTTCGAGTGGATAGTCCAGGAACGGAAACGTCTTGGCGATGCCCGCATTGTTGACGAGCACGTCGCACCGTCCGTACCGTTTCGCTACCTGCGCAAAGCCGTCGGCGATCGACGCTTCCTCACCCACGTTCATCCCCAGCGCCCACGCGCGGCCACCCGCTGCGCTGAGCGCTGCGGCCGTCTCCGTTGCCGCGCCTTCGTTCAGATCGGCCACGACCACGGTCATGCCATCCTTGATCAATCGTTCGCAGATGGCGGCACCAATGCCCATGCCGCCGCCCGTGACTACTGCTACCTTCTCCGTCATGCTATGGACTCCTAAATTTACTGGCAGTTACAGCTCGGGCTCCACCGCCTGCTTAAGCGGCGGAGCCCGTCGGTGATATCGCGAAACCGTTAAGGGGTTGGCGTTACTTCAGGAAACCGATCGAGATCCAGGGGATGAAGACCACGATGAGCAGCGCGATGAGCAGCGCCCCCATGTATGTCCACATCCGGTTGAAGACCTTGTCGGGCGATGTCTTGCCGATGGCGCAGGCGGCATAGAAGCCGACACCGAGCGGCGGGGCGAACAGGCCCATGCCCATCGACAGGATCACGACCATGGCGTAATGCACGTCGTGAATGCCGAGCGAGCGCGCGACCGGGAACAGGAGCGGCCCGAACAGCACGATGGCGGGAATGCCTTCGAGCACGCTGCCGAGCACGATGAACACGACCATCGAGATGAGCAGGAAGCCGACCTGTCCGCCCGGCACGCCATGCATCAGGCCGACGAGCTTGGCCGAGAAGCCGGATTGCGTGAGCGCCCATGCCATCGCGGTGGCCATGCCGATGATCAGCAGGATCGCGCCGGACAGGGCCGCGGTCTCGGTGAGCAGCGGATAGAGGCGCTTGAAGTTCAGATGCTTCTTGAAGGCGTGGACGATCAGGCCGATCACGATGGTGTACGCGATGCCGATGGTCGACACTTCCGTGGCCGTTGCCGCGCCTTCGATCACTGCCGTACGGATGAGGATCGGCAGCGCCAGCGCGGGCAGCGCAATGATGAAGGTCTTGCCGATCACGCTCCACGGTGCACGACGCGCGGCGTTGGGCGCTTCCTTGCGCGAGCGGGCGAAGCACACCACGACGATGGCCAGTGTGGCGATCACGGCAGGCAGCAGGCCACCGACGAACAGGGCGGTGATCGACACGCCGCACACGGCGCCGATGGTGATGAGCACGAGGCTCGGCGGGATCGTCTCGGTCATCGCGCCGGTGGCGGACAACAGGGCGACGAGGTCTTCCTGTTTCGAGCCGCGTCGCTGCATCTCAGGGAACAGCGCCGGGGCGACGGCGGCCATGTCGGCTGCCTTGGAACCGGAGATGCCCGATACCAGGAACATCGCCCCGAGCAGCACGTACTGAAGGCCGCCGCGCACGTGGCCGAGCAGCGAGGCCATGAATTCGATCAGGCTGCGCGCCAGTCCGCTCATTTCGATGAGCGCGCCGAGCAGCACGAACAGCGGTACCGACAGCAGCACGAGCCCGGACATGCCTTCGTCCATGCGGCTCACGACGATCTGCAACGGGGCATCGGTCACGAGCGCGAGATAAGCGAGGGTCGCCGTGCCGAACGCGAAGGCGATCGGAATGCCGCCTGCCACGCACGCGCCCACGATCAGCACGAAGAAGATGAGCAGGTTGTAGTTGCCCATGGCGATGAGCGCGGGGCGTCCGAGCCAGAGCGCGGCGCCGAGTGCGGCGACGAACAGCACGCCGAGCCCGAACTGACGCAGGCTGGAGCAGCGCGCCATGCGCGAGATCGCCGCGATGAGCATCAGCGCGGCGCCCACCGGCAGCGCTGCTGCACGCAGGCCGTCGGGAATCTCGAGGGCGGGCGTGGTGATGTCCATCTGTTCGATCGCATGCGTGTACGCCGGCATGATGATCAGCGCGACGAACACGCACACGGTCAGCGCGGCCATGGTCTGGAACCAGTCGCGCCATGCAGCGGGAAGTTTGTTGACGATGGCGGACAGGCGCATGTGTTCGCCCCGGTCGAGGGCGAGCACGGCGCCGAGCATCGACAGCCAGATGAAAAGGATCTGCGCAAGCTCATCCGACCACGTGAGCGGATTGTCGAACCCGTAACGCGAGACAACGCCCGCGAGCAGGATGAGAGTTTCCGCCACCACCAGCAGCACGGCAGCCGCTTCGGTGACTTTCATCACCGCGCGGTTGACGTGGCAGAAGAGGCGGGCGAGCGCGTGCGTCGGCTCGGCCGTCATCGTCAACGTTTCCATTTACGCGAGCTTCCCTGTGTACTTTTCCAGCATGGCCCATGCTTCGTCGCCGAACTTCTTGTGCCATTCGGCATAGAAGCCCGCGGCGCGCAGCTTTTCGCGGAACTGCTCGTTGTTCGGTGCATTGAACACGAGACCCTTCTGCTTGAGCTCGGCCGTCACGCCTTCGTTGAGCTTGCGCACGTCCTCACGCTGGGCGACGGCGGCGGCATTCACGTTGGCGGTCACGATGTCCTGCAGGTCCTTCGGCAGCTTGTCCCACTTCTGCTTGTTGGCGAGGAACCAGAAGCCGTCCCACATGTGGTTCGTCATCGACACGTACTTCTGCACTTCGTAGAGCTTGGCCGTGGTCAGCAGCGCCAGCGGGTTTTCCTGCGCTTCGACGATGTGCGTCTGCAAGGCGGAATAGACCTCGGCGAAGTTGATCGACGTGGGCGACGAATCGAACGCGCGGAACATCGACGTCCACAGCGGGCTCGTCGGCACGCGAATCTTCAGACCCTTCAGATCGTTCGGCGAGTTGATCGGACGGCTGCTCGTGGTGATCTGGCGATAACCGTTTTCCCAGATCTTGTCGAAGGCGAACACCGTGGTCTTCGCGATCTGACCGCGCACGTGCGCGCCAAGACCGCCGTCCATGGCCGCCCACACCTGGCTGTAATCCTTGAACGCGAAACCCACGCCCGAGATCTGCGCGGCCGGTACGAGCGTGCCGAGAATCAGCGGCGAAAGCGTGAAGTAATCGATTGCGCCGGAGCGGATCTGGCTCAGCATGTCGCTGTCCGAGCCGAGCTGGTTGTTCGGATAGATCTGGAAGTCGATACGTCCCTTCGACTGCTCCGCGATCTTCTGCGCCATCTCCTTGGCGCGGATGTTCATCGGATGGCTGACGGGCAGGTTGTTGGCGAACTTCAGGGTGAATTCGGCGGCGTGGGCCTGCGTCTGATACAACCCCGTGGCGGCGGCTGCCGATGTGGCGGCCACGACTTTGATGAAGTGGCGACGATCCATGGTGCTCATACTGCATGTCTCCTATTTATAGGTTTGGTGACTGCGTCTGATGCGCAAGACGTGTGAGGTTGATCGCCTCGCAACGTCCCGGCCAACTCGACTGGCGATGCGCAAATTCATCGATTCGCGTCATCTGCCGGACATTCGGCTCGCAAGTGGCTGGGTCATCTTACGCAAATCGAATGCCAGTTCGGGCCCTGAACGGGAAAACCCTTACGTTGTTAAGCATCAGTGAAATCCCGCGTGGCGTGTCGGCATCCTTTCGTCATGCGCAACAAGGCTTCGCGGCGAACTGGCACGATGACGCGCGTTTGCTGCATGTGCGAACAGCGCCGGGACGCCCCGGCGACCGGGGTGTGACACCTGTCGCATTTCGCCAATGCCTTGCGACACCTGTCGCATGCCCGGCCACGCGCGGTGCGACAGGTGTCGCATCGATATCGGCCCGGCGATTTCTGTTGCGGCACAGCAAAATTTCCGCGTATTACAAGCCTTGGCGATTTTCAAATTTCACTTGATGCGGCGACAAATCCCGCTTTACGCTTGCGTCAATTGCGAATGCGCCAAAAGCGCGTGAGACGGATGGAACTCGCAACGACGACTGACCGAGCCGTCGATGTCGCAGACCTGGCCCTGTGCGGCCCGCGCGCAGACACGCGGCAGAGGTCTGGCATCGAAATTGCTCACCGGAGTCTGGATGACCCCATTTTTCCGGAGACACTTCATGGTTGCTGCATGCCTTACCGGCTGGGCCCACTCCCAGTTCGGCAAACTCGATAACGTCGATGCCGAAGTTCTGCTGGCCGACGTCGCACAAGCTGCTCTCGACGACGCGGGCCTTTCGCCCGAACAGATCGACTCGATTCACGTCGGCACTTTCAATGGCGGGTTCCTGTATCAGGACTTCCCGTCGTCGCTCATCTTCAACCGGATTCCCGGGCTGCGCTTCAAACCGGCCACGCGCTACGAAAACGCCTGCGCGACGGGCTCGGCTGCTGTGCATGGCGGGCTGCAATCGATCGAAGCAGGCAAGGCCACGCACGTGCTGGTGATCGGCTTCGAGAAGATGACCGAACTCGCTACGCCGCAAGTCGGCGAAGTGCTGCTCAAGTGTTCGTATGCGCGTGAGGAAGCCGGTATTCCCGGTGGCTTCGCCGGTGTGTTCGGCACGATCGCGCAGACGTACTTCGACCGTTACGGCGACCAGTCCGACGCCCTCGCCCAGATCGCCGCGAAGAACCATCGCAACGGCTCGGTCAATCCGTACGCGCACATGCGCCGCGATTTCGGTTACGACTTCTGCCGCAACGTCTCCGAGAAGAACCCGTTCGTGGCGGGTCCGCTCAAGCGCACCGACTGCTCGATGGTGTCCGACGGCGCGGCCGCCCTCGTGATCTCGAAGGCCGATGTGGCGCGCGCCATGCCCAAGGCGGTCGGCTTCCGTGCGGCGGTACAGGTCAACGATTACCTGCCGCTCTCGCGTCGCGATCCGCTGGCGTTCGAAGGCGGTCAGCACGCGTGGCGTCAGGCGCTGGGTGTCGCGGGCGTGTCGTTGAAGGACCTTTCGCTGGTCGAGACCCACGACTGCTTCACCATCGCCGAGCTGATCGAGTACGAAGCGATGGGGCTGGCCAAGCCGGGGCAGGGCGCGAGCGTGCTGGCCGAAGGGCTGACGCAAAAAGACGGCCTGCTGCCGGTCAACCCGTCGGGCGGTCTCAAGGCGAAGGGTCACCCGGTGGGTGCCACGGGCGTGTCGATGCACGTCATGGCGGCGATGCAACTCACGGGCACGGCCGGCGAGATGCAGATTCCGGGAGCGAAGCTCGCAGGCGTCTTCAATATGGGCGGCGCGGCGGTGGCGAACTACGTGAGCATTCTCGAAGCACGCTGAGTGCATACAGGAGACGAGAGATGCTCAAGAAGGTCATGAACCTCGGCCGACTACTGGCCGACGTCGCCCGCCGTCATCCGGACGAACCCGGTCTGATCGTGGGCGACAAGATCACCACGTGGGGCGAGATCGACGCCCGCGTGAACGCTGCCGTCGATGCCCTGCGCAAGCTCGGCGTCGGAAAAGGCGACAAGCTGCTGGTGCATTCGCGTAACAACCTGCCGATCTTCGAGAGCGCGTGGATCGCGTTTCGTCTGGGCGCGGTGTGGGTGCCGACGAACTTTCGTATCACCGCCCCGGAGGCCGCGTATCTCGGGCAGTCGAGCGGTGCCTGCGCCATGATCTACGACGCAGGATTCGAAGGTCACGTCGATGCCGTGCGCGCCGCCTCGCCGGCGTTGCGTCATGTGATCGCACTGGGCGCGCCGCGCGAAGGCGAACTGCATTACGAGACGCTGGTGGCCGAGCATCTCGGCGCGCCCGGTTTCGAGGAAGAGGTCGAGTACGAGGACCCGCTGTGGTTCTTCTACACGTCCGGCACGACGGGGCATCCGAAGGCCGGCGTGCTCTCGCACGGGCAGATGGCGTTCGTCGTCACCAACCATCTGGCGGATCTGATGCCGGGCATCACGTATCGCAGCCGCTCGATGGTCGTGGCGCCGCTCTCGCATGGCGCGGGCATTCACGCCATCGTCAATACGGCGCGAGGCGCGGCGAGCGTGTTGCTGCCGGGCGAGAAGATGGACGCAGCGCAGGTCTGGCAGGCGGTCGAGCGTCACCGTGTCGACAACATGTTCACGGTGCCGACCATCGTCAAGATGCTGGTCGAAGATCCGGCAGTGGACGAGTACGACCATAGCTCGCTGCGCTTTGTGATCTACGCGGGCGCACCGATGTATCGCGCCGATCAGAAGTATGCGTTGCAGAAGCTGGGTCGCGTGCTGGTGCAGTACTACGGGCTGGGCGAGGTGACGGGCAACATCACGGTGCTGCCGCCGTGGCTGCATAGCGACGACGATGACGCCCCGGACGCCCGCGTGGGCACTTGCGGTCTGCCGCGCACGGGCATGGAGGTGGCGATTCTCGACGAGCAGGGGCAGCGTCAGCCGGCGTTCGCGTCGGGGGAGATCTGCGTGCGCGGGCCGGCCGTCTTCATGGGGTATCACAACAATCCGGACGCCAACGCCAAGGCGTTCAAGGACGACTGGTTCCACACCGGCGACCTCGGTCATGTGGATGCGCAGGGCTTCCTGTACATCACGGGTCGGGCGTCGGACATGTATATCTCGGGCGGCTCGAACGTCTATCCGCGCGAGATCGAGGAAGCGTTGCTGACACACCCGTGCGTCTCCGAGTGTGCCGTGCTCGGCGTGCCCGACCCCAAGTGGGGAGAGAGCGGGCTCGCGGTGGTGGTCGCCCGGGAAGGCATGGCCGCACAGGCCGATGAACTGCTCGGACATCTCGAAGCGCGTATTGCCCGCTACAAGTGGCCGCGCCGCTTCGTATTCTGGAGTGCCATGCCCAAATCGGGCTACGGCAAAATCGTGAAAAAGCAAATCAAGACGATGCTCGAAGAGCAAGGAGACTATCGACTATGAAACCTGCGCTTTCACGGGTCTATCAGCATGCAGGCGTCCCCACGTTACCCCGTGTGGAAGACTGCGTGTTGAGCGGGCAGCACGAACTGCGCGTGACGATCCGGTCTGGTGCGAATCTCGGCGAGTCCTTACGCGCGGCGTTATCCCGCTATGCGTACGGTGGCGGCGTCGGGCGTTTCTGTGCGGGTACCGCGCGAGGGCTGCGGTATCACATGATCGAGAACACGACAGACGTGGAGCGTCCCTTCGGGTACGGCGCGCCGGTCGACGAGATGCGCGAGGTCGATCTGATCGGCGGCGCGATCACCGTCGGTCGCACGGCTGACGGCGCCACGCTGCTGCATTGCCATGCGGGGTTCTCCGACCCGTCCGGCGAGTTGCACGGCGGGCATCTGATCCTCGATCACACCTGGGCCGGGGACGAGCCGGTGGTGATTCGTCTGTGTCTGTTCGAGCATGGCGGATACGTGACGGGCGACGACGAGGAGACGCGGTTTCATCTGCTGCGTCCGGTGGTGGGAGATTTCTCATGAGCGTCGCACTGGATGTTCCGGTCGCCATCGAGAGCGGCACGCTGGGTCGGTTGGTGGTGGCGCGCCTGAAGCCGAATCAGGATCTGACGGAAAGCATCGAGGCGCTGTGTGCCGAGCATGCCATCTCACGCGCCATCGTGCGGGGGGCCGTCGGCAGTCTGATCGACGCACGACTGGCGTTCCGTGCGGGTGACGGCTGGCGCGAGCAAGTGGTGAACGGCCCCGGCGTGGAGATCCTCAACGTGTTCGGCGAGGTCGATGCCCGGCCCGGTGCGGCGAACGCGCTGCCCATGCTGCATGGCATGGTGGCCGACACCAACGGGCGCATGTTCGCGGGTCGCTTCGTTCGCGGTGGCAACCTGTCGTTCATCACCATCGAAGTGACGCTGCAGGAGTGGTTGCCGGCCTGACGCCGCAACGACAGACAGATCGTCGGTATACGTGAAAGCGCATGGGGAGTCTTCGGACTCCCCATTTGCGTTGGTTGGCACTGGTGGGCCTGGTCGGTACTAGTCGCCGCTGCGGAGGAACGACTCGATGGCGTTCACCAACGCGAGCGGCGTCTCGTTCATCGGATAGTGACCGGCGTTGCGCATCACCTCGACGCTCGCTCGCGCGTAGCGCTTTCCATAGGTCTGTGCCATCAGTTCGGCGGTAAACACCGGATCGTGCTCACCGACGAGCGCTTTGACGGGCACATTGGCGTGGATCTCGTTGCTGAAGTCGGTATCGGCCCATGCCGGGAAATACGCGGCGAAGGCCTGTGACGACGAACCTGTCGCGGAGGCGTTGACCTTCCAGTCGATCCACGACGATGGCAGACGGTTGCCGGTGCTGCGGTCGATGATGGCCTTGCGGGCATCGAGCGAGGTGGCGGCGCTCTCGAACAGCGCGCGACGGGCGGCGTCGAACGCCACACCGCCACAGGGCACCGGCGCGACGGCGACGAGCTTGCGAACGCGGTGCGGAACGAGTGCGGCGACCTTCTCGATCGCCATGCCGCCCATCGAATGACCGATCAGGCTGAACGTCGTGAAGTCGAGCGAATCGGCGAGGGCGATGGCGTCCGTGGCGATCTCGGTCATGGTGTGCTCGCCCGCAACGTCCAGCATGCCGCCATAGCCGCGATAGTCCATGAAGACGTAGCTGAAGTCGCTTTGCGAGAGCCACGGCTCGCAGGCGGCGAACGAGCGGGCGTCGCCGAACCAGCCGTGCAGCGCGAGGATGGCGTGCGGGCCGTGGCCGACGCGATGAAACGTGTTGGGTTTGCGATCTGTCATGTCGAATCCTTCGGGGCATCGGGAATTGTCCGGACGCTCATCGTAGCCACGGCGGAGATTGCCCACCGTCGATGACGGGTCAATCACTGTAGAATCCAGGCCATGCGAAATACGTTGATCGATCCCTACGAGCATTTGCCGCGCAGCGTCGTCGTCACGGCCAACGACTACCCGGCCGGGCTCACCTTCCCGCAACACGCGCATGCGCGCGGGCAGTTCGCGTTCGCGTCGCGCGGCATGATTACGGTGTCGACGCCGCAGGGGCGATGGTTCGTGCCGCCGCAGCGTGCCTGCTGGGTGCCCGCGCAGGTTTCGCACGACATGACGATGACCGGCCCGGTGACGATGCTCAACACGTTCGTCACGCCCGAAGCGTCGCGGTCGGCGGGTTTGCCGGACCGATGCTGTGTCTATGGCGTCTCACCGCTGCTTCGTCAGTTGCTGGACGACGCCATCGACTTGCCGCCGCTGTACGACGAGCAGGCGCGCGACGGCAAGCTCATGGCGTTGCTGCTCGCCGAGATCGCGGTGATGCCGCGTCTGTCGCTACATGCGCCGTTGCCAACCGACGCCGAGCTGGCGCGGGTGTGTCGGGACGTATTCGCGGCACCGTCGATGACGTTGGAACTGGATACCGTCGCGGCGATGGCGTCGATGAGCCGCCGCACGTTCACGCGCCGCTTTCGCGAGGCGACGGGGGTGAGCTTTGCGCAATGGCGCCAGCAGGTGTGTCTGCTGGCAGCGGTCGAGCGGCTGAGCGACGGACAGCCGGTCACGCGTGTCGCACTGGATCTCGGCTACGGCAGTCCGAGCGCGTTCACGGCCGCGTTTCGCCGGGTGCTTGGCGAGCCGCCGAGTCGCTATCTTGCGCTTGCATAGCGCGGCGCATCGTGCGGTGAGGGTGTTCACGCACGGGTGAGGCGTGCGACGTCCCAACGAAAAAGGGGCGCCATCGAGGCGCCCCTTTTGCTTTGCGTGCGGTACTGGCTGCGATGCCTTATGCCACCGTCGGTTGCACGAGTCCGTCTTCACGGAACATGTGCTTGATGCCGCGCACGGCTTGCCGGATACGCGACTCGTTTTCGATCAGCGCGAAGCGCACGTACTCGTCGCCATACTCACCGAAGCCGATGCCGGGCGAGACCGATACCTTGGCTTGCGCGAGCAGCTTCTTGGCGAACTCCAGCGAGCCAAGCGCGCGATACGGTTCCGGAATGCGCGCCCAGATGTACATCGACGCCTTCGGCAGATCGACCGTCCAGCCTGCTTCCGTCAGGCCCTTGTAGAGCACGTCGCGGCGGCGCTGGTATTGCTCGCGAATCTCTTCGACGCATGTCTGATCGCCTTCGAGTGCGGCGATGGCGGCGACCTGAACCGGCGTGAACGTGCCGTAATCGTGATAGCTCTTGATGCGCGCGAGTGCGGCGACCAGTTCGGCGTTGCCGACCATGAAGCCGATGCGCCAGCCGGCCATGTTGTAGCTCTTCGACAGCGTGAAGAACTCGACGGCGACGTCCTGCGCGCCGGACACCTGCATGATCGACGGCGCCTTGTAGCCGTCATAGACGATGTCGGCATAGGCCAGATCGTGCACCACGAGAATGTCGTGCTTGCGTGCCAGATCGACGACCCGCTCGAAGAATTCGAGTTCGACGCACTGCGCCGTGGGGTTCGACGGGAAGCCGAGAATCACCATCTTCGGCTTCGGATGACTCTCGCGAATGCCGCGTTCGAGTTCGGTGAAGAAGTCGATGCCGGGCGTCATCGGCACGGAGCGGATGTTGGCGCCGGCGATCACCGCACCGTAGATGTGAATCGGGTACGACGGGTTCGGCACGAGCACCGTGTCGCCCTGATCCAGCGTGGCGAGCATCAGGTGCGCGAGGCCTTCCTTCGAGCCGATGGTGACGATCGCTTCGCGCTCGGGGTCGAGTTCGACGTCGTAGCGATCCTTGTACCAGCGGGTGATGGCGCGACGCAGGCGGGGAATGCCGCGCGAGGTCGAATAGCCGTGCGTGTCGGGGCGTTGTGCGACTTCGACGAGCTTGCTGACGATATGCGGCGGTGTGGCCCCGTCGGGATTGCCCATCGACAGATCGATGATGTCCTCGCCACGACGGCGCGCCGCCATCTTCAGCTCGGCGGTGATGTTGAAAACGTACGGGGGAAGACGATTGATGCGCGCAAAGCTGCGCGAGCCCTGAGAGCTGGACATGAGAAATCCTGGAACGTAAGCGCCCGGAACCGTCCGAGCGACGCCGGTGTGCTGGCCACACCGTGACGGCGAATGTAGCGCGACGGCGATCGCTTAGGCAAGCGATTTTTGCAGCGCGTTGCAGAGGGGACGTCGGGTAAGATGGGCGCCCGTGTGTTGGCAAGTCCGAAGCAAAGGAGGGGCGATGGCGTATCTGTACCTGCTGGTGGCAATCGTGGCGGAGGTGATCGCGACGTCTGCACTGAAGGCGTCTGAGGGTTTTACGCGGGTCGGTCCGGTCGCGCTGGTCGTGGCGGGTTACGGCATCGCGTTCTACATGCTCTCGCTCACGCTGCGCACGATCCCCGTGGGCATTGCCTATGCGATGTGGTCGGGGCTGGGCATCGTGCTCATTTCCATCGCGTCACGGGTGTTGTTCGGACAGAAGCTCGATGCGCCGGCCATGCTCGGCATGGCGCTGATCATCGCCGGCGTGCTGGTGATGAATCTCTGGTCGAAGACGTCGGCGCACTGACATCGTGTTCCGCTTCGGCGAGCACCGCCTTGAGTGCAGAGATGCAGGTATCGATCTCTGTACGTTCGATGACGAGCGGCGGCGCGAGACGCAGCACGGTCGAGCGCGTCTCCTTGGCGAGCACCCGACGGCGCAGCATGCGCATCGACAGATCGTGCGCATCGGCGCGCGCCGGATCGATCTCTATGCCTGCCCAGAGGCCGCGTCCCCGCACTTCCCGAATGAGCGGCGAGTGAATCGCGTGCAGACGCGAGAGCAGATATTCCCCCATTTCCGCACTTCTGCCCGGCAGGTCTTCGTCGGCCATGACGTCGAGCGCTTCGAGCGCGACGGTGGCGGCGAGCGCATTGCCGCCGAACGTCGAACCGTGGCTGCCGGGTTCGAACAGGTCGATGATGTCGCGCCGCGCGACGAAGGCCGACACCGGCAGCAAGCCGCCGCCCAGCGCTTTGCCGAGCATGATGCCGTCCGGCACGATGCCTTCGTGCTGATAGGCGAACCATCGGCCTGTGCGTCCCAGGCCGGACTGGATTTCGTCGAGCAGCATCAGCACATTCTGCTCGGTGCAGAGTTGGCGCAGCCCGCGCAGAAAGCCGTCGGGCGGCACGACGATGCCGCCTTCGCCCTGAATCGTCTCGAACAGTACGGCGCAGGTGTTGGGCGTAATGGCGGCGCGCACGGCGTCGATATCGCCGTAGGGCACGCGCACGAAGCCGGGCGCGAACGGGCCGAAGTCGGCGCGATAGGCGGGCTCGGAAGAGAAGCCGACGATGGTGGTGGTGCGTCCGTGGAAGTTGCCGTCGGCGACGATGATTTCGGCTTTCTCGGCAGGAATGCGTTTGACGCTGTATCCCCAGCGTCGCGCGGCCTTGATGGCCGTCTCCACGGCTTCCGCGCCTGTGTTCATGGGCAGGGCGCCGCCAAGCGTCGTGAGGTCGCAGAGGCGTTCGAGAAAGGCGCCCAGCCGGTCGGTGTAGAAGGCGCGGGAGACGACGGCGAGTCGCTGCGCCTGCGCGGTAAGTGCGGCGACCAGACGCGGATGCGCGTGGCCATGACTGACGGCGGAATAGGCGCTCATCATGTCGAGGTAGCGATTGCCCTCGACGTCCCAGACCCAGACACCTTTGGCGTGCGAGAGCACGACGGGCAGGGGAGCATAGTTGTGCGCACCAAAGCGTTGTTCGCGTTCGATCTCGTTCATGAGCGCGTTCCTCCACGTCTGAAGTCTAGATGCGAACGCGCTGGCACGCAAAGGGGGAGAACTCCCGAAGGGCCTCGCATGAATTTGGCATGCACGTGCGCTATAATCGCCGATTACCCGGATGTGACGCATTACGTCGTGTCCGGGCCTCTCCGGCAGCGATATCAGATCGCCGCCAGCATGTCGCAAGCGCACTGCCCATAGCTCAGTTGGATAGAGCATCGGCCTTCTAAGCCGACGGTCGGGGGTTCGAATCCCTCTGGGCAGGCCAATCACGGCAAGACTTCCCACAAACGTTGCGATCACGCCTCCCGGTGTTGACGCGCGGTGAAATCCCGGTGACATCGATACGCCGACGCGCGTTGCAGATACCGCTATACCAGCGGATTTTTGCTGTCGATGCGTATAATCTAGGAACAAAAATCATCGGCCCGCGCTGTGCGTATCGCGTTGAAGTCCGTTCGTTTTCTTCGCGCGTCGTCTGTGTCCAGGTCTCGACTCCAACCAACATGTCCAAAGCCTCCCGTTCACCTCGCGCCGCACCGAAGCCTACCGAAAGCACGAGTGAAGAGATCTACGAGCGCATCTACCTAGCCCTGCTGGAGCATCGGCTCACGCCCGGCACCAAGCTTGCCGAAGAGCGGCTGGCGGCCATCTTCAATGCCAATCGTGCGCGTGTCAGAGATGCCCTGAGCAAGCTGGCGTACGAACAGATTGTCGAGGTCTATCCGAAGAAGGGCTGGTTCGTGGCGAAGCCATCGGTGGATCAGGCGCGCGATGTGTTTGAGGCGCGCCGCGTCATCGAACCGGCGGTCATGCGGCGTCTGGCGCAGGAGATGGACGACGAGAAGCTGGCGGCGCTTCAGGCGCATCTGCGCAAGGAGATGGACGCGCGCGAGTCAGGCGACAAACGCGCCGTCATTCGTCTGTCGGGGGAGTTTCATAATCTGGCGGCGTCGCTCGCCGGTAATTCATCGTTCATCCGCAGCCTTCGCGAATTGTCCACGCTGACCTGCCTGGTGATTCTGGTGTACAACGCGCCGGTCGTGGAGAGCTGCCGTGCCGACGAACACGAACGCATCGTCAAGGCGCTTGCCGCGAACGATGGCGAGACGGCGGCCACGATCATTCTCGAACATCTGAGCCATGTCGAGCATTCGCTCGATCTCGGCGCGGCGTCGGAAGAAGCCGATCTGGAAGCGATTTTCGGCAGTGCTGCCTGACGGCAGCGGTCCCCACGGTCCCCGGTTACGGCAACGCCGTCGGCCAGGGACAGGCGCCGACGGCGTTGCGCGAGAACCGCGGCTAAGGGTTCCGACGCCTCAGACGGAAGGCGACGGGACGCTCGCCTTCGGCGGGAGCGCGAACTTCAGTGACCCATACAGCAGCGAGGCCGTCACGGCAGTGATGGGGCCGGAGAAGTCGGCAATCGCGCCACCCCATTCCATGATCGTGATCCCGCAGGCCGTCGAAACCGCCCAGGCGGCAATGCCCGGGAAATTGAACGACGACTGCGAACTGTCTTCCCACTCCTGCGTGAATGATCCCTGCGACCCCTGTGCCCCTTGAGAATGGCGCGTGGCGACGATATGCATGACGGCGATCGACACCCATGCCACCACGATCACTCCCTGATAAGCCAGTGCCTGCAAGATGTATTCAAAGACATTGAGCAGCATGAGCAGGTAGATCAGCACCCCGATGACCGTGGCGCAGACGAAGCGCGGCAGCTTTAGCGAGAATATCGTCTGAAGCAGCGACTGGAGATTGACCGCAGCCAGATAGAAATTGGCCGTGTTGATCCGCGTCTGGCTGACCCATACGAAGAACAGACCGCCCACGCCCATGAGCTTCAGGATGGCGAAAACGACCGACAGTTCCGACACCTTGTCGCCGGACGACAGGCTGCCCACGAGGAAAATGCCGACCAGCCCGTTCACGAAGAACGTGAAGAAGTAGAACGGCCATCCGAAGTTCAGGCGTGCGTGATACTTGACGTCGCGCTTCTTGCCGAAGCGAGCGTAATCGAAGGTGAACATCATCATGATCCACACACCCATCAGATACGCGAAGGATGAAAACCATCCGAATCGCGAAGGGTGTGCCGGGCCGAGATGAAGCCACTGGGTCGTCAGGCCCACGTCGTAGATGGTCAGCGCCGTTGCGGTGACCAGCCCGATCAGATAGAACGGCAGCAAGACGCCGTTGAACTTGTCGAGCCATTTCTGAACGCTGCCGAATACCAGAAGGACGCTGTACACGACCACGAACAGATTCATCACCTTTTGCGGCACGGCGGGAACGAACGAGTGCAGTGCAATGCTGATCACCGACCCTTCGAACAGCCCGTAGTACGTGGCGCAGGCAAAGAAGATGAGTGTCGCCAGTGCCGCGCCGGACCGGCCGAACAGAATCCGCGAGAACAGCGCGACGGACAGTCCGGAGTTGATCGCGTATCTGGCGATGATGCCGTTGACGATGCTGTAGCAAATGACCGTCAGGCCAAGGCCGATCAGGGCGTTGACCGTACCGAAGTTGATGGCCATCGTCGCCGAGAACACCAGCCAGCACATCGAACTGCATGCGGCCCACCACGCCATTGTCAGCGGGCCTTTGTTCATCCGTTGGTCTTCAGGGATCGGGCGATCGGCGAAATCGCTGTTTTGTTCTTCATTGGAAGGCTGCAAGTTCATTTGTCACCTGCTTCATAAAGTGAGGTTCGCTCCTCCAATGTCGACCAGATGCAAGGTTGCGGCCTTAACGATCATGGCGATCGGAATGATCGAGATGATTGAAACGGCCGAACCTTGCACCATGCCGCTAGCCCGAGCGAATCCTGAGCTAACTACGGAACCGTCGTATGCCTTGGCAACGACGCAGCTACTTGACGGCAACGGCCGGCGCTTCGGAGAGCGCGTGGTAACGACGGCCGAAGTAGATCAGCCCGTGCGCGGCCGACGAACAAAGCCCGACGGCAAGGACGCTCGCGATGATGATCGAGTGCGTGCCGACCTCCGAGACCTCCTTGATTTGGCAGTCGAACGACACGACAGCGTTGCGCAGGATCGGCGCACCGGTCGCGAGCGTGGTCCACTCGGCTTTCTCGAAACGTTCGGGAATGGATAACGCACCGACGCCGGCGAAGGTGTCTGCCAGATGCTGCTGATGACCCGACAGGCTGTTCACGCAGAACACGCCGTTCTGTTTGAGCGGCAAGTTCTGCAGGCTCGAGCGATTCATACACAGCAGCAGGGTTGGCGGCGTATCGCTGACACTGCATACCGCGGACGCCGTAAAACCGAGTTTTCCGGCAGGCCCGTCCGACGTAATCACGTTCACGGCAGCGCCGAGCCGGGACATGCCGTCGCGGAACTGCTGTCGTGAGAGATCGCCTTCGTAAGTGGAAGTGTCCATTGCGTCTCCGCGCCTGTCAGGCCTGATAGCGCTCGACGAATGCCTGTGCCTGTTGCGGGCAAAGCAAGGTGTCGAGCATGCGATCCGGGCGAGCGAATCCGTTGAACAGCGCATCGCCTGCGTCGAGATTCTGTGCCGCCGTGGCAATCACGCTGGCGCCGGCCGAGTCGAACGGTTCCAGGAAGTGATGGTTGAACTTGTAGGCTGCACGGCCATAGTTTTCCCAGAGGTCGTCGTTGATCTGCGTCAGCCACTGTTCCGTCACGGGATGCTCGCCTCGCGCCACGATGACTTCGGCAAGGAAGTTGGCGCTGCGATTGGCGAACTGTCCGCCCTGTCCGCAGACCGGGTCGAACGTGATCGCCGTGTCACCGACCGGAATCACGTAGCCGCCGGACGGCATCTTGGCGAACGCCTGACGCACGGTGGGCGAGAATCGGCCGACCAGCCATGCGTGCGGGTCGCCTTCGACGTAGGTCATGTCGTCGGCAATATGCGCTTCCCACGGTGCCGTATCCCGGATGATGTCGCACGCGGCCTTGACCACATCCTGTCCGGTCTTGCAGTCGCCGAAGCGATCCATCATGCCGCCCGGGCGAGCTTCGAGCAGGATGGCAAACGAGGCGCCGGCGGTCTTGTGCTCGTAAGGCACCCAGAAGTACTCGCCCACATCGCCATACTGATTGAACTTGACCGGCACGTACGGCACCCGATCCGAGAACCATTCGGTGTGCTTGCCCGACTTGCTCTGAACCACGGCCATGGCGAGGTTGCGCTGCGGACGGTCGTAGACGGCGCGTTCCGCGTGGCGCGGGATGCATGCCGCGAGGTCGGCCTTGCCTGCGGCCAGCACGGTGAGGTCGTGCGTGGCGGCGATCTCGTCCATGCGCTCAAGCGTCACGCTCTCGATGACCAGCTTGCCGCCACGGCTTTCCAGATCTTCCAGCCAGCGGCTTACGCGCATACGCTGATCGATTGCCGCTCCACGACGACCGTACTCGGTGCGTCCCTGCACTGCCGTACGCGGACCGCCCACCGTCGCGAGGGTGTCGAGCAGGAAGCCATGCCCACGGAAAGACTTGTCCGACCAGTGATCCATGCCCAGCGAGCGTTCGATCTCGATCACTTCGTCGTACAGGTACGCCGAACCCGTGGGCTTGGAGTGATTCAACCATTGATCGGGGGACCGATCCGAATAGAGCGTGACGTCGTAGTTCGATTTGAGCAGCGCGTAAGCCAGAATGCATCCTGCGGGACCAGCACCAATAATCGCAATCTTCTTCATTAATTCATCTCCATTGTCGTCTTGATGAAACGGTTGACGGCCGTTGCGTCGGGCTTTCGAAACCCTGACGAGGCGTCGTAGCAAGCACTCAAACTATTCGTTCGTTCAGCCTCCTGTGGTGGTGCTCTGTTGTCGCAACCAGGCGGCGTAGCGTTCGATGCCTGCCTCCAGGCTGACTTGCGGGGAGTAGCCCAGATCCCGTTGCGCCGCCGAAATGTCGAACAACCCTTGACTCTCGTCCAGGCAATCGGGGCCCGCCTGTAACTGGATATCCGCTTCGGGGACGACGGCGCGCACGATCTCCGCGATCTGGCTGAACGTGACGCGCGATCCGCCGGTGATGTTGTAGGTGCGACGCGGCAGCGTTGGCGCATCGAGTGCGCGGATCAAGCCGTTGGCGGCGTCGTCGATGTGGATGAACTGGCGGTGAAAGTCGCTACCGAACGGCATGCGGGTCGGGCGGCGGTGAAGGGCGTCGGTCAGCATCGTGCGGATGACGCAGTCCGTCGTGCGGCGCGGGCCGTACACCCACGAAATGCGCGCGCTCACGCCATCGACGCCGTACTGTTTCGCGTAACTCTCGACGAGGTATTCGGACGCGACCTTGCTCGCGCCATAGAGGCTTTCCGGCTTCAGCGGCGAGTCTTCGCCGATACGGCCGCCCTCGGGAAGCGCGATGTGTCCGTAGGCGCTCGTCGACGAGCAGAAGACAAACCGTCGCGCCTGATGAATCCGCGCGATCTCCAGCATGTTCGCGGTGCCGACGATGTTGACCTGCACCATCGAATAAGGCTCGTCGCGCGCCACCATGGGCCCGGAGTAAGCGCCGCAATGGATGATGGCCGAGACGCCCTTGCGGGTCAGTTCATGAAGGCGATGGATCTCGGTGAGGTCGCATCGAATCACGTCCAGTCCATCGATGCTGTGTCCACCGGTTCTGTCGATGGCAATGACATCGTCTCCTCTGTCTTTGAGCTTGCGCGCGACTGCGGCACCCAGCAGTCCCGCAGCGCCGGTCACAACAATGGTCTCGGCTTTCGAATTCGTCATCGTCTGTCCTTTGAGTTTGTCTCTCTCTTACTGAATGGCTGCCCCGCATGCAGGCTAGATCATGTAAACAGTGTTGTTAACAATATATTTATTTTCAACTGAGAAAAAATTCTGGTTTACGATTATGTTGTTGTTTACATCAATGTAAACATGTTTCGATATTTGACGTACACTCCTTCCATGAGACGGCGAGGCGTTTGCCGGGGCCGCGCGAGGGCTGGAAAGATCACGAGATTGCGTGTGTTTCGTCCAGCGGCAAACGCAGTCGATGTACGGAACGGAGTGATCGGAATGAAAGTGAGTCGTGGCATTTCGACATTTGCCGAGGGGCGAGCAAAGGCCCGATGCGGCCTTGTCATTGGCAACTTCGATGGCGTGCATCGGGGGCACCAGTCGGTGCTCTGGCATGCTCGCGTCGCAACGGCGAGGCTGGGGATCGCGCTGGTCGTGCTGACGTTCAACCGGCATCCCAAAGCGGTGCTCACGCCGGCGTGTGCGCCTTCGGAGATTCTTCCGGTACGCGAGAAGCTGCTGGCGCTGGAAACGTGCGACGTCGATCACGTCGTGCTGCAACCCTTCACCACGGCGTTCGCGAGTCTGACGCCGGAGGCGTTCATCGAGGACGTGCTGGTCGGCGCCCTGAACATTGCCTGGTTGCAGGTGAGCAAGGACTTCCGGTTCGGTGCAAAGCGGGCGGGAGACTTCGCGCTTCTGGCAAAGGCCGGCGAGCAGCATTCGTTTACCGTGAGCCGGAGCGACACGGTGCTGGACCGGGGGGTACCCATTTCCAGTTCGACGATCCGTCAGGTCCTGGGCCGGGGAGACATGCGCGAAGCGGAGCGCTTGCTGGGGCGGGACCTTGCGTTTGCCGGCACGGTCCTGGCCGCAGCCGGCGCGCGTGACGGCAAGCGATGGTTGCGCGTCAGGGTTGGCTATGTTCGCCCGAGTCTGGTCGGGCTATTCAACGCGCAAATCACGTTCAACGACGGGGCGGTCGTTACGGGTGTCGTGGCGTTGAGTGGCGTGCCGGGCGCCACCCATCGGGAAAAGCGCATTGCGGAAATTTTTCTTGACGGTGAAGCGCCGCTGCCGGTCGGCAGGGCGGTTCGCATCCGGATCCTGGCGCCTTGCCGCGCTTTTCCTTCGGACGACACGTGTCTTGCCCACGAGGAAGATGCCATGGAAATGGCCGGACGCAGCGTTTGATCGAGCCGTCAGTGGTCCTGTATTGCGGTTGCAACGCGGTCCTCGCGAATTTTAATTTAGTAATCCTGTTTAAATTCATTGAATCGAAAGGATGCCGGTCATGGAAAGACAAAGCAGTTTTGAGTTCGATACGGTGCTTCGGAACGCACGCGTGGCAACGGCGTCCGATGTCTTTTTGGCCGACATCGGCATTCGTGACGGCAAAATCGCGGCGCTCGGGGCGAACTTGCCATCCGCGACGCACGAGATCGATGTCATGGGCCGCGTCGTGACGCCGGGCGGGGTCGATGCGCACTGCCATCTGGATGAACCGATGGAGCCGCCGCTGCGAATGGCTGACGATTTTCTGACCGGAAGCCGCGCGGCGGCCTGTGGCGGAACGACGACCATCGTGCCCTTCGCCGTGCAGCGTCGCGGCACTTCGCTCGCCGAAGCCGTCAAGGCGTATCACGCAAAGTCCGAGGGGCGGGCATGCATCGATTACGCCTTTCACATGATCGTGACCGATCCCACCGAAGTCCTGCTCAAAACGGAGCTGCCGCATCTCATCGAGAACGGCTATACGTCCTTCAAGATCTACATGACGTATGAAGACCTGAAGCTCGATGATTTTCAGATCCTCGATCTGCTGGCGGTCGCGCGCCAGTCGGGTGCCATGGCCATGGTGCATGCGGAGAACTCCGATTGCATTGAATGGCTGACGCGCAAGCTGGAAGCCGTGGGACGTACCGCACCGCGTTTTCACAGCCACGCGAGGCCGATGCTGGTGGAGCGTGAGGCGACACACCGGGCGATTGCGCTGGCGGAACTGATCGACGTTCCGATTCTTATCGTGCATGTGTCGGGGCGTGAAGCCGTCGAGCAAATTCGTTCGGCACGCGGCAAGGGGCTTTCCATTTACGCGGAGACCTGTCCGCAGTATCTGTTCCTGACCGCCGACGATCTCGGTATCGACGACAGCTATCACGGGGCCCGTTGCGTGTGCAGTCCGCCGCCTCGGGACCGGCAAAATCAGGAAGTGATCTGGAACGCCATCAATGAAGGTCTCTTCTCCGTTTTCTCGTCGGATCATGCCCCGTTCCGGATGGACGGCGTCGACGGGAAGCGCCCGGGCGGGCGCGAACAGCCGTTCAGGCATATTCCGAACGGCATGCCGGGCATTGAAACGCGCATGGCGTTGCTCTATTCGGAGGGGGTTCTTGCGGGACGCATTACGTTGCCCCGATTCGTGCAACTGACGGCCACGGGCCCGGCCAAGGCTTATGGCCTTCATCCGAGGAAGGGCGCGATTGCGATCGGATCGGATGCCGATCTCGTGATCTGGGACGAGCGGGCGAAAACGATTGCGAATGCCGACCTCCACCACGGGGCCGACTACACCCCTTATGAAGGGATGCAGCTCAAGGCGTGGCCGGGGCTCACCATGAGCCGGGGCAAGGTCGTGTGGGACGGTGAGTCGTTCACCGGCGAGCCGGGGCACGGGAAATTTCTGCGATGTGGCTCGCCGACCCTCGGACCCCGTCCTGGTCGCGGTGCGGGGCCAGGTTTTTTCGATGAGGTCTGAGCGCGCGTCGTTCTTGTCGGGGCGGTCGTGCTGCGGCAAAATGAGCAGCCTTGCGCGTGCGCACTGCCCGCACATTTTCTGGCCTTCGCCACGACATGACCGACTCCGCACTCCTCTTCGAGCGTCACCGTCCGCGCCTGCAAGCGATTGCGTATCGCATGTTGGGCGCCGTAGCGGAAGCCGAGGACGTCGTGCAGGATGCATGGCTGCGCTGGCACAACACCGACCCGCATGCGGTAGAGAGCGCCGAAGCGTGGCTGGTCACGATCACGACACGCCTGTCCATCGACCGCCTGCGCGCGGCCAAGGCCGAGCGCGAGCACTACACCGGCGTATGGCTGCCCGAGCCGGTGCTGATGGCCGAGGCGCCGCCGACGCCGGAGCAGGTACACGAGTTCGCCGAAGACGTCTCCGTCGCCTTTCTCTACACGCTGGAACGTCTCTCGCCGGACGCTCGCGCTGCCTTTCTGATGCGCGATGTGTTCGACGCCGAGTATGACGACATCGCGCAAACGCTGGAGAAGACGCCCGCGGCCGTCCGCCAGCTCGTACGACGCGCGCGGGAGACGTTGCGCGACGGCAAGCCACGCGAGTCAGTGCCGCGCGCCACGCTGCATCGTTTGCTGACAGCCTTCGCCGACGCGATGCAGCGCAGCGACTTCCATGCGCTGCACGCGCTGCTGAGCGACAACGCAGAACTCATCGGCGACGGTGGCGGCAAGGTCTCGGCTTTCAGCAGCCTGGTCGGCGGGAAGCGGCTCGCGCAGCTCTTCTTCGCGGGCACGCGTCGTTATGGCGACGCGCTGCGGGTCGAAGTGGCACTCGTCAACGGCGAATGGGCGCTGCTACGCTTCATCGATGGGCAACTGGAGTCGGTGCTCGCATATGAGACCGACGGCGAACGCCTGACGCGCATTCTCGCGCAACGCAACCCGGACAAGCTGGCAGGGATCGCGGCGGCGCTGGCACGGCGCTGAGATGGCACGCGTCTGAGGTGGCAGGGGCTACGTCCGAGCGACACATCCCATGCGACTCGTCTGACACGAGGTAAGGCCTCGCGAGATTTTTTTCATTCGATGTCACAAATCGATCCGGTGGCTCGTCTTAGCGGTATGGTCAACAAACCGCGGGTTTGCCATCATGTCGATATCCCTCTCAATGCTGCCGGTCAAACCCTCCGTCACGGGGCCGAGCACGCTGCCCGGCCGGGCTGGCACCGATCGTACCCATCGCGCTGATTCGCTGGCGGACAGTTTCGCCACAAGTTATGCCGGTGTCGTGGCGTTTCTCGCCGTCGTGGCGGAAGGCAACTTCGTGAAGGCTGCCGACCGGCTGGGCATCGGCCGCTCGGCGGTCAGTCGCAGCGTACAAAAGCTGGAGGCGCAGTTGGGCGTCCGGCTATTTGTGCGCACCACGCGCAGCACCTCGCTCACGCCCGAAGGACAACGTTTTTACGATGAATGTCATCCCGGCGTGACGCGCATCGTGCAGGCGCTCGACGACATGCGGGAGCTACGCGAAGGCCCACCGTCCGGGCGATTGCGCGTGTCGTCGACGGCGAGCTTCGGCCGGCAGGTCGTAGCTCCACTCCTCGCCGGATTCCGTCGTGCGCATCCGGATATCGCTATTGAATTGTTGCTTGACGACGCACCTGTCGACCTGGCCGCCGACGGCGTCGATATCGCGTTTCGCAACGGCCGCATGGAAGACAGTCAGGTCATCGCGAAGCAGGTGATTCCCATGCAGATGGTGTTGTGCGCGTCGCCCGAATACGTCGCCAGACATGGATTGCCGACGAGTCTTGAGACGCTTGCCGATCACAGTTGCGTGAATTACCGGCTGGCGTCCGGTCGATTATGCGAATGGGAGTTCAGGAAGGGCGGCCGTCCGCTCAAGGTCGCGCCGAACGCCATGCTGACGTTCAACGATGCCGATCTGGTCCTGCAATCGGTGCTGGACGGTCAGGGGATTGCGCAGATGGCGGCCTATCAGGTGAGCCACCATCTGCGTGCAGGAACGTTGATGGCATGCCTTGCGCAACACGCGCCCGACGACTATGGGCACTACTTGTGTTTCCTGAGCCGTCAGCACCTGCCGGCCCGGATGCGCGTGTTCATCGACTACATGACCGAGCGCATCCGCTCGCTGGACTTGCAAGTCTTCGACGGGGTGCTGCTGAAGCAGGCGTAAGCCGCAAGCTGACGCGTCGCGTGGGCGACGACCGGCGATAGCCGGTGTCGTCGCCGGTCGCCGTGACGCGTGTTCAAGCGAGATTCGCCTTGTCGAGGCCGTATGCCTTGTCGGCCGAGCCGGGCACCGTACGGAAGCCGACGTTCAACCGATTCCAGCCGTTAATGGCCATGACGGCGAAACTGAGGTCGGAAATTTCCTTCTCGGACAGGTGCGCACGCACTTGCTCGTAGACGTCGTCGGACACCCCGTGCGGGGCCAGCGTCGTCAGGGCTTCGGTCCATGCCAGGCAGGCGCGCTCGCGCGGGGAAAACAGCGGGGATTCGCGCCAGATCGCCACGTGATGCAGGCGAAGCTCGCGCTCACCGCGAATCTTCGCCTCTTTCACGTGCATGTCGAGGCAAAAGCCGCAGCCATTGATCTGCGATGCGCGAATCTCGATCAGGCTCAGGATGGAGGATTCGACGGTGCTCGACTTCAGCAACATGCCGAACTCGACAAATTTCTTGAAAAGCTCGGGCGATTGGGCGAAAGCGTTCAGACGTTGACTCATGGTGGCGACCTCGATGGGGTGACGCGTCCCGACACGGTTCGGTCAGGGCGCTAAGGCATGAAACAGCCTCTTCATCTTAGGTGTCGACACCGAATGACAGAAGATCCGGCGTGGGGCGCACCATGTTGCCCTGGCGGCAACAATCCCCCGTCCGAAGCCTGTCACAAACCATACCGGGATAACGACTTGCCTTCCTAAGCCAGCGCTGTGCGCAGACACTGGCAATAGTTCTCGACGCCACGGATACCATCATGATCACGGCAACACGACAGGGCGAGCCATATGGCGTCCAATTGACCAATGGGCGTTGTCTGGTGTCCTCGGATACGCAAAAGGGTGGGAAAGGTGGGCGTGCGGGCATGCGACCGCATGAGTTGCTGGAAAGTGCGCTTGCAGCGTGCATTCGTATGTCCATCGATATGGCTGCCGAGCGCGCAGGTGCGACACTTCCCGCCGTCACAGTCGAAGTGACGATCGACAGGCAAGACCACGAAACCGCATTCGACGTGTCTCTTCACTTCTCGACAGCACCCTCCCCGGCGCACGAGTCACTCGCTCGTGAGGCGGTGCGAGCATCACCCGTTGCGCAGACACTGGGCAAGCCCATCGCGATTCGTCCGGCGGCAATCGTCACGCCTTGATAGGGGGCATTTATCATGGGCGACCAAACCATCGAAGCCCTCTCGTCGGCAATGCGCCAACTTGCACCGATTGGCGGGATGCTATTGAACTGATGGGTGATCGGTTTCTGGTCCCCGACGTTTGCCTCGTTGACCTGCCTGATCGAATATTCCAGACACGGAGAATCTACGCTTGCCTGCTCCATCGAAACTGCTTTTCCTGCCGGGCGCATCCGGAAACACCGCGTTCTGGCAGCCGCTCGCGAGTTTGCTGATCACCCCCGCCAGCAAAGTCATCCTTCCGTATCCGGGGTTCGGTCAGGAGCCCCCGGCACCTGATGTCAACAACATCGACGATCTCGTTCGAAGGGTCGTCTCTCACATCGACGAACCCACGGCCTTGATTGCTCAATCGATGGGAGGGGTGTTAGCGATTCGCGCAGCGCTGGAAAGGCCTGATCTGATAACCCATCTTGTTTTGACGGTGACGTCTGGTGGCATCGATACACGCGCGCTGGGTGCGGCAGACTGGCAAAGCGGATTTATCAATGCCAATCCGTCTTTCCCGAACTGGTTCACGTCGTTCACCGCTGACCTGACTGACGAGCTAAGCCGAATTGCACAGCCTGTCCTTTTGCTTTGGGGAGATGCCGACCCGATCAGCCCGCTAGCGGTTGGCCAGCGGTTGCGCGAACTGCTGCCTGACGCACGGTTGCACGTTGTCCCAGGGGGTAATCATGATCTGGCGCATGAGCACGCGTCGGAACTCGCGGGCCTTGTCGATGCCCACCTATCGCGGATCCGCGCGGGTGACTAAGGTTGGTGTTGCATCGTTTCGGTGTCGCACTCGCTAATCGTGGTGGGCGCCCGCGCGAGTTTGACTGCGACTGTCCGGGCCGGTCGAATCCGCGGCAAAAGGTGATCATTTCGCCAATGCATTTGTGATAGATTCCCCAGGCAGCATTTGATGCTGTTTCGTTCTCAGGGCGGGGTGAAATTCCCCACCGGCGGTAATCGTATAAATATACGTAGCCCGCGAGCGCTTCTTGGGATGTCATTCCCTGGAAGGTCAGCAGACTCGGTGTGATCCCGAGGCCGACGGTTAAAGTCCGGATGAGAGAGAGCGGGGTTGTGGGTTGCGTGCCTCGAGCGCGCGGCTTGGCCCTGTGCGCCCGTTTAATTTCACACAGGATCAACCCATGACCCAACTTCAAAATCCTTCCGTTGTTTCCGGTCGTCGCATCGCTTTCGTTCAATCCAGTTGGCATAAGAACATCGTGGACAATTGCCGGGCTGCTTTTGTTCAAGGCCTGGCTCAGGCAAATATCGCCGAATCCAACTGCGATTTCTTTGAGGTGGCGGGGGCCTTCGAAATTCCACTACACGCGAAATTGCTGGCGAAGACCGGCAAGTATGCGGCGATTGCCTGCGCGGGATTGGTCGTCGATGGTGGAATTTACCGCCACGAGTTTGTCGCTCAAGCCGTTATTTCCGGGCTGATGCAGGTGCAACTTGAAACCGAGGTTGTCGTCTTGTCTGCGGTTCTGACACCGCATCATTTCCACACTTCGGATGAACACAACAACTTCTTTCGAGAGCACTTCTTGGTTAAGGGCAGAGAGTTAGCGCACGCATGCTCTGACACCATCGAGAAGGTGATGTCGCTGAAAGATGAAGCTTTCGGTGGAATGAAGCACGCGGCCTGAATGGCGTCCGCGCCTTGCCGAACCGGGTAATTCAACAAAAGGAAAAACGGACGTTCGCTTCAAATCGAACGTCCGTTTCTTGTATCGTCGAATGTCGCTTTCCACATCTGAACACATGCCAGCCCGACTTCCTGCTCCCGGCGCAGTCCTTTTGCTGATTGATTTGCAGCGCGCGATCGACCACCCCAGTTGGGGCGAGCGAAATAACCCCGATGCCGAGCGACAAGTCGGCCGATTGCTGGCTCACTGGCGTTGCCAGGGTTGGCCTGTCTGGCACGTTCGGCACGACTCCACAAATCCCGCGTCTCACTACCGGCCGGGCCAGCCAGGACATGCATTCAAGCCAGAGACAGCGCCGGTGGCGGGGGAACTGGTCATCCCGAAGCAGACGAACAGTGCGTTCATCGGAACCGACCTGGAAGATCGGCTTCGAGCCGGAGGCCTCGACGCGTTGGTTGTGGCGGGCGTCATCACCAATAATTCAGTGGAAGCCACTGTCCGCATGGCCGGTAACCTTGGTTTCCAGACATGGCTCGTGTCTGACGGCTGTTTCACGTTTGCGCGGACAGACTGGAACGGGACACAACGAAGCGCCGAAGAGGTTCACGCGATGTCACTCGCCAATCTGGACACCGAATATTGCACCGTCACGACTGCCGATGCGTTATTAGGCACGGTTAGTTAAAGCAGGTTTGCAACGGCCGTTCGACGTCGGGAAAACGATACTCGAAGGGTGACTTGCCGAACGTCAAGTCGGGGTGGAAACAGTTTTCAGAAGTGACCAAAATCGGCCGGAAGCGGTCCCCTGCGCCAACGCGTCTTTGCTTCCGGACGTTACCGCTATCGTCGTAGTGTTGCTGCCATCCTTGTGCACAAATCCCTTGTGGCTGGCCGACTCCTGAATCAGCGTGCCGTCCGGGATGGGTTGACGACGACAAAGCCCATCAGCAACTCCTTTGGAGCGTGGTAGATTAGTGAACCTAACTTATAAGACCTTGGTTTATGGCAACGGCAACCATTGTGCCTTCGCTCTCCTCTTGTCTTGGCAGAATGTGGCCGGGTGAGAGGCGCTTTGCCGAACGACTTGAACAGAAGCTGGATGACGATTACAAGGTTTGGTACGACGTGCGTATCGCCTCGCTCGACAAATATCCGGACTTTGTAATCCTACACCCATCACATGGGTTGCTTGTGCTCGAAGTGAAGGATTGGAGACCAAGCACCATCAATGTTGCAACGCCAGGCGATTGGATCATCCACGGTGATTTTGGTCCGAAAGAGGTCACTAATCCGCTTGAACAGGCCAGGCGTTACATTACGGGTATCGTCCGCGCCCTCGAGCGCGATCCGCAGCTTGTGAATTCTCTGGGGCACCCGTATCAAGGGAAGCTGCGGTTTCCGTGGGCGTACGGTGTGGTGTTTCCGTTCATGACGCGTAAGCAGTTCATGGATGGGCAGTTGGATAATGCGATTCCGCTGGATCGTGTGATCTGCTCCGATGAGATGACTGAATCGGAGGATGCAGAGCGTTTTCAGGAGCGCCTGTGGAACATGTTCCCGTATCGGTTTCGAGATAAGTTGACCTTGCCGCAGATCGACCGGGTGCGCTGGATTCTCTTTCCAGAGATTCGCGTCTCGGCCAAGCAGCAGGAACTGTTTGGCGATGAGCCTGAGTTGCCAGATATTATGGCAGTGATGGACATGCAGCAGGAGCAGCTCGCACGAAGCTTGGGGGACGGTCATCGCGTTATCCACGGCGTGGCGGGATCTGGCAAGACGATGATTCTTGGTTACCGTGCCGAGTACCTCGCCGGTGCGTCCGAGAAGCCCGTTCTGATTCTGTGTTTCAGTGAGCCGTTGTCCAAGCGGTTGAAAAGTTGGATGGAGGCCAAGGGCCTGTCGGAGAAGGTATCCGTTCGCCACTTCCACGGTTGGTGCTTCGATCAACTAAAGGCTTACAACCAGCCTCGGCCCAGTGCGGAAGGAGATGCATTCTTTCCAGCGTTGGTCCAGCGCGTGATCGACAGTGTCGACCGTGGACATATCCCGAGCAATCAGTACGGTGCCGTGCTGATTGATGAAGGGCACGATTTTGAGCCGGGTTGGTTTAAGCTCGTGGTGCAGATGATATCGCCCGAGAGCAATCACTTGTTGGTGCTGTATGACGATGCGCAGTCGATCTTCAAGCGGTCAAGCCACCGAGGTTTCAGCTTCAAGAGTGTCGGTGTGCAGGCTCAGGGGCGCACGACGATTCTAAAGATCAACTACCGCAATACTCGGCAGATTCTCGAGCTGGCAGCGCTGATTGCCAAGGACATCCTAGACCCGAAGGCCACCGATGACGATGGCGTACCGCTGATTCGTCCGGTTAGCTGTGGGCGTGACGGCCCCCCTCCACATCTTATCAAGCTGCCATCCATCAAAGACGAGGCGATTGAGATCGCTCGCTGCTTGGAGCAAGCTCATCAACAAGGAGTTGCATGGCAGGACATGGCGATCGTCTATCGTACCTGGTCGGTAGGGCAGACCTGTGTCGATTCATTGGTTCGATCCAAAATTCCGTACCAATGGCAGCAACGTGATAAGAAGTCCTATTCACCGACTGCCGATGCCGTGACGGTGCTGACCATGCATGCCAGCAAGGGACTCGAATACCCCTTTGTTGCGATCCCTGGGGTGGGGCTGCTGTCGACTGAAGCAGCCGATCTCGAACAGGAGGCGAGGTTGTTCTATATTGCAGCGACGCGGGCCACCCATCAATTGGTTGTGACGGGCAGCGGCGAGTCCCTGTTCGTGAAGAGGCTGTTTCCAGCAGCCCCACAACCCACCGTGAACTGAAAGGCCGCATGGATCAACGTGTTCGTCCAACAATTCGCAGGCAGGATCTTGACCATGTGAAAGGGATTGTCCGAAGGCTGACTACCCGAAAACGCCCAGAGCGCCCTAAAAGCCGGTGGGTAGCACGTGTAGAGAATGCCGAGAAGCTGGTCCGTACCCTGGGCGTGATTGGCCTGCTTGAATGCGTGGTGCTCGCTATCGTGAGCCGCATCTTCGAGAGCCCTGCGCTGGCACAAACCGTCCTTGCCATGAGCATTCTGGTCACGCTGCTGGGAATTGCCTTGCTCATTTCCCCCGTCGTGCTCTCCGTCCCATTCTTCCGAGCGTTGTACCGAACGCCGTTCTCGCCTTTGCTCGAGGCCTTAGATGACGACATGGCATTGGACCTGCCGATGGTGCTGGAGTTGACGGAGTGTGACGGTGAGGCTGTCGAGTATGTGCTTGCGCACTACCGACATCAGCGCAACGCATTTGAGAAGCGAGGGATGATGCTGGCGGGGGCGTTGGACAAGATTGGCTTCTTCCCCGCCCTTGTTGCCTTTGCAATGCTCATGATCCCGGCATGGGGGCATCTCAATGCATGGGTCCAAAGCTTTGCGTTGCTTGTGCCCGCGTTCCACTTTCTGAACCTGCTCAGCTATGGGCTGACGCAAGAAATGGATCGTACGATTGCGTTGCTCGAGTACAGCCTCACTGCTCGCAAGCGAGCCGGCCGTTAAGCCAGCCGCGCCGAGTTCTGATCGAGCATCAGAAGATGCTTGATCCGCAGCTCGCTATCCACGAACCAGTCAAGCACATTTCGCAGACGCGGGGAGTCGTCGATCTGGAACGGTCATAGTCTCGTTCTATCGAACCGGCGACCCATGCATGGCAGATTTCTGCCACGCGAACAGGCTGTCGCAATAGGTACTTGCTAACCAGGGTCACAGCGAATGTAGCGGTTGGGGCGAGTTCAAGCGACCGCTTGCCTGACATCCAGCGTTAAAACGTGGCGGGTTTCAAAAGCCGCTCCATCCTCAATACCGGCCATCGCAGGTCGATAGCAGCGACTGCCTCATGTGGGCCGAACAGCTTCACAAATGACCGGAACCGGCCAGTAGCGGACGGTCGAGATAAACTCTGATTCTTAAATAGATATCGGATAGCTGTCTTCCTATGCCTCGAACCACCGTAGACATCGCCCGTGACATCGCTACGTTTACTCCTAGAGAGGACAACTGGCTTTCCTTGGATTCACTCCTTGTGGAACTCTGGCAGGCGGGGCATCCGGAACAGGCGATACCCGAGCTTCTGGGTCTGTTCGAGCGCTACCCAGAGGAGGATGGTTGCGGCGTGATGTGGAGCGTTCTACACGGACTGGAGTCGCTGCCAAATTATGAACGAGAGCTTCTTCGTTCCCTTATGCGACAGCCCAGCGAATTTGGCGTCCTCATGGTTGGCCGACTGCTTAATGCAGGCATACAACATGTTGGGGACGCTTCGCTAGTCGACACACTGCATGAACTGGCGTCCACGGCGGAGTCCATGCTCATTCGTGAAACTGCGATAAGCTTTGTATCCCAAAACAAGTGAATGAATGATCGCAGGAGACACTTCCCTCAAATATTAATGGCTGCTTTAGGGGGAGCGCTAACTGGCTGTTGTGGGGCGGGAACGGCCCTCCGCATCCGTCGGCAATCGGCCCAAAGCCGCCGTTCATTCTCTGCGGCATCACCCACATCATTCCGCTGCACTACTGGGGTCGCTCGCCGCAGTGTCCTTTTCCGACGGCCATCGGTTTTCGAAAACGTATTCGTCCAGCGGGGCGCGAGACGCCCAGCCTTCCTGTTCCAGCATCGGGGCGTTGTAGAACTCGGTCACGTGTCCGAGGCAGAGAATTGCGACCGGCTTTGCACCCGCTGGCATTTCCAGTAGTTGCGCGACCTCGTCGGGATCGAAGATCGACACCCATCCCATGCCCAGACCTTCCGCGCGGGCGGCCAGCCACAGGTTCTGAATCGCGCAGGATACCGAGGCCAGATCCATCTCCGGTAACGTGCGTCGGCCGAAAACGTGACGCTCGCGTCCGTCCATCAGCGCCATCACCAGGATCTCGGCGCACTGCTGCATGCCCTCGACCTTGAGCTTCATGAATTCGTCGCGGCGAGCACCGAGTGCGTCAGCCGTCTTGTGCCGCTCACGTTCGACTGCATCGTGCAACGCCGAACGCAGGGCGGGTGACGTCACCCGCACCACGCGCCAGGGCTGCATGAAGCCAACGCTCGGGGCATGATGCGCCGCGTCGAGCAGTCTTGCGAGGACCTCGGGATCGACGGGCGTCGGTACGAAATGGCGCATGTCGCGCCGCTCGTAGATCGCGCGGTAGACGGCGGCGCGTTCGCGTTCGCTAAAAGGCTGTGCCATGAAAGAGTGCGGCAGTAAGCGCCGGGTTCGACGGCCAGTAGCCGTGCAGATAGCTCGCCACGATCGCGCCTTGACGGTACACCGGCTCACCCGTCGTGCTGGCAGCGCTGCCGGGCCGTGTCGAGTGGTAAATCGGCGCCATCGACGTGGCCATGCGCGTGTAGTGAAAGGTGTGCCCCCTGAGCGTGCCGTGCGATGTCTCCAGCGCCTGCATGCCGAGACCGGCGAGGCGCTTTTGCAGCGTGGCGTGCCCGGGCAGAATGCCCAGCATGGATGTCGAGACGCCGTCAGCATCCGTCAGCTTTTCCAACAGATACAGCATGCCGCCGCACTCGGCCACGATGGGCTTGCCTGCCGCCGCATGCGCACGCACGCTCGCAGCGCTCAGCGCGTTGCCTGCAAGCCGCGCCGCATGCAGTTCGGGATAGCCGCCGGGCAGGAACAGGGCATCCGTCGCGTCGGGCACGGCATCGTCCGCGAGCGGCGAAAAATACGTCACATGTGCACCCATCGTCTCCAGCAGACGAAGGTTCTCCGGGTAGATGAACGAGAACGCGGCGTCACGCGCGACGGCAATGCGCTTGCCGTCGAGAGATTTCGGGATGTCCGGCATCGCGTCCAACGTCGGCGCGTCGAAGCTGACCGGCGGCGGGAGGTCGGCGAGTGCGGTGCCGGCGAGCGCCTGCGCGGTCGCGGCAATCCGGGCATCGAGCCGATCGATCTCATCGGCCTGATGCAGGCCGAGATGTCGTGCGGGCAGCGTCATCTGCGCCGATGTCGCGAGATGCCCAAGCCATCGCAAGTCCGTCGGCATGCCCTCCTGCAACAACTGCGCATGACGCGGCGAACTCACGTGATTCGCGAGCACGCCATGCATCGGCAACCCCGGCCGGTAGTGGGCGAGTCCCGAGGCAATCGCGCCGAACGTCTGCGCCATCGATTTCGCCGAGATGACCGTGACGACGGGCACACCGAACGTCATCGCCAGATCGGCGCTGCTCGGGGTGCCGTCGAACAGTCCCATCACACCTTCGATGAGAATCAGGTCGGCCTCGCGCGCAGCCTCCGCCAGCAGGCGACGGCATTGCGCAACGCCCACCATCCACAGATCGAGCGTCTGGACGCACGCCCCGCTGGCGCGCTCGAGAATCTTCGGATCGAGAAAGTCGGGACCGGTCTTGAAGACGCGAACGCGGCGTCCCTGCTCGCGATGCCATTGCGCCAGACCGGCCGTGACCGTGGTCTTGCCCTGACCGGACGCAGGCGCACTCACGAACAGCGCGGGGCACGACGCCATGATCAGAACTCGACGCCCTGCTGCGCCTTCACACCCTGCTCGCGATACGGATGCTTCACCAGACGCATCTCGGTGACGAGGTCCGCCGCTTCGATCAGTTCGTCCGGCGCATGACGGCCGGTGACCACGACGTGCTGCATTTCGCCACGTGCGGTGAGCACGCCGAGCACTTCGTCGAGCGGCAGATATTCGTACTTCAGGACGGTATTGAGCTCATCGAGAATCACCATGCGGTAGTTGCTGCTCTCGATCATGTCGACGGCCGCTTGCCAGCCCTTGCGCGCGGTAGCGATGTCGGCGTCGCGGTTCTGCGTGTTCCAGGTGTAGCCGTCGCCCATCGTGATGAAGTCGCACTGCGGGTGGCTGCCGAGAAAGTCACGCTCGGACGTATGCAGCGCGCCCTTGATGAACTGCACCACGCCAATGCGCTGGTCGTGACCGAGCATGCGCACGGCCATGCCGAACGCCGCCGTGCTCTTGCCCTTGCCGTTGCCCGTATGTACGATCAGCAGGCCCTTTTCGGTCGTCGCGGCAGCTTGCTTTTTTTCGTGTCCTTCGCGACGTCGCTGGGTCATGCGCAGGTGGGATTCGCTATCTGTCTTCATCGTTTCGTGACTCCGGTTGAGCGTCGTGCTGAGGGTTGTCTGAGGCGGCGTTGGTGGTCGTCACCGCGATGGCGACGGTGATGCCGTCGTCGGCGTATTTTTTTTTCGTGAGCAGCGTGCCGCCGGACGATGCCAGCAAGGCGCAAGGCTCGCATACCGCGCGCACACCCACGTGGGCGAGCACGGTGTCGGAGCGGGGCAGTTGGGGATGCGCGTCGAGACACGCCTCGATCTGCGCAGGCGCATAGCCTGCCAGACGAATGCCGTGGCGCTCGCAGAAGCGCACGAGAGCCAGATCGCCGACCTTCTTGTCGAGCGTCGCGAGGGTGTCGACCTCGGCAAGCGAACGCGCGCCTAGTGCAGCGAGTACCGCGGCTTCGATCTGCGCTGTCGTCACGCCTTGCCGAAAACCGATGCCGAGGCTGAGCGGGCGCTGCGCCGTGGGGCGTCGGGAAATCCCGGCGATCTCACTGCCGGCATCATCACCGTCGATCATGCCGGGGCGCTGCGCGAGCGACACCACGTCGCCGATCACGATGATCGACGGTGAACCGATGGTCGCCGCACGGACCTCGGCAGACAAGGTGTGCAGCGTGGCAATAACGTGACGTTGCGCCGGGAGCGTTGCCGACTCGATGGCCGCGCACGGGGTGTCCGGCGACATGCCCGCTTGTTGCAACTGATCCGTGATGTCTTGCAGACGGCGAATGCCCATGTAGATCACGAGCGTCAGGCCCGTGGCCGCGAGTGCTTGCCAGTCCGGCTCGTCGTCGCCTGCGCTGTGTCCCGTCACGAAAATCACGCCCTGTGCCAACCCCCGATGAGTGACGGGGATGCCGAGCGTCGTCGGTGCCGCAATGCCGGCGGTTATCCCGCCCAGGATCTCGACGGGCACTCCCGCCGCCTGCAACGCTTGCAGTTCCTCGCCGCCGCGTCCGAACACGAAGGGGTCGCCGCCTTTCAGGCGCGCCACGCTTCGGCCTGCGCGAAGGTGCGAGAGCATCAGCGCGATGATCTCGCGCTGCGGCGTGGACGCATGCCCGCCGCGTTTGCCGACGTAGACGATCTGCGCGTGCGGCGCGGCCATCGCCAGAATGCCGGGATTCACGAGATCGTCGACCAGCACGACATCCGCCCGGCCAAGCGCTCGCATGGCCTTAACGGTGATGAGTTCGGGGTCGCCCGGTCCGGCGCCGATCAGCCACGCACGACTCATTGCGGGCCTCGTTCGGCGTAATCGTGGTGGGAGACGTGCAGGTCGAGCAGGTCGTGCATCGGGCCGCACGAGACGAAAACGGCACCCGACATGGAACGCGATGCAGGACGCAGACGGGCCACCGGGACCGGGGCAGGACGATGACTCATAAGCGGGACGACGGGGGAGGGCATGAGCGGTCGGCTGCGGTGCGCAGAACGAATGCGCGGTAACGCCCTTCATGCCCCTCATCGAGGGAGCAGGGGGACCGAAAATTTGGTGGCGAGGATACCACAGGCCCTGTGCGGCTCGCTTCGCGCCCGTCTGCCCCGCCGGCGTTCCGATTGTGGACAGCCGGAGGGCAGCTTGAGGGCGGCTTGAGGGCGGCTTGGGGCCGTCGTCTCGCCTTGACGGAGCGGTATCCGGCACCTACACTCGCGGCTAATCTGGTGCTCGCGCACACGTTCAGGCGTGCGCAGTTAAACGGGAAACAGACGGGCGGCGCGCCCCCTCATGGGTTCGACGCGACGCCCCAGCCTGTGCTGCCCCCGCAACGGTGAAACGAAGGTGCCGCAGTCATGCGGCGCCAGGCCGACTTCAACCCCGCACGTGTTTCGCGGGGCGAGACCACTGCGCCAATGCCCTCACGGGCGGCGTGGGAAGGTGAAGCGGCCATTTCGTCAGCCCGGATACCGGCCGGAGAAGACGATTGGCACTGCGGGTAGGCGGTGTGCAGTCAAACCTTCAGTTTCGCCACGTTTCCTCCGCTTTCCCGATGCAGCCGTCACCGGCGGCGCGGCCGTGTCCTGCCGGACAGGTCGAATGCCATGCCGGCAATACCGACGCACCGACGACCGGGCCGGAAGAGGCGTGTCACCACGCTTTGCCTTATTCCATGTCGACTTCCATGCGCAAGATCCCCGTGACCGTGATTACGGGCTTTCTCGGCAGCGGTAAAACCACGCTGCTGCGTCACATCCTGTCCAACAACAACGGCCTGCGCGTCGCGGTCATCGTCAATGAATTCGGCGAACTGGGCATCGACGGCGAAATCCTCAAGGGTTGCGGCATCGGCTGCGACGACAACGGTCAGGAGACCGAGGGCCAACTGTACGAGCTGGCCAACGGCTGCCTGTGCTGCACCGTCCAGGAGGAGTTCTTCCCTGTGATGGAAGCGCTGGTGGAGCGTCGCGACCAGATCGACCATGTGCTTATCGAGACGTCCGGCCTCGCGCTGCCCAAGCCGCTGGTGCAGGCGTTCAACTGGCCGTCGATCCGCAACAGCTTCACCGTCGACGCTGTGATTACCGTGGTCGACGGTCCTGCCGCCGCCAGCGGCCAGTTCGCCGAAGACCCGGTGGCGGTCGACGAACAGCGCAAGGCCGATCCGAATCTCGACCACGAATCGCCGCTGCACGAACTGTTCGAAGACCAGTTGAGCGCGGCGGATCTGGTCATTCTCAACAAGACCGATCTGCTCGACGACGCGGCGCAAGCCAGCGTGTCGGCCCTGATTCGGGAAGAGCTGCCTGCGCACGTGAAGATCGTGCCGGCGAGCAACGGCAACCTCGATCTGAGCGTGCTGCTCGGGCTGAACTCGGCCTCCGAGGAAACCATCGATCAGCGTCACGACCATCACGGTTCGGCGGACGATGCGGACCACCATCACGACGAGTTCGACTCGGTCATGGTGTCGGCATCGCTCACGGCACCGGCGTCGCGCGACTCGGTCATCGCCGCGTTGAGCCAGTTGGTGCAGAACCACACGATCTACCGCGCCAAGGGGTTTGCGGCGTTGCCGGGCGCACCGATGCGTCTCGTGATTCAGGGCGTCGGCAAGCGTTTCGACAGCTATTTCGACCGTCACTGGCGCGATGGCGAAACACGCGGCAGCCGCTTCGTGCTGATCGGCGAAGACCTCGACGCCGAAACGCTCCAGCGCGAATTCGACGCGGCACTGGGCGCAAGCGCCACGTCGTCCACGTCCACCGCAGCGGCCTGAGCCGGGGAAGACGCGTCGCATGCATCTGTTACGGACAGTCCCCGGCGGCTTTGTCGATGACGCCGCCGGCGTGATCCGCATCGATCAGCAGCCCGCCGACATCGTGGTGCTCAGCTCGGCCGACACCACGCTGTCGTTGCTCGCGAGCGTGGTCGAGCGGCTCGGCGACGATTTCCCGAGCCTGCGGCTTGCCAACGTCACGTATCTGCGGCAACCGGCGTCGGTCGACTTCTATGTCGACGATGTCTTGCAGCATGCGCGCGTCGTGGTGGTCGATCATCTGGGGGGCGAAGCTTACTGGCCGTATGGCATCGAGCGGATCGTGGAACTGGCACAGCGTCGCGGTCAGATGCTGGTGATGTTCTCCGGCGACTTGCAGGAAGATCCGAACCTGACGGCGCTGAGCACGGCAAGCCCCGAGTTCTGCACGCGCCTGTGGCGCTATCTGCGTCAGGGCGGACCGGTCAACGCCGAGGCGTTCCTGCGTGCCATCGCGTGGCACGCGCTCGGCTGGGGCGACGAACCGCCGCTGCCGGTCGCGGTGCCCAATGCCACGCTGTACCACCCGAATCCGCGATCGCCGACCGGAGTCGCCACGATGGACGACTGGCAGGCCTGCTGGCATGCCGGGGCGCCCGTCGTCGCCATCCTGTTCTACCGCGCGCACTTGCAGGCGGCGAATACCGGCGTGTTCGACGCCCTGATCGATGCACTGAGCGCGCGCGGTCTGAATCCGCTGCCGATCGCGATTACGTCGCTCAAGGACGCCCTCAGCCGCGACGTCGTGCAGCAACTCTGCGACACCTACGACGTCTCGCTGGTCCTCAACACCACGGCCTTCTCCACCTCAACGCCGGAAGATCCGCGCCAGTCGCAGGTCTTCGGCAGCGACGCGCCGGTGTTGCAGGTGATTCTCAGCGGCGGTAATCGCGACGATTGGGTCAAGGACAATCAGGGCCTCAACTCCCGCGATATCGCAATGCACGTCGCGCTGCCGGAAGTCGACGGCCGCATCATCACCCGGGCGATCAGCTTCAAGGGCCTCGACTATCGCTGCCCGCGCACTGAAGTCGATGTCGTGCGTTACCAGCCGGACAAGGAACGTGTCGCATTCGTGGCCGAACTCAGTCGCCGCTGGTGCCTGCTGCGCACGAAGCCCAACGCGCAGAAGCGTCTTGCGCTGGTGCTGGCGAACTACCCGGCGAGCGAGGGACGCATCGGCAACGGTGTCGGACTCGATACCCCGGCGTCGGTCGTCGAGATATTGACCTTGCTGCGCGACGAAGGCTACCGCGTCGATGAACTGCCCGACGACGGCGAGGCGCTGATGGCACGCTTGACGCGCGGCGTCACGAACGATCCCGAGACGCGTGCGTTGCGCCCGGCCTTCCAGAGCTACGCGCTCGACGACTATCTCGCGGCGTTCGCGCAGTTACCGGCAGACGTGCGCGACGCGCTGAACGAACGCTGGGGGCCGGCAGATCAGGACCCTACCGTCCGGCAGGGACGCTTCATGATCGCCGGCTGGCGATGCGGCAATGTGTTCGTGGGCATCCAGCCGTCGCGCTCTCGCATCGACGGCGATTACGCCAGCTATCACGACGCCGAACTCGTCCCGCCGCACGCCTACCTCGCGTTTTACTTCTGGCTGCGCCATACGGTCGACGTCGATGCCGTCGTGCACGTGGGCAAACACGGCAGTCTCGAATGGCTGCCCGGCAAGAGCGTGGCGCTGTCCGATAGTTGCTGGCCCGACCTGACGCTCGGCCCGCTGCCCCATCTCTACCCGTTCATCGTGAACGATCCGGGCGAGGGCAGTCAGGCGAAGCGTCGCGCGCAGGCCGTGATCATCGATCATCTGATGCCGCCGCTCACGCGCGCGGAGTCGTATGGCCCGCTTCAGGATCTGGAGCGTCAGGTCGACGAGTATTACGAAGCGCTGATGGTCGATGCGCGCCGCGCCAGACTGCTGCGCAGCACGATCCTCGAGACCATCGTTCGTCATCGGCTGCACGAGGAACTGAGCCTCGACGCCCCGAACGATACGGACGCGGAAGACGAACTGCTTACCCGCGTGGACACCTGGCTGTGCGAGTTGAAGGAGACGCAGATTCGCGACGGTCTGCACATCTTCGGTCGCTCGCCGGCGGGGCGCGAGCGTCGCGACACGTTGCTCGCGCTGATGCGTTTCCCCGTGCGTGGCGGGCAGGGCCGCGACGCCAGCCTCATCGATGCGCTGGCGAAAGACTTGCAGATCGACGATCGGTTCGATCCGCTCAAGGCCGATTGGTCGGCGCCGTGGGATGGACCGCACCCGGCGTTGCTCGCGCAGGTGAGCGATGCACCGTGGCGTCATCAGGGCGATACGCGAGAGCGGTTGGAGTTGCTGGCGACGAACTTGCTGGAGACGTTGACCGGTCAGGATGCAGCGCCTGCCGCGTCGCTCGAAGGCAATACACAGCCTCTGAGCGCGACGCGCGAAGTGCTGGCGCGAGCGCGGGACGAAGTGCTGCCGTCGCTCGATGCCTGTGGCAGCGAGGAGCTAAGGCATCTGCGGCGCGGTCTCGAAGGGCGCTTCGTGCCGCCGGGACCGAGCGGCGCACCGTCGCGCGGACGCCCGGACGTGCTGCCCACGGGGCGCAACTTCTACTCCGTCGACACGCGCGCGATTCCCACGCAGACGGCATGGGCGCTCGGCGTGAAATCGGCGCGCCAGTTGATCGAGCGTCATTTGCAGGATCACGGCGATTACCCGCGTGCCATCGGCCTGTCGGTGTGGGGCACGGCCACGATGCGCACCGGCGGCGACGATATCGCGCAGGCGTTTGCGCTGCTGGGCGTGCGTCCGAAGTGGGCTGCGGGCAGTCACCGGGTGACGGACTTCGAAATTCTGCCGCCGGGTGGCATGGAGCGTCCGCGCATCGACGTCACGCTGCGGGTGTCCGGCTTCTTCCGCGACGCGTTCCCGAACGTCATGCATCTGTTCGACGCTGCCGTGCAGGCCGTGGCGGCGCTCGACGAGCCGGAGGACATCAACCCGATCCGCGCGCGTGTGCTGCGCGAGCGCGACGCCTGGATGGCGCGCGGACTCGACGCCGACGAGGCACGCAAGCGTGCGGGCTGGCGCGTCTTCAGTTCGCGCCCCGGCACTTACGGCGCGGGCTTGCAGGAGATGATCGACAACGGCCTGTGGCAGACGGACGAGGATCTCGCGCAAGCCTATCGTGAGTCCGGCGGCTATGCGTATGCGCAGGCGAGTGCCGGTGAGCAGGCGCATGGCGTGTTTGCGACGCGTCTGGCGAGCATCGATGTCGTTTTACAGAATCAGGACAATCGCGAGCACGACGTGCTCGACTCGAACGACTACTACCAGTTTCAGGGCGGCATGACGGCGGCCGTGCGCCACTTCTCGGGGCAGCAGCCCGAGGTGTACCACGCCGACCACAGCCGCCCGGATGCGCCGCGCGTGCGCCCGCTCACCGAAGAGATCGCCCGCGTGATCCGTGCGCGTGTCGTCAATCCGAAATGGCTCGACGGGGTGAAGCGTCACGGTTACAAGGGCGCGGCGGAGATTGCCGCCACGGTCGATTACCTGTTCGGTTACGACGCCACGGCGCGCGTGGTGTCGGACCATCAATACGGACTCGTGACCGACGCCTGCCTGAACGATGCGCACACGCGCGAGTTCATGCAGCGCCACAACCCGCAGGCACTGCGCGGCGTGTGCGAGCGTCTGCTCGAAGCCATCGGCCGGGGCCTGTGGCAATCGCCCGGGGCCTACCGTGAGCAAATCGAAAATCATCTCCTGGCCGTCGGGCAGGAAATCGAACGGAGCGTGTCGTGACATCGCCCAACGAACCGAGCGCGTCTGAGACGTCGCCAATGCCGCCGCCTTTTCCTTCATTTCCCCTGACTGCGCTCGTCGGTCAGGCGCCGCTGCGCGACGCCTTGTTGCTGATCGCCGTCGATCCGTCGATTGGCGGCGTGCTGATCACCGGCCCGCGCGGCACCGCGAAATCGACGGCGGCCCGCTCGCTGGCCGATCTGCTGCCCGACTGTCCTTTCGTGACGCTGCCGCTGGGCGCGAGCGAGGAGCGCCTGATCGGCGCGCTGGATATCGACGAAGCGCTGCGCGGCGGCGGCGTGAAGTTCTCGCCGGGCCTGCTGGCGCGCGCGCATCACGGCGTGTTGTATGTCGACGAAGTGAACCTGCTGGCCGATGCGCTCGTCGACGTGGTGCTGGACGTTGCCGCGAGCGGCATCAACGTCGTGGAGCGCGACGGGGTATCGCACCGGCACGCAGCGCGCTTCATGCTCGTCGGTACGATGAATCCGGAGGAGGGCGAACTGCGGCCCCAGTTGCTGGACCGCTTCGGCCTGACGGTCGTGCTGGAGAACTGTTTCGATCCGCAGGTGCGTCAGCAAATCGTGAAGACGCGACTGGCGTTCGATCTCGATCCGGCGGCGTTTCACGAGCGATACGCGCCGGCGCAGGCCGAGCTTCGTCAGCGCATTCTCGACGCGCGCGCGGCGCTGGCCGATGTCGGCATCGACGACGACGTGCACGATGCCGTGAGCGCCCGGTGTATCGAAGCGCAGGTCGACGGCATGCGCGCCGACCTCATCATGCTGCGCGCCGCACGGGCACTGGCTGCGCTGGAAGGTTCGCCGGCGGCCACGCGCGCGCATGTCGAGCGCGTGGCGGAGTCGGTGCTGGGGCATCGTCGTCATGCTCCCGCGCAAGGCACGTCGTCCGGCCGTCCGTATCAGGACGCCGGCGGCACCGCACAAGAGGCCCGTGGGGCTGACGCAGGGGACGCGCCGCAGAGCAGTGGAACCGGCGACGTTGCGCCCGATTGGGGCTATCTACCACCCGAGCCAACCGGAACGACTCGTGTGAAGGGCGTGGTCCCGCTGTCGTCAAAAAAACGCTGAACCATCGGGAGCGTGCCGCCGTCGGCTCGTCCGGCGGTTCCCGGTGGTTACACGGTGCAGGGCAGGCAAGACGCGCGAAACGTCGTAGCGACACGTCCGTGCCGGGACGACGCATCGTCTGGAGCGCGACGCTATTGCGCAAAGGCCCGCAGCCGCTGGACAGAACGCATCTGCGTTACGCGGGGGACGAAACCCCCGGCGGCGAATTGCACTGCTTCGTGCTCGACGCTTCCGCATCGATGCTCGGCAGTCTCGCGCAGGCGAAAGGCTGGTTGCTCGATAGCTTCGACCGCCTGGCGCGGGAGCGATCCGAAGTCGCGCTGATTCGCTTCGGCGGCGATCGCGCGGAGGTGCTGTTCGGTCCCGCCGTGCCGCGATGGTGGAACGAACGTTGGATCGAGCCCATCGGCGGCGGTGGCGGTACGCCGCTGGCGGCCGGTGTCGCCGCAGCAGCCCGACTGTTCGCGCGGGCAAAACGTGCCGAGGGGCCGCAGGCATCGCAGGTGCGGGTGTTGTGGTTGCTGACGGACGGACGCACCCGCGACATGCCGTCGAAGCCCCTGGGCGTCGACCGCGTTGTCGTGGTCGATTGCGAGCAGGCGCGTATCGGACATGTGGCACATATCGCGCTGGGTGGTTGCGAACGTCTCGCCCGCGCGTGGGCGGCCGAATGCGTTCGTCTGGATGAGATTGCACCGCGTATTTAAGGATTTTCCAGTTGCACGGACTCACTTGATTTAAGGATCGACCGTATGTCCATGTCTCTTACCTCCCTGCCCCCGGCGGGACGCTTGCGCACTCGCGTCGGCGGCATGTATGCCTTGCTCGCGGCGTTCAATATCGGCGCGTGGGTCTGGGCGTTCGTCGCGTTCCGTGGCGACCCGCTGCTGCTGAGTACCGGCGTGCTGGCATGGGGCTTCGGCCTGCGTCATGCGGTGGATGCCGATCACATCGCCGCCATCGACAACGTCACGCGCAAGCTGATGCAGGACGGGCAGCGCCCCGTCTCGGTCGGCTTCTTCTTCGCGCTCGGGCACTCAGCCGTGGTGCTGATCGTGGCGGCCGGCGTGGCGCTTGCAGCGGTGGCGCTGCAAAACCGTGTCGAGGAATGGCGGGGTGTCGGCGGCATCATCTCCACCAGTATCTCGGCGACGTTTCTGTTCCTGATCGCTGCGATGAATATCTTCATCCTGCGCGGGGTGTGGCGTGCGTTCGACAAGGTGCGTCGCGGCCTGCCCTATGACAACGACGATCTCGACATCCTGCTGAACAATCGTGGCTTCGTGGCGCGCCTGTTCCGTCCGATGTTCCGGCTCGTGTCGCATCCGGCGTGGATGCTGCCGCTGGGGTTCCTGTTCGGCCTCGGGTTCGATACGGCCACGGAAGTGAGTCTGCTGGCGCTGTCGGCCAGTCAGGCGGCGCATGGCGTGTCGCTGGGCACGGTGCTGGTGTTCCCGGCGCTGTTTGCCGCCGGCATGACGCTCGTCGACACGACGGACGGCATTCTGATGCTCGGCGCCTACGAGTGGGCCTTCGTTCGTCCGATTCGCAAGCTGTATTACAACCTGACGATCACGCTCGTGTCGGTGCTCGTCGCCGTGCTCATCGGCGGGATCGAGACGCTCGGCATGTTCCAGAACAAGTACGAACTGACGGGCGGGTTCTGGGATGTGATCGCCGAGTTGAACGAGAACTTCAACAACCTCGGCTTCGCCATCATCGGCGTGTTCATCCTGTCGTGGCTGCTGTCTTTCGTCGTCTACCGGATCAAGGGATACGACAAGCTCGGGCCGGCCGAGGTGGCGTAATCGCTTAGCCGCCTGGCAGCCCGGCGGCGTAACGTCTTCTTCTATTTCGTCGCGCCGCTGAGTTTTGTCAACCCTCAGCGCTTCGGCGGCTCGCCGTACCAGCGGGGCGTGTAGATCCACTCCCCGTTCGGGCCGCCATCGATGCCTCGCGTGGTCGACGAGCCGACGATGACCATCGTGCGCATGTCGACCTGCTCCGCACGCAACTCGCCAAGCGTGGTGTTGACGAGCGTGGCGCCGGGGCGGCCGACGTCGCGCCCGAGCACTACGCGCGTGTCCGGCGTGCGCCATTCGCGCACGATGTCCAGCGCTTCGCCCAGTTGCCACGGACGCGCCCGCGAGATCGGGTTGTAGAACGCCATGACGAGATCGGCTTGTGCCGCGTGTTGCAGGCGCTCGCGAATCACCTGCCACGGCTTCAGATTGTCCGATAGCGACAGCACGCAGAAGTCGTGACCGAGCGGTGCGCCTGCGAGTGCTGCCGTTGCCATCGCCGCCGAGATGCCCGGGACGATGCGCAGGTCGACGGTCTTCCAGTGCGCATGCTCACTCACGTCCAGCGCTTCGAGCACGGCACTCGCCATCGCGAACACGCCCGGATCGCCCGACGACACCACCACGACATGCCGGCCCGCGCTCGCGAGCTCGAACGCGTGGCGCGCACGCATCAACTCCTCGCGGTTGTCGGTCGCGTGCACTTGCTGGTCGTCGCGGAACGGGCCGGCCATGGCGACGTACGTGGCATAGCCGAGAATGTCGGTCGCCGCCGCCAGCGCTGCAGTGGCATCGGGCACACGCAGGCCGACGTCGCCGGGGCCGAGCCCGATGACGGTCAGCGTGCCGCGTGCCTGACCGATCCGCGCGGAATCGATCGGCGCCCGTGCCCGGGCGAGTACGATGCCGGCGGCGTCGTGATGAAAATCGACGTCCGGGCCAAGCGTCGTCACCAGCCAATCGATGGCGGTCGAGGCTTCAGAATCGTCGAAGTTGGCAAAGCGCAGCGGCACCGCGAGTTCGTCGGCAATGGTTTGCACGGCGGCGTCGCCCATCGACGAGATGGGTGCAAGCACAGCCGCCAATGCCTGTGGCGAGAGCGCCTGCGCCGAGAGCATCGCGCGAATCTGTTGCGCGTTGACACCTTGCGGCTGAGCGACGACGGCGAGCAGGCTGCGCGGATGAATCACCAGTGCGTCGCGATGTGAGGTGCCATGGGCGTCATCGACGAACGGCGTGATGCGAATCGTCCGCGCCGCGCCGTCGGCTTTCGGGAGGTCGGCGTCGTCGAGCCACGGGGCATCGCCTTCGATGCGCACCGTTTCCCCGGCGAGCAGATCCGAGACGAAATGCTTGCTCTGCTCAAGATCCGCGAGCACGTAGCCTTCCGGCGGATTCAGCAGACAGGTGCCGAAACGCAGTTCGCCGCTGGTCGTGATGGCCGGGGCGATCCCCAGCGTTTGCGCGAGGTGACGCGCCAAAACGTTGGCACCCGCCAGGCCGCCGAGCAGCGGCACCACGGCGCTGCCGTCTTCGGCGACGGCCAGCACCGGCGGCTCCGTTCCCTTGTTGCTCAACATCGGGGCGACACAACGGATGACGATACCGGCCGCGCACAGGGCGACGATCGGCGTGCCGTCGGCATACAGCGCCTGAAGATGTTCGCCGAGTTGCGTGAAACTCACGTCCGCGTCGTGCCCGACGCGGGCTTCGAGACCGTGCAGGGTCGCGCCCGGCAGGCTCGCCTGAAGACGTCGCGCGGTGTCGAGCGCGCTGCGTCCGAGCACGACGATGGCCGGTGCCGGCGCGATGGCCTGCCCCATGGTTGAGAGGTTCATCCCTGCCATTTCTGCCCCGGCACGACGAGCAGCGAGAAGTACGGCGAGGCGCTCGGGTCGACGTCCGCCAGCGGCACGATGCGCTGGTTCGCCATCGTCGCCCGCTCGACGTAGAGCGCACGGCTGGCGAGTCCGAGATCGTCGAGCACGCGCCGCACCTTATCGAAATTGCGCCCGAGCTTCATGATGACGGCCGCGTCCGTGTCAGCAAGTTTGCGACGCAGCTCCGCTTCGGGCATTACGCCCGAGAGCACCGACAGGCTCTGATTGCGATAGACGAGCGGCGTGCCCAGCACGGCGGCACCGCCCAGCATCGAGCACACGCCCGGGACCACGTCGACGTCGAACCGTCCGGCCAGCCGGTCGTGCAGATACATGTAGGAGCCGTAGAAGAACGGATCGCCTTCACAGACCACGGCGACGTCGCGTCCCGCTTCGAGATGCTCGCCGATCAGTGCGGCGGCCGTGTCGTAGAAGTCCGCGATGATCGTCTCGTACGACAGCGGCGGTTCGAGGGCTTCGGTCGTGACCGGATAGACGAGCGGCATGCGCGTCTGCGAGTCGAGCAAATGGCCTTCGATGATGCCGAAGGCGTTACCTTTCTTGCCCTTCGCCACGAAGTACGCGACGACCGGGGCGGCTTGCAGCAGACGCAAGCCTTTGAGCGTGAGCAACTCGGGGTCGCCGGGGCCGACACCGATGCCGAAGAGTTTGCCGGAGGTTGTCATTATTCGATCTCCGTTGCCAGAGCGTTGATGGCGGCGGCCGCCATGGCGCTGCCGCCTCGGCGGCCCGAAACGATGACGTACGGCACGCCTCGACTGTCGGCCGCGAGCATGGCTTTGGACTCGGCGGCGCCGACGAAGCCGACCGGAAAGCCGAGGATCAGCGCCGGACGCGGCGCGCCCTGGTCGAGCATGTCGAGCAGATGAAACAGGGCGGTCGGCGCGTTGCCGATGGCGACGACGCTGCCCTCAAGTCTCGGTCGCCACAGTTCCAGCGCCGCTGCCGAGCGCGTGTTGCCCATCGTGCGGGCAAGTTCCGGCACGGCGGGATCGGCGAGCGTGCACACGACATCGTTCGCGGCAGGCAGGCGGGCGCGGGTCACGCCGTGCGCGACCATGTTGGCGTCGCACAGGATCGGAGCACCGGCGCGCAGGGCGTGGCGTCCGGCCGTGCCTGCGCCGTCCGAGAATTGCAGGGCATCGACGATATCGACCATGCCGCACGCGTGGATGACGCGAACGGCGAGCTTTTCGAGGTCGGCAGGGATGCGCGAGAGGTCGGCTTCGGCGCGGATCGTGGCGAACGATTCGCGGTAGATGGCCTGTCCGTCGCGGACGTAATCAATCATGGCTGGGCAATCCGGTCTTGCGAGTTGAGTCGAAGCGCAATCGCTTCGAGCGTCAGGTGAGTGGCGACGCGCGCGCCGAAGCGGGCGGCGTCGTCCCGGCGAGTGCCGGGGGTGTCGATGTGGTCGACGGGGGCTACGTCTGACGCCGCGTCGCGGTACAGGTCGTACTGTCCCGGGCCGACAGCGAGCAAGGTCCACGGCGCGCGATGTGCCGACGCGCACGAGCGGACACAGCCGCTGACGTGAACTTCGACACCGGTTTGCAGACGTTCGGCCAGTGCACGCGCGTCGGCCTTCGTGTCGGAGAGCGCCTTGGCGCATCCCGCCGATCCTGCGCAGGCGATCATGCGACCCAGTGGCGTGTGTGCGTGGCGAATCATGCCGAGACCGTCGAGGGCTCGCTCGACCTGCGCCACATCACGCTCGGCGACGTCAGTGATCAGCAGACCCTGCCACGGCGTGACGCGGAAACTGTCTTGCGCATGCGAGCGCGACAGCATCGCGATGGCGTGCAAGGTCGCGGCGTCGAGGCGTCCGAGCGGCGCCTGCGCGCCGACGTGCCACAGGCTTGCATCGGCATCACGCTGGGGCCATGCGCCGAACCGGCGCAGCGGATCCGCAGGCACGCGGTGCCAGTCGCTCACCGCTGCGTCGCGATGCAACGTGACACCGGCGCGGGCTGCGGCGCGATGGGCGACGTCGTCCGCGCGGTGCACCCGCAACAGGTCGCGCATCCGTTTGTGGTCGTCGTCGGCCAGATCGATGAACGTGTGCAGCAACGCGTGCACCAGTGCGGGAACGTCGCTCGCCCGAACCGCCGCGATGGCGCTGCCGGGCGTGGTGGCCGTGGTGGGCGTGGTGAGCGGATAGCCAGCGAAACCGAGTGCGAACATCGGTTCGCTGGCAACGGTGGCCGCCATCGGCGACAGCCAGATGTCATGCGGATGATCGAGCGCGGCAAGGTGTTCGCCGCCGTCGAGCAGCACGGAGAATTTCGGCGACAGCGCCGCGAAGCGCGGTTCGTTTTCCAGCCGGAGGAGGATCGTATCGGCGAGTAGCGTGGTGTCGTACAGCGCGCCTGCGTCGCAGCCGGCGGTGGCGCTGAGCATCAGGTTGCGCACGTCGTCCGCAACGGCGGTTTGCCGGGCCAAATCTTCGTCGCCGGTCAGTTCGCCGCTATCGTCTCCTGCAACGGCGCAGCGCTGGACACGTGGCCCGAGTCCGGCGTCGATCAGCCGTCGATGCAGCGCGGCTTCGGCGCCTGCCTGCACACCGCGCAGTTGAAGATTCGCACGGTTCGTCAGCTCGATCACACCGGTGGCGAACGTCCGGGCGGCTTCGGCAATCGCGATGGCCTGTGTGGCGCTCAGTTTCCCGCCGGGCAGTTTGACCCGGCATAGTCCGCCGTCGCGGCTGGCCACGATGCGTCCGAGCGCCGGGCAGGCCGAAGGCCGGAGAGAGGGAAATGAGACGTGATCCAAGGTTCGATGAATGGCAGGCGCGACCGTGGCACGGCCGTCTGTGCGAGCGGTTACGGCGGCTGTCGTATTGCCGTCGTGACGCCGTCGTGTCCTCTAGGGCCCCGGGGGGCTTCAGCAAAGCGGTATTATGCCTGCTTTGCGGTTTCCGGCCCCGATTTTACGGGCCGTGAACGAGGGATGGAGAGAGGATCGAGAATGACGACCGGCGATGCGATGACGCCCTGGCTGACGGTGATCGGCATAGGGGAGGACGGGTTTGCCGGTCTGGGCCGCAACGCCCGTCGCGCACTGCTCGACGCCGAGATCGTGACCGGGGCCGCGCGCCATCTGTCGATGCTTCCCCCACGCCTGCGCGCGCGACGTGAACCGTGGCCCAGGCCGTTCGACGTCGAGCCGCTGCTGGCATGGCGCGGCCGCCGCGTTTGCGTGCTTGCCAGCGGCGATCCAATGCTCTTCGGCGTGGGCGCGACGCTGGCCCGGCGTCTTCCGTCGAGCGAGATGCATGTGATCGGCGCGCCGTCGTCGCTGTCGCTGGCCGCCGCCCGGCTCGGATGGGCGTTGCAGGATGTGCCGACGGTCTCGCTCGTCGGGCGGCCGCTCGCCACACTGAACGCGCACCTGCGAGATGGCGCGAGGCTGCTGGTGCTGAGCCGCGACGGCGCATCGCCTGCCGATGTCGCCGCCATGCTGTGCGCCAGCGGTTTCGGCCCGACGCACATGAGCGTATTCGAATCGCTGGGCGGGCCGCGCGAGCAGCGCATCGATGCCGTTGCCGCCGACTGGGGCGACCGGCAAGTCGAGGCGCTCAATCTCATGGCGCTCACGTGTCGCGCCGACACGGGCCGTTCCCTGCCGTCGGCGACTGGTCTGCCCGACGACGCTTTCCTGAACGACGGCCAGTTGACCAAGCGCGACGTGCGCGCGATCACACTGGCGCGGCTGGCGCCGTATCCGGGCGCACTGTTGTGGGACGTCGGCGCAGGCTCCGGTTCCATCGGCATCGAATGGATGCGCGCGCATCCGGCATGTCGCGCCATCGCCATCGAAGCGTCGTCCGAGCGTCAGGCATTCATCACGCACAACCGGGAGGCGCTGGGCGTGCCCGGGCTGGAGCTGGTGGCGGGACGTGCGCCCGAGGCCTTGCAGGGACTTGCCGCGCCGGACGCGATCTTCATCGGCGGCGGCGTGACGGTGCCGGGGGTGCTCGACCTGTGCTGGTCGCGACTGCGCCCGGGCGGCCGCCTCGTCGCCAACGCCGTGACGCTGCAAAGCGAGGCGGCGCTGGTCGACTGGCGCGAGCGTCATGGCGGCACGTTGACGCGTCTGGCGATCAGCGAAGCCCGGCCGCTCGGCGGGTTCGACACCTGGCGGGCGGCGCTGCCGATCACACTGCTCGAAGCGATCAAGCCGTCCGACGATTCCGGCGCTGCATCTGACGGGACGCTGTCGTGATGCGCGTTCTGCTGCTCGGTGGCACCGGCGACGCCCGCAAGCTCGCGCGCCAACTCGCGTCGCACGACGTCTACAGTCTGGCCGGACTTGGCCGCGTACCTGACGACTTGCCGTGCAAGGTCCGTGTCGGCGGTTTCGGCGGTAGCGAAGGGCTCGCGAACTATCTTGTTACCGAAGGCATCGACCTGCTGATCGACGCCACGCATCCCTACGCCGCGCAGATCAGCGCCAACGCGCGCACCGCCGGGCAACGTTGCGAGGTGCCGGTGTGGGCGCTACGCCGTGCGCCATGGCAACCCCGGCCGGGCGACGACTGGCGTGTCGTGCACGACTGGCCCGCCATGTGCGATGCCCTCGCTGCTTTCTCGCGGCCGCTATTCACCTCGGGACGCGAGCCACTCAACCATCTGAACACGATCCCCGCGCATCAGCGCTGGGTCGTGCGCTGTCTCGACGATCATCCGGGCAACGCACAAGCCCTCGTGATCGGCGCACGGGGGCCTTTCACACACGAGAGCGAGCGCGCCTTGTTCGCGCAGCATGACATCGACGTGGTCGTCAGCAAGAACAGCGGCGGCGCGGCGACCGAGGCGAAGCTCGACGTGGCGCGTGAACGCGGCCTGCCCGTGGTGATGCTGGCGCGGCCCCCGGTCGTCGAGGCGGATCGCACGTTCGAGACGGGAGACGCCTTGCTGGCCGCACTCGATGCGTGGCGAGCCGGGGCGCCTATCCAACACAACCCGACCTCCTGATGAGGGAATGAAGCATGACGGTCTACTTTATTGGCGCCGGGCCGGGCGACCCTGACCTGATCACGGTCAAGGGGCAGCGTCTGATTCGCACGTGTCCGGTAATTCTCTACGCGGGTTCGCTCGTGCCCGACGCCGTGCTGGCCGGTCATACGGCCGAGCGCGTGGTCAACACTGCCGACCTCGATCTCGACGCCATCGTCGCGATGCTGTCCGAGGCGCATGCGCAAGGGCAGGACGTCGCCCGCGTGCATTCAGGCGATCCGTCGCTGTACGGCGCAATCGGTGAGCAGATCCGGCGGCTGCGCGCGCTCGGCATCCCGTACGAGATCGTGCCGGGGGTGACGGCAACGGCCGCCTGCGCGGCGACGCTCGGCTGCGAACTCACGCTCCCGGGCATCTCCCAGACGCTGATCCTCACGCGTTACGCGACGAAGACGGCCATGCCGGAAGGCGAAGCGCTGGGCGATCTGGCGCGTCACCGCGCGACCATGGCGATTCACCTCGGCGTACGGCATCTCGCGCGGATCGTCGCCGAACTCAAGCCGCATTACGGTGACGATTGCCCGATTGCGGTCGTGTACCGCGCCAGCTGGCCGGACGAGACCCGTGTGACAGGCACGCTGGCGGACATCGAAACCAAGGTCGGACAGACGGGGATCGAGCGTACGGCGCTCATTCTGGTCGGTCAGGTGCTGGCCGCCAACGGCTTTGCGGATTCGTCGTTGTATTCCACGCTGGGCGCGACAGCCCGGCAACAGGAGATCGGGCGATGAAGCACGTCCTCATCATTGGCATTGGCGCCGGCAACCCCGATTACCTGACGGTGCAGGCCATCGACGCGCTCAATCGCGCCGACGTGTTCTTCGTGATGGACAAGGGCGTTGCGAAGGAGAAGCTGATCGCACTGCGCCGGCACATCATCGAGCGGTTCGTGAAGGAACGGGACTACCGGATTGCGGAAGCCACGAGTCCGGAGCGTCGGCGCGACGAATCGGATGCCGACTACCGCTCGGCCGTCGACGAACTGAATCGCGACAAGCAGGCAATTTTCGAACGGCTGATCGACGACGAGTTGAAGGACGGCGAAGTCGGCGCGTTCCTCGTGTGGGGCGATCCGTCGCTGTACGACAGCACGATCCGCATTCTCGACGCCATTCGTGCCGAGGGCAACGACACCTTCGCGTTCGACGTCATCCCCGGCATCAGCAGCGTGCAGGCGCTCGCTGCGCAACATCGCATTCCGCTGAACCAGATCGGGCGATCGATCGAGATCACCAACGGACGTGGCATCGTCGACGGCTTTCCAAAGGGCGTGGATACCGTCGTCGTGATGCTCGATTCGAAACACTCGTACAAGCATCTCGCGCACGAGGATCTCGACATCTTCTGGGGCGCTTACGTCGGCACACCCGACGAGATCCTGATCTCCGGACGTCTGCGCGACGTCATGGACGAGATCGAGCGCGTGCGCGATGAGGCGCGTCGCACGCACGGCTGGATCATGGATACCTATTTGCTGCGCAGACGCGCGTCGTAACGGTTACGGGCGAGCCGTCACGCCGATCATCTCGAGAATGGCGTCAGACAGTTCGTTACCGGCCTGACCCACGCGGTCGACGGCATCGAAGTGATGCCCGTCGCGCTGACGCGCGATCTTGACGTTCAGGCCGTGGTCGTCCAGCAGCGTCTGAAACTGCGCCTGTAGCCGATGGAATTCGTCCGACTCGTCGCCACCCACGCTGAGGATGTACGGCAGCGGCACTTTGGGAAGATGGTGAATCGGGCTGAAATCCATCACCTCACCGCGATCGAGCTGAACCGCCTTGTTCAGATAGCACAGACGGATCGGCTCCAGATCGTAAAGCCCGCTGATGGCGCAAGCGCCCTTGATCAGATTGGCGGGCGCATCGTAGGCGGCCCAATCCGTGCCGGCCAGTGCCGCCGTCAGGTGACCGCCCGCCGAACTCCCGCAGACGAACAGGGCATCGCGCTCGATGCCGAGCGACGCGGCATTACGATAAAGATGCAGTACCGCCTGACGATTGTCCTCGACGATGTCTCCCATCCGCACGTCCGGCGCGAGCCGATAGTTCACGACCACGAAGTTGATGTCGTGCGTCTGATACAGCCCTGCGAGCGAACTGAAGTCGGACTTGTCCAGCGATTGCCAGTAACCGCCGTGAATGAAGACGAGCGTGGGTCGTCCGGCCTGCTTTGCGGGGAACAGATCATAGGTCTGTTTCGCGTCTTCGCCGTACGCGATGTCTTCCCTGAACGCGTTGGCACGACGAAAGGCTTCGCCCGTGCGAGCCCAGCGCGCAAAGATATCGAGATGATCGGGAATCCCCGCACGAACGTTGTATTGCAGATCCAGTGCCTCTTGATCAAACGAACGGTAAACCGGCATGCTAGCCTCACTAATCGGAATGGAAGTCGATTTCACGCCGCAGCATCGCGACGCAAATTCCGAATCTAAGAGAGGCGCGACGACGCGGCGCGCGAACAAGTGACAAGGTATGCCGAGGTTACGCCATGTTCGGAAAGAGTGAGGACCGGGACGATTATCAGCAGATTGCGCGGCCCGTCGGCGGCATGGCGCGAGACTTGCCGGATCGATTTTTCATCGACTATCACGAGCACGTTCGCGGTCAACTGATCTACACCGTCACGGGCTCCATCGTCGTCACGACCGCCAAGGGCACCTGGGTCGTGCCGCCGCTGCGCGCGGTCTGGGTGCCGCCCGGCGTGCGGCACTGCATGCAGGCGGTGGGGGCCATCGAGATGCGCACCCTCTATTTCGACGCGGATCGGTTGCCCCTGCATACGAGCGACTGTTGCGTCGTGTCCGTGTCGCCGCTGCTGCGCGAACTCATTTCCGCCGTCGCGCGTATGCCTGTCGAATATGCGCTGGGCAGCCGCGATGCGGTCGTGGTGGATCTGCTGTTTCACGAAATCCGTCCGCTCAGTATCGAACCCCTTCACCTGCCCATGCCGTCAGACGAGCGCATCGCACGCATTTGCCGGTGGATTCTCGCGAACCCGGCAGAAGAGACGTCGGTGTGCGCGTGGAGCAAGGTCGTGGGTGCCAGCGAGCGCACCATCATCCGTCTGTTTCCCGAGCAGACGGGGATGACGTTCACGCGCTGGCGTCAGCAGGCGAGGCTGCTCGTCGCGGTGCAGATGCTGAGCGCACAGCGTCCGGTGACGGACATTGCGTCGTCACTCGGGTACGACAGCACCAGCGCGTTCAGCGCCATGTTCCGCAAGGCGCTCGGCTGCACGCCGACCGAATTCTTCCGGCCGAAAGACACCTGATGCCGGCGGGGGCGCATCGCCGCTAGTTGGCGTGAGCGCGACATACGTTTGCGTCAGCCCGACAATTCGGGCGCATTCGATCCTCCAGAATGAATGTGCCGCCACGGTGGCGGTTTCATTGTGGAGATGACGTGAACATCTACGAACGTATCGCAGCCGCAGGGCTGGAATTACCCAACCTCAAGGTAACGCCCGCGGCTTTTCGTCCCTTCAAGGTCCACGGCAATACGCTCATCGTGTCGGGGCAGTTGCCCGTGCGCGCGGGCGTTCCCGTATGCACCGGCAAGGTACCCGCCGACGTGTCGGTCGACGACGCGCGGCATGCCGCACGGCTGTGCGTGCTGAACGTGCTGGGCTGGGCGCATCTGGCGACCAACGGGCAACTCGACCGCATCGAGAGTGTGTTGCGGGTCGGCGGTTTCGTGGCGACGTCGGAGGGGTTTGCCGATGCGCCGTCGATCATCAACGCGGCGTCGGAACTGCTCACGCAGATCTTCGGGGAAGCGGGTGAGCATGCCCGCATCGCGATCGGCGTGGCGAGTTTGCCCTTCAACGCGCCGGTCGAAGTCGAAGCGACTTTCTCTCTCGTCTCATGAACACGCGCGCCGGATATGCCGACGTCCTCGTCGGCCTGCAATACGGCGACGAGGGGAAGGCCAAGATCGTCGACCGGCTGGCGGCGGATTACGACATCGTCGCTCGCTTCAATGGCGGGGCCAATGCCGGGCACACCGTGTCGACGCCGACGGGGAGCGCCCGGCTCGCGCAGGTGCCCTCGGGGGTGTTCCACGCGCATACGCTGATGTACATCGGCTCGGGGTGCGTGGTCAGCCTCATCAAGCTGGCCGACGAACTCGACGCGCTGCGCAGTACCGGCGCTTCGCTGGACGGGCGGCTCCATGTGAGCGAGCATTGCGCGGTCGTCCAGCCGTGGCATCTCGACTACGACGCCAGACACGGTGCGCAGATCGGTACGACCGGCAACGGCATCGGGCCGTGCTACGCCGATCTGTCGCTGCGATGGCAGGGCGGCGTGCGAACGGTCGTGCAGCTTCGCGATCTGGTGGCGGACGAGGCGGGCGCATTCGAGCAGATGGCCCGCTACGCCGCGACGCATGACGACACACCCGCCGCGCGGGCGGCGACCGAGAGCGTCATCGCGAGCATGCGTGCGGCGTGGGCGAGGCTCAAGCCGAGCGTCGAAGTGGTGGATGCGCTGTGGATGACGCGGCATGTCCAGCGCGGAGCGCGTGTGCTTTTCGAGGGCGCGCAGTCGGTGATGCTGGACGTGACCGGCGGACAGCAGCCGTACGTGACGTCCAGCCACACCGCCCCGGCGTTTGCCTTCGTCGGCGGCGATCTGCCGGTGCGATATCACCGCAAGACCATCGGCGTGGCGAAGGCCATTGCGTCACGTGTCGGCGCCGGGCCGTTTCGCACCGAATTCGGTGCGCAGCGTTCGTCACGCTATTGCGCCGACGCCGCGCTGCGCGGCATCGGCCGGCGCGAGGAGCGGGACCGCTTCGACCCGCAGGCACTGCTCCGGTCCGAAGATGAATTCGATGTCGGCGTGGCGCTACGCATGCTGACGAACGAATACGGCACCGGGAGCGGGCGTCCGCGACGATTGGGACGGCTCGATGTCGCCGAGCTTGCCGAGGTCATCCAGCGCCACGGGGTGGACGAGTGGTATCTCAATAAGTGCGACTGCCTGTCGCTTTTCTCCGGCACACGCGACGCAGAGATTCCGGTGCTCATGCCGCAGAGCGAGGGTGAGGGCGGTGCGCATGCCGCCGCGATGTATCACTTCCCCGCGTTCGACGAACTTCCCGACGATGTGACCGACATCGCCCGCCTGCCATTGCCGCTTCAGGCGCTCGTCTCGGCCGTGCAGACGGCGACGGCCTGCCGCATCGCAGGCATCGGGATCGGCCCTCGCCGGGAGCAACTCCTCATTCTTTCAGAAGGGACTGTCAACGATGACGCCTGACTATCTAGACGCCGAAATGCGGCGCACCGATCTGGCATGGACCGATTGGCCGGCGATCGAAGCGTTCCTGCGCGACGAACTGATTTGTCGCGTGGCCGTGAACGACGCGCCGTTTCCCTATGTCGTGCCGCAAAGCTTCACCTTCGTCGGCGACGCGTTTCTCATCCACTGTTCGCGCTTCGGCAAATTCTCAGGGCTGCTGCGTGAGAACCCCCACGTCACCATCGTTGTTGACCGGCCGGTCGCGTTGCTCAAAGCGCCCAAGGGGCAGAACACCAGCCTGGAGTACTACAGCGTGATTGCCCGATGCGAGGCGACGACTCGCGAGGACACGCACGACGTCATCGCGCATCAGAACACGGCGCTGGGGAAGTTTCGTCCCGAGAAGGATTACACGCCCATCGAGCCGGGGGCGGCGAATCAGATTGTGGCCATTCGCTGTCGCATCGAAAGTCTCAGCGCCAAGAAGCGGATTCTCGCGGACGGCCAGTATTCGCCGCCGGGACAACCGCAGGCGCCTTATCTGCGATATCCGTTCGAGCGGGGCGCGGCGTTGTCCGGTCTGCCGGAAGGCGCGTTCGATCCGCAGCGTTTTCATCGCAAGCCGACGTGATGGGTGTCACGCGGCCCGCCCGCTCGCTTGTGCTGGTTCCTCGTCAGGGTGACACGTCGAAGCACCGGCAGGCCAGCGGACCGATCACCTCGCGCATCTTGGCGTAACTCCGATTGTCCACGACATTTTCCCGCGCGCCCCGCTAGTTTTGGCGCCCGATATTGATGCATCCGGTACCGATTCACGGTGCCGGCCTATTCAACGGGACAGGTCGAAACGGAGGAGCGGTGTATGAAAATGCATTCGATGGAAGTGGGCCGGATAACGGCGGCGCAGCGGTTGGAGCGCTTGCCCGTTTGCGGGTATCACCGATGGCTGTTTCTCGTGATTGCGTTGGCGTTTTTCTTCGACAACATCGATCTGGCCACGATGACGTTCGTCCTCGGTTCGATCAAGACGGAGTTCGCGCTCTCCAACGTGCAGGCCGGTCTGATCGGGAGTGCGAGTTTCGTCGGTATGGCAATCGGCGCGATCGGCTCGGGGATGGCCGCTGACCGTTTCGGACGCAAACCGGTGTTCCAGATCAGCATGGTGGTCTGGGGCGTCGGCAGCGTGCTTTGCGCCACAGCGTCCGGACCGGCGGAACTGGGCGCGTTTCGGCTGTTGCTGGGCATCGGAATGGGCATGGAACTGCCGCTGGCGCAAACGCTGCTCTCCGAGTTCATTCCGACGCACCGGCGCGGCAAGTATCTCGCGCTGATGGACGGCAACTGGCCGCTCGCTTTTATCTGCGCCGGGCTGCTGTCTTACGTCGTGCTCGCGCATCATGGCTGGCGCATGCTGTTCGCGCTGGAGGCGATCCCCGCCTTGTTTCTGTTCGTCATTCGCCGCTATGTGCCCGAATCGCCCCGCTGGCTGGAGTCGCAAGGGCGCTATGAAGCCGCCGATGCCGTGGTCGGTGCGGTGGAGGCGTCGGTCATGCGCCGCCTCCGGCTGACGTCGTTGCCGGAGGTGGCGCCCAATGCGCCGGAGAGCCAACGCGAAGCCCGTGGCCTGCGCGTGATCTGGTCCGACGGCTATCGCAGGCGCACGCTGGTGGTCGGCGCGTTGTGGTTCTTTGCCCTGCTCGGCTTTTACGGACTGAATACGTGGCTGGGGGCGCTTCAGCAGGCGGCGGGGATCGTGGTCACCCAGTCGGTGCTCTTCACGGTGTACATCTCGCTTGGCGGCATACCGGGGTTCCTGGTCGCGGCATGGTCCGTCGAGCGATTGGGCCGAAAGCTGACGTGCGTCGGCACGCTGGTTGGCGGGGCGTGCGCCACCTACGCCTTCGGTCAGGTGCTGCTCGCGGGGGCGCCGCAGTGGTCGATCTACGCGACCGGTGCGAGCATGCAGTTCTTCGCGTTCGGCATGTGGGCCGTGCTATATGCCTATACGCCGGAGTTGTTTCCCTCGCGGGCGCGCGCGACCGGGTGTGGCTACGCATCGTTCTGCGGCCGGGTTGGGGCGCTGCTGGGGCCGACGCTCGTCGGCGCCATCGTGACGTGGTCGACGAGCGATGCCGTGTTCCTCTTTGGCGCGATCTGCTTCGGCATTGCCGCCTTGTGTGTCTGGCGCTATGGCGTGGAGACGAAGGGCGTGCAACTGGAGACGGTATCGGGTTGAGTTGAGTTGAGTTGAGGCGCAGGCGGATGGGGGATGGCGGCGGCAGGTAGTGCAGGTTCACGTGAAGGGCTGCGCTAGAATCTCGCAGCCCCTCATGTGTGCCTCCGCTCATTTCCGTACCGACATGAATCCCGGACCTCGCGACGTCCTCAGTCAACTCCTCGCGGCATGCAAAGCCGAACGCGCCGTGACGGCGAGCTTCCGGCTTCACTCGCCGTGGGCCTTGCATTCCGCCGGTACGGAGGGGGCCTTGATTCGGGTGTGCACCGGGCAGGGGTACTGGATTCATCCCGATGGTGGTGAGCCGATACAGATCGGGCCGCGCGATATCGTCATGTTGCCGCGCGGCACGCCGCATACGGTGGCATCGATGCGCATGCCCGATCCGAACGAGGTCGTTGCGTTCGCCGATGTGCTGAGTGCGCATATGACCGGTCGGCACGGCGATCATCCGATTGAAATGACGTATGGCGACGTTGCCGAAGAAGTCGCGGGTGTCGAACCCACGCAGCTTTACACGTTGCATCTGTGGATGCCCGCGCTCGACGTCGGCAGTATTCAGACGGCATTGCCGCCGGTGATCGTGCTGCGCAGCGACGAACATGCCCTGGCGCACACGCTGGCCGTCACGATGGAGCTGCTGGTGCAGGACTCGCTGGCGCAGCTTCCGGGCTGGGAGTTGTCTGCGGCGCGCATGGGCGATCTGCTGCTCGTGCGGATACTGAGCGAGTTTCTGCGAGCGCCCGACGCCGCACAGCCAGGCCTTTCCGGCAAGTTGAGCGCGCTCGACGATCCCGGCATCGCACGGGCGATTGCCGCCATGCAGGAAGCCCCGCAACGCGACTGGACGATCCCCGGTCTCGCGGCTGTCGCCTATCTCTCGCGCACGGTCTTTACCGAGCGCTTTCGCGCGTTGATCGGCGTGCCGCCGATGCAGTATCTGAGCGCTTACCGGATGAACGTTGCGGCCGAGCGTCTGCGTCAGCCCCGTGCACGTATCGGCGATGTCGCGGAGTCTGTCGGCTACGCGTCCGAGAAGGCGTTTGCCAGAGCGTTCCAGCGCTGGATCGGCGTATCTCCCGCGCAATATCAGCGCGACGCTCGCGGCGATCGATAACGCCTCGCATGGCGAGGCCCCGGCACATCGCCGGACGATCGGTGCCCGAATCCGGCGTTCCGGAGGTTGAGCCTGCACGTGCCCGCGCGAATAATGCCGATCAAGTGATGACGAGATCGAAGGCGAAGGCATGAACGAGCGGAAAGCGGGCGCTGCGCAGGGCAAACAAGGGAAGCACGTGCTGATCGTGGGCGGCGGTATCGCCGGTTGTGCGTCGGCCATCGCGCTGGCGCAGACCGGCGTGCGCGTGACCCTGATCGAGAAGCAAGCCGAGTGGAAGTTTCAAAGCTCGGGCATCTTCATCTACAGCAACGGTCTGGCGGCGCTGTCGAGTCTTGGCGTCCTGCCCGACATTCTGGCGAGCGGCTTTGCCATCGCCGATGGACGCAACGTCTATCTCGATCAGCACGGCGAGCCTATCGTCGACACCTTCTATCCGTCGCGATATCCCGGTATCCCGCCGATCGTCGGCATTCGTCGCGCAGAGATGCATCGCGTTCTCGCCGCACGAATCGCCGCGCTGGACGTCGATATCCGGCTCGGCACGACGGCCGTGTCGATCGATCAACAGGCACCGGATTCGGTTTGCGTCGCGCTCTCGGACGGCTCGATCGGCGAGTACGACCTCGTGGTGGGCGCGGACGGCATTCGCTCGGAAGTCCGCCAGCTTGTCGCTGGCGCGATATCGCCCGTCTATACCGGGTTGGGCGTGTGGCGCAGCGTGCATGCGCGCCCCCGGGATCTCACTGCGAAGATCATGATGATGGGCGTGGGCAAGCGGCTCGGCATCATGCCGATCAGCGACGACCGTCTGTATGTGTTCGGCACGATGGCCGAGCCGTCGGGCGCATGGTACGACCGTGCCGAATGGCCGGCGTTGATGAAAGCCCGCTTCGCCGAGTTCGGCGGTCCGGCGCGACAGTTTCTCGACACGTTGTCGTCCGATTCCGAAGTGCTCTATACCGCCGTCGAAGAAGTCTCGATGCCGCTGCCATGGCATCGGGGGCGGGTGATCGTGATTGGCGACGCGGCGCACGCGTCCACGCCGTTCATGGGGCAGGGCGGGGCGATGGCGCTGGAAGATGCCGTGATGCTGGCGCAGCGGCTGGCGGAAGGGGAAAACATCGGGGACATCGAGGCCACGTTGCAGGCCTTCGGTCAGGCGCGTTATCCGCTGTGCAAGTTCGTGCAGGACGTGTCGCGTTCGGTGGGCGAAGCCGGGGCGCAGGAGCATGCGCACGCGCTCGCCTCGCGCAACGACACCCTGCGGCAGGACGCCCAGCAAAAGGTCGACAGTTTCTATGCGCGGATGGAGGCGCTGCGTGGCGAGGCGGCGTCCATGCCGTAGCCGGGGCATGCCGGGCACGGCTTGCCGTATGATGGTCGTCTCCCTCCGAGAGACCGAGACCCCCTGACATGCAAGTGCTAGTCGATGCGGACGCCTGCCCCGCCGCCGTCAAAGAGATTCTGTTTCGCGCCGCCCGACGCGAGTCGATTCCGGTGACGCTCGTCGCCAATCAGTTCCTGCGTACGCCGCCGTCGCCGTTCATCAAGGCGATTCAGGTGCCGTCGGGATTCGACGTGGCAGACGCGCGCATCGTCGAGATGGTCGAAGCGGGAGATCTGGTGATCACGGCGGACATTCCGCTGGCCGCCGGCGTGATCGAGAAAGGTGGTCATGCGCTCGATCCGCGCGGAAGCTGGTTCACGCCGGACAATATCAAGGAGCGTCTGTCGGTGCGCGACATGATGGACCAACTGCGCACCGCCGGCATCGAGACCGGTGGACCTGCTCCGTTCAGCCCGCGCGACAGCAAGGCGTTTGCCGGCGAACTGGATCGCTTTCTCGCGCGTCAGCGCAAGGCGTCGTCCTGACGTCGTTTTGCGTCGCGTTTCGTTGACGTCAGACGATCGACGACGAGCCGTGTCGTCTTCCGTCGAGTTTTGTGATTACGTCGCGCTTTGTGTGTTGCCTGCCACCTTGTCGCGCAACGCTTCGAGCATCGCGACGATATCGCTCGGCAGTCTGCGCTCGCGGGCGATGTCGACACAATCGCGGCCCCGGTCGTCGGCAATCGACGGATCGGCCCCGGCATCGATCAGCAGACGCAATGTCGCGAGCCGTTGCAGGCGCGCGGCGTAGAACATCGGCGTTTCACCGTGTGCGCGCAGGTTCAGCGACGGCGCGAAGGCGAGCAGTGAGCGGCACATGGCGTCGTCGTCGCGCCAGACTGCGGCCCACAGCGAATAGCTCGGATTGGCGCCGCGTCGCAACAGGAAGTCGACGAGCGGACGATTCTCGCCGCGTGCGACGGCATACCAGAGCGCCGTTGCCTGAAAGTCGCCTTCATCTTCATCCATGGGAACGACCTGCTCCAGCACGGCGCCAGCGTCGAGCAATGTCTCGACGGTCTTCAATCCATTGGGTTCGGCCAGCCCGCCGGCGCCCGACGGCCGCACCGCGCAGGCCAGATGCAATGCTGTGCGGCTTTTCGGATCGGTGGCGGCAATCAGCTCCGGCGCGTCTGCCAGCAATCCGGCGACCGCGTCGCAATGCCACTGCTTTGCTGCGTTGAACAAGGCGGTTTTCGAGGGTTTCGCCATCCCGGCTTCTCCTTGTCGGTGTTCTGCGCGACACCGCGCAGAAGACAACGTTGGGTCAGTCTATCGACGTCATGTGGCGGTTCGACATGCGGCGGGCACAACGGTTCTCGTACCTTGCCAGCGTGTCAGGCTTGATCGGCGCCCGCGCGCAACAACTCGGCGAAACGGGCCTCGCACCAGCGCATCACGTCGTTCGGTTCGCGTCCGAAACGCCACAGCATGCGCACGGGCAGTTGCGGCAGGCCGAGATCGTCGCAACGAAGCTCGTGCAGATCCTCGTACTCCGCAATATCGATGGGCAGCACTGCCCAGCCGAGTTTGTCGACGACCATGCTGGCGATGACGTACGAACTGTCTGCGCGCCAGATCGACGGGCTGAGTTGCAACGGCATGATGTCGTCCATCTGCAACAGAATCTGACGGTACTTCGCCAGATCGCCGCGCGTGACCTGATCGCGGTAGGCCAGCGGATGGTCGCCCGCGACGAAAACGCCCTGCACGGCCGAGCCGACGTACTTGTGGCCCAGCGCCGACGAGATCGCGCCGCGATCCACGTGAAAGCCGATATCCGCGCGCTGCTTCTCCACATACTCGGCGACTTCCGTCGACGTGCCGTTGAGCAGCGTCAGCTCCAGATAGGCGAACTGATAGGCGAGGTCGCGCACCAGCTCGCTCACGGCCTGATAGGGCAACGCCTCGTCGAGCGCGAGCGACAACTGCGGCTGCTCGCCGAACGCCAGGGCATTGGCACGATGGTTCAGCCCTTCGGCCTGCCGCAACAACTCCTTGGCTTCGAGCAGCATCACCTCGCCCTGATCGGTGAGACGTGCATTGCGGCGGCTGCGATCGAATAGTTCAAATCCCAAATCCGCTTCGAGCAGGGCGATCGCCGTGCTCACGGCCGACTGGGCTTTTCCCAAACGACGGGCGGCAGCGGATATCGAGCCTTCCTCCGCTGCCGCCACAAAGTAGCGCAATTGTTCAATTGTCCAGTTCATCCATTCATTTTATAGATAGGTTCCAACTTTTTCTAACACCATTTTCACGGCAGAATCGCGCTTCTCCAATCTAAAACGCCAGATTGAAACGCCAACATAGGCGAGGCGGCAGACGACCGGATCCCCGGTCCGGTGGTCTCAGGCATAGACTTCCTTCGCGCTACGCGCACCTGCCACCCACGGCGCCCCTGGAGAGATGCGGGCCCCCGGTTCCCCCCATCGCTGGCGCATGGCGCGCCAGCTCTCGCTCGACGCCGCGCACCGAACGCAGCATCGACACCGTCGACCGGATGTCGTCAATCACACGTGCTTACATGTCATCGAAAATCGATTACCGAACCCGTTTCGGACTACTGACTGGTGTGTCCGCCAGTCTGATCGCCAGCGTTCTCCTCCTTTCCGCGTGCTCGGACCGTGGCAAAAAAGAGACGGCGGACGCCACGCCGGAGGCCGTCGTGCGCACGGTCGAGCGTCGGGCCGAACCGCTCACGACCCAGCAACCGGGACGTCTGGAAGCCTATCGCAGCGCCGACGTGCGTGCGCGGGCGGGCGGCGTCGTCATGGAGCGGAAGTATCAGGAAGGCCAGAAGGTCACCAAGGGCGAGGTACTGTTCCGCATCGATCCTCAGCCACTGTCGGCCGCACTCGACGCTGCCCGTGGGGCGCTCGCCAAGGCGCAGGCCGAACATGATTCGGCACGCGACAAGATCGAGCGCTATCGCGGCTTACTCGAATCGCACGCCATCAGCGCTCGTGAAGACGCCGAGTCCCGCGCGGCCGAAGCGCGCACGCGCGCCGAAGTGCTGGCCGCCCGCGCGGAAGTGCGCAAGGCCGAACTCAACCTCGGTTACACGAACGTCGTCTCGCCGATCGCAGGGCGCGTTCGCCGCGCCGAAGTGACGGAAGGGGCGCTCGTCGGTCTGGACTCTCCCACGTTGCTCACGCGTGTCGAACAGATCGATCCGATCTACGTGAACTTCTCGCAGCCGGCCGCGGAGGTCTATGCGATGACGCGCGATCTGCGCGCGGGCAAGTTGCAGCGCGGCGAGTCGGGCGAAGGCGCGTCTGCGCCGCAGGTGCACGTGACGCTGCCCGACGGTCGCGAGTACACGCTGCCCGGCAAATTGCTCTTCACGGATCTGGCCGTCGACCCGGGCACCGACACCATCGCCATGCGCGCGCTGCTGCCGAACCCGGACGGCGTGCTGCTGCCCGGCGCGTTCGTGCAGGTGCGCATGCAGGGGGCGGTGAATCCCAACGTCGTGCGTGTGCCGCGCGAATCGCTCACCCGCACCGGCGAGGGCGCCATCGTGCGTGTGGTCGATGCGCAGGGCAAGGTGCATGACAAGAAGGTGCGCGCCGAAGCCATCGACGGTCGCGACTGGCTCGTGACGGATGGCCTCAAGGGCGGTGAACACGTGATCGTGCAGAACGTCGCGCAGTTCTCCGACGGCATGCAAGTCAAGACGAAATCGGACGCCACCGCATTGGCCGCGCAGACCACGAGTCAAGCCACTAGTCAGGCGGCCAGTCAAGCCACGAAAGCGGAGACGCACTAACCATGGCTCGTTTCTTTATCGATCGCCCGGTCTTTGCCTGGGTGATCTCCCTGTTGATCACGCTGATCGGCGTGCTCGCGATCCGGGCGCTGCCCGTCGCGCAGTACCCCGACATCGCACCGCCGATGGTCAGCGTGTGGAGCAGCTATCCCGGCGCGTCGGCAAAAGTCGTCGAAGACTCGGTCACCGCGATCATCGAACGTCAGATGAACGGTGCGCCGGGGCTGATGTATACCTCCGCCACCAGCGGCAACGGCGAGTCCTCGGTGAACCTGACGTTCCGTCAGGGCACGAGCCTCGATCTGGCGGCCGTGGAAGTGCAGAACCGTCTGAAGACGGTCGAGTCGCGCTTGCCGGAAGTCGTGCGTCGTTACGGCGTGAAGGTCGAGCGCGCGGCCGACAACATCCATATGGTCGTCACGCTGTCGTCGCGCAATCCAGCGGTGAACGAATTCGATCTGGGCGAGATTGCCGCGTCGCAGGTGATGAACCAGCTCAAGCGCGTGCCCGGCGTCGGTCAGGTGCAGTTCTGGGGCACGGAGAAGGCCATTCGCATCTGGCCCGACCCGGCTAAACTCGTCGCACTCGATCTCACCGCCACGGACATCGTCTCCAAGGTGCGCGCCTATAACGCGCGCGTGACCGTCGGTGACCTCGGTGCGGGGTCGACACCGGCGTCCGCCCCGATCAACGCCAACGTCGTGTCCGACAGCGCGTTGTCCACGCCGGAAGAGTTCGCCAACATTCCCTTGCGCGTGCGCTCGGACGGCTCTGCCATCCGGTTGGGCGATGTGGCGCGCGTGGAACTGGGCGCCTCGGACTACAACTACTCGGCGCGCGTCGACGGCTTGCCCGCCACGGCCATGGGCGTGAAGCTTGCCGCCGGGTCGAACGCCGTCGAAGTGATGAAGGCCGTGCGTCAGGTGATGGACGAGCAGGCGAAGCTGTTCCCGGCGGGTGTCGAGTATCAGATGCCCTACGAGACGGCGTCGTTCGTGAAGGTCTCGATCCAGAAAGTCGTGAAGACGCTGCTCGAAGCCATCGTGCTCGTGTTCCTGGTGATGTATCTATTCATGCAGAACTTGCGTGCAACGCTGATCCCGACGCTTGTCGTACCGGTCGCGTTGCTGGGCACGTTCGGCGTGCTGCTGGGGCTGGGCTATTCGGTCAATACGCTGACGATGTTCGGGATGGTGCTCGCCATCGGCATTCTGGTCGACGACGCCATCGTCGTCGTCGAGAACACCGAGCGGATCATGGTCGAGGAAGGCTTGTCGCCGTATGCGGCCACGGTCAAGGCGATGCAGCAGATCAGCGGGGCCATCGTGGGGATCACGGTGGTGCTGGTGACGGTCTTCGTGCCAATGGCGTTCTTCTCCGGCGCGGTGGGCAACATCTACCGTCAGTTCGCCGTCACGCTCGCCGTATCCATCGGCTTCTCGGCATTCCTTGCCCTCTCGCTCACCCCGGCGCTGTGCGCCACGTTGTTGCGCCCGGTCTCGCACGACCACCACGAGAAGCGCGGCTTCTTCGGCTGGTTCAACCGCACGTTCGCCGTGGGCACGGAGCGCTACACGCTCACCGTCGGCAAGACGTTGCGACGTCCGTGGCGCGCGCTGCTGGTCTATGGCCTCGTGCTGATCGCCGTGCCGCTGGCGTTCATGCGTCTGCCGTCAGCCTTCATTCCGGAGGAAGACACGGGCAGCTTCATGGTGATGGCCTCGGAGCCGCAGGGCGCCACGTTGCCCGAGGCGATGACCGCGCTCAAACGTATCGAGCGCTACCTGATGGAAAACGAGCCGGTCAAGCACGTGTTCGTGCTGGGCGGCTGGAACGAGTTCGGCGCAGGCCCGGGCGGCGGCATGCTGTACGTCACGCTCAAGGACTGGCACGAGCGCACGTCGAAGCACGATGGCGTGAATGCGATCGTCGAGCGCGTGAACGGCAAGTTCATGGGGCAACCCGATCGCATGATGATCGCGATGAACAGCCCGGCACTGCCGGAGCTTGGGTCGTCCAACGGCTTCAACCTGCGCTTGCAGGATCGGGCGGGTGTCGGCAAGGAGGTCTTCACGGCTGCGCGCGACGATCTGCTTCACAAAGCCGCGCAGGACCCGGTGCTCAAGAACGTGATCTTCGCGGGGCAGGGCGATGTGCCGCAGGTCGACGTGAGCATCGATCGTCGCAAGATGGAAGCGTTGAAGGTCAACATGGACGACGTGAACACCACGCTCGCGACGATGTTCGGCTCGGACTATGTCGGTGACTTCATGCTGGGCTCGGAGAATCGCCGCGTGCTCGTGCAGTCGGACGGACGCCAGCGGGTGTCGCCGGAAGACATCGGCAACCTGCGCGTGCGCAACGCCAATGGCGAGATGGTGCCGCTCTCGGCTTTCGTCTCGCTCAAATGGAAGCTCGGTTCGCCGCAGCTCAAGCGTTACAACGGCTATCCGTCGTTCACGATTCAGGGTGAAGCGGCGCCGGGCAAGAGCAGCGGCGAGGCCATGGCGCGCATGGAGCAACTGATGGCGGAGATGCCCGCGGGCATCGGGCACGAGTGGAGCGGGCAGTCGCTGGAAGAGCGCGACTCGGGCGCCCAGGCGCCGATCCTGTTCGCGTTGTCGGTGCTGGTGGTGTTCCTCGCGCTCGCGGCGCTCTACGAGAGCTGGGCGATTCCGGCGGCGGTCATCATGGTGGTGCCGCTCGGCGTGATCGGCGCGCTCGGGGCGGTGAGCCTGCTGGGCATGCCCAACGACATCTACTTCAAGGTGGGCCTGATCGCGACGATCGGTCTGTCGGCGAAGAACGCCATTCTGATCGTGGAAGTCGCCAACGACCTGACGAAGCAGGGCATGACATGGCTCGATGCGGCTGTGGAAGCGGCGCGTCTGCGTTTGCGTCCGATCGTGATGACGTCGCTCGCGTTCGGCTTCGGCGTGGTGCCGCTGGCCATCGCTTCGGGACCGGCGTCGGGCGCGCAGCGCGCGATCGGTGTCGCGGTGCTCGGCGGGATCGTGACGGCCACGGTGCTGGCGATCTTCCTCGTGCCGCTGTTCTTCCTGATCGTCGGACGCTTCGTGCGCCGTTCACACACTGACGGCAAGCCTGCGCAGGCAGACGCCGCGCCCGCCGTCGAGGGGAAAGTATGACGATGTTTCGACCCCGCCTTCGCGGGATGACCCTGGCCGCAGCCGGTCTGTTCGCGCTGCTGGCCGGGTGCACGATGGCGCCCACGTACGAGCGGCCGGCCGCGCCGATGCCCACGTCGTATGAGGCGGCGCCGGCGGGCGGCGACGTGCAGCTCGCGCTCGCCGCGCCGCTCACGGGCGACGCCGATTGGGCAGACGTCTTCACCGACCCGGAATTGCAGACGCTGATTCGTCGCGCGCTCGCGCAGAATCGCGACTTGCGTCTGGCGTCCTTGCGGGTGCAGGAAGCGCGTGCGCTGTACGGCATCGAAGGCGCCAATTTGTTGCCGAGCGTGCAGGCGGGAGGATCGTTCTCCCGTCAGCGCTATTCCGGCTCCGCCGGACAACCCGACGGCAGCAGCAATCCGCCGGGCGGCTACGTCGCCAACGATGTGCGCGCGACGCTCGGCGTGAGCGCGTTCGAACTCGATTTCTTCGGGCGTGTTCGCAGCCTGCGCGACGCCGCATTGCAGTCGTATCTCGCGAGCGAGGAGGCGCAGCGCGCGGCGCAGGTCAGTCTCGTGGCCGAAGTGGCGACGGCTTACATCGGACTTGTGGCCGCGAACGAGCAACGCGCTTACGCGGCCAAGGTGCTGGCTGCACGCGAAGCGGGCATGCAGGTGATTCGCCTGCGCGCCGAGCGGGGACTCGTCGACGGGCTCGATCTGAATACGGAGACGACGCAGGTCGAGGTGGCACGTGCGGCGTTCGCCGAGCGTGAGCGCCAGCGCAGCGAGATTTCGCACATCCTGCAAGTACTCACGGGCGACGTGGCGACACGACCGTCCGCGGAGGCGGCGCTCGACAGCGCCTTCGTCGTGCCGGTCGCGGCAGGGCTGCCGTCGTCGTTGCTGATGCGGCGTCCGGACATCCGGCAGGCGGAAGCGCAATTGCGCGGTGCGAATGCGAACATCGGCGCAGCACGCGCGGCGTTCTTCCCGTCGATCCGGCTGACGACGGACATCGGGACCGCCAGTTCACGCATTGCCGATCTGTTCAGTGCGGGCACGGGCGTCTGGTCGTTCCTGCCGCAGATCACCGTGCCGATCTTCGATGGCGGACGCAACATTCAGGGACTGAACCTGGCGAACGTGCGCAAGGAAATGGCGATCGTTTCGTACGAGCGTGCCATCCAGACTGCATTCACGGAAGTCAACGAAGCGCTCACGGCGCAGCAATGGCTCTCGCGCCAGCTCGATGCGCAAAAGCGGGTATCGGACGGAGAGCGCGAGCGGCTGAAGCTGGCCGAGCGTCGTTATGCGAACGGTGTGGCGAGCTATCTCGAACTGCTCGATGCGCAACGCAGCGACTTTCAGGCAGCGCAGCAGTTGATCGACGTCAAGCAGCGCGTGCTGGTCAATCACGTGGCGCTGTACCGTGCGCTGGGCGGCGGCTGGACGCCGAACGCCGACGAATCCTGAGCGAAGCCGGTTCGCCGGTCGTCAAACGAAAACCCCGCCGGGTCTCGCGATCCGGCGGGGTTTTGTCATGCAATGTCGCGGGTGAGGGCGCCGCGCAGGCGTCAGAACATCAGAACGCGAAGCGGCCTTCCGAGGCGATCTTCGCCAGCGGTTCGCGCGGGCTCGGCACTTCGCGAGCGCGCAAACCTTCCGGCAGTGCGTTGACGTCGCCGCCGGGACGGCCGATCGCGACGGCCGCTTCGATCTTGTACTTGGACGGCAGATCGAGTTCGTTGCGGATCTTGTCGTGCTCGATGCCGGCCAGACCGTGCGCGGCCCAACCCGAGTTCGACGCTTGCAGCGCGAGGTAACCCCATGCGGCGCCGGCGTCGAAGCTATGCGTCGGGGCGGGCACTTCCTTGTCGCTGCCCGGGGGCGTGAGCGTCGACTTCGAGATCACGAGCACGATGGCGGCAGCGTGTTTGGCCCACGTCTGGTTGAATTCGTTGAGGAAGCCGACGAACTGTTCCCAGTGCGGCGTGCCACGGCGTGCGTAGACGAAGCGCCACGGTTGCGCGTTGTAGGCCGAGGGCGCCCAGCGGGCGGCTTCGAACAGCGCCAGCAGGTCGGCTTCGGGAATCGTTTCGTCCTTGAACGCGCGCGGCGACCAGCGGGCCACGAATTGCGGGTCGATCGGATGGTCGGCTTGACGCGTGTTGAGGGTGTTGATATCGGTCATGCGAATGTCTCGTCGGCAAAAATACGGGAGAGAGTGCTGCGGCACGTCGGCGTCAGGCCGACGGTCATGCGGTAATTGCGCCCGGGCGAGCCTGAGCGGGTCGCTAGGATACCGCGCGCGTCGTCCGATCCCAACCAATATCGCCGCATGTCCTTATCACCGGGCGCTATCATCCCGTCTCATGAACACGCTCAAAAACATGCGGATCTTCGTGCGCGTGGCCGACGGCGCAAGCTTTGCCGGCGCGGCGCGCGCGCTCGACATGACCACGCCACAGGTCTCGAAAGCCATCTCCGAGCTGGAGGCGCATCTGCGCACGCGGCTGCTCCATCGCACCACGCGCCGGCTGGCGCTCACCGATGCAGGCAAGCGCTACCTCGCGCGGTGCCGCGACATCATCGCGCTGGTCGACGTCTCGGAAGCCGAGGCGGGGGCGACCAACGCAGCGCCGAGCGGCAAGCTCCGTCTGCACGCGCCGGCCAGTTTCGGGCAGGTCTTCGTCGTGCCGGCGCTGGCGCGATTCATGGAGCAGTATCCGGAGGTCGAGGTCGATCTGCTGCTGTCCTCGCGCGTGCCGGACCTGCTGGAAGAGAACATCGACGTCTCGCTGCGTCTGGCGGCGTCGCAACTGCCCGATTCGGGACTCGTCTCGACACGGATCTGCCGCATGGCGTCGGTGCTGTGCGCCGCCCCGCAATACCTCTCTGAGCACGGGGCGCCCCGGTCGCTCGACGAATTGGCGCGGCACACGCGGGTCCGCCTGAACGCGCCGCACTACACCGTCGAACACTGGCTTTTCGACGGTCCGGACGGCACCGTGAAGCTGCCGATCCCGGCGGGGCGTCTGCGCGTGAATACGGCGGATTCGCTGGCAGCGGCGCTCGTGAGCGGCTGCGGCGTGGGGCCGGTGCCGTTGCTCTCCGCGGTCCCGGCACTGCGCAACGGGTCGCTGGTGCGCGTGCTGCCCGAGTATGAATTGCAGGGGACGAACGTCTACGCGGTGTACGCGTCGCGCCTGTATCTCGACGCGAAGGTCAAGACATGGATCGAGTTTCTTCGAACGTTCGTGACGCAGGCGCTTGCGGCGCCCGACGCCGCAGCGATAGCGCTGCCGCCCCGATCAGCAGACCGATGACCAGCGACACCCAGAGCACCGCGGTGTCGCCCCAGTGTTCTCGTGCGAGGGAATATCCCCACGGGGCCACGGCCGAGACCGCGAACGCCGGCGCGAGCAAGGTACCCAGGGCGCGGGCATAAGCGTCATGGGAGAAGAGTTCGAGCGGCAGGCTGGCGCGTAGCAGCGTCGCCAGTCCGTTGAGCGCACCATAGCCGAAGATGAAGACACCGGCCGCGAGCGGCGACGACAGTCCGGCCAGCCCCAGCGCGAAGCACAGCGGCAAGCCGATGCCGACCACGACGTTGAGCTTGACTGCGCTCGCCTGCCGGGGCTGAAGCCACTCCAGCGTTCGCGCACAGACCTGGCCGACGCCCCACAGCGCGGCGAGTCCGACCGGCAACCCGCGCGTGCTCAGCACCGAAGTCAGGTGCGCAGCCAGGCCCGACGAAAGGATCGAGACCATCGCCATGATCGCGCCGTAGAGCAGGGCGGAGGCCCACGGCAGCGGTGCGCGTGCCTTGCGGGTCTCGTCCGCCGCCGGGATTCTGGGCGGCGTTGGCGGCAGGCTGCGCAGCAAGGCCCACGCGATGAGGCCGATCACGCCGTAGACGAAGACACCGGTGCGCCATCCCCACGTGTCGCCAAGCCAGTTGCCCAGCGGCCAGAAGACGGTCGTCGCCAACCCGCCGATGAGCGTGATCTGTGTCATCGGACGCCGTGCGGCTGCACCGTACAGCGCGGCGAGTGTGGCGAAGGCGGCATCGTACAGCGAGAGCCGCATACCGATCCCGAGCAGACACCACGCGGCATAGAACTGGGCGAGGGTGCTGCCGGTGGCGAGCGCGACGCAGCCGACGGTACAAATGAGCGTGCCGACACACATGACGCGGCGCCCGCCGAACCGTTCGAGCCAGCGCCCGGACAACGGCGAGACGGCGGCCATCACCAGCATGGCGAGCGACGGCCCCGCGAACACCCATGTCTGCGCCCAGCCCATGTCGCGCGCGATGCGCCACGCGAACGCGCCGGGCAGATAGAAGTTCACACCCCAGTTGATGAGTTGCGCAAGGCCGAGCCGGATGACGATGGGCATGACGTGAAGCGGGCAGGAGCGCGCCGAAGGGGAAGTCGAAGGGGGGACGGTAGTGGCGCTGTATTGGTGCTGTATTGACGATAGCGAGAGACGAACCGATACAGGACATCCGTCCAATAGCCGAATGGTGCGCCAGCGCCATCTCTTGGTAAAGTCTTGGCATCTTATCCGTTTCATAAGGAAAACTTTGAGATGCGGCGCCTGAATCTGGATCAGCTTCATACGTTTTCAGAAGTCATCGACGCCGGCAGTTTCTCTGCGGCTGCCGCACGCCTCGATTTGTCGCAGCCCGCCGTGAGTCTTCAGGTTCGCCAGTTGGAACAGCGCTTGAACGTCAGACTCATCGAGCGCGTCGGCAAACGTCTGAAGCCGACGTCGGCGGGACAGACATTGCTCGAACACGCGCGGCGTATCGACGCTGCCGTCGAAGACGCCATGCAGGCGCTGTCGAGTCATGCGCTGGGGGTGGCCGGCGAGGTGGCGATCGGCACGGGCGCGACGGCGTGCATCCACTTGCTGCCGCCGATGCTGCGCGCAATGCGCAAGCGCCATCCGTTACTCGATATTCGTGTGAGTACCGGCAACACCGACGACGTTGTCGCGGCCGTGACCGAAAACCGTCTCGACATCGGGCTTGTGACTTTGCCCGCTGCCGGACGCAGTCTGCACATCACCCCGGTACTGCAAGACGAGTTTGTCGCGATCGCGCCGGCAAGCGACAACGAGTGGGCTCAGGAAGTGACGCCGCACGCGCTCGCCGCAGCGCCGATGGTGGCGTTCGAATCCGGCAGCAGCACGCGACTATTGATCGATGAGTGGTTTTTGCAAGCGGGAATTCGTATGCGCCCGGTGATGGCGCTCGGGAGTATCGAGGCGATCAAGGAAATGGTCGCGGCAGGATTGGGTTATAGCATCGTGCCGCGAATGTCGGTCAGCGCGGGTCATCATCGACGCGGATTGCGTATATCCACGCTGACACCGGCCTTATCGAGAACGCTGGCGATCGTGGTGCGTCAGGATAAACCGCTGACGCCAGGATTGCGAAAAGTCCTGTCGGCATTGGAGTCATTGGGCTGCGCGGTATGAAATTCGATGAGAAAATGATTGGCACTCCACGCCATATAGTGGGGTTGTTTTATTGGGCAAAATTACTCCCCGCAAAACGCAAAGCTCAGACTACAATGCGCGAATATCGGCAATCCACCGGCAATTATTAGAGAACGTGCAATTCGCAATGCATCACAATCTTTATCGGTATGAAGGGCTGCTGGGTGCCCGGTCGGTCGAGGCGCTGGACGCCGAGTTTCAGAAACTGACGCAAACGCTGGAATACGACGCACTGTTCTATGCCCCGTTATTGCCCCGTCGCGAACGAGAGGCTGCGGCGTTTCAGATGGACGATCAGCTCATTTCCGCGCAGGGAATGCCGAGCCGCCATATCTTCACGACGTTTCCGCCCGCCTGGATCGAGCGTTATCAGAGTGCGGGCTATGCGGAAGTCGATCCGGTGCTCGTCGCGGCGAATCTGTCGCCGTTACCGATTCTCTGGCGCACCTTTCTCACACAGAAGCGGCCTCACCCGATCTTCGCGGATGCGCGCGCTCACGGGCTCGGCAGTGGTGTCTCGATTCCCATTTACGGGGCTGCCGGCGAGCGGGCGATTTTCAGTGCCGCGACGGCGAAGTCGCCGGAAGAATCGGCGGAACTTGAATCGCGCATGGTCGGTGAAATCTATCTCACGGCGCTTTACTTTCATCAGGCGATTCAGCAACTCGACATGCAGTGGGTCGCGAGCCGCAGCAATGGCAAACTCAGTCCGCGTGAGATCGAAAGTCTATTGTGGGCGGCACGCGGCAAGACGGCGTGGGAAATCGGGTTGATTCTGAAGATATCGGAACACACGGTGACGTTTCACATCAATAACGCCAAACGCAAGCTCGGTGCGGTCAATCGACATCAGGCAATTGCAGCGGCAATCAGCACCGGTTTGATTTCTCCCTGACATTTCCGTCATTTTCGAGACATTTTGGGATCGTGTTTGGCTGATTTCACACTTTTTCCGAAACAGTGTGTTGTTGCTTTGCGGCTGGTTGATTCGTAAGGGAAAACTATAATTTACTCATGGTGCGAACTGATTGGTTAGCAGTTTTCGCCTCCATGAGTGAAATACGAACGATAAAAGGAGTTTTCCATGAAGAAGAACCTGTTGACCGCCGTTGCGCTGGTGAGTCTTTCCCTCGCTGCCGGCTCGGCCATGGCTGCCGATCAGTCCAGCGGCGTGACCCGCGAACATGTGCGCGCCGAACTGCAAGCGGCCCGCGAACTCGGTCTCTCGCCGGTGACGGAATTCAACTTCCCGTACACCTACGAGCAGTCGGTGCAACTGCAAAAGCGTACGGCCGAAATCGAAGCGGCACAGCACAATGGTGCACCGCAAGCTCCGATGGCCAACTGAGACGTTTCAGTCAGTGAGAAGCCCGTCGACGAGGTTGTCGACACGCTTACCGAGCAGTTGAGTCGTATCTGAGTAGTCCCCCGATTCGCCGACGGCCCGCCTGACTCGACATCGAGTCCCGCCCGCGCCGCGCGAATCGTCTCAATGACGCAGCGATGCGTCACTCTCCACAGCCCCGCCCGAGGATTCGTTCCCGACGGGGCTTGTGTGTTTCTGCCATCCCCCACCCAGCGCCAGGAACAGATTGACCTGATCCATGGCGACTTGCGTTTCCGATGCCGCCAGCGCCGCTTCGGCGCTCGCATGCGTGCGCTCGGCGTCAAGGCTCGTGAGGTACGGCGCGCGACCGGCGCGATACAGCTTGTGATTCTGCTCGGCCGCATCGCGTGATTTGTCGCGGGCGTCGCGCAGGGCGTCGTCGCGCTGCAATTCGCGGGTGTAAGCGGAGAGCGACGTCCTGGCTTCCTGCACGGCTTTGAGTACAACACCGTCGAAATGCGCAAGCGCAGCATCGGCGCCTGCTTCCATGCCCTTGATGTGCGAACGCACGCCGTTGGTCGGTAGCGACCACGAGATCATCGGGCCGACCGTCCACTGTTCCGTGCGGCCCTGTCCGAAGTGTTCGAGCACACCGTTTGCCCCGATCGATGCGCCGAAGCGGATCGACGGATACAGGTCCGCCGTCGCCACCCCGATCCTGGCGGTGGCCGACGCGAGTTCGCGTTCTGCCTGACGTACGTCCGGGCGGCGCTTGAGCAGCGCGGTGCCGTCACCGACGGGCAGCGCCTGCGTGAGTTGCGGAATGCGGCGGCATTGAGCGACGCGTGCGTCGAGCGTGCCGGGCACCTTGCCCAGCATGACGGCCAGCCGGTAGGTTGCGGCTTCGCTCTGCGCCTGGAAGTGCGGCAGTGCCGCGCGCAGCGTGTCGGCTTGCGCCTGCGCGCGCAGCAGGTCGGTCGGCTGATCGCGTCCGGCGTCCACGAGCTTGCGGGTGATGGCGACGCTGCGCTCCTGCAACCGCAACTGCTCATTGGCGATGTCGTATTCGTGGTTCGCCGCGCAACCTTGCACGTACGCCCGCACGGTCTCGGCCGCCACGCTCACACGCGCGACGTCGAGTGCAGCCTGACTCGCTTCGGCGGCGGCCAGCGCGGCTTCGTCGGCTCGCGCGAGTTTGCCGAAGAAGTCGATCTGATAGGAGATGCCGAGCGTTGCGACGGCAATGTTCACCACCGGCAGCTTCTCTTCCTTGAGCAGGCTCTCGCCCGAGATCTGCGCGCGGGCCGCTTCGGCCTCCACGCCCCCCTGTGGCAGATTCTCGGATTCCACTTCGTGATACATCGCCACCGCACGCTGCACGTTCGCCAGCGCCACGCGCACATTCGTGTTGGCCGTCAGCGCCTCGCTCACGAGCGTGTCGAGCTGCGGATCGTCATAGAGCTTCCACCAATCGTCGGGTACCGCGTCGATGGAGACGGCGCGTTGCGACGCATCCGCGAGCGGACCGTTCGCGTCGGGCGAGCGCATCACCGAATGCTCTGGCAGATGGTAGTCCGGCCCGACGGTCGTGCAACCGGCGACGAGCGCGGCCGCAGTCGCCACGGCACTCATCAACGCAAAACGTGTTCGGGTTTTGACTTGCACGGACTTCACTGGCGGGCCTCCGCATGTGCAGCCGGCGTCCCGTTCTGAGAGGCGGCGGCGAGCGAGGCCGTCGACGCCTGTTTTGGCTGGGCAGACTTGTCCTGCGTTTGCACGACAGTGACCGTCGCCGTACGACCGGCGACGAGGCGCATGTCCTTGGGCACGTCGTCGAGCGCGATACGCACCGGAATGCGCTGCGCCAGACGGACCCAGTTGAACGTCGGATTGATGTTCGGGAGCATCGATGCGCCGCTGGTGCGGTCACGGTCCTCGATCCCGGCGACGATGCTTTGCACGTGGCCGTGCAGCACATGACGCTCGCCCATCAGGCGAATCTCCACCTTGTCGCCGATGTGGATGCCGCGCATCTTGGTCTCTTCGAAATAGCCTTCGACGTGCAGCGAGTTCGCATCGACCATGGAGAGCACCGGACGTCCGGTGCTCACGTAATCGCCAACGCGCGGCAGGCGGTCGTTCAGATAACCGTCGGCGGGCGCGAGTACGCGAGTGCGTTCGAGGTTGAGCTTCGCGAGACGCACGGCGGCGTCGGCCTGAGCCACGGCCGCCTCACCGGATTCGACCCTGGCCTGACCGGCTTCGACGACTTCCTTCGCGACCACTTCCGTCAGTTGATGATTGCGGGCATTCTCACGACGCGCCTGCGCCAGCGTGGCGCGTTGCGCGGCGGCGTTGGCTTCGGCCTGCTGCAAGGCGAGCGTATAGCGGTCGCGATCGATGACGAACAGCAGATCGCCGCGATGCACTTGCTGGTTGTCCTTCACGTCGACATCGGTGATGAGACCGGAGACGTCGGGCGCGACCTGCACGATATCGGCGCGAATGCGGCCGTCGCGCGTCCACGGGGCGACGGTGTAGTAATCCCACAGATGCAGCAGCACGAAGATCGCGACGCAGGAGACGGCAAGCGTCAGGACGACGGGGCCGAGGGAGCGAAGTTTCAGTTTCATGATTGGCAGGCGCGCGCGAGGGCGACGATGCCGCCCAGCGCGATGATGTACACAGCAAGATTGAATAACGAACGGTGCCAGACGAGCTTGTAGAAGCCGATGCGTGCGAGCACGAAGCGTAATGCGCCCGTCAGCACGAATGCCACGACCATCAGGGCCAGCAGCGTCGGCACGAAGACGCCGTAGATGTCGATCTCGCCGCTCATTGGGCACTCCCGGTAGTGGTGGCGGGGAACAGCGCGACGTGGATGTCCATGAGCGAGGCACGCGCGCTGCGCGAGGCCTGATCGCTATGGGCGACCAGCGAGCGCACGGCGCCCAGCAGTTTGTCTTGCAGCGAGCTGTCCGGCTGGCTCACCTGTTCGTCGAGTCGCGACTGATAGAAGCGCGCCACGTCGGTGAGCGCCGCTTCGACCGCACTGCGCTGCAAGGGATTCAGATGCGGCAGCTCGCGCTGCAAGGCGAGTGCCGAGAGTTCGACGCGTACTTCGGTGAAGCCGTCGCTCGACGTCTCGCTCTCGCTCGCGGCCAGACGCGGCACCAGTTGCCCGAGCCGGTCGAGCAGGCGCGCACGCAGCCGGTTGTGCTCGCTCACCGAACGGCCCATGGCGTTCTTCGCGATGTCGCGCCAGCTCGAATGAATCAGGCGGCGCATGGCCACGCGCGTGCCGAACGGTCGCGTTTGCAGCGTCCACAACAGCGCGAACAGCACACCGGCCAGCCCTGCGATATTGCTGTTGAAGAACGCCGGGAAGTCGGCGCTGTAGCCGCCCTGAATGCCGACGAAGCTCGCGGTGTTCACGGCCACGAGCATCGCCACCATCGTGAAGCGCGGTTGCGGGATGAACGTGCCGAGCAACAGGTAGGGCACGGCGAAGAGGGCGACCAGCAGGCCGAAATCGTGGGCGTTCGTCAGGATGAAGAACACGTAGACGGCGGCGAGGACCACGCACACGGCCGTCGCCCAGAAGAACGAGCGGATGAACGGTGCGGGTTCGTCCATGGCGGCGAAGAAGCAGCAGGCGACGGCCCCGAGCGAGACACCGGCAGCGCCGTCGTTCCAGCCCGTGTAGATCCATGCCAGTCCCATGATGAACGTGCACAGCGCCGCGGAGATCGTCGAGAACAACAGCAGCCCGTGGTCGTAATGGCGTGCGCCGCCGAGTTCCCAGTAGGGGAAGGCGGGCGTCCAATCGGGCGCGTCGCCCTGCTGACTGAAACGGCGTTGCAGCGACGCGCAGTCCTGCCACAACTGCACGAGCGAGCGCAGACGGTCTTCGGTCGCCGCGACGAGCGCGCCGTACCAGTCCGACGCCTCGCCGGCCGACTGTGGCGGTTTGAGCAGATGGGCCGGGGCGGGCGAGGGCGCACCGCGCCGCAGCCAGGCGACCACTTCGGCCATCTTGGCCTCCAGCGCTTCGGGCGCGCCCTTCGGATGCAGACGCAACGTCTGCACGAGCGATGCCACCGTCGAGAGGACCGGCATCATCATCGTCATGCGTCCGCGCAATTCCTGCGCGTCGCGTACGCGCTCGGAGGTGTCGGCGTCATAAGACAACTGGCTGATCAACTGGTCGAGCGCCAGAATGTCGGCCGCCATGCGGTGACGGCTCATGTGGCGCGTGGCCTTGCCTTCGGGATCGGCCGACAGCATGTCGGTGGTCCAGCGAGCGGCGTCGGTGAGCCAGCGCGTGGAGCGGTCGTGCAGCACTTTCGCGACGCTCGTCGGCAGAATCACGGCGCCCACGACACTCGCGCAGACGATGCCCAGAATGATCTCTTCGGAGCGCGCGATGGCGATGTCGAAGATACCGGAGGGTGTGTTCACCGCCGGGAGTGCGATCAGCGGCAACGTGTACGAGGCGAGCAGGAAGACGTAGCTGCGCGGCGAACGATGCAGCAACGAGATGTAGAGCAACGTGCCGGTCCACAGCCCGACGGCGGCCATCAGCAGTTCCGGCGTATCGACGAGGGCGGGGACGAACGCAATCGAGGCCGCCGCGCCCAGCAGCGTGCCGAGCACGCGATAGAGCGCCTTGGAGCGCGTGGCGCCCGTCAGCGGGTGCGACACGATATAGACCGTCGCCATGGCCCAGTAGGGGCGAGGCAGGCCGAGCGCGAGCGCGATGTAGAGCGCCAGCATCGAGGCGACGAACGCCTTGATCGAAAAAATCCAGTCGCGTGAAGATGGCCAGGTAAGCACGGTTTACTTCTTGGGGAGCGCCATGGCGAGGATGGACCCATCGGGGTCGGCCGCGCGGTTGAGCGTTTCAAACACGCGCAACACCGCCTCGAAGTCTTCTCGGGGGATGTCGGCGAATACCTTGGCGCGCAGTTGGCTGAGTTCGCGTTCGAGCTTCTCGGCGAGCGCTTCGCCGGCGTCGGTCAGCTTCAGTGCGTTGGCGCGCCGGTCGCTGGCATCGACTTCACGCACGACCAGACCGGCGGCGCACAGTTGATCGAGCAGACGCACGAGCGACGCGCCTTCCAGCCCGACGTATTCGGCCAGCTCGACCTGACGCACACCCTGGCCGAGACGGCGGATGAACAGCAAGGGGCCTGCGCTCGCCGCGGAAATACCGTATTCGACGATCGCGCCCTGCGACAACTGGCGCCACTGTTTGCCCGCCAGCAGCAGATGGCTGGTGAAGACGAAGCGGAGCGTTTCTAGGGAGGTCATGGAGAAAGATTATATGTTAACTAATAATTAGGATGCTAGTTAATAGCCTGTTGCGCCAGACGTGGAAATGGTGGGAAGCCTTACCCTCGGAAAGGCGTGGACAGGCACGCGGGACGTGCCTTTGCGCGATTTGCGCAGGTAAGATAGCGGCACTCACGGCGCTATTTCGTGGTCGCGCCGGCCGGCAGACAAGTGTTACGACATATTTCAAGGGACGCCCCATGACATCGAAGGGACTGGATAGCGAATCGTTCGAATTGCTGCTCGCGGCGGTGCAACGGTTCATCCGCGAGCGGCTGGTGCCCGCCGAGAACGACGTGGAGGCGCAGGACGACGTGCCGCAGACCCTCGTCGACGAGATGAAGGAGATGGGCCTGTTCGGGCTTTCGATTCCCGAGGCATTCGGCGGCATCGGTCTGTCGATGGCGCAGGAGGTGCGCGTGGCGTACGAGTTCGGGCAGACGTCGCTGGCGTTCCGCTCGGTCTTCGGCACCAACGTGGGCATCGGCTCGCAGGGCATTCTGATGGACGGCACCGACGCGCAGAAGCACGATCTGCTGCCGCGCGTGGCGAGTGGTGAGCTGATCATGTCGTTTGCGCTGACCGAGCCGGACGCCGGATCGGACCCTGCGGCGCTGAAGACACGCGCGGTGCTCGACGGCGACACTTATGTGATCGACGGCGTGAAGCGCTTCATCACCAACGCGCCGCGCGCAGGGGCTTTTACGCTGATGGCGCGCACCGGCGGCGAGGGCGCGGGCGGCATCTCGGCGTTCATCGTGCCCGCCGATACGCCGGGCCTGTCGCTCGGTAAGCCGGACAAGAAGATGGGCCAGCGCGGCACCAAGACCTGCGACGTGGTGTTGCAGGGCGCGCGGGTGCCTGCCGCGAACATCATCGGCGGGGTGGCGGGCAAGGGCTTCAAGACCGCCATGAAGGTGCTCGATCGCGGTCGTCTGCATGTGGCGGCGCTCGCGTGCGGCATGGCACAGCGCATTCTGGACGAATCGGTGGCCTATGCGCGCGAGCGCAAGCAGTTCGGTCAGCGCATCGGCGACTTCCAGCTGGTGCAGGCGATGCTCGCCGACAGTCAGGCCGAACTCTATGCCGGATGGTCGATGGTGCAGGACTGCGCGGTGCGCTATGACGCCAAACCCGCCGGTACGCGCGACGCTGATGTGAGCACGCGCGCGTCGTGCGCCAAGCTGTTCTGCACGGAGATGGTCGGGCGTGTGGCCGATCGCGGCGTGCAGGTGCACGGTGGCGCGGGCTACATCAACGAGTACAAGGTCGAGCGCTTCTATCGCGACGTGCGCCTGCTGCGTCTGTATGAAGGCACGACCCAGATCCAGCAACTCATCATCGGCCGCGCCCTGATGCAGGACGAATGAACGTGCAGACGCCCGCGCAGAAAGTGTCACCGACGGCATTGCCGTTGCTCGTCGCCTCGACGTTCTTCATGGAGAACCTCGACGCGACCATCATCACGACGTCGATTCCCGCCATGGCGCGGGACTTCGGCGTCGCTCCCTCGCAGCTCTCGATCGGCCTGTCGGCTTATCTCGTCGCACTCGCAGCATTCATTCCGGCGAGCGGCTGGCTCGCGGACCGGCTGGGGCCGCGTCGCGTGTTCCCGGCGGCAATCGCGCTTTTCACGCTCGCGTCGGTGCTGTGCGCGATGAGCACGAGTCTCGACATGTTCACCGTGTGTCGTGTGCTGCAAGGGCTCGCCGGCGCCATGATGGTCCCGGTCGGCCGTCTGGTCGTGCTGCGCAGCACGCCGAAGCCGGCGCTGGTGCGCGCCATCGCGACGATCACCTGGCCGGGTCTCGCCGCCCCGGTGCTCGGTCCGGCGCTCGGCGGCTTCATCTCGTCGACATGGAGCTGGCACTGGATCTTTCTCATCAACGTTCCGTTAGGCATGGCGGCCTTCGCGGCGGCGTTATGGCTGGTGAAGCCGTCGCCGGGGCAGCGCAAGCCGTTCGATCTGGCGGGATTCGTCGCGAGCGGCGTCGGGGCCAGCCTGCTGATGTTCGGTGTCGAACTCGCGAGCCGCACCCCGGCGGACTGGCCGGCCGTGATCGGTTGCCTGGTCATCGGCGGCCTGGCGATGGCGTGGTCGATCCGCCACTTCGGCCGCACGTCGCATCCGCTTCTCAATCTGGGGGCGATGCGGGTGCAGACGTTTGCGGTCACCGTGTGGGGCGGCTCGATGTTTCGGATCGCCATCGGCAGCGCGCCGTTTCTACTGCCGCTGATGTTCCAGCTGGCGTTCGGCATGAGCGCCGTGACGTCCGGGTTGCTGATGCTCGCGCTGTTCGCGGGTAACCTCGGCATCAAACCGGCGACCACGCCGATCATGCGCCGCTTCGGTTTCCGCAGGGTGTTGCTGGGCAACGGGTGGCTCGTGGTCGTGGGCTTTGCCCTGTGCGCGATGCTTTCGGCAACGACGCCGCTGTGGATCATTGCGCTGGTGCTGCTCTTCGGCGGCATCTGTCGCTCGGTGCAGTTCACCACGCTGGCGACGCTGGCCTATGCCGACGTGCCGCCGGCCGACATGAGCGGCGCCAGCACGCTGTCCTCGGCGCTTCAGCAAATGACGACCGGCATGGGCATCGCGCTCGGTGCGCTCGTGCTCAAGATCACCGAGGTCGCCGGTGTCACGCCGTTCAGCACCGCGAGTTTTCGCTGGACGTTCGTCGTCATGGCCGGGATCGCGCTGCTCGCCATGATCGACGGCGCGCGTCTGCCGGCCGACGCCGGCGCGCAGGTGAGCGGGCATCAGCCGTCACCGTCGAGATGAGGTGACGACCAAGGTGCCGACGCACCGCATGTAGGCATCATGATGGTGCGCACGGGGCAGGCGCCCCGTGTCGTGCACTGCTGCGGTGCAGCAGATGACGCTCAAGAATCGGACACTTCCCATAGACAACTTCATGTCTTCTCCTTGTCCGGCAACGCTTTGCCGATAGTCCCGTTCCTGCTGGCACGCTTGTTGCGTTAGCCATAACGCTAGCGGCAAAGGCGTCGCCGGCAACGAATTCTGGTGCGGCGTCGGGCGGGACAGCCTGCGACGTACCCACAGGACAACGGCGTCCCTCCGTGCTTCGGCGCGGACGGACGCCGTTTTGTTTTTCGGGGCTGTACTTCGGGACCGGGTTCCGGAGCATGAAGCGCGGCAACAGGAGAAGACAACATGGGCAAACCTCGTCTGGTCGTCATCGGCAACGGCATGGCCGGTATCCGCACGCTCGAAGAGCTGCTTGAGATCGCACCGAATCAGTACGACATCACCGTATTCGGCGCGGAGCCGCATCCGAACTACAACCGCATCCTGCTCTCGCCGGTGCTCGCGGGCGAGCAGTCGTTCAAGGACATCGTGCTCAATCCGCTCGACTGGTATGCGGAAAAGGGCATCACGCTGCATCTGGGCAAGGAAGTCACGCAGATCGACCGGCCGCGTCGCGTCGTGCGCTGTGCCGACGGCACCGAAGCGCCGTACGACCGCCTGCTGATCGCCACCGGCTCCAGCCCGTTCATCCTGCCTGTGCCGGGCAAGGATCTCGATGGCGTGATCAGCTACCGCGACATTCGCGACACCGAAATCATGATCGAGACGGCGCGCGTGAAGCGTCGTGCGGTCGTGATCGGCGGCGGTCTGCTCGGTCTGGAAGCGGCCAACGGTCTGAAGTTGCGCGGCATGGACGTCACCGTCGTGCACCTCGCCGACACGCTGCTCGAACGTCAGCTCGACAACACCGCTGGCAAGCTGCTGCAACAGTCGCTCGAAGCGCGCGGTCTCGCGTTCCGCCTGTCGCATCAGACATCGGAAATTCTCGGCGACGAGACGGGCTGCGTGCGCGGGGTGAAGTTCGGCAACGGTGAAGCGATCGACGCAGATCTGGTGGTGATGGCTGCCGGTATCCGTCCGAACACGACGCTGGCCGAAGCGGCCGGTCTGCATTGCGCGCGCGGTATCGTGGTCTCGGACACGCTGCAAACCTACGACCCGCGCATCTACGCCGTGGGCGAGTGCGTGAGCCATCGCGGTGTGGCGTACGGTCTCGTCGCGCCGCTGTTCGAGCAGGCCAAGGTCTGTGCGAATCACCTGGCGCTCATGGGCATCGGCAGCTATCGCGGCTCGGTGCTCTCGACGAAGCTCAAGGTCACCGGCATCGATCTGTTCTCGGCCGGCGACTTTCTCGGTGGCGAAGGCACGGAAGAAATCGTGCTGTCGGACCCGGCGAGCGGTGTCTACAAGAAGCTCGTGATTCGCGACGACAAGCTCGTCGGCGCCTGTCTCTATGGCGACACGACCGACGGTGCGTGGTACTTCAAGCTGCTGCGCGAAGGGCGCGTGCTGGGCGAGTTGCGCAGCAGCATCATGTTCGGCGAGACGAGCGTGGGCGACGTCGGCACGCAAGGCCAGAGCCGGGCCTCCGCCATGGCCGACAGCGACGAAGTGTGCGGTTGCAACGGCGTGTGCAAGGGCACCATCGTCAAGGCGATCACCGAGAAGGGTCTGTTCACGCTCGACGAAGTGAAGAAGCACACCAAGGCGGCGAGTTCGTGCGGGTCCTGCGCAGGCCTGTGTGAGCAGATTCTGATGAGCACGCTGGGCACGACGTACGACGCGACACCGAAGGAAAAGGCGGTGTGCGGCTGTACCGATCTGTCGCACGCGGACGTTCGCCGCGCCGTGCGCGAGCACCGTCTCACCACGCATCGCGCTGCCTTCGACTTCCTTGAATGGCGTACGCCGAACGGCTGCGCCACGTGCCGTCCCGCACTGAACTACTACATGCTCAGCACGTGGCCCAAGGAGGCGGTGGACGATCCGCAAAGCCGCTTCGTCAACGAACGCGTGCACGCCAACATCCAGAAGGACAACACGTTCTCCGTCATTCCGCAGATGAAGGGCGGCGTGACGAATGCGAGCGAATTGCGCCGCATCGCCGACGTGGCCGACAAGTATCAGATTCCGATGGTGAAGGTCACGGGTGGTCAGCGCATCGACTTGCTCGGCGTGAAGAAGGACGACCTCGTGAATGTCTGGCGCGATCTGGGCATGCCGTCGGGGCACGCGTACGGCAAGTCGATCCGTACCGTGAAGACATGCGTGGGCAGCGAGTTCTGCCGCTTCGGCACGCAGAACAGCACGCAGATGGGCATCGATCTGGAAACGATGCTCGCGAACATGTGGTCGCCGCACAAGGTGAAGCTGGCCGTATCGGGCTGCCCGCGCAACTGCGCCGAAGCCGGTATCAAGGACGTGGGCGTGATCGCCGTCGACTCGGGCTGGGAGCTGTACGTGGGCGGCAACGGCGGTATCAAGACCGAAGTGGCGCAGTTCCTCGTCAAGGTGAAGACGGCCGAAGAGGTCAAGGAGTACACCGGCGCGTTCCTTCAGTTGTATCGCGAAGAGGCCTACTACCTCGACCGCACGGTGCATTACCTCGACCGTGTCGGCCTCGATTACGTGAAGCAACGCGTGGTGGCCGATGCGGCCAATCGTCGGGCGTTGTACGAGCGTCTGCTGTTCTCGCTCGACGGTCTGCCCGATCCGTGGCAAGCCCGCATCAACGGCACGCAGGCCAACGAGTACCGTCCGCTGACGGTCTCCGGCGTGCCCGCCGACGCGCTGTCCACCGAAACCACGACTGCCTGACTGCTTGATTGCCTTGAAGGGGCTGCCATGACTGAACAATCCCGGCCGATCTGGCTGCATGTGTGTGATGTGAATGCGATTCCGCGTCTGGGCACGCGTGTGCTCACGCATCCGAGCGGCGATATCGCGCTGTTTCGCACCGAGAGCGATAACGTCTTCGCGCTGCGCGACAAGTGTCCGCACAAGGGCGGCGCGCTGTCGCAGGGCATCGTGCACGGCGAGAAGGTGACGTGTCCGTTGCACGCCTGGAACATCGATCTGAACACCGGCGAGGCCTGCGCGCCGGACGTGGGTTGCGCGCAGCGCTTTCCCGTGCGCATCGACGCCGGTGAGGTCTATCTGGCGTTCGACGAGACGGTGCAGGCCGACGTGAGTGATGTGAACAACGTGACCCACACGGTCGCGGCCTGACCGTCCCCGACACGAACGACTGCCGGAGCCCCCCATGACAACCATCACGCAAACCACCTGCTGCTACTGCGGCGTCGGTTGCGGCATGCTCGTCGAGAGCGACGGCGAGCGCATCGTCGGTGTGCAGGGCGATCCGGCGCATCCGGCGAACTACGGGCGGCTGTGCAGCAAGGGCATGACGCTGCCGCTCACCGCACAGTCGCTCGCCGGACGCGTGCTGATGCCCGAGATGCGCACTTCGCGCGAGGCTGAGCGCGCGCCTGCCACGTGGGACACTGCGCTGGCGACGGTGGCGTCGCGTTTTGCCGACGTCATCGACCGTCACGGCCCCGATGCCGTGGCGTTCTACGTTTCCGGACAGTTGCTCACCGAGGACTACTACGTCTTCAACAAGCTCGCGAAAGGGCTGGTGCGCACCAACAACATCGATACGAATTCGCGGCTGTGCATGTCCAGCGCCGTGAGCGCGTACAAGATGGCGCTCGGCGCAGACGGTCCGCCCACGTGCTACGACGATCTCGAAGCCGCCCGCACGGTGATCTTCGCAGGCAGCAACATGGCGTATGCGCATCCGGTGTTGTTCCGACGTCTGGAAGCTGCGAAGGCCGCCGATCCGTCGATTCGCTGGATCGTCGTCGACCCGCGTCGCACCGACACGGCGGCGTTGGCCGACCTGCACCTGCCGATCGTGCCGGGAACCGACGTCGCGCTCTTTCACGGCATGCTGCATCACCTCATCTGGGAGGGGCGCATCGACCGCCGTTACATCGATGCGCATACCGACGGGTTCGACGCGCTCAAGCAAACGCTGCGAGCCTATCCGCCGCAACTTGTCGCGGATATCTGCGGTATCGAGGAGTCGGCGCTGCGTCAGGCGGCTGACTGGTTCGGCGAGAGTCCGGCGGCGCTGTCGCTCTATTGCATGGGGCTGAACCAGTCGAGTCACGGCACGGAAAAGAACCTCGCGCTCATCCATCTACATCTCGCGACGGGGCAGATCGGACGCCCGGGCGCCGGTCCCTTCTCGCTGACCGGGCAACCCAATGCGATGGGCGGCCGCGAAGTCGGGGGCCTCGCGACCATGCTCGCCGCACATCGCGACATCGGCAATGCGGCGCATCGGGCCGAGGTCGAGCAACTCTGGGGCGTGCAAGGCCTGTCGGACAAGCCGGGGCTGCCTGCTGTGGAGATGTTCGACGCGGTTCGCGACGGGCGTATCAAGGCGATCTGGATTGCGTGCACGAACCCCGTGCATTCGATGCCGGACAGTGCGCGTGTGCGCGAAGCGCTCGCGACGGCGGAGTTCGTCGTCGTGCAGGAAGCGTTTCATCAGACGGATACCGTGCCGTATGCCGACGTGCTGTTGCCCGCCGCCAGTTGGGGCGAGAAAGCGGGCACGGTCACGAACTCGGAGCGCCGCATTTCCCGCGTACGCGCTGCGGTGCCGGCGCCGGGCGACGCGCGTCCGGACTGGTGGATCGCAAGCGAAGTGGCGCGGCGACTTGCCGTGAAGCTCGGTGTGCCGTCCGAGCCGTTTGCGTTTTCGTCCATCGAGACGATCTTCGACGAGCATCGCGCGCTGACCGTCGGCCGCGATCTCGACATCGGCGGTATCGACTACGCCTTGCTGGCGGCGCGTGGGCCGCAACAGTGGCCGTTCCCGGCAGGGGCTGCGCACGGGGCGGCGCGTCGTTATGAAGATGGCGTGTTCGCCACGGCGGACGGTCGCGCGAAGTTTCACGCGTTCGAGTACCGGCCGGTGGCCGAGCCGATCAACGCGCGGCATCCGCTGCGTCTCATTACCGGCCGTCTGCGGGACCAGTGGCACGGCATGAGCCGCACGGGACGCGTGGGGCAGTTGTTCGAGCATGCGCCCGAGCCGGCGCTGACGATGCATCCGGCGGATGCTGCGCGTCGCAGTCTGCGGGCGGGCGACTTCGTGCGACTGTCGAGCCGTCGTGGCGAGCGCGTGCTGCTGCTGACGGTGAGCGACGACGTGGCGTCCGGTTCGGTCTTCGTGCCGATGCATTGGAGCGGTCAGTTTCTCGGCGGCGGAGGCGTGAACGACACCACGACCGGCGCCGTCGACAAGTATTCGAAACAGCCGGAACTGAAGCATGCGGCGGTGCGTGTCGACCCGCTCACGCTGCCGTGGCGCGTGGCGGCCGTGCGTCGCGGCGACGCGCTGCAACTGCACGCGGCGGTGCAGCCGTTGCTGGCGCAGCGGCGCTTCGCAACGGTGCGTCTGGAGGGCGACGACCGTATCGTCGTGTCGGCTGCCGACGACCGTCCCGACGCCGAATGGCTGGAGCGTTTGCATACGGCGCTCGGCTTGCCGCGCGACGAATCGCTGCTGGAGTATCGCGACGCACGCCGGGCGATGACCAAGCGCGTGGCCTGGCGCGGGACGCTGATCGACGGCGTGCTGGTGGCGGGCAGCGAGGCGGACGTCGCCGGCTCGACGTCGCTGTTGGCGCGGGTGCGCGAGACCTCGCCGTGGACGCGCGCGCGACACGCCGTGTTCGTGGCTGACAGCGGCCCGACGGCGCCGCGCGACCGGACGGTCTGTCAGTGCAAGTCGGTCACGGCGTCGAGCATTGGCGCGGCCATCGAGGCAGGCGCGGATGTTGCGCAACTCAAGGCGAAACTCGGTTGCGGCACCGTCTGCGGGTCATGCGTGCCGGAGTTGCAGCGCATGTGTGCCGCATCAAGCGGGGCGACACCCAAGGTATCGGTCCCGTCCGTGGCGGCGAGCGCTGCATGACGGTACGCCAGCGGGACGTTGCCAACATCGAAGACATCGACACCAAGCAGGAATCACGACAGGAATCACGGGAGAACGATCATGAAGCACGGCAAAGTCACACTGCTCAGCGCGGGGCCCGGGGCACTCGATCTGCTGACGTTGCGCGCGGCACGCGTGCTGGGCGAAGCCGACGTGTTGCTCGTCGACGATCTGGCGAATCCCGAGATCGCCACGCTCGCCCCGCAGGCGCGCGTGATTGCCGTGGGCAAGCGGGGCGGTTGTCGCTCCACGCCGCAGGCGTTTATCGAGCGCATGATGTGTCGCTTCGCGAAGTGCGGCGCGCATGTGGTGCGGGTCAAGGGCGGCGACGCGCTGATGTTCGGCCGAGCGGGCGAGGAGATGGCGGCGCTGCGTCGCGCGGGGGTGCCGGTCGAGATCGTCAACGGGGTGTCTTCGGCGTTCGCGGCGGCGGCCGGTCTCGGCATGTCGCTCACGCATCGCGATCACTGCGCGGGCGTGACCTTCGTCACCGCGCATCGGCAGGACGGCAGTGCCCCCAACTGGGCGGCGCTCGCGGCATCGGGCACCACGCTGGCGATCTACATGGGGCTGCACCGGGTCGAGGAACTGAGCGCGACGCTGCTGGCGCATCTCGATGCCGCCACGCCGGCGGGCGCGGTGCAGTGGGCGGGCACGCCGCAAGAGCGTCGGATGGTGACGTCGCTCGGTCGACTGGCGGCGGACGTGCGCGCCGGGGGCTTCGCCAGCCCCACGATTCTGCTCGTGGGCGGCGCGGTCGCTGAAGCCGCTGCGATGCCCGGCGTGGCGGATGTGCCTGATGGAGCGGATGCGGCGGCGATGCTCACGCGAGAGGGTCGTCGCGACACGGCGCACGTCATCCCCCGTGCTGCGTGAAGCGTTGTATCGTCAGTGCCTATACTGAACGCGGAGCCGCTTGGGTGTCCGCGACCGAATGAGATGCCACCGTCAGGCCGCACAGTCGTGGCCTGACGAGGGTGTCGACGTGATCTTCTCACCGACTGGCCGACTGTGTCGGCCCTCACGAAACTTGCCGAAAACACTGGACGCCGGGGACATCGATCCACCGGCCGCCTCCTCCCGCAAGACTGCTGGTTCTGCGCCTCCCGCCAAAGGGCCGGCGGCGCAGGGCATGCTGCGCGTGTTGCTCGTCACCGATACGGACAAGCCGATCGGCGAGTTGCGCGCGGCGCTCGCCCGTCTGGGATGCGAGATGCTGGCCGAGGTCGCCAAGCCGCAGGCGTTGCCGCGTGTGGTGGAGAGCGAGCGGCCGGACGTGGTCATCATCGACACCGAATCGCCTTCGCGGGACACGCTGGAGCAACTGGCGGTGATGAATGCGGCGGCGCCACGGCCGGTGCTGATGTTCTCCGCCGACGACAACCAGTCGCTCATTCGCGCGGCGGTCGACGCCGGGGTGACGGCGTACTCCGTGGAAGGGCTGGCGGCCGACCGGCTCGCGCCGATTCTCGAAGTCGCGCTCGCGCGCTTCGCGCATGAGGAGAAGCTGCGGGCACGGCTGGCGAAAGCCGAGAGCGAGTTGGCCGACCGCAAGCTGATCGACCGCGCCAAGCGTCTGCTCATGGACCGGCGCAGGATTTCCGAGCAGGAGGCGTATGCCATCCTGCGCAAACGGGCGATGGATCAGGGCGAGAAGCTCGTCGAAGTGGCGCGCCAGCTCGTCTCGATAGCCGAATTACTGGGATAGACACTGCTCATGTCGACATCATCGAAGTTGGCTTCCGACGTGCTGCCGTCCGACGAGATATCGGGCGGGGTACCGGAGAAGCGTCATTTGCGCGTGGGGTTCGTCGCGCTGTCGGACGCGGCGCCGCTGGTCGTGGCAAAGCGTCTGGAACTGGGCCACGAGCATGGGCTGACGCTGGAGTTGAGCCGTGAGGCGTCGTGGGCAGCCATCCGCGACAAGCTCATCACCGGTGAGCTGGATGCGGCGCATTCGCTCTACGGGCTGGTGTATGGCGTGCAACTGGGCATTGGCGGCCCGCGCGAGGACATGGCCGTGCTCATGGTGCTCAACCGCAACGGCCAGGCGGTGACGGTGACGCCGTCGCTGGCCGATGCGATCGCCGAGACCGGGGATCTGCGCCGGGCGCTGGCGTCGCTCGGGCGCAAGCCGGTCTTCGCGCAGACGTTCCCGACGGGCACCCACGCGATGTTCATGAACTACTGGTTCGCGGCGCAGGGTATCGACCCGCTCACGGACATCACCAGTATCGTGATTCCGCCGGCGCACATGGTGGCGGCGATGGAGGAGGGCGGGCTGGACGGCTTCTGTTGCGGCGAGCCATGGCACGCCGTGGCGCAGGCACGCGGGTTGGGACGCACGGTCACGGTGTCGAGCGACATCTGGCCGAATCATCCGGAAAAGGTGCTCGCCTGCCGGCGGGACTTCGTCACTCGCTATCCGAACACGGCGCAGGCGCTGGTGCGAACGCTGCTGAGCGCCTGCCGGTGGCTGGACATGCCGGGGCACCGGGCGGAGGCGGCGGGGTGGCTGGCGGAGCCGGCGTGGGTGGGCGCGCCGCGCGACCTGATCGCCGCGCGTTTGCTGGGCGATTTCGGACGCCTGTCCGGTCGGCACGCGTTGCTGCCGGTGAGTTTCTTCGACGAGGGCGCGGTGAATTATCCGCATCCGTCGGACGGGATGTGGTTCGTCTCGCAGTATCGTCGCTGGGGGATGGTCGGCGAGGCGGCGGTTGCCGGGGCGGCGCGCACGGCGGCGGCGGTCAATCAGACGGCGTTGTTCGAGGCTGCCGCGCGGGCGGACGGGGTGCCAGTGGTGGCGCAGTTTGCGGCGCAGACGCTATGTGACGGCCGGGTGTGGGATGCCACCGTGGCTGCGGATCTGGCGGCCTACGTCGATGGGTTCGCGATTCGGGCGAAGTCGGCGGATTAGCGCTAATCGGTCGGCGACGCGCAGACGGCAGAGCGCTGACGGCGCCCGGCGAGCGCCGGACCGCCGTGGGGGGAGCGTCGAATTACTGGGCGAAGGCGTCGCAATCGGCGCCGCCGCGAGCGAGGCAGGCGCGCAGCGCGCGTTCGCGATGACGGTGATGCATGTTCAGGTGGTAGACGAGGGCGAGCAGCACGACCTGCCGCGACACGTTCGCGAAGACCGGTTCGAGGCCGGCGGCGCGAGCGAGTTCGCGGCGCAGAACGGGGTGCAGGCAGGCGAGGGCGAGGATCGCGAAGGACCCGGGCACTGCGAGAAACGCGGCTAACGCTATCTTCTTTTTCATGGCCGTCGATGTGTGGTTGGGCGTCATGGCGACGCCTCTGGCGGAGACGGTTGGGGTTCTGAAATCGGAAACCGGCGCACCTGTGTGCGCCGGTTTCGTCATTTTGGCGGGCGTCTCCTCCCGTCTCACTGCATGTGTGACAGTGTAGGGATCTGTCGCAATCCGATAAACGCACGAAACTGAAAGCCTCTGTTGCGCAAAGTGGAGGGAATCGCCGGGGCGGGGACGTTAGCCAGCGTCGGGCGTAGACTTCCGGAGATCGACGCGAGCGGCGTCGTCCCCCCTTTTCAGCGTTTCGAGGAGTCTGCCGATGTCTGTGCTTCAGGGAAGTTGTCTGTGCGGGACCGTCAAGTTCGAGATTCGCGGGCCGATGGTCAAGTTCAGCCATTGCCATTGCAGTCAATGCCGGAAGGGACACGGCGCGGCCTTTGCGAGCTATGGCCGCACGAGGCGCACGGACCTTCACATTCTGGCGGGCCGGGAGAGCATCAAGGCGTATGCGTCGTCAGAGCGGGCGCGGCGCGAATTCTGTGCGCACTGCGGTGCGTCGCTGTTCTGGTCGGGCAATAGCGACGAGCTGGCCGAATGGATTGCCGTGGCGCTCGGGACCATCGATACCCCTTTTACCGCGCCGGGGCAAAAGCATCTTCATGTGGCGTCGAAAGCGTCCTGGTACGCGATCGATGATCATTTGCCGCAGTTTGATTGAGGCGGGACAGCCGGCGACGTACCCCCGGCCATCCGCCTGGGGCGGGGCTTACACCTTCTTGACGAACTCCGTCTTCAGGCTCATCGCGCCGAAGCCGTCGATCTTGCAGTCGATGTCGTGATCGCTGTCCACGAGGCGGATGTTCTTCACCTTGGTGCCCATCTTGATCGTGCCGCCGGAGCCTTTGAGCTTCAGGTCCTTGATGACGGTCACGGTATCGCCGTTTTGCAGAATTGCGCCGGTGGCGTCGCGATAGACACGCTCGGTCGGCTCAGCCGCGGCGTCCGCCTGCGTTGACCATTCATTGCCGCATTCCGGGCAAATGCACACTCCCGCATCTTCGTAGGTGAATTCGGAGTTGCATTTCGGGCAAGGGGGCAATGCGCTCATGGGATTTCCTGGAGTGAAGGCGTTAAGAGCGCGAGAGTATAGCGTCCGTTAAGTCGGAACCGTTTGCCCTGGCTCAAATGCGGAGGTCGGCGCAGCCTTCGCCGTCGAAATCCCTAATGGATCGGGGGCATCACACGGGCGATACTGGTTTGGTCGATAATGGGCGCCACGCCCGTTCCCCCAACCCTTGCGCTGTCCCTGTCATGGCTGCGGAGATCCAGATCCTCATTCGTACGGAGTGCCCGCCCGGTGCCTGCACCTGTGAGCGCGAGGTCCTGTTGCAGGACCCGAATGGCGACCGGCGCATTCTGATGCTCACGCAGGCCGAGGAGAAGCGACTGGTGGCCCGCATCGAGGCGGCGACGAGCTATGCCGATCTCAGGCACCTTGCGAAACGGATCTACGAGCAACTGGGCATCCAGTTGCAGATCGGTCCCGGCTCGAACGAAGTCCGCACGGTGAGCGGCTTCGATATCCATCTGGAAGAACGCCCGGGCCTGTGTCGCAAAACCCGGGCGTCCATTCCTGCGGCCGTGCGCCGATGTCTCAAGGAGCGTCCGGAAATCGCCTACGAAATCCTGAACGCCCACGATCTGTTCGGCAACTGAACATCACGACCATCCGCATCGATCTTACGGACGCGGCGGAAACTCCCCGTATTGCACCGCGATGCAGAAATTCATCGGCAGGAACGGCTGCATGTTGTTATGCGAGCCACCGGTGCCGACGACGCTAATCGCCTGCGGTGAGAGCGAGACGGGCGACTGCAACGCCGTGGCTTCGAGATAGGTATTGTTGCCCCCCGCGAAGAATCGCATCGGCAGACGGTCGCCCGGCGTCAGCGACGACGGTCGCCCACCGTTCACATAGGCCGTATGCGTGTGCATCGGGACCTGTGTGTCGTCCAGCGTCACGGTCTCGCTACCCTGACGCTTGTACATATCGGTCGGCGCCGTCATGCCTTGTGCGATCTGGCCGCGCAGATCGGGGACCGCGAACGTGAGTTTGCCGTCACCGCCATACAGATTGCCGATCACCGCGAACAGTGTCGGAAACGTGCGGATCTGGAGTAACGAACCGTCGCAGAATGCCCAGCCGTTCGGTGCAAAGTTGCAGGCGAAGATGCGCACTTCGCCAATATAGTATTCATCCATGGTTTGCTCGGGTCAGCCTTGCGACGGATAAACGCCTTCGACCGCAATGATGTAATTCATCGTCACGGTTGGCATGATGTTGGCGTGCGCAGCAGGGGCCGCGCTGCCGGAGGGCGCGATGGCCTGGGGAGATAACGCCGCTTTGCCCGTGGGGTTACGGGCGCCGTTGTCGTAAAAGTTCTCCTGAGTCACCGCGAGCAGGAGATCGCTGGCGGGCGTCGCCGATGTCGCATCGCTCGACGTCGCATTGATCACGTGCGTGTGTCCCGGCATTTCCTCCGGCTTGAGCGTGACGCTCGCGCTGCCGATCTTTTGACCGATCGTGCGCGGGGTCAATCCAGGCGCCTGGCCCATGCCGATCGGCACCTGAGCACGCAGGTCCGGCAGCGCAAAGTCCGTTTGCCCATTGCCGCCGTAGGTCATGCCGATCAGGGAGTAGAGCACTTCGAAGTCGGAAATGTTGACCTTCTGTCCATTGCAAAGCATCCAGCCGACGGGCGCGTAGGTGCCGGCGAACAGGCGAATTTCGCCAATGTACGGTGTCATGTCGAACTCCTAGCTGCGCGAAGGGTAGATGCCGTTGACGCAGATCATGTAGTTCATGACCAGCGACGGCTGCATGTTGTTGTGGCCCAGAGCGTCGCTTGTCGTGCCGCAGGCTTCCGGGGATTCGGCCGACAGCGTGCTCGACGTGACCGGACCGTAGAGCAACGGACCGTCGGTCGTTTGGCCGTCCTTCACATTCACGCTCTTGGCGAGCACCCGGTTCTTGTCCGGTCCCGCCACCGGTTGCGTGGCGCCGATCGCGGCAGTGTGGAATTCATGTGTGTGCGCCGGAATCTGTTGCGCAGTCAGAGTGACGGTCTCCGTACCGTTCGGAACCCCTTGTTCATATTTGCCGGGCTGCCGGTGCATCGCGACGCGCCCACGCAAGTCCGGTAGCCGGAACGTCGTTCGGCCGTCTCCTCCGTATTGCACGCCAAGCAACGAATACAGCGCCTGATTGACATTAACGTTCATGTAGCGCCCGTCGCACGGCAACCAATCGCGTGGAGACATGGCGAACGAGAACAATCGTATTTCCCCGAGATATGCTTCTTCCACTGGTCTTTCCTCGTTAAGTGGCGACGCCACGATCTTTGATTTCTTATTGGCGCGAATTGTGCCATCTCAAACCAAACTTTCAAATTTATTTTGAAGTCCTTTGGTTTTTCAAATTTTATAAAACGATCGTTTGAAGTAGGGTTGTCGGTGATTTGAACGCCGATATTTATAAGGATTAACCCTAATAAAGGTTGATTGCAGAGAGGATGGGAAGAACATTGCTTGACGGAGATTTCATGGTTCTTTTAACCTTCGCCAACAAAGCAAAGCTGGTTGGTTAGTACAAAAAAGCATTAATAAAAAATACCGAAAAATATGGTAGGCAAATGCTGCTGGCTATTTCGGTGGTTGAGGTGGTGAAAATAACAATGGAGTTCCGGCCGATCGTTCGGTTGGGGTTCGGGGGCCATAGACATGAAGCGCGAGTGCTTACGGGGTAGTTCCGCAACGATGCGGCAGTTGGGTAGCCAGACATTCATCGACCCGCCACGGTCACTGCCACGCCAGATGCGCGTGGAAACTTCCTGAGTTTTCCTTTTCGTTCGTTTCGTCGATGTCGCTGATGCGCCGCGATTGCGCGCGTGCGGCTCCCGTTGTCGACGCAGGTGCGGTCGCGCGCGTGACGTGCGACACGGTCGGTGGTCTGTTCTCGCTTTTGCCCGTTCTCGTCATGTTCCCAGGTATGAATGCCCCCAGCGCGGCCTCGCGCATCTCTTATATGCGCTCAGGTCTGTGTGCCGTCTGGTTCCATTGGTTGCGCGCGCTCGTCGCGCTGGTGCTGTTTGGCTTTGCGTCGTCAGCCATGGCTGCGGTGTGCTACACGTGGAATGCGGGGCCGGCCGGTGCAAGTTCTTACACGCTGTCGACACAAACCACGGCAGGGTTCCAGAACTGCGACCCTTTTTACGGGAACTTCGATGACGGCGGCATTTATTCGGACGCGAGTCAGGGGACGTCCGATATTCCTTCGTCAACCGGGGACGGTTCCAAGCTAAAGATCGATACCAACGCTGTCCCCGAGGACGTCGTGGTTTTCACGCCGAGCCCGACGACGACGCAGACGCAATGGACTTTCACGCTGTATGGCAGCAATGGAAGTTCCAGAGAGCTTGTCATCAACCGTGAGCGCGGTATTCCGGCAATCTCGGGCATTTCGCCTTCCGTTCGACCTTCTGCCACAGGTGGTTCGGTCACCCTCACCGGTACCAACTTCGTCAACAACGCAACGGTGACGTTCGGCGGAACGGCTGCTACCGGGGTGACGGTCGTCAGCCCCACGCAGATCAATGTGACGGCGCCGGCGCACGCCGCCGGCGCCGTTGATGTCGTCTTGACCACCTCCGGCGGTTCGTCAACGGCGACCGGCGCGTTTACCTATCTCCCGACACCCGTCGTGACGTCCGTGTCGCCAACGCAAGGATCGACGGGCGGTGGCAATAGCGTGACGATCAACGGCACCGATCTCGGCGGGGCGACTGGCGTGACCATCGGCGGCAATGCGGCGGCGATCACCGGGAACACCGGGTCGCAGATCACGGTGACCGCGCCGGCGGGAACTGCGGGAATGGTCGACGTTCTGGTGACGACGGGCGGCGGCACGAGCGCCGTCAGCGCGTCGGCTAAGTACACCTATATCAATTCGCCTACCGTGGCATCGGTGACGCAGAACGAGGGGCCGCTTGGCGGCGGCAACACGGTCACCATCACGGGCACTAACTTCGTGGTCGGTTCGACCACCGTCAGCTTCGGCAGTACCCCGGCGACGGGCGTCGTCGTGAACAGCACCACTTCGCTCACGGCCACCGTTCCGGCAGGCGCGGCGGGCACCGTCGACGTTTCCGTCACGACCGCTGCGGGGACCAGCGCGACCGTGCCGGGCGACCGCTATACCTATCTCGCGACGCCGACGCTGTCGGCCGTCTCTCCGAGCGCCGGGCCCACTGGCGGTTCGACGTCGGTGGCATTGACGGGCTCGGGATTCACCTCGGGCATGACCGTGACGTTCGGCGGCACGTCGGCATCCGGCCTCGTCGTGAACAGTGCGACGTCGGCGAGTGTCAACGCGCCGGCGCACGCTGCGGGCAGTGTCGATGTCGTGGTGAGCACGGGGGGCGGCAGTGTTACGCTCCCTTCCAGCTACAAATACGTGGCCGCGCCGACGGTGACCGGCATCCTCCCGCCCACGGGCTCTGCGTCGGGCGGCACGGCCGTGACGATCAACGGCACCAACCTGAGCGATGTCACGGACGTCAAGTTCGGCGCGACGAGCGTTGCGTTCACGGTCACCGGCCCCGGCTCGATTACCACGACGTCACCCGGCGGGACCGGGACCGTGGATGTCACGGTGACGTCGCCGGGCGGCACCAGCGCCACGAGCGCGGCCGATCAGTTCACGTATATCCCGGGGCCGACGGTCTCGTCGATCTCACCCACGACCGGTCCTGCAGCGGGCGGCACCAGCGTGACGATCACCGGTGCGAACTTCACCGCCGGCTCGACGGTGGCGTTCGGTTCCGCAGCGGCAACGAGTGTCACCTTCGTGAACTCGACCACGCTCAACGCCACGGCCCCCGCTGGGACCGGCACGGCCGATGTCCGTGTGACGACCGCCAACGGCACCTCGCCAATCGTGGCGGGCGACGTATTCACCTACATCGCGGCACCCACCATTACCTCCATCTCGCCGACAAGTGGTCCGGGGGCTGGCGGCACGACCGTGACGATTAACGGTACAGGCTTCACGGGCGCGACGGCGGTGACTTTCGGGGGAACAGCAGCCACGACGTTCAATGTGACCAGCAGCACTTCGATGACCGCGCAAGCGCCCGCAGGGACGGGCACGGTCGACATTCGTGTGACGACGCCGGGCGGCACGACCGCAACGAGCGCTGCCGACCAGTTCACCTACGTCGGTGCGCCGAGCGTGACGTCGATTTCGCCGACCGCCGGCCCGACGGCCGGGGGCACGACCGTGACCATCAACGGCACGAACCTGTCCAACGTGTCGGGCGTGAAGTTCGGCGCAACCAACGCGATTTCGTTCAGCCCCGGTACGGGGACGCAACTCACCGCTATCTCGCCGGCTGGCGCGGCCGGTGTGCTGGATGTGACGGTCACCACGCCGGGCGGAACGAGCACTACGGGCGCTGGCGATCGGTTCACGTATGTCGCTGCGCCGACGGCCGCGCCTGTCTCGGTGTCGGTGCCGTTCAACAGCGCTGCCGTACCCGTCAACGTCGACCTGTCGAGCGGCGCGAGCGCCGTGACGCTGGTGAGCGTCGGCACAGGTCCGTCGCACGGACAGGCAACCGTCAGCAGCAACACCTCGCTGACCTACCGGCCCACGGCGGGGTACTCGGGCACCGACTCGTTTACGTACACGCTGACGAACGTCGGCGGCACGTCCACCGCCGGTACGGTGTCTGTCACCGTCGGAACGCCGACCATCACATACTCGCCGCCGTCCACGTTGCAGGCGAGCGTGGGCGCGTCGTATTCGTCGACGGCACTCGCTGTCGCCAGCGGCGGCTCGACACCGTATAGCTATTCCATCACCACCGGACACCTGCCGCAGGGCCTGACACTCGATTCGAGCGGCACCCTGCATGGCACGCCGACTTCCGTCGATGTACAGGACATCACGGTGACGGCTACCGATAACACGACGCCCGGCGGTCCTTACTCGGCGACGAGCGGCACGATCCGGATCACCACGGTCGCGCCGACGATTGCGTTCAGCACCACGTCGCTGACGGCGGTGCCCAGCGGCACGGCATATAACCAGTTGGTCACGGCATCGGGCGGGACCGCTCCCTATACCTACTCGATCGTCGGAGGGAGTCTGCCGCCGGGTGTCACGCTGAACACCGCGACGGGGGCGATCACGGGCGATCTGAAGAATGTCGGCGGCTTCACGTTCACGCTGCAAGCGAAGGATGCGAATCAGTTCCCCGCGCAGGTCGTACTGACCCTTCAGGTCACGGCACCGGTGCTGGCGGTCACCACGACCGCGCTGACCGATGCCGCCGTCGGAACGACTTACACCCAGACGCTCACCGCCTCCGGCGGCGTTACGCCCTACACCTTCACGGCGACAGGATTGCCGGCTGGTCTGAGCGTGGCGGGCAGCGCGATCTCCGGCACGCCGACACAGACGGGGACGTTCACGGTGGTGGTCCGCATGACGGACAGCACGGCAGGGGTTGGCGCGCCGTACTTCGTCGACAAGTCGCTGTCGCTGACGGTGAATGCGTCGCCGATGACGCTCTCGCCGTCGACGCTGACCACGCCGATTGCCGGACAAGGCTATACGCAGACGCTATCGGCTTCGGGGGGCACGGCGCCGTATCGCTACACCGTCACGAGCGGGACGTTGCCGGCAGGGCTGACGCTCGATCCGGCCACGGGGATTCTTAGCGGCACGCCCACGTCGACCGGCGCCAGCAACTTCACCGTCACCGCAACGGATTCCAGCACCGGACCCGGCACGCCGCTCACGGTAGCGAAGGCGTTCGCGTTCAACATCACCGGTCAGGTCGCTTCGGCCCCGGCGGTGCAGACACAAACGCTGTCGAACGCACCGCTGCGCATTCGTGCGACGGCCAATGCCGTGGGCGCACCGTTCACGCGCATTGCCATCGCCACGCCGCCGCAAAGTGGCACGGCGGTCGTGGAGGGCGAGGACATCGTCTACACGCCGACGGCGAACACCAACGGTGACGTGACCTTTACGTATACGCTGACGAATGCCGTGGGCACGTCTGCGCCGATCAGCGTGACGGTGTCGGTGAAGGCCGTGCCGGTCACGGCGGCCTCGCTGGAAGCCTCGGTGGCGGCGAACGCGACGGCCGATCTGGACATCACGTCGGGCGCGACCGGTGGCCCATTCACCGGGGCCAACGTCGTGTCGATTTCGCCGACGAATGCAGGAACCGTCACGATCATTTCGACCCCGGCGGCGGCCGGCGTGGCGCGCGCTGCCGCGCCGACGGGTAACACCTACACCTTGCGCTTCGTGCCTGCTGCGGCGTTTGCCGGCATGGCGGTGATCACGTACACGATCTCGAACGCAAATGCGACATCCGCGCCGGGCACGGTGAAGGTCACCGTCGCGCCGCGTAAGGACCCGAGCACGGACCCGGACGTCACCGGCCTCATCGGTGCGCAGGTCGAAGCGGCACGGCGCTTCGCCACGACGCAGATCGGCAACTACAACCAGCGTCTCGAAGCGTTGCACGGCAAGGGACGCGCGCCGTCCAGCAATGGACTGAACGTGGTGCTGCCGTCTTCGGATCGCGGCAGCAGCCGGGATCTGTCGCGCTGTCAGGACATCGCAGGCATTACCGATCGCGACGCCTGTCTGCGCGGCGAAGTCAGCCCGACGGCACTGAGCAAGGCCAGGAGTCTCGACGTGCGCGACAAGAGCGTGGGGGCGAGCGGTGTGGCGACCGGCGAGTCGGGCGACGGTCCGAACCTGCCCGGCGTCGGCGCGGGAGACGATCAGCGCTTCGCCTACTGGACGGCCGGGACGGTGGACTTCGGTTTCGCCAACACGGCGGCCCAGCGCTCGGGCTTCAAGTTCACGACCGGCGGCGTGACGATGGGGGCGGACTATCGCTTCTCGGACCAGTTCTCGCTCGGCGCGGGCGTGGGCTACGGTCATGACGCCACGGATATCGGCAGTTCAGGCACGCGAAGCACGGGCGACAGCTACAGCGGCGCGATCTACGCGAGCTTCCGTCCGTTGCCGACGTTGTTCGTCGACGCCGTCGCGGGCTACGGCACGCTCAGTTTCGACTCGCGCCGCTGGGTCGTCGATGCGAACGACTTCGCCACCGGCAAGCGCAACGGGCAGCAGTTCTTCGGCTCGTTGTCGGCAGGTTACGAATACCGTACCGACGATTGGCTGTTCTCTCCGTACGGACGACTGACGGCGTCGCGTTCCACGCTCGATCAGTACAGCGAATCGGGCGCGGGATTGAATGCGCTCACGTACTTCAAGCAAAACGTCAACACGCTGTCGGGCACGCTCGGTGTGCGTGCGGGCTTCGCGAAAGCGACGCGCATCGGCACCTTCTCACCGTATGTTCGCGTGGAGTTGCAGCACGATTTCAACGGTCAGAGCCTTGCCGGGCTGGCCTATGCGGATATCGCGTCGAGCGGGCCGGTGTACTTCGTGCCGGGCAGTCCGTATGGCAGCGATCGCGTGCAAGTCGGGGCGGGGACGAAACTGCGTACCGGTGTGCTCGTCTTCGGGCTGGACTACAGCGTGACGACCGGCATGGGCGGCTTGCAGCAGGGCGTGCGGTTGACGTTCGCCGCGCCGTTCTGACGCGGTGATCGTCACTGGCTGAACTTCGGGCACTTGCGCGTCGACATGACAATGGCCCGCCGGTCGAAAGATCGGCGGGCCATTGGCTTATTGGGCGACGCAAATTGTCCGCTATCGTCCCTTCGCGTGGTCGCCGCGCAGCGTCATCACGGCGCTGTCGATGCTCGCCACGATCTTCCCGTCGTCGCGCTTGATGTCGCACTGGTAGTGCGAGACGGTGCGTCCCCGGTGGGTCGCCCAGGCATGGGCGAGGAGCCGTGAGTCCCAGACCGGGCGCAGAAACCTGGCCTTGAGATCGATCGTGGTGAACGTCTCGCCGTCGGTCATCAGGGTGGAATGGGCGGTGCCGATGGCGGCGTCCGCCAGTTCGCACAACATGCCGCCGTGCACGGTGCCCTGCTGATTGCCGTGCAGTTCCGCCCGGGCATGCAGTTCGATGACAGCAGACGCTTCACCGATCTCCACGATACGAAAGCCGAGGAATTGCGAGATCGCTGTCGGGTAACGCATGTGGATCGTCTCGTCGCCGCGCAGTGTGCCGTCGAGCTGACGTCGCAGGTAGTGCAGTACCGGGAGGGATTCGGCGGGGGCCCGAGGCTGGGAAGGCTGGGATGGCAGGGAAGACATGACGGTCTCGGTTGGGGTTGGCTCTACGCAGTGTCACCGTCTACAATCGGACAATCAAGAAATTGTCCTACGTACAGTGATGACTGACGCATCCTCCCCGTCTCCCGTTGCCCGGCTCGTCGAACGCTTGTCCGACGATATTCGCTGTGGCGTGCTGCCACCGGGCATGGCGTTGCCGACGCATCGCAAACTCGCTCTCCAGTACGGCATTGCCATCGCGTCGGCCACCAAGGTCTACGCGAAGCTGCGTGAGCTGGGGCTGGTCGTCGGCGAGGTCGGGCGAGGGACGTTCGTGCGCGATCGACCGATGCAGCGAGAGTGGGATGTCGACGACGAGGCGCGGCTGAGTTCGAGCGCGGTGGATCTGTCGTTCAATCATCCGTCGTGGCCGGAGCAGAGCGAGTTGTTGCGCGCGACGCTGCGCGAACTGGCGACGGCGGGGGATCTCAGCGCGCTCATGCGTCAACAGCCGCCGGGGGGGCGTCAGCACGAGCGGGAGATCGTCGCCGCGTATTTGCGCGACGTTCGTGGCATCAAGGCGGAAAGCGAGCGGGTTTTTCTCGTCGGCGGTGCGCAGCAGGGGCTTGACGTGGTGGTGCGGGCGGCGCTACGGCCCGGCGATGCGGTGGCCGTCGATGCGCTGACGTACCCGGGATTCAGGATGACGGCGTCGCTCGGGGGACTGGCGATGAAACCCGTGCCTTATCTCAGTGGGACGAATGGCAGTCATGGTGGTAACGGTGGTCTGGGCGGCCCGGATCTGGCGGCGCTGGACGCACTTTGCCGTCGGCATGCGATCCGCGCGATCTATACCATGCCTACGCTGCACAATCCGCTCGGCTGGGTGTTGAGCGAGGCGCAGCGCCGAGCACTGGTCGAGATTGCGAGGCGTCACGATTGCCTGATCGTCGAGGATGCCACGTATGCCTATCTGGTGGACGATGCGCCGCCGCCCATCGTGACGCTGGCACCGGAGCGTACGTTTCATGTGTCCAGCGTCTCGAAGAGCGTGGCGACGGGGATGCGATTCGGCTATGTCGTCGCGCCGAAAGCCCATGCAGCGGACGTCAAGCGAGTGATTCGCGCGACTTACTGGAGCCTGCCGAGCATCGTGACGGCGATCGCGACGCGGTGGCTGGCGAGCGGAGACGTCGAGCGTCAGGAGCAACGGCAGCGCGAGCGCGCGAGGCAGCGGCAGGCGATTGCGCGTGAGGTGCTGCGTGGCATGACCGTTGTTGCGCATCCGTCGTCGTTGTTCCTCTGGTTGCCGCTGCCGGAAGGCTTGCGCATGGATCAGGTGGCTTCGGCGCTTGCCGCGAGCGGCATCGCCGTGTCGAAGGCGCAGGCCTATGCCACGACACGGCATGCGCCACATGCGCTGCGTCTGGGACTCAGTTCGATGTCCGATGCGCAAGTCGGGCCGGTGCTGGCCGAGGTTCGTGCGGTCATCGACCGTCTGCCGTTATGAAGTTTCTGGTGTTTTTTCGATGCCCTCGGGGCATCGCGGAGCGTAATCAGGACGTAATCAGGACGTAATCAGGATGAAATCAACGAGATGAAGTCAATGCGTAGCGTGATCTGGGCGGTCGTGATCGGGGCGTTGCCGTTGGCGCTCGTATCACCGGTGTCGTACGCACAGCCGGAGGTTCAGGTCGGCTTCTCGCCGGAAGGGACGGCGCGGGCGCTGGTGCTGGAGACCCTCGGCAGCGCCAGGCAGAGCATTCAGATGCTGGCGTATTCGTTTCAGGCGCCCGACATCATGGAGGCGCTGGTGGCCGCGAAGCGTCGTGGCGTCGACGTGCGGGTGGTCGTCGACAAAAAACGCAATGAAGGGAAGACGAGCCGGGCGGCCATGGATTGGGTGACGCGTCAGGGTGTCGAGGTTCGCACCAACGACCGGTTTCACATCCATCACGACAAGACGATCATCGTGGACGGGGCGACGGTGGAGACGGGGTCGTTCAACTTCGCCAAATCGGCGGAGACGGAGAATTCGGAGAACGTCGTCGTGATTCGCGGTATGCCGGACGTGGCGCGGCAATACGTCGAACACTGGCAATCGCGATGGGATTCGGGGCAAGCGTACGTCGCAAAGTGATACGCGCAGCCACTTGAGATGTCCGACTTGCATAAGTTGCGATGTGCAACTATATTGGTTGCGTATCGCAACTTATGCGGTGTTTTCAACTTAAGTGAGGCGTCTCATGGACATCGTCGATCTTCCCGGTAAACCCCGCGACGCGGAGATTCTTGAGCTTCGCGACTTCTCCCGTCGGCTGGTTCGCGAGCTCGGCTTCATGCGCAACACGCTCGCCGATAGCGACCTCGCACCGTCGGCCGTTCACGCCATCATCGAAATCGGCGCCACGCCCGGGATCAGCGCCAAGGATCTCGGCAATATTCTGCGTCTCGACAAATCGAACACCAGTCGTCAGGTCGCGAAGCTGGAGGCCGGCGGGCTTGTGCGACGCGCGACCGCAAGCGACGACGCGCGCGCCTCAGAACTCTATCTGACCGACGCCGGGCAGAAGTTGCGCAGCAAGATCGATCGCTTTGCGACGGATCAGGTGTCGAGCGCGCTTCGACGCATCGTGCCCTCGGACCAGGCGGCGCTGGTCCGCTCGCTCGCGTTGTACGCCGACGCGCTCGCGCAGGACAACTCGGCCAAACGCGACGCGGACGCCGACATCGCCACGCAGATCACCGAGGGCTATCAGCCGGGGTGCATCGGTGACATCGCGAGTCTTCACGCGCGCTATTACGCGGCGCATTGGGGCTTCGGCGCGTTCTTCGAGAAGAAGGTGGCGACAGGGCTGGCCGAGTTTGCCGGCGCGTTGCCCTCGGACGGCAAGGCGCTGTGGCTCTACGTCGAGAACGGACGAACGCTGGCGTCGCTCGCCATCGACGGCAATCTCGAGACGGGGGTGGCTCACTTGCGCTGGTTCATCGTCGACGACGTGCTGCGCGGCACGGGCGTGGGGCGACGTCTGATGTCGAACGCCATGGCATTCGTCGATGCGCGTTTTCGCGAGACCTATCTGTGGACGTTCAAAGGCCTGGACGCGGCGCGCCATCTGTACGAGTCGAATGGTTTCCGTCTCACGGAGGAGTTCGAGGGGGATCAGTGGGGCAGCAAGGTCACCGAGCAGCGGTTCACGCGTACGAAAGGCTGACGAAAGGCTGAGGCGTCGGGGAGACGACGAAAGCAATGGCGGGAGTGAGACAGGGCGCGCGCATGACAACGCAGACGACACCGATGCCAGGGCCGTGACGCTTATTCTTCGCGGGTTCGACGAAGCAACGGCAGCATGTCTGCGAGCGTAAGCACCGTGGACCGGGAATCGAAGGCCGTGGCGAACAGGCGGTCGTGTGCAACGGTGTCCGGATCGAAACAGCAGTCTTTCACGGTGAAAAGACGGTAGTCGGCGTCGCTCGCGTAGGCAATCGTCGAGAGCATGACGCCAGTCGACGCGATGCCCGCCATGAGTCATGCGTTGTGCGAGGTCGTGACCGGGCTGATGCGTCGGGCAGGGCTGATGGCCTCGCCGTTCGTCTGTAAAATCAGGCGCTAAGTTGCGCGTCACGCCGACGCGAACCCCATTCACTCTTTTGGTGACTCGCGATGGCCCGAAACACCGCATCCAAACGTCCGGACTGGGTCATTCGTGCCCAGCCGACAGAGGGTGTCGAGCGCATCGAGGCCTGGTTTCATGGCAAAGCGTATGCCATGCATCGCCACGATACGTACGCGATCGGTCGTACGATTGCCGGGGTGCAGAGCTTCAGCTATCGACGTAGTCGGCGCGACAGCATGCCGGGTAACACGATCGTGTTGCATCCCGACGAAGCACATGACGGCCAGGCAGGCACCGACGAGGGCTTCCGCTATCGCATGATTTACGTGGATCCCGCACTTTTTCAGAACGTATTGGGTGGCAGCGGATTACCGTTTCTCGAAGGCGGGGTAACGACCGACCCCCGTATCGCGGCCGCAACGGAAGTCTTGCTCCAGCACGTCGACCATACCGTCGAGCCACTTGAGCAGAATGACGCGCTGGCCGAGCTGGCGCATGCGCTAGCCGCTGTCGCGGGTGCGCCGCGCGCGCGAGGGAAGGGGGATTATTCTGCGGCCTGTCGTGCGCGCGATTATCTGCGCGCGAACTTCACGCGCGTGGTCACGCTCCCGGAACTGGAGGTGGCCACAGGCCGGGACCGCTGGAGTCTTTGTCACGATTTTCGGGCGTTCTACGGGACGAGCCCGTATCGCTATCTCACTATGCGCCGACTCGATGCGGTGCGACGCATGATGCTCTGCGGCGTTTCGCTTGTGAGCGCGGCAGCAGACGCTGGCTTTGCCGATCAAAGCCACATGACGCGTCACTTTCTGAAGACCTTCGGCGTCACGCCGGGACGCTGGCTCCAGATCATGGCCAACGTGCGTCGCGGTTGAAACACTCCCCCAAGATCGTTCAATACAGCGCTCCGGCGACTACGTATTCTCGGAAGGACATCTACACCGAACGGAGAGAACGATGTCTGCATCACCGAATCCCGGCACTGCACCTACCGCACGCGGACAATGCGAGGCGATTGACCTGACTGGCAAGATCGCATTGATCGACGGCCACTGGCAGCCGCGTGTGGTCGCGGAAATGAACGATTACCAGTTCAAGGTCGTGAAGATAGAAGGCGAATTTGTCTGGCACCAACACAGTGACACGGATGAGACGTTCGTTGTGCTGGACGGCGAATTGAGGATCGACTTTCGCGGCGGCCCTTCGGGCGATGGCTCGATCGTGTTGCGTGCCGGACAGATGGCTGTCGTTCCGAAAGGGATCGAGCACAAGCCCTGCGCACAAGGCGAAGTGAAACTGCTGCTGGTCGAACCACGAGGGGTGCTCAATACCGGGGACGGCGCAACCAATGAGCGCACGGTGCAGAACGATCAGTGGATTTAAGGCCCCGCTGCCGAAACATGGGCGAGAGGATGTCTGAAGGGAATCTGTCGGTAGCGCGATTGACTTGCTGCCGAAGGAGAATGTGAGGCTGGAAATGAAAATGGCCGGCTTGGTAGCCGGCCAATCTTCACTTTTCACTCGTACGCCCGACTTGCTGAGCGACAGTGAATCAAATTTGGTTGCGGGGACAGGATTTGAACCTGTGACCTTCGGGTTATGAGCCCGACGAGCTGCCAGACTGCTCCACCCCGCGTCTGAGGAGATGAATAGTACGGGTATTCCACGCATTGGTCAAGCATTTATGACATTAAATTTAATGCGCTCCCGAAATTCATGCGTGACGTGTGCGTTTTTTAGGTGTCCTGCGCGTGGTCCGACGCGTTGCGTACACCGTCATTGTCCTGTCTATTCATATAGATAGAGATCTCCGACGTCACCAGCGAATCGTGACCCCAGCCTGAACCGAATGGGAGAGCGATGCCGGATTCAGGCCGCGCTTGTAGCCGACGTCGAGGTCCAGATCCTTCGTGGGGCTGTAGATGGTGCCGATCAGGGCATAGGCGGGTTTCGTCTGTGTCGTGCTGTCGGGGTTCGTGGCGAGTCCGATGTCGCCAACGAGTCGCAGGGTATCCGTCACGCTGAAGAGTACGGCCGTGGATACGTTCCACAGGCTCTGACGGTTCCCGATGCTGTTGTTATTCCATGTGTAGCCGGCGTTGGCGAGCAGCGTCCATCGGTCGACGTTGTATTGCATGAGCAGGTTCGCTCCCGTCGTGGCGCGCCCGTTGCCGAGCCCACGGTCCTGACTCGCGGTCGGGAGCGTGATGAACGGCTTGATACCGATGCTCCACTGCTCACCTTCGAGAAAACGCCATTTGGCTTGCAGTTGCAGATCCGTGAAGCCGCTCGTCCAGCCGTCGCCATCGGGACGTGAGCGTTGATACGGCGCCTGAATGGCGATGTCGAGCGTCGGCAGTACACCGTACGTCAACGTGTTGGTCCACTGCTGCTGGCGCGACGTCGGCTGCGTGAGCCATTCGCTATTGAGTTCGAGCTGCCAGTTGCCGGTGTCCTGCGTGCCGGTGTCGTCCGTCACGAGAGGATTCGTGGCATGGGCACTGAGTGGTGCGATCGCGGCGGCGAGGATCAGAAACTTCTTCATCGAAAACTCCTGCGGGGACCCTGGTTTTGTTGGCTTGAGTTCGCCTGGGGGCGGGCGCCGGTGATCGGACGGCAATCGGGCCGGATTTGATGGGTCGAGCGGATCGTAAATTCCGGATATGACACCGTCAATCGAATCGCAACGAAATTTGGCGGGAAGTGTCGTATTTACCGCTGTGGCGGGGAGGTCTGTTGCAACGGCATTGCGTGTCGACGCCCGATGTGGTGGCACAGGTGTGTTTTGTGCAAGCCTCGCTCGGTATGCGGTGATAGACTTCGGCCCCCTTTTTGCGCAGATGCGAAGCCATTTGCGCGTGTCGACAAGTCTTTCATGCAAGCCAGAAGTCATCTCATATTCGGTATCGGCGCCACGTGGCTGATGCATCGCACCGGTTGGGCCGCGAGTGTTCATGCATGGCCGTTGACGCTCGTCGGCGCGTTACTGCCCGATATCGATCATCCGAAAAGTCTGTTGGGGCGTCGTGTGGCGCCGTTGTCGCTGGCGATCTCCGGATTGTTTGGCCACCGCGGCATGACGCATTCGCTACTGATGCCGGCGCTCGCGATCGTCGCGTGTCTTTACGGATGGGGATATGTCCCGGCGTGGATGCTCGCGCTCTGTGCCGGCTACTTGTCGCATCTGCTGGCCGATTGGCTGACGCCCTCGGGCGTGCCGCTGTGCTGGCCGCTTCGGACACGCTTTCGCTCACCGCTCTATGTCACGACGGGGTCCGCCGCCGAGTGGTGCGTGGCGGCGGCGCTCGCGTTCGCCATGTGGCGATGGTGGTGAGTGGGTTCGAGGTGAGCGGCCTGTCAGCGCCAGGTCAGCGGAGGTTCGTCCATCAACGCCACTTGCTCGCGTAGCTCCAGAATGCGGTCCTGCCAGTAGCGCTGCGTGTTGAACCACGGGAACGCGGCAGGGAATGCGGGGTCGTCCCAACGGCGTGCGAGCCACGCGCTGTAGTGCAACAGGCGCAGCGTGCGTAGGGCTTCCGTCAGATGCAACTCGCGCGGGTTGAAGTCGGCGAAGTCTTCGTAGCCGGAGAGTACTTCGTCCAGCTGGACAGTCATCTCGGCGCGGGTGCCCGAGAGCAGCATCCATAGGTCTTGCATCGCGGGCGCCATGCAGGTGTCGTCGAAGTCGACGAAGTGCGGGCCGGCGTCGGTCCACAAGACGTTGCCGCCATGACAGTCGCCGTGCACGCGCAGGCGTTTGACGTCTCCCGCACGTTCGTAGGCGCGAGCGATGCCGTCGAGCGCCAGATCGACGATGCTGCGCCAGGCGTCACGCAGATCGGATGGGATGAATCCGTTCGTCCACAGATAGTCGACGGGCGCGCGGCCGTAGGTGTCGATATCCAGCGTGAGGCGATGGCGGAACGGTTGCGTCGCGCCATGTGCGTGGATGCGTCCGAGGAAGCGGCCGAGCCAGTTGAGGGTGTCGGGGTCCTGAAGCTCTGGGGCACGACCGCCGCGACGGGGGAATAGCGCGAAGCGGAAGCCCTCGAAGTGATGTAGGGTCCGGCCACCGATCTCCATGGGGGCGACGACAGGGATTTCGTTTTGCGCGAGCGACTGTGTGAAGGCGTGCTCTTCGAGGATGGCGTCGTCCGTCCAGCGTTGAGGACGGTAAAACTTGGCGATCAGCGGGGGACCGTCCTCCATCCCTATCTGATAGACGCGATTCTCGTAGCTATTGAGGGCGAGCAGACGCCCGTCGCTATAACTCCCGAGTTGCTCGACAGCGGTAATGACGGTGTCGGGGAGCAGGGCGGCGAACGGATGGGCGTGCCCGGAGGCGTCGTTGGGAAGGTCGGTGTTCATGGACGCTATTGTGCCCAAAGGCGATGGCGTCGGTGTGGCGTTCTTCTTTCTCCTATATAGGGACGAGGCAGTGAAGAGACGTGGCGTCGCGTGGTCGAATCGAAGGAAAATGCGTGGTCTTCAAAATAGTTTCACAAAGTGCTTGCGCGTCTTCAAGAAGGTCATTAATATCTCGTCTCTCGCAACGACAGCGACGCAGCGAAAGCAGCGACGAGGTTGAAGCGACGGGCCGCAAAGCCCGGTGGTTAGTGGTTTTGGAGCTTGTGAGTCGCTGCGGCGACGAACGAAAAGAGCGAAAAAAACTGTTGACGACGACGAGAAGCTGCGACATAATCTCACTTCTCTGCTGCTGATGCAGCGACGCAGAAAACGAAGCGACG
>NZ_PTPY01000028.1:0-258078 GCF_022696215.1 Pandoraea sp. LA3 | reverse complement strand
TTATAGGTCAACTCGCCTTTTTCTACTTGCTCGACCACTGACAGCTTAAAAGCCAGGCTGTAGTCTCGCTGTGTCCGCTTAATCCCTTGCTCCATTTGCCACCTCCTCGTTTCAACGAAAAAGTGTCAACCTATTTCAGGACGGGACATCGAAATGAAAAAAGCCAGCGCTCACACGCTGGCTTTTTCGTCACCACTACGTCAGTCAAACTGACGCGCGATATCCTCACATCCTTAGCTACCGGCCTTACGCGGGAACCCCGCAAGCAAGGCTGCCACCTGACGCTTCGGCGCTTTCTCGGCGGGCACACCAAAGGCGGTCGGCGCTGCGCTGTCGTGCGACGCGCGGCTATCGCGCTGCGAATCCCCTGCCGACGGCGACGGCTCATACGGCTTGTAGAAGAATTCGTCTTCCGGACGCACGCGCCGCGGCGCCGGGCTGCCGCCGCTGCGACCGGCACGCAGGCCGCCGTCGTGACGGCTGTGACGATCGCCTCGCTCGCTGCGCTCCCCGCGATCACTGCGCTCGTATCGATCACCGCGATCGCCGCGATCCTCACGCGAACGGCTGCGACGCTCCATCACCAGCTCACCACGCTTGAGTTCGCGCTTGATCAGCTTTTCGATTTCCACGAGTTGCTTGCGCTCGTCCGGCGCGCACAGCGACAGCGCGACACCCGACGCACCGGCACGCCCCGTACGGCCGATCCGGTGCACATAATCTTCCGCGTTGTACGGCAGGTCGTAATTGATCACGCCCGGCAGATCGGAGATGTCCAGACCGCGAGCGGCCACGTCGGTCGCCACGAGCGCGCGAATTCCGCCCTGTTTGAACGCTTCGAGCGCCTGCATGCGCTCGTTCTGCGATTTGTCGCCGTGAATGGCCGCCGTCACGACACCGTCGCGCTCCAGCTGGCGCGCCAGACGGCTCGCGCCGATCTTGCTGTTCACGAACACGATGACCTGCTTGAGGTCGCGCTCGTTGAGAATCTGCACCACGGCGGCGCGCTTGTCGTCTTCATTCACTTCGTAGACGACCTGTTCGACCGTGTCGGCCGTCGCGTTGCGACGCGCCACTTCGATCGTGACCGGATTCGTGAGATAGCTCGATGCGAGCTTCTTGATGTCGTTCGAGAACGTGGCCGAGAACAGCAGCGTCTGGCGCTGCTTCGGCAGCAGATTCAGAATGCGCTGAAGATCGGGCAGGAAGCCCATGTCCAGCATGCGGTCGGCTTCGTCGAGCACCAGCATCTTCACCTGGCTCAGGTTCACCGTCTTCTGTTCGACGTGATCGAGCAGACGGCCCGGCGTGGCGATGAGGATTTCGACGCCGCGTCGCAGAGCATCCTTCTGCGGATTCATGTCGACGCCACCGAACACCACCGTGTTACGCAGCGGCGTGTGCGCCGCGTACGAGCGGACGTTGTCGGCCACCTGATCGGCGAGCTCGCGTGTCGGGGTGAGGATCAGCGCGCGCACCGGGTGACGGGCGGGCGATGCACTCGTGTTGGCGTCCGGGAGCAGGCGCTGGATGATCGGCAGCGAGAAGCTGGCGGTCTTGCCGGTCCCGGTTTGCGCGGCGCCCATGACGTCGCGGCCGGACAGCACGACCGGAATGGCCTGTGCCTGAATCGGCGTCGGCTGGGTGTAGCCCTGAGCGGCGATGGCCCGCAAGATGTCCGCATGCAGCCCAAAGCTATCGAAGCCGGGGATCGGAACAGCATTTACATCAGCCATGATGAAGGGACATCTCTTTTAAAAAAACGGGGGCCGCCACGCGGAAGGGTTTCCGCATCAAAGCTCACTCGCGAAGATTCAAGGGGCGCTGCGCGCCATGCTCGAGGCTGACGCGAGAGGGGTCTGTCGGGTGACAGATGCGTCGGGCGCAGCCGGACCAGGGTGGTCGTCAAGAAGCGAAACAGACGCAATTCTAGCACTTGCGCACGACCAACGTGTGACAACGGCCCTTGCCGGGCCGTTGTATGGGGGGTAACGAGGCGAAATCGGGCGCTCAGCGGCCCGCACCAGCGTTGGCGCTGCTGCCGTCGGACTTGCCCGGCTTGGCGCCAGGAACCGCCTTGCCCGCGCCGGCCTTGACCGAACCGGCCGCCTGCGCCGCACGCTGGCGATTGGCGTAGCGCTGCGCAAGCACCGCGCACACCATCAGTTGCATCTGATGGAACAACATCAGCGGCAGCACGATCGCTCCCAGCGGCCCGGTGGCGAACAGCACCTTGGCCATCGGGATACCGCTCGCGAGACTCTTCTTCGAACCGCAGAAGACGATGGTGATCTCGTCTTCACGCGAAAAACCAAGCCAGCGCGCCGAATACGTCGTGATGGCGAGCATGACCGCCAGAATCACCGCGCAACAGCCCAGCAGCCCCAGCAACGCCAGCGGCGGGATCTGATGCCACAGCCCGGTATTCACCGCTTCGCTGAACGCGGTATAGACGACCAGCAGGATCGAGCCCTGATCGACGACCTTGAGCAGACCCCGGTTGCGCTCGACCCATTTGCCGATCGCCTTGCGCGAGAGCTGGCCCGCGATGAACGGCACCAGCAGTTGCAGCATGATGTTGCCGATCGAGTCGAACGGCGACGCCCCGCCGCTGCCATCGTGATGCACCACGATCAGGCCGACGAGCACGGGCGTGATGAAAATGCCGAACAGGCTCGACGCCGACGCGCTGCACACGGCAGCCGGCACGTTGCCGCGCGCCATGGACGTGAAGGCAATGGCCGACTGCACCGTGGCGGGCAGCGTGCACAGAAAGAGGATGCCCAGATACAGCTCCGGGGTCACCATCCACGAGAGCGCGGGCTTGAGCGCCACGCCGATGATCGGGAAGATGACGAACGTGCTGGCGAACACCAGCAGATGCAGGCGCCAGTGCGTGGCACCGGCGAGCACCGCCTCACGCGAAAGCTTGGCGCCGTGCAGGAAGAACAATGCGGCAATCGCCACGTTGGTCAGCAGGTTGAAGGCAACTTCGCCCTCACCATGCGCCGGCAGGAAGCTGGCCAGCGCAACGGTGGCGACCAGCATCAACGTGAAATTGTCGGGAAGGAAACGCGGTCTGGCCATCGTCTATCTCGAATACTCTCTCTCGAATACGTCTGAAATGACAAAGCCCGTCCGCCAGAACACGGGACGCGACGGCATGAGGGCCGTCAGCGAGGGCCATCGGCCCCTCCAGCGAAGGAAGGAGGCGAAAAATGACCGGAAGTGTGCGCTCGCGCTACGGGTTTTTACGTATTAGAGCGCAAGGGTAGTTAAAATACAAATTCATTTAAAAATTTTATTCATACCAAAAACGCATGAACATCTCGCTCCGGCAGCTCAAAGTGTTCCTCGCAGTGGCCGAGCACGGCAGTTTCAGCCGGGCTGGCGAGGATATCGGCCTGACGCAGCCCGCCGTGAGCCGCTGTATCCGGGAGTTGGAGCAAGAACTCGGACTCAAACTAGTCGACCGCACCACCCGGGAGGTCACCCTGACCGAAGTGGGCGCTAGCCTCTCGGCCACGCTCGCCCGGGTGCTCGACGAGTTGGAGAGCGCCCTGCGCGACACCCACGGACTCGCCGAGGAGCGGCGGGGCCGGGTGCGAGTCGCCAGCGCCCCGACGATCTCCGCCAACCTCATGCCTGAATGCATCTCCGCCTGCGCAGCCCGCTATCCGGACATCACGCTCATGCTGCGTGATCAGGTGCAGACGCTGGCGACCGACAGCGTGCGGCACGGCGAAGTGGACTTCGGGGTGATCGTCGCCTCGGAGGGCACGGAAGATCTGGTCGGCGAACCCATCATGGTCGAGCCGTTTCTCGTGGTGTGCGACCGCTCACATCGCTTCGCGAAGCAAACCGAGGTGACGTGGAAGGAACTCAATGGCGAGAAGCTGGTGCTGCTGGACTATGCGTCCGGCAGCCGTCCGCTGATCGACCGGGCGCTGGCCGAGCACGGCGCTTACTGCCAGATCGCGCAGGAAGTCGGGCATGCGATTACCGTCTTCCGAATGGTCGAAGCCGGGATCGGCATCAGCATCATGCCTGCGCTGGCGCTGCCCACCATGCCGGGACTTCAGGAGCCGAGCAGCCGCCTCGTCGCCCTGCCGCTCACGCCGCAGATCGACCGCACCATCATGCTCGTGCGCCGAAAAAACCGCACCCTCTCGCCCGCCGCCCAGTCCGTCTGGGAACTGATCCAGCAGATCACGGCCGCCCACCGCCCGTCGAACGCCCCACCGAAAACAAAGTAAGTGAGCGTTTGCTACAATACGAGGGCGTCGACTCCCCCCGAAAGTGCGTGACTGAGCGAACGGGCGTCAGCCTGCCCCGCCATCGTGCCTCGACGCCATGCCCGCGCCCTGCGGGCATTGTGTTTCCGGTACGGCGTCATGGACTTGCTCATCAAATACTTCAGTCCGCTGTGGCTTTTCCACGCGGCGGCCGATCTGTCGTTCTGGCAGCGGCATCAACTCGACGCGCGTATGCGGATCGTGAGCCGCTTCATGTGGCGCTACGTCATGCGATGGTGTGTCGTGAGCGCTACGCTGCTCGTGCCGGCCGCCGTGATGGCCCATGGCCTCGCGGCAACGGGCCTCGCGCTGGCCGGTGGCCTGTCGGCGAGCGTCACGGTGCTGATGGCCGCGCTGGCGCTCGGCTGCCTCATCGGCTCACGCCTGCGTTAAGACCTACGTTAAGACCTACGTTAAGACCTACGTTAAAACCTGCATTAAGACCTGCGTCTTACCCTGAATCAAAGCCTGCGGCGTCGGCTGAGGGTTTCGTCACGTGCGTCGACTATGATGGAACGGCTTGCCTCGCGCGCCAGACGGTCCGCGACGCCAGCGTCTCTTGACCCCCTTAGGAGATTCACATGGCCAACGCCAAGATCCTGGTGGTGTTCTATAGCATGTACGGGCACATCTACAAGATGGCCGAAGCGGTTGCCGAAGGCGCGCGTAGCGTCGCCAGTGCCGAAGTCACGCTCATGCAAGTCCCTGAACTCGTACCCGACGACGTGCTCGAGAAGAGCGGCGCCAAGGCCGCGCGCGCAGCGTTTGCGAACGTGCCCGTCGCCCGCGTCGATCAACTGGCCGATTACGACGCGATCGTCTTCGGCACGCCGACACGCTTCGGCAACATGACCGCGCAGATGCGCAACTTCCTCGACCAGACCGGGGGCCTGTGGGCGAAGGGCGCGCTCGTCGGTAAAGTCGGCAGCGTATTCGCCAGCACGGCCACGCAGCACGGCGGGCAGGAAACGACGATTACCAGTTTCCATACCACCCTGCTCCACCACGGCATGGTGATCGTCGGGGTGCCCTACACCGAGCCCGGGCTGACCAACATGGCAGAGATCACCGGCGGTACGCCTTACGGCGCCACGACACTCGCCGCCGGCGACGGCTCCCGACAACCCAGCGAGAACGAACTGAAGATCGCGAAGACCCAGGGCCGTCACGTCGCGGAAATCGCCGCCGCCCTCAAACACGGGCGCGCGCTCTGATCCACCGGCGCCATCGGTCGCGAGACACTTGTCGACAAGACTAGCGGCGCCATCTCACCGCCACGAACATCCCATCGCGATCGCGCGGACGCCCGGCATTGCCGGCGCGCCGCGCGACCTTCACGGCGTCACGCTCAGATCAGCTTCATGTCCTTGAGCACATTGCGCACGATGCGGGCGCGCTTCGGTGCGTCGGCGTCACCCCCCATATCGATGTTCATCGCAATCATCGTGAGATTGCCGTCGCGCTCCAGCCATCCGACCCACCAGCCGATGTCCGGCTTCTTGTCGACAAACCAGCCGGTCTTGCCGTGCAACACGTAGTCGGCGTTCGCTTCAACGATCGAAATCTGCCGCACGATGTCCTGCGTGCGAGCGGAGAACGGCAGCGTGCCGCGCGCCAGCCTTTGCAGGAAGTCGACCTGCTCACGCGCCGAAATCTGCAAACTGTCGTCGATCCAGTAGGCGTCGGCCGCACGACCGATCGTGTGATTGCCGTAACCCACGGCAGCGAGCTTCGCCAGTGCGTATTCGCGCGGGATCCTGTGCGACACCACCTGATAGCACGGCAGACACGACACACGGAATGCGGTGCGCAAATCCATGACGGCACTCCACGCCTTGACGCGACGAGGCTTGCCGTCCCAGGGAATCATCTCGCGTTCGTTGTCCAGCGCGCCAGATTCGAGGGCGAGCAGGCTGTTGAAGATCTTGTAAGTCGACGCCGGCGACACACGACGCTCGGCACGCGCCGCGTCGAACGCCTGATAGGTCTGCGTCTTGCCGTCGAGCACGACGATCGTGCCCTTGACGTTTTCGGCTGCGAAGAATTTGCCCCAATCGGCACGCTCGGCGATACGCACGGGCGCCGATCCGACGACCTTGGCGGCCTCGGCGGCATGCGCCGGGGCGACGAGCATCGTGGGGGAGACAAGCGCGGAGGCCAGCCGCAATACGAACGCGACACGCCGCCAGCGAGAGATTATTTTTTTCATTTCGTTGTCCTGATTGGATGAATGACACACACGTTGTCGATGGTGCTGGCCGAGCACCGCATTTCGAAAGCGTTTGCAGCTTAGTGGGCGTTTCGTCAGATGCAAAGCACCGCTACCGTAACCGACGTAACCGCCGTATCATCGGCACGCCCCTCTGTGTATTTCCGAGGAACTCGCGGAGCCCCTCCGCCCCCGGAGCGAATCGATTTCTCTCGACGCCATGTCCGACATGCCTGCGCCGCCGCGCGCTTCTGACACTGCTTCCAACGCCGCTTCCGGTGCACCGCCGCACGCCCCGCTTGTCGTGCGACTCGACACGCCGCAAAAGATCGACGGCCAGCCCGTGCGCTATCAGAGCCTCTGGCTGCTGATGCGCGTCTACTACGCGGCGCGTTACGAAAACACCACGGTCTCGCTCGCTTCGCTGAAGATCCGCTTCGGTCAGGCAGCCATCGCGGGCGATCTGCGCATGCTCATCAGCCGGGCGTTTTCGGATTTTGCGCGATGGGGCATCGCTGTCGGCTGGGGTGACGACCGTCACATGGACGTCCGTCTGCTGCCCACCCGGGGACGCGGCAGAGGCCCCTTCTGGCTCGCGACACACGAGATGTCGCGCCTCGTGGTCATGATCGGCGACACCGCGCCCGACGATTCGCGTCGCGCCATTGCCACCTTCCTCGGGTTGCCGCAAGGCGCCGTCCCCGACACGCAGTCGCCCGCCCTCGATTACGTCATGCAGGACATCGCGTTCTGGCATCACCTGACGCTGGGCAAACGCGACATGCAGGACGGCGTGTTCTTCGCGCCGCCTCAAATGTCGTCGCCCGGCGAAGCCAGACGGCAACGCACCGGGGCGATTCCGTCGTTCCATGCCGCACAGGTCTGCGCGGTGGACGACGTGCAACGCGGCATTGCCCTGCTCGCGGAGACGATCGTGTGGCGCCGCATGGGAGATGCCACCCGCACGAAACAGTCACTCGCTACGCTCGCCGCAACGTTCGGCGCCCATCAGACTGGCTCGCCGACGTTACGCGCCATGCACTGGATCGTGCAGGCGTGGCAAGCGTACGCATTGCGCGACGAAGCCGGCGCGTTCGCCCATTTGCAGCGCATCAGCGACGACGCTTCGCTTGCCCCCTGCCTGCTCTACAACCCCCGCATCCGCTTCGAAAGCCGCAATCTCCAGGCGCTGTTGTACAAGTCGCATGCCGCACGCAACGGTCCGCTGCCTGCGCGTGCCCAATCGGCCGCCGACGCCCTCGCCGCCTTCTCCGACGCCCTGCAAGCCGCCTTCGAAGCCGACTCCATCGAACTGGCACAGCACGTGGCCGCCAACATCGGTCTGTCGCTCTGGCTGTTCTGGCAAGGCGCGCTCATCGACCCGGGCAGACGACTGGCCGCCGCCGAGGTGCAGCGTCAGGCATTGCGCTGGATCGGCCTGTCGGAGTGGATATGCGATCGTTTCGGCGTGGGCGGGAACTCCGTCTGGAATACCGTCTTCCTGTTGCGCATCGCGCGCGGGGCGGTACCGGTGCGGCGCGACCCCGATCTGGAGACGCTACGGGCGAGCACACCGCTCGCGGTCGACGCGTTTCTCGACGCCGTGCAACCGTTCGGCGCGCCATTCTCGCGGGCCAAGGGGTTCCTGCGCTGGACCGACGTCGTCATGACCACGCTGGCCGACCATGAGGAGGGACGCGTGCGTTTCGAGCCATTGCAACTCGCGAATCTGTGGTTCGAGATGCTGTGGTTTGCACTGCACCAGGACGGTGACTCGCCTCAGGCGTTGCATGCGGCCCACTCACTGGGACGTGTCATGCCGATGCTGCCGCCACCGGACCGGCGTTTTTTCCGTGACGCGCTCCGTCTGATGCCGCGTGAATTCCAGCGGGAAGTGCGTCTGGCGCAGTAGCGCGGACATCGGCACGTGTTGATCGCCGTTGGCAAAACTTGAACGAATTTCCCGATCCTGACACCGATCGTCCCGACGAGATGACGAGCGCTGGAAGACCCGCCGCATGCGGCGTTGCAGCAATGCGCCGTTCACGTTTTTCGGGACACGCCGCGCTTGTGCTGGCCGGGTATGTCGGTGTATCGTTGCCGCAAAGCTAAGCGCAGGGGTCCTGCAACGTGAGTTGTGGGTGAGAAATACCCTTAGAACCTGATCTGGATAATGCCAGCGCAGGGAGCGTAGAAATTCCTCGCCCCCGTTCATGCTCCTGAGCCGCTTTGCGCCGATTTAGTCGGCGTCAACACGTGCCCCGCCAGGAGACATTGCATGAACGCCAATCCGAAGTTCCTCTCAGCCAACGCGCGCGTGGACGAAGCCGCGATCGCTCCGCTGCCCAATTCCCGCAAGATCTACGTAGAAGGCTCGCGTCCGGACATTCAGGTCCCGATGCGCGAAATCTCGCAATCCGACACGCCGACCAGCTTCGGCGGCGAGAAGAACCCGCCGATCTACGTCTACGACACCTCGGGCCCGTACACCGACCCGAACGCCCGCATCGACATCCGCTCGGGTCTGCCGGCGCTGCGCGCCAAGTGGATCGAAGAGCGCAACGACACCGAATCGCTGCCGGGCCTGTCCTCGGCCTACGGTCGCGAGCGCGCCGACGACAGCGCGACCGCAGACCTGCGCTTCCCCGGCCTGCATCGCACGCCGCGCCGCGCCAAGGCCGGCAAGAACGTGACGCAGATGCACTACGCGCGTCAGGGCATCATCACGCCCGAGATGGAATACATCGCCATCCGCGAAAACCTGCGCCGCCAGGAATACATCGAGAGCGTGCGCGCTGCCGGCCCGCAGGGCGAGCGTCTGGCCAAGCTGCTCTCGCGCCAGCACCCGGGGCAACACTTCGGCGCGAGCATTCCCGCCGAAATCACGCCGGAATTCGTGCGCGAGGAAATCGCCCGCGGCCGCGCCATCATCCCGAACAACATCAACCACCCGGAATCCGAGCCGATGATCATCGGCCGCAACTTCCTCGTGAAGATCAATGCGAACATCGGCAACTCGGCCGTGACGTCGTCGATCGGCGAAGAAGTGGACAAGATGACGTGGGCCATCCGCTGGGGCGGCGACACGGTCATGGATCTGTCGACCGGCAAGCACATTCACGAAACGCGTGAGTGGATCCTGCGTAACAGCCCGGTGCCCATCGGCACGGTGCCGATCTATCAGGCACTGGAAAAAGTGAACGGCAAGGCCGAAGACCTGACGTGGGAAATGTTCCGCGACACGCTCATCGAGCAGGCCGAGCAAGGCGTCGACTACTTCACGATCCACGCCGGTGTGCGCCTCGCGTACGTGCCGATGACCGCCAACCGCATGACGGGTATCGTCAGCCGCGGCGGCTCGATCATGGCCAAGTGGTGCCTCGCACACCACAAGGAAAGCTTCCTGTACACGCACTTCGAAGAGATCTGCGAAATCATGAAGGCGTACGACGTCGCGTTCTCGCTGGGCGATGGTCTGCGTCCCGGCTCGATCTACGACGCCAACGACGAAGCGCAACTCTCCGAACTCAAGACGCTGGGCGAACTCACGCAAATCGCGTGGAAGCATGACGTCCAGGTGATGATCGAAGGCCCGGGTCACGTGCCGATGCAGCTCATCAAGGAGAACATGGATCTCCAGCTCGAGTACTGCGACGAAGCCCCGTTCTACACGCTCGGACCGCTGACCACGGACATCGCCCCGGGTTACGACCACATCACGTCGGGTATCGGCGCCGCCACCATCGGCTGGTACGGCACGGCCATGCTGTGCTACGTCACGCCGAAGGAACACCTCGGCTTGCCGAACAAGGACGACGTGAAGGAAGGCATCATCACGTACAAGCTCGCTGCGCACGCCGCCGACCTGGCCAAGGGTCACCCCGGCTCGCAGATTCGCGACAACGCGCTCTCGAAGGCACGTTTCGAATTCCGTTGGGAAGACCAGTTCAACCTCGGTCTCGATCCGGACAAGGCGCGTGAATTCCACGACGAGACGCTGCCGAAGGACTCCGCCAAGGTGGCGCACTTCTGCTCGATGTGCGGACCGCACTTCTGCTCGATGAAAATCACGCAGGACGTGCGCGACTACGCCGCCAAGCAGGGCATCACCGACGAAGCCGCCCTCAAGCAAGGGATGGAAGTGAAGGCGGTCGAGTTCGTGAAGAGCGGTGCGGAGATCTATCGCCGCACCTGATGCCGGCACTCGCTGTTCGTTGAACGCAAAACGCGCCCGGAGATTCCGGGCGCGTTTTTTATTGATGCGGCACTTTGCGATGGTGACGACGGTGGCGCATGACGCCGGTCGATGTTCGCGTCAGATCACACGCCCTCAGCCGCTGACGGGCGCACGGCTCGTCGCTTCGGCCGGCAGCGTAGGAATACCCCGCATCGTCAGTTGGTTACGCAAGCGCTGCGTGGCGATGTGAGGCGCCGTCGACGACAGCGACGTCGCCAATGCCGTGAACGCCTTGGTGTTGGTGGCTGGCAGCGCCGCCGCGTCGACGACTTCCACGTGGCGCATGTCCCAGTGACGCTCGCCCAGCTGCTCGATGCCCAACGCCAGTTTGACCCACTCATCCGTGCCGAGCCCCACGGTCGCGGGCAGGTCGCCACGCACGAATGCCTGATGCATCGGCAAACCGTCGGAGAACCCTACGCGAAGCATCCATTCGGTACTCTCGGACGGTGGCAACAGGCGCCCACCGGCCTGCAATCGCTCGTTCAGACCCGCGATGAACTTCTCCGGCGGGGTATTCATCAGGCATGCAGTCGTCCACTCCTTCTTGCCCGCCAGCGACGGCTTTCCCGTCCAGCGGCGCGCGGTGTCCGCCACCGTCTTCGTCACATCTGCCCGGCTCGGATCGAAAGGCACCGTGCCGTTTCGGCCGTCCGTGCCGAGCAGCGAACCGTTCACGATGTCACGACAGATCTGCGCACGCTCGCTGCGTCCGTCCGGCATGACGACCGGGTGATTGCGGCCTTCGAGCGAGGCGACGCGGGTATTGACGTTCTGCGAGCTCGCGCAGACGTGCAACGTTGCCAGCGATGCAGCGGACAGGACCGGCTGTGCGACGCGCGGCGCCTCGAACAAGGATCTGACGTACGACACATCTTCCACATCGACGCTGTCGACATCGGCCGGTGACGTCAGAAACGCACCGAACAGCGCTTCACCAGAGGCGTCGCTCTCCGACGACGCCGATGAGGCCGAGGCAAACACCGCCTGGAAATCCGTCCTGGCCTCGCTGCCTGCATCGTTGGCACGACCGGACACCTCGCCGCTCTGCGAGGGCCGAAGTACGCGCCACGGGTGCGCAGGCGCCTCAGCGCGGGCGCTGGCCGTATTCATCTCTTTGGCAACATTGACGATCCGGATCAGCGGCATTCCGCCCGCGTCGACCATCCCGGCATCGGGATTCAGTGCAACGGGTGCGAGAAAGGCAAGGCCGCCGACACCGGGCGGTTGATTCAAGGGCTGCATACCGAAAGTCATCGAGAAATCCTTGGAAAGAAGGAAAAGGAAGCGTCGCGGCTTGTCCCCGCGGCTCCGGCACCGGTTCGACACGACATTCGAGCGGCAATGAAGCGGTATCGAAGCGGCATCCACGATGCCCGAACGATCGTTCGGGAATTGTCGGTTCTGCACACTGGGTCTCGCAGCTCGTGCACGCGACCGTCCAGGAGTGGACAGCGTTTGCGGCCTGCGCGCGTCCGGCACGCCAGGCACGCGCTGTCGAAGTGCCCCGAAGTTATGGCATGCTATCGGACAGCGGTGCAGCCGACGCGGCTGACGCGGCACGTCGATACGGCGTCTCCAGCTCCCGAAGGCATCTCAAAATGATGGCCGGCAGGCCTTGTTTTGAAATGTCTCCCTGCTCTCCGGACTCACTCCCGTGCGAAACGGTCCGGCCTGCGTCGCGGCGATGTACCCGCACTCGCACTTACAGGGATAACAATATGAGTGGTTACGGATTTCTTTTCAGTATTCTCTTGCTGGTGCTGGCAAGCGCCTTCTTTTCCGCTTCCGAAATTTCACTGACGGCCGCCAAGCGCACCAAACTCCAGGTGCTCATGGAAAAAGGCGACGAGCAGGCCGTCAAGGTGCTGGCGCTCAAGGAGCAGCCCGGTAACTTCTTCACCGTCGTGCAGATCGGCGTGAACGCCGTCGCCGTGCTCGGCGGGGTGCTCGGTGAGAGCTTCCTTACCGGCTATCTGTTCGAATGGCTCAGCCCGTTCACCGATCAGGCACTGGCGCTGCGACTGGCCGGCATCGGCTCCTTCCTCTTCATCACGATCGCCTTCATTCAGTTTGCCGACCTGATTCCCAAGCGGCTCGCCATGGTGAACCCCGAGCGCGTGGCGATGGCCATCATCGACCCGATGCTGTTCTGCCTGAAGGTACTGCGCCCGCTCGTCTATCTCTTCAACGGCGTCGCCAACCTGTTTCTGCGCATGTTCAAGCTGCCGACCCATGCCATCGACAACATCACGTCGGAGGACATTGCCGCCATGGTCGGCGCGGGCGCTCAGGCCGGCGTGTTGCGCAAGCAGGAACTGCATTTGATCGAGAACGTGTTCGAACTCGAATCGCGCACCGTCGGCTCGGTCATGACGTTCCGCGACGACGTGGTGTACTTCACCATCGCCGAGGACGAGCGCAGCATCCGTCAGAAAATCACCGAAAGCCCGCATTCCAAGTATCTCGTTTGCCGCGATGAGATCGACAACGTACTCGGGTATGTCGACTCGAAGGATCTGCTCCAGCGCATTGCCAGTGAAGATCTGTCGAGCGTGATCCGGAATCTCGATCGCCTCTACGCGAAAAAGCTGCTGGTGATTCCCGATACGCTCAACCTCTCTGAAGCGCTTGCCCGCTTCAAGGAGACCCGGGAAGGCTTTGCCGTCATCATCAACGAGTACGGTCTGGTCGTTGGCGTCGTCACGCTCAACGACATCGTCGGTGCGCTCATGGGCGATGTCGTTCACCCGGCCGACGAAGATCAGATCGTGCAGCGCGACGAACACTCGTGGCTCGTCGACGGCGTCACGTCGGTTGAAGACGTGAAAAAGGCTCTCGATATCGATGAGCTTCCCGGCGAAGGCGAGTTCGAGACCATCGCGGGATTCATGATCTATCAGCTCAAGCGCATTCCGAAGAAGTCGGAAGCCACCGAAGCCGCGGGCTACAAATTCGAAGTGGTCGACATCGACAATTACAAGATCGACCAGTTGCTCGTGACCCGAATCGGTGCGGTGGCCGAAGCGGCTATCGCGGCCGCGAAGCTGGCGGCAAGTCAGGGGAACCCGGCATCGCCGCCGAACCCGTCGGCCCCGGAGAACCCGGCTAATTCGTCGACGGATCGGACACCGTAGCCATCACCTCCGTCAAACGGTCGGTCAGACCGCCATCGCGCTGCGTCGGCCGTGCGATGGCCGACGCGATCACTTGCCACGGCGCATACAGCCACGCCTCCCGGCGCGCACGCGTCACACCGGTGTAGATCAGCTCTCTCGACAATACCCGGCTCGCCTGCTCCGGCAGCACGATCGCGACCCGCTCGAACTCGGAGCCCTGCGACTTGTGAATGGTCATGGCAAATGCCGTCTCGTGCGCCGGCAGACTGGCGGGTGAGTACAGACGATACCCGCCGTCAGGCGTGGCAAACGCGACGCGCAACGTGCCTGACGGTCCGAGCGGCAACGCGATGCCGATGTCGCCATTGAACAGGTTCAGCGCGTACTCGTTCTGTGTCACCAGCACCGGACGCCCCGCAAACCATGCCCCTCCACCGGCGCCAAGTGCTACGCCTGCGCGTCGTGCCAACAGCGCGGTCAATTGCGCACCGAGAAATTCGACGCCCCGACGCCCGCCACGCGTCGCGCACAGCACCCGGAATCGGCCGAAAGCGGCGAAGACCGGTTGCGCCACCATCGCGATGTCAGCCGATGTCGCCGCCGCCGGATCGCCGAGTTGTTCGATGGTATCGACGGCCCGGGCGAGCGCGTCGAGGTATTCGGCATAACCATCGGCCAAGGCGTTCAGATGGGGCGCGGACAACTGGATACCACCGTCTTCGCTCAGTCGCACCCGGTCAACCGCAGTGGCGTCGGGCGATCCGCCTTGGTTCGGAGGCTCTCGTTCGCTGTCGCCAACGGAAAGCGCCTTGCGCGCGTCGATGACCTTCCCCGTCTTGATCGCCGTCGCCAACCGGCCAATCGCAGAATGCGCCCCAAAGCGATAGGTCCGCTCCAGCCAGACGACGGCGTCTTCGAGTCCGCTGGCTGCACGCACGCGGACAGTGGCTGCCGTGCCCACGGTGGCAGCAGCAGCGGCTTGGGTGGCCGCCGTAGCGACGGCGCGTTTGGAGCCTGTACCGGCCGCAAGGGGCGGCGTTGTGGCTGGGGCTGCGGCCAGGGCCGCACCACTCGCACCGAGCGCCAGCGGACCAGAGCGGGGTAAATCCTCGGCAGGCCAGTCGAGTGCCGACAGCAGATGCGCCCGCATGTCGGGTGAAAACGCTCGCTGTGCGCTCAGTTCCCCGAACACCGCCCCCGCTTCAACGGCTGCCAGTTGATCCTTATCCCCGAGCAGAATCAGACGCGCGCCGTCCGGCACGGCTTCGAGCAATGCCGTCGCCATCGACAAATCGATCATCGATGCCTCGTCCACCACGATCAGGTCGTAGGGCAGTGGATTGCCGGCATGGTGACGGAAGCGCCGTCCGACTTGCTCGGCGGACTCAGGAAGCACGCCGAGGAGCCGATGCAACGTGAGCGCCGCTTCGGGCAGGGCCAGACGTACGGTGTCGGGCAAGTCCTGACGCGCCGTCAGCGCTTCCTGCATGCGCTGCGCCGCCTTTCCGGTCGGGGCGGCAAGCGCCACGCGCAAGTTGGCATCACGTTCGAGCAAGCACGCCAGCAGACCCACGACCGTGGTCGTCTTCCCGGTTCCCGGGCCACCACTGAGTACGACCAGCGAGCGCTGCAAGGCGAGTGCAGCCGCTGCCATCTGCCAGTTCGGCTCTCGCTCGCCTTCCGGTGAGCGCAGAACGCCATCGCGGAAATAGCGCCGTAAGCGCTTTCGGTCTTCGTCGGTAATCGCTGTCGTCGACGCATCGGTCGTCGACGTCATCGACAGCTTGCGCCCGAGCGCCGCTGCCAGCCGCGCTTCGTAGCCGTAGTAGCGCGCCAGATACAGACGATCGTGATCGTCGAGCAGCAGCGGAAAGGCGTCCGCCTGCGCATCGGTCGTCAACGCGCGCGCGAGGCTGGCCGGCGCACACAGGCCACTCGCGAAGAGTGCGTCGCGCCAGACGGACAGCGAGGGCGCATCGCCGGGGAACAGTTCACCGCTCGCCTGTCCATCTAGCAGGTTGCCGAGGGGCACGCACACATGCCCCTCCGACGTGGCGAGGCTGACTTCCAGCGCTGCACGGCGCACGTAACGGCACGTCACTTCGTCCGCGCCGTTGCCGCGTGCGAGCAATCCCATGCGGCGAGCGAAACCCTGCGCCAGTCGCACGACGCCACTGTCGGCCAGCGGCGCACCGGAAGCGTCGCCGGTATGACGTCTATCCGTCATTCGCCCTCCCCATCGATGGCGGCGACATCTTCGCCTGCCGGGCCATCGCTGCGGGCATTGAGCGAGAGTGCTTCGGCAAGCGCGGTGTTCTCGCCCGCCGCGAAGAGCCCGTCAAGCGCGTCGACCATTTCGCGCGACGGCTTGTCGAAAAACACGCCCGGTACGTCGTCGCCGGCGAGATGCGCGCTGGCCCAGTCGGGACGCACGCCCCGCACGAAGAGATAAAGACTGCCGCCCATGTCGCGTTCGTAGTCGTAGTCCGGCAGACGACGCTGCAAGAAGCGGTGCAGCGCCAGCGTATAAAGCAAATACTGAAGGTGATAACCGTGCTCGGCCATGGCTTCGCGCAATCCTTCAGTGCCGTAGTTTTCCGGCGCGGTGCCGAGATAGTTCGACTTCCAGTCGAGAATCCACCACTGTCCGCCGTGGCGGAACACCAGATCGATGAAGCCTTTGAGATAACCGCGCAGGACGGTGGCGTCGAGCGGCAGATCGGGATAGCCGAATTGACGCAACAGCCCTCGCAATGCGTCGAGCGACACCTCATCCGCCGGGTACGTGAACTCCATTTCCGTGAGGCGCTCCGTCAACGCGACGTCCGCCAGTTGCATACCGGGCCGCAATGGCGTCGCCAGCGTGTCGGACAGCATGTTCATCATCATGGCGCGCCAGGCGTCGTTCTGTTCAGCCCCGCGCCCGGGGGGACGCTCACGCAGCGCCCTCGACACCGCGTGCGGCCATTGCACACGCGACTGGAAGTCGGCGAGTTCGAACACGCGGTGGAAACTTTCCCCGGCAGCAGGCCCGCGCGGGAAACGCAGAATGTCGTCGGCCGGCGGCCACGCGTCGTCACCCTCGGGCGGCAGCGCGAAACTCGGCCCGGCATTGGCCTGAGCATCGTAGTCGGGACGGGTGCGCTCCGGCGCACTCAGTTGCCCGCCGCCCAACTGCGGCCCCGTGTGCATGCCGGCCAGGAGGCCGGAGAAGCTGCCGATACGCCAGACTTCGCGCAGCGCACGCGTGCTCGTACGCGTCGTCAGCTCGGGCGGCGTGTCGTGCACGATGCGTGTATCACTCGCCAGCGCGTCGCCGACCGGCAGCGGCACGACATCGAGCGGTCCGCCAACGAGCGCCTTCCATGCGCTCCGGATTGTCTCGACACGTTCGTCGGCATCGACCGACGAGGAAATCCACGCATCGAACGCGATGCCCTGACCCGCCGCGAGCCAGTTAAGCATGCCGCCACACGCCTCCTTCACGCTGCGTCGGGACGAATAGATCCCCGCCGCGAGATAGCAACGGTACACCGCGCGCGTCAGTGCCACGTACAGAAGGCGCGCCTGCTCAGCCGACTGCTCCTGACGCAGCGCCGCCGTCGCGGGTGATCCTTTCGCTGCGGCATCGGTGAAATCGATGACAGCCGTGGCGCCGTCGTGATACTCCAGCCCGTCCAGACCGCCACCATCGCGCACGGCGCCGTCCCAGAGGAACGGACAGAACACGACGCCATACTCCAGTCCCTTCGATTTGTGAACGGTCACGATCTGCACCAGATTCTGGTCCGACTCCAGACGCAACTGCGCCTCTTCGCCACCGCTGGCACTGCGTTGCGACGCCAGCCAGCGCAGCAACGCCGGCATGCCCGGCTGCTCGGCCCAGCGAGCCTGTGCGAGTTCGGCCAGATGCATGAAGTTCGTCAATCGCCGTTCGCCGCCCGCTTGCGCCACCAGTCGCGCTGCCAATCCCAATTCCCGCATGAGCGTGCGCCACATCGCGGAAAAACCGCGATCGATCCACAACTGACGGTAACGCTGGAGACGCTCGATCCAGGCAATCGCCTCCGCATCGGACGCCTCGCTCGTCTGCATGCGATAAAGCGCGGTGGCGTCCAGACCGAAGAGTTCCGTTGCCAGTGCAGCGCGCAGTGCTCGCACATCGCCCGGCGCTTCCACTGCCCGCAGCACGCGTAATAGCGTCTCCGCTTCCTCGCTTGCGAATACCGAATCCTGCGTCAGTTCTACACTGCCCACCGCATGCTCGGCCAGCATGGCTTTCATGAGCGCGCCCTGACGGTGTGTCTGGACGATGACCGCAATATCCCCCGGCACGAGTGGCTTGTCACCGACAAGCACGTCACCGCGCGACGCTCCCGCCAGCAGTCGAGCCACCTCTGCCGCCGTCGCCCGCGCACAGGCGTGTTGCGCTTCATCTTTCGACAGCGGCTCGTCGTCGTCCGGCAACCACCAGACCGTGAAGTCAGCCACGTCGCGCACGTCCGACAATGGCGGGCGACGGCGCGCCCCTGGCCGTACCGGCGGATACTCAAGGCCGTCGAGCACGAATGCACGATCGTTGGCACCGAATAGACTGTTGCCGGCATCGATGATGGCGGGTGTGGAGCGCTGGTTGACGGCAAGCGTATATGCCGCGTCCGCATTCTCCCGGGCCGCCAGATAGGTATGCAGATCCGCCGCCCGGAAACTGTAGATGGCCTGCTTCGGATCACCGACCATGAACATTGGGCCACGGTGCGCCTCGCCCGAAGCCACCTCATCATCGGCCGGCGACGGCTGGCCATACACCGTACTGAAGATCGCAAACTGCAGGGGATCGGTATCCTGGAATTCGTCGATCAGGGCACAGGGGTACCGCTCGCGCAAAGCTTGTGCGAGATCGGGATGCTGCTGCAAGGCACGCGCGATGTTGCCCAGCAAGTCATCGAACGAGACAACTCGCAACTCCCGCTTGCGCAGCGCAAGTTGCTCGGGTGCCTCCGCTAACCAGTCACGAAGGATTCGCAGCCATTGCATCTCGTAACGTTCGTCGGCATCGGCTCGCGCCTGCACAAGCGCGTCCGCCATGTCGAAGAAACGGTGATCCGGTGGCGTCTCACCTTTCTTGATGTCTTTGACAAGACGTGTCGTGGTCAGCAACTCCGCCTTGGCCCCCAGTAGCGCTCCGGCGTCGCGTGCGCCAAGGTAGCGTTGCCACGCCGAGACGGCCTGCGGCAGCGATGTCTCGTTGTAGATGTTCTTCTTGTATGACGGCAATGCCCGACGCATGAGGTCGGCAATCAACGAGGCCTCGGCTTCCCAGCAATCGCGCGCCGCCGAATAGGTCGTCAGTAACGCTGAAGGCGCGGACGTTTGCGCCTCCTGCGTATCACTCAGAGCGCTCGGATGACCCAAATCGCGCTGCACCGCTTCGGGCCAACGCAACTCGGACATCGGCTTCTTCAGGCGACGCGCCAACTGATCGGTGAGCGTGCCCGGCGAGCGCTTCCGGTCGACGAGCCACGCGGCAAAGCTGTCGTCCCGCGCGGCCAACGGTTCCACGACGCGCCGCCAGAACTCCACCGCCAGATCATGCCGCACGCCGTTGTCGTCCGGCACGAGTTCATAGGCAAACGGCAGGCCTGCTGCGAACGGCACTTCCGCGAGCGCGCGTTGGCAGAAGCCGTGAATCGTGTGAATCGATGCCTGATCGAAACCGCGCAACGCCCGTTGCAGACATTCGCGAATCGCTTTCACCGACATGTCGCCGCGCTCGATCAGGCCGGCGATCATGACGTTGAATAGCGGATCGTCGCTCGCATCCAGGTCGAAATCGGGGAAGTCATCGGCGTCGTCCGCGTCGCTCACGTCGCCTTCATCACCGTCGTCGCCGAGCACGGGTGCGATCGCCGCGACGAGTCCCGCCAGACGTCCTCGAATGCGCTCGCGCAACTCTGCCGTCGCCGCATTCGTAAAGGTCACCACGAGAATCTGCTCGACGCTGAGCTGCTTTTCCAGCAGCAGACGAACGTAGAGCGCACAGATGTTCCAGGTCTTGCCGGTGCCGGCGGACGCTTCGATCAGGCAAATGCCGTCGAGATTGCAGCCGAACACGTCGAGATCGATGAGCTGAGTCATGCGCCCTCCACGAGTTCAAGGTGCTGGACCAGCGGGCCGAACATCGTGTTCGCCAGCAAATCGAAAGGAGACGCGAGAGGATCTTCCACGCCTCGCCAGATCAGCTTGGTATAAGGATCATCGGCATCCCCGCGCGCGAACGCGGACCCTTGCCATGCGTTTTGTGCATCCGCCGGTTTGCCAGTGCTCGCTAGCTTCCAGGCACTGCGCACGAAGAACGGCAATGGACGCGTCTGTCCGAGGCGGTACAACCCGACCCACTGCGCGAGCAAGGTCACCGCATCGTCCACCGGCCGCAACGCGAAAGTCTCGTCTTCGCCGTACCAGAGGGTTCTGGCCGCAATATCTTGCCCGGCATGCTCGGGCTGTTGCAGATGAGCGCATAGCGCAAGGTGTGCGAGCCACGCCGCCAGCAGGTCGCTCGGACGCATGCTGCCGTAGCGATACATCACCAGCCCATGACGCGACACAGGCGCGAGGCGGCCTTGTAGCAGACATTCGGCTGACAACGTCGCGTCACCGTGCCAGATAGCATCCGTCGATGCCATCCAGGCAGGCGGCAACGCTGGCGTCATAGGCAGCGTCACGAGCAATTCCTGCGTGCCCTCGGCTTGCGCCTCCCTCACCTGCGTCGCCAGCGAGCGTAGGCCGCCCAGCTCCCGCCGACGCCAAACTGCGCCGGTCGCCCCGCCCGGCAACTCATGGCTCACGCTCGCGATACGGTCAATCGCGTCAGCCTGCATGCGTGCATCCCCGCTACCATCGCGTAGCAGACGCGGCAACAGTCGCGCGGCAAGCGCGTCACGCCCGGCCCAATCGAGCACGAACGGCTCCTCGTCCTCGACCTCCGTCAGCATTTCGTTGAGCGACAGGCCCAGGCGGTCGCGTGCCCAGGCGCGCCCGGGATGACGCCAGAAGCGCAGCAGATCGTCCAGCGTCAGATGCGTCTGCGCGACGGCTGGCAATGAATCACGCACGAACGGTGCAGCCAGCGCCTCCGGTGCCGGCGACGCCAGTTGATCGGCCAATTGCTGCGCCGCCTCACCATTCGATACGTCGTAGCTGTATAGCGACGCAGCATGACCATCGAAATAGGCAGGTGAGAACGGTTGCAACGGATGCAGCACGATCAGGCGCTCGCGCGCCTCGCGTTGTTCGTCCAGACCGAAGCCTTGCGACACCGGCGCCAGCAATTGGCCCGTGAAGTCGAGCAACTCGTCTACGGCCGTCGACGGCGGCAACGGGGCGTTATCCCGCACGCTTCGTCCCGTGTAAGTGATCAGGAAACGATCCTGCGCGCTGAGCATCAGGTCGAGGAACAGATTGCGCTCGTCGTCGCGTCGCTGGCGGTCGCCGCGCTGCGGTAATGCTCGCATCAGATCGAACTCGTCGGCACGCACCCGGCCCGGCAGCACGCCGTCGTCCATGCCGATCATGCAGACGACGCGATAAGGCAGCAGACGCAAGCTCGGAATCGCCGCAAACGTCACCCGGCCCGACGGCACACCACCGCGTGTCGGGTCGTCGAGCGCGTCGGCCAGCACGCGCGCCACCACATCCACCGGCACACGCACCTCGGGGGCGCCGTCGGCAATCGCCGAGCCGATTTGTTCGATCGCCATGCGGACCTCCGCGACATCGTCGGCGAACCGTGGCTCATCGGAGAAAAACTGCTCCAGCATCCCCAGTAGCTGATCGCGCCACGCCAACCCCGTACGTTCGTTTTGCAGCGCAACTGCCGTCATGTCGAGATCGTCGATCAGGCGCGCCAGTTGTCCAAGCAACTCGGCGCGCCCCCCTTCGATACCGCCGACCGGGAGCCAATCGTCGACCGGCATCGCGTCGTCGGGTAGCGCATAGCCGAGGAACAGCCGCATCATGGCGTCGCCCAGCGTGTGACGCTCTAACGCCGGCGCGGCCTCTGCCCCCGGCGTACGGTCCACACCGGTCCCGTCGAGGCGTAGCAAGGCGTCCCCGCGCCACCCGCGACGCGCTCCCGCCGCATGCAGCCAGTTCTGAATCGCATCGAGCACATTACCGCCAAGGTCGTAGCGTTGCGCCACGGCCTCCGTGCGAGCGAGCTCCACCAGACTGGACGCCGCCACGCGCTGCTGCGGCAACGCCAGAATCGAGGCAAAGGCACGAGCGACCGGATTGGTTCGCGTCGGCGGTAACCCCGTCACCAGATAGGGGATGCGAGGTGTCGCCGTACCGAAAACCGCGTCGATAAGCGGTGCCGCACGCCCCAGATCCGGCACGGTAATCAGCACATCGTCCGGACGCAGGTCGGGAATTTCATCGAAGCACGCCAGCAAGCGGTCGTGCAGCACTTCGATCTGCCGGGCCAGACTGTGACAGACATGCACCTGCACCGAGCCGTCGGCGTCGACACCGTCCGGCGCGCCGTGACGACCGTCGTCCAGCGAGAGAATGCCGTTTTGCAACGCTGCCAGCAGTGTCGGCGCGGGATTCGGCTGAAACAGCGCCCGGTCCTCCACCGCCTGGGGTGCAAGGTCGGCATACAACGCGTCGATATGCGATTGCGTCTGACGGCCCCATTCGGCCAGCAATGGATGGCCCACCTCGCGATGTGCCGCGCCGTCTCGCCGGGTCAGATAGGAAAGCCGCGACGGCGGCACGATATCGAACCAGTAGCTCTCGCAGGGATTGAGCACATAAAGATGCACGTCGATCAGACGGGACATGGCCTTGAGCAACGCCATCGACAACGGCGGCATCGACGACAGCGCAAATACCGAGACACGCGAAGGCCACCCGGCGGGGAGCGTCTCCGGCGTCAGTTGCTCGATCCGGTCGATGGCACGCAGCGTAGGATGACGCTCACGGATATCGAGGTGCGCGAGCACCTGCCGCCACAAGGCGCTTTGCCAAACCTCATCGGCCCGTTGCACATCACCCCAGGTCTCTGCCGCCCCCGGCAGGATCGCTTCACCGGATTGCCAGCGTTCCAGCCAGCCAGGCCGGTAAGTCAGATACTGATCGTAGATATGGGCGAGCCGGTCCGCCAGTTCGAAGCGCATGACATCGTCTGCGCCTGCCAGATAACCCGCCAACCGTGGCGATGTCTGCACCCACGGCTGCGCCAGACACTGGTACAGCGGCCAGACCAGCCGGTCAGGCGCGAACGGCGAACTCTCTGGCACCGTCAACAGCTTGCCCGCCATATCCCACAGCCACTGGGCGAGATAGGTCAGGCGAACGTTCGCACACACGCCGAAGACATCCGCATAGTCCAGTTCGAGCCGGCGGCGCACGGCCACGCTTGGCACGACGATGGTTTCCGTCTCGAAGGGGTCGACCGGTCCCGTCGAAGCGCCGGGCGCTTGTGCGAGATCGCGCAGCAGCGCGGCTTCGAGCGTAGTGAACCGGTTGGAGAAGAATAGATGGAGCATGCGGGCGTGGCGGCTTAGCGAGTCTGTTCGCAAGCATAGCAAATGCCCCATGGCAAAGCCCATCGGACAGATCCGAAAGCTTGCCCCGCCATGGGTGACGGCCACCCGGCAGATGCGGCAGGCCACGTCCGTGCGCCGCGTGTAACCGGCGGTATCCCCACTTCGCGGCACGCAGGGCTTCGGCTAGACTCTCACTGCGCCGCGCCCTACCCGTCGCGCGGCCGGCTTTGCTGCGGAACCCTCGCACCCGACGCATGGACTACCAGACCGATATCAAGAAGTTCCTATATAGCCATTACTTTTTCAGCGGCACCCGGCAGGCAGTCGGCGTCATTCTGCCCGCGCTCGTCCTCTTCTGGGGGATGGACCAGCACCTGCTCGGCATCGAGGTCGCCTCGGGGGCGCTGTGCGCGAGCGTGGTCGACATCAACGGGCCGCTGCGTCACAAGCACACCGAACTGCTCAGTTGCACGCTGCTCGGCGCCCTGACGGTGCTGATCACGGGCATGGCCACCGCCGCACAGCCGTGGCAGCTATGGATCACGTCGCTGATTCTGACCTTCGGGCTGTCGATGCTCGTGGTCTATGGCTTTCGTGCGTCGCTGGTCAGCTTCGCCTGCCTGATGATGATGGTGCTCAATGTCGAGGCCGACCTCACGCGCCATCAGGCGGTGCTCGACGCAGGCGCCGTGCTCGCGGGCGGGCTTTGGTACACCTATTTCAGTCTTTTCGTCTGCCGGATCTGGTGGTTTCGCATCGAACAGCAGACACTCGCCGAGTGCTTCTTCGTCACGTCGGAATATCTGGAGGCCAAGGCGGCCTTCTACGATACGTCGACGGATATCGACGACTGCTATCGGCGTCTGATTGCCGCACAGGTCAACGTCGTGGAAAAGCAGCAGGCGGCGCGCGAAATCATCCTGCGCAATCTGCCGCGACTGCGCATCGGGGCGCTGGAGCCGCGCCGCACGATGCTGTTCAATCTGTTCATCAACATCGTCGACCTGCATGAGACGGTGGTGTCGGTGCATACCGATTACCCGATGCTGCGCCGGGAGTTTGCGAATAACGACGTGCTTCTGTTCTTCCGCGACATGATCCGCAAGATCGCCATCGAGGTCGATGCCATCGGATATGCCATTGCCACGAACGAGCCGTCGCGGGCACAACGTAGCTGGCGCGCGGAGTTCCGGGCTATCGAGTACGAGATCGAGCTCATGCGCAAGCAGTCGCTCCAGCAACGCTCGCCCGAGGCCTATCAAGCGCTCACCAGCACCTTCCGCCGCGTGTGGAGCACCACGCGTATCGTGGAGCGCATGCACCGCAACACGAACGTGAGCACCGCAGGCACGGCCACGGAGATGCAAATCGACCAGGCCCTGGTCCGCTTCACGTCGCGACAGAGCTTTTCTCCTAAATTGCTGTGGAAAAATCTGACTTTTTCCTCGCCGAGCTTCCGGCACGCGCTACGTGTGACGATCGCCATCTCGGCCGGCCTGCTCATCTGCGAAAACTGGTCGCTGCTCGCCGGACAAGACCACAGCTATTGGGTCTTGCTCACGATCATCGTGATTCTGAAGCCCGGCTTCAGCCTGACCAAACAGAAAAATGCCCAGCGTCTGACGGGCACCCTCGTCGGCTGCGTGAGCGTGCTGATCATTCTGTCGTTCGTGCACAAGGCGTGGATTCTGCTGGCGCTCATGTTCTTCTGCATGGTGATGGGCAACAGCCTGTCGCTGTTCAACTACGGCCTGTCGGTCGTGTTCATGTCGTCGTATGTGCTGTTGCTGTTCCACTTCCTGCTGCCGGGATCGCTGTCGGTCATCGGCGAGCGCGCGATCGACACGCTGATCGGTTCGGCGATCGCGCTGGTGTGCTCGTACCTCTTCCCTTATTGGGAATATCGCCTGATGGGGCCGTTGATCCGCAACGCCGTGCAATCGACGCGGACCTATCTCGAATCCAGCGCCGGTCTCGACGGCAAACGCGACGGCCTGGCCTATCGCCTGGCGCGTAAGGATATGCACATTGCCTTCGGGAATTTCGGTGCCGCTTTCCGGCGGATGATGCTCGAACCGAAGTCCAAGCAAGTCTGCGTGGCGGAACTCAACGATTTGCTGGTGCAGAACCATGTGATGGCGTCGTACATCACCGGACTGGCGGATGTCTTGCCGCGTCAGATTGCGGCGGACAAGAGCGGCGAGTTGGGGCAGGTCGTCGCTGCCATCAGCGATCTGCTCTCACAGGCGCTTGCGGCGCCTGCGGCGTCCGTACCGACGGACACGCAGGCGGCGACCGAGGCGATGCGCGACTACACGCGGCGTCTGGATGCACTGGTGGTCGCGCAGGAGCAGCAACCCGACACGGCCGAGGCTCACGTGCAGGAGATCAAGCAAGTGGTCCATCAACTCAAGCAGATGCTGCGCGCGGGCGAGCTGATTCTGCGCGACATGCGGGCGATTCGCTTGCCCGCGTGAGGCCGGCGGGAAGTCCAGCGAAGTCCGCCGGAACCCGCCCGCCCCATCTCTCCCCCGCCTCAATCGGTCGCAGACGGGTTTGCCTGACGGGCCAACGACGGCTCAGGTAATCCCCGTGCGCGTGGCGTAGTGATAAAGGTCGACATCGCGATCCAGTCCGAGCTTTCGCATCGCATTCGTCTTCTGCGAACTGACGGTCTTGACGCTGCGGCTGAGCTGAAACGCAATCTCGCTGATGGTGAGCCCCGATACGAACAACCGCACGACTTCGACTTCACGTCCCGAGAGTTTCGACGCATCGATTTCGGTATCGTCGGCAACGGAATCGTGCAGGCGCGTCGCCAGCCCGGCCGGAATGTAACGGCTGCCGTCTGCGACCACGCACACGATATCGGCAATCGAACTCTGCTCATCGAGTTTCGAGAGAATCGAATGCACCCCGAGTTTGAGCATGCCGCGCAGAATCGCGAGATTCTCCAGCATCGTCACCACGATGATCTTGATGTGCGGGAAGTATCGGCGGACGTAGCCGATGAGAAAAAGCCCGTCCTTGAAATTCCCGCCCGGCATGGAGAAGTCGGTCACGAGAATGTCGCACGGCGATTTGGCCAGCAAATTGACCAATTCCGACGAATTGCCGGCCTCCCCGACCAGATGGATCATTTCCCGCTCTTCGAGCAGACGTCGTATGCCAAAGCGCACAATCGGATGGTCGTCTGCGACCACGACATTGATCGTCATCCCTGCCCCCTTTTCTATTCGTCATCCGGCTGACCGTGGTGACCGCGCGCGTACGCGGTGCTTCGCGCCGGCCGTCACAACGAAGCGGGTCCATTCTGGCAAAAAGGGGCGATGCCAATCGAATGGGAAACGTCACATAGTCATGCCCAAGCGGCTCGCTTGCCACGCGGTGTGGTCAACGGCCAGAAAGCCCGCATGCTGCCCGATAGAGCGGATACTGCACCCTAACTGCTTGACGGGACTCGCGTAGAGATGAAATTGCACAGACGCGCAGCGACGGAGTTTGTGCTACTCGCGTCACCGGCATTCGGAGGATTCGCAGCGCGGGTTTCCGGCATTCTGATCGTGAAAGTCAGAAATACCTTAAACACCGCCGCTGGATTTGATGATCGAGCCGCTCTGCGCCTCGGAATATGCGTAGTTATTCCTGCGCGCTCGCACCGGAAGCAACGCCTACAGGCGCCGTATTCGCCGCATCCGCCGCGGCTCCGCTCGATGCTCCGCCCTCGTGCGGCAGTCCGTGCCAGCCACCGCCAAGTGCCGTGACGAGCAACACATTCGCCGTGAACTGACGGCCGAGGATCGTCAGCGCGGTACGTTCCGTGGTGTATGCCGTGGCCTGGGCCGTGAGCACATTCTGGAATCCGACGGTACCGGCTTTGTACTGGTTGAGGATGAGTTGCGCGGCTTCTCGCGACGACTGCACCGCCTGATTCTGCACAGCCGCCTCACGTCCCAGATAGTTCAGGGCGGCCAGGTTGTCTTCGACCGCCTGGAACGCCGTGAGCACGGTCTGACGGTACGTGGCGACCTGCGCATCGTATGCCGCGATGGCCGCATCGGTCTGCGCACGGCGCAGCCCGCCGTCGAAGAGTGTCGCCGCGAGCGCCGGGCCAACCGACCAGAAGCGGCTCGGCAGCGTCAGCCAGTCCGCAAAGCTGTTGCTCTGGAAACCGCCCGTCGCCGACAGCGAAAGCGTCGGGAAAAACGCGGCCTTGGCCACGCCGATCTTTGCATTGGCCGCTACCACCGAGCGCTCGGCGGACGCGATGTCGGGGCGTCGCTCCAGCAATTGCGACGGCAGACTGACCGGCACCGGCGGCAATGCCGCACGCAATGGCGAAGGTGCCAGCGAGAAGACAGCGGGCGCCTTGCCCACGAGCAGGGCGATTGCGTGCTCCAGCTGCGCGCGCGTCACCTCGATATCGAGCGACGACGCCTGCGCCTGCTGCAATTGCGTCTGCGCCTGAATCACGTCCGAGCGCTGCGCGACACCGACGGCATACTGATTCTGCGTGAGCTTGAGCGTCTGCTCATACGCCGTAACGGTGCGGTCAAGCAACGCCTTCTGGGCGTCCGTCACGCGAAGGTCGAAGTAATTCTGAGCGAGCAGCGCCTGCGCCGACAGGCGGGCATTCGCCAGATCTGCGGCACTCGCCTCGGCACTGGCATTCCCCGCTTCGACCGAGCGGCGTACGCTCCCCCACAGGTCCAGTTCCCAGCTTGCCGTGCCTGACAGGCTGTAGCTGTTCGAGATGCCGCCGACGCCGGATCCGCTCACCGCCGTGTTACTGACCCGCGAGCTGCTGCGTGTGAGGCCCGCGTCGGCGCCGATCGTCGGGAAAAAAGCCGCCCGGGCCTGCCCCGCCACCGCGAGTGCCTGACGATAGTTGGCCTCGGCAACCTTGACGTTCTGGTTGTTGATGTCGACTTGCGCCATCAGGTCGGTCAATACCGGGTCCTGATAGATGGCCCACCAATCGCCCTTGGCCACCGCGTCGCTCGGCTCGGCCAGCTTCCAGTCGCCGGTTTCCTTGAATGCGGCGGGCGTATCGATCTCCGGACGAACATAGTCCGGCCCCAGCGCGCAGCCCCCGAGCCACAACACCGCGCTCGCCGCGAGAAAGGTCGCCGAGCGACGCATACGAGGCGTCATGCCGGCTTCACGCCCATGCCCTTTCTCTTGCCCCGCCGCGACTGCTGCCTGGGAACGAACGCTGGAGACTTGACGATTCAGGGTACGGGACATGGCACACATCGGCCCTTCGGCCGCAACAAAGGTTTCGGAAGACGAACAGGCGCTCGTGGATGAGAGGAACAGCGGCGATGAGCGCACATCGCGTATCGCATCAACCATGGCCCACCTCCCCGACATCGCTGTGACCGCTCTGGCCACGCGCGCGCCAACGCGCCCAACGCAGACGCAGACGGTCGAGATACAGATACACCACCGGCGTCGTATAGAGCGTGAGCACCTGGCTCACGAGCAGGCCGCCCACGATGGAAATCCCCAGCGGCTGGCGCAACTCGGCGCCGTCTCCAGTGCCCAGCGCCAGAGGAATCGCCCCGAGCATGGCCGCCATCGTCGTCATCATGATCGGACGGAAGCGCAGCACGCACGCCTTGAAGATCGCCTCGCGCGGCGGCAGATTCTGACGCCGCTCCGCTTCCAGGGCGAAGTCGATCATCATGATCGCGTTCTTCTTCACGATACCGATCAGCAGAATCACGCCGATCAAGGCGATGATGCTGAATTCGGTGTTGAAGAGCAGCAGCGCGAGCAGTGCCCCCACCCCTGCGGACGGCAACGTCGACAAAATCGTGAGCGGATGGATATAGCTCTCATAGAGCACGCCGAGCACGATGTACACCGTAAGCAACGCCGTCAGAATCAGAATCGGCTGTGACGACAACGCCGACTGGAACGCCTGCGCCGTACCCTGGAAGCTGCCCTGCACCGACGTCGGCATGCCCAACCGGCCGACGGCGTCGTTGATCGACGCCTGCGCCTGCGACAGCGACACGCCTGCCGGCAAGTTGAACGAAATCGTGCTCGCCGCGAACTGCCCCTGATGCGATACGCCCAGCGCCGTGTTCGTGGGACGATACCGCGCGAATGCCGAGAGCGGCACTTGCGCACCCGCAGACGTCACTACATAGATATCCTTGAGCGACTCCGGGCTCTGCCACCACTGGGGCGCCACTTCCATGACGACCTTGTACTGGTTGAGCGGGTTGTAGATGGTCGAGACCTGCCGCTGCCCGAACGCGTCGTTGAGCACGTTGTCAATCTGGCTCATCGTCAGCCCGAGGCGCGACGCCTGATCGCGATCGATGTCCAGCGTCGTCTGCAAGCCCTTGTCCTGCTGGTCCGTATTCACATCGGCCAGATTCGGCAGACGGGAAATCGCATTGCGCACCTTCGGTTCCCACTCGCGCAGTTGCTGAAGGTCGTCCGCCTGCAAGGTGTACTGGTACTGCGCATTGCTCGATCGCCCGCCGACGCGAATGTCCTGCACCGATTGCAGATAGAGCATGGCGCCCGGCTCTCTCGCCAGTTTTCCCCGCAGGCGTGCAATCACCTGATCGGCCGTGAGCTTGCGCTCGCCCAGCGGTTTGAGCGTGACGAACATCGACCCGCCGTTACGGTTGGAGCCGCCGGTAAAGCCGGTCACCGTCGCGACATCGGGGTCCGCCTGCACGATCTTGATGAAGTCTGCGAGCTTCTTCTCCATCGCCTGGAACGAGATCGCCTGATCGGCCTGAATGAAACCGATCATCCGCCCCGTGTCCTGCTGCGGGAAGAACCCCTTCGGCACGACCATGTAGAGCCAGACGTTCAGGCAAATCGTCGCCAGCAGAATCAGCAGCATGAGCGGCCCGTGACGCAACGCCCACGCGAGCGAGCGTTCGTACTCGCGCAGCATCGCCTCGAACATGCGCTCGGTCCGCTCGCCCAGGCGTGTCCAGATGGAGGGCCGCTTTGGCGGCTCCGGCGCGAGTGGTGCCGTGCCCACCGGCACACCCGGCGCCGGCTTTCCCTTAAGCAAACGCGCACACATCATCGGTGTCGTGGTCAGCGAGACGACCAGCGAGACCATGATGGCCGCCGACAGCGTGACGGCAAACTCGCGGAACAACCGTCCGACAATGCCGCCCATCAACAGCAGCGGAATGAACACGGCCACCAGTGAAATACTCATCGACAGCACGGTAAAGCCGACTTCGCGTGTCCCTTTGAGCGCCGCCGCGAAGGGACTCAGCCCTTCTTCGATATGCCGTGAGATGTTCTCCAGCACGACGATCGCGTCGTCGACCACGAAACCGGTCGCAATGGTGAGCGCCATGAGCGACAGGTTATCCAGACTGAAGCCGCACAGATACATCACCCCGAACGTGCCGATCAGAGAGACCGGCACCGCCACGCTCGGAATCAGGGTGGCGCGCCAGTTCCGCAGGAACAGGAACACGACCATGATCACGAGCCCGATCGAAATCAGCAGCGTGCGCTCGACCTCCCGCAGCGACGCGCGAATGGTCGGCGTGCGGTCCATCACAACATCGAGGTTGATGGCCGCCGGAATCGACGCACGCAGGTTCGGCAGAATCTTGTTGATGCCGTCGACCGTCTGGATGATGTTCGCGCCGGGCTGCGTCGTAATGATCAGCAGCACCGACGGCTTGCCGTTGGCCGAACCGGCGTTGCGCAGATCCTGAACCGAATCGACCACGTCCGCGATGTCGGACAGGCGTACCGGCCGGCCGTCCTGATAACTGATGATGACGGGCAGGTATTCCTTGGCCGTCTTCGCCTGATCGTTCGCCAGAATCTGCCAGCGACGCTCCCCCTCTTCGAGCGCGCCCTTCGGACGATTCGCGTTGACGGCCTGAATCGCCGTACGTACCGTCTCCAGCGGGATCTGGTACTTGTTGAGCGCCGTCGGATTGAGTTCGACGCGCACCGCCGGCAACGAGCTGCCGCCCACGGTCACGTCACCCACGCCTTCGAGTTGCGAAATCTTCTGCGCGAGAATCGTGGACGCCGCGTCATACATCTGCCCGCGCGTCATGCTCTCCGACGTGAGCGCAATGATCATTACCGGTGCACTGGCCGGGTTCACCTTACGATAGGTCGGATTGCTCGGCAGCCCCGTCGGCAGCAGACTGCGCGCCGCATTGATCGCGGCCTGCACGTCGCGTGCCGCACCGTTGATGTCACGCGAGAGATCGAATTGCAGCGTGATGCGGGTCGAGCCGAGCGAGCTGTTCGACGTCATTTCCGTCACGCCGGCGATACGCCCGAGCGAACGCTCCAACGGCGTCGCCACACTCGCCGCCATCGTTTCCGGGCTTGCGCCGGGCAGCGACGCCGACACGGAGATGGTCGGAAAATCGACCTGCGGCAGCGGCGAGACCGGCAGCAACCCGAAGGCGACGATACCCGCCAGCGTCACCCCGATGGTGAGCAGGACGGTCGCGACGGAGCGCTTGATGAAGACGGCTGACAGGTTCATCGTACCGGGCCGTCCGTCGTGACCGCAGGACCGGCGCTACCGCCGCCCGGGCCGCCCCGATCGTCGTGGTCACCGTGGTCGCCGTGCGACGCGTCATCCGACGGGCCGAAGCGTCGCTCACGCCAGGCACGCGCACGCAGCGCCCAGCGATCGAACCACAGGTAGATCACCGGCGTGGTGAACAGCGTCAGCACCTGACTGACCATCAGACCGCCGACCATCGTGATACCGAGCGGCTGACGCAACTCCGAACCGACGCCCGAGCCGAGCATCAGCGGCAACGCGCCCAGCACGGCGGCCATCGTCGTCATCAAAATCGGGCGAAAACGCAGCAGACACGCCTGATAGATGGCTTCGCGCGGCGCCATGCCATGCTCGCGCTCCGCTTCGAGCGCGAAGTCGATCATCATGATCGCGTTCTTCTTCACGATACCGATCAGCAGGATGATGCCGATGATCGCGATGATGCTGATGTCGTTCCCCGAGACCATGAGCGCAAGCAATGCCCCCACCCCGGCGGACGGCAACGTCGAGAGAATCGTGATCGGGTGAATGTAGCTCTCGTAAAGCACGCCGAGCACGATATACATCGTCACGACCGCCGCGAGAATCAGCCACAGCGTGTTCGAGAGCGAGGCCTGGAAGGCCTGCGCCGCCCCCTGAAACGTCGTCTGCGTGCTCACCGGCAGACCGATGGACTGCTCGGCCTCCGTAATCGCCTTCACCGCATCGCCGAGCGACGCGCCTTTCGCCAGATTGAACGAGATCGTCGCGGCCGGGAATTGCGCCTGATGGTTGATGGCCAGCGGGGTCGGCTTCTCGACGATCTTCGCGAACGACGTGAGCGGCACCTGCACGCCGGACGTCGAAGCGACGTAGATGCCCTTGAGGGCGTCCGGTCCTCGCTGGAAGTCGTCAGCCACCTCCAGCACCACGCGGTACTGCGAGGCCTGCGTGTAGATGGTGGAAATCAGACGTTGTCCGAAAGCGCTGTAAAGCGTCTGATCGACAGCCGCCGGCGTCACGCCCAATCGGCTCGCCGTATCGCGATCGATGTCCACATAGGCTTGCAGTCCGTTGACCTGCAAATCGCTCGTCACATCGGCCAGTTGCGGCACATGTTGCAGCTTGTCGACCAGCTTCGGCACCCACACGCCCAGCGTGTCCAGACTCGGGTCCTGCAACGTGAACTGATACTGCGTGCGACTGATGCGGTCTTCGATCGTCAGATCCTGCACCGGCTGCATGTAGAGGGCGATGCCCGGCACCTTGGCGACCTCGGGCTGGATACGGCGGATCACCTCCGACGCGTCGAGCCCGCGCGTTTCCTTGTCCTTCAGATTGATGAGCAGACGTCCGCTGTTAAGCGTGGCGTTCACACCGTCCACGCCGATGAACGACGACACCGACTGCACTGCCGGATCCTTGAGCACGGCAGCCACCAGCGCTTGCTGACGCTCGCCCATCGCGGCGAACGAAATCGACTGCGGCGCTTCGGAAATGCCCTGAATCACCCCTGTGTCCTGCACCGGGAAGAAACCTTTGGGCACCCACAGATACAGCAGCACGGTCAGCACCAGCGTGCCAAGTGCGACGAGCAACGTCGCGCGTTGACGATCGAGCACCCACGTCAGCCACTCGCCGTACTTCGCGATGATGCGATCGAACATCTCGCCGGTCTTCCGGTAGAACTTGCCCTGCTTCTCTTCCGGCACATGACGCAGCAGTTTGGCGCACATCATCGGCGTCAGCGTCAGCGACACCACCGCCGAAATCAGAATCGACACCGCCAGCGTGATGGCAAATTCCCGGAACAGCCGCCCGACCACATCGCCCATGAACAGCAACGGAATCAGCACGGCAATCAGCGAGAACGTCAGCGAAATGATCGTAAAGCCGATCTGCTCGGCGCCCTTGAGCGCGGCCTGCAACGGTTTCTCGCCCTGTTCCATGTAACGGGCGATGTTCTCGATCATCACGATGGCATCGTCGACCACGAAGCCTGTCGCGATGGTCAGCGCCATGAGCGTCAGGTTGTTGATCGAAAACCCGGCGAGATACATGACACCGAAAGTGCCGACCAGCGAGAGCGGCACCGCTACGCTGGGAATGATGGTCGCCGAAACGTTACGCAGGAACAGGAAGATCACCATCACCACCAGGGCGACGGCGAGAATCAGTTCGAATTGCACGTCGGAGACGGACGCGCGAATCGTCGTCGTGCGATCGGTCAGCAACTGCACGTCGATACTGCCCGGCAGCGCCGCCTGCAACTGCGGCAGCAACGCCTTGACCTTGTTGACGGTCTCGATCACGTTCGCGCCCGGCTGACGCTGCACGTTGAGCACGATCGCCGGCGTGGTGTCGGCCCATGCGGCGAGCTTGGTGTTTTCCGCACCGTCGATCACGTCGCCAATATCGGACAGACGGATCGGACCACCGTTCTTGTACGCAATCACAAGGTTCCGATACTCGTCGGCGGACGCCAGTTGATCGTTGGCATCGATGGTCGACGCGCGCAGCGGGCCGTCGAAACTACCCTTCGCCTGATTGACGTTGGCCGCCGCAATGGACGTGCGCACGTCTTCGATATTCAATCCGTACGATGTGATGGCACGGGGATTGACCTGAATGCGCACGGCCGGACGCTGTCCGCCCGAAATACTGACCAGACCGATGCCCGGCAACTGCGATATCTTCTGCGCGACGCGCGTGTCGACCAGATCCTGAAGCTTCGGCAGCGGCATGGTCTTCGACATGATCGCCAGCGTCAGAATCGGGGTGTCCGCCGGGTTGACCTTGTTGTAGATCGGCGGCATCGGCAAATCGCTCGGCAACAGGTTGCTGGCGCTGTTGATCGCGGCCTGCACCTCCTGTTCGGCAACGTCGAGCCCGAGATCGAGCGAGAACTGCAACGTGATCACCGATGCGCCGCCCGAACTCGTCGACGACATCTGATTGAGCCCCGGCATCTGCCCGAACTGACGCTCCAGCGGCGCGGTCACCGACGAGGTCATCACATCCGGGCTCGCGCCCGGATACAGCGTGACCACCTGAATGGTCGGATAGTCGACTTCCGGCAATGCCGAGAGCGGCAACAGCCGGTAGGCGACGAAGCCGGCAAGCAGGATCGCCAGCATCAGCAACGATGTGGCGACCGGTCGAAGAATAAACTGGCGGGACGGATTCATTGGCTACGTCGAAGGGCGTCTCTTTGGGGCGTGGCGATACGTAAGCGGGACAGCAGGGTCAAAGGGCGCGTCAGCATCGGTGTTGCGACTTCGGCGAGCGCCCTGGGCCCCCTTTATTGCGCCTGACGACGGTGTCCGCCACCGTTGCCGTTGCGCTTCTCACCCGGCGCATGCGGCGCGACGGCCGCCGCACGGCTCTCCGCCGTGATCACTTCGACCTTGGCGCCGTCACGCAGCTTGTCCATGCCGTCGATCACCAGCTTCTCGCCCGGCGCAATGCCCGACTCGACCGCCATGTTGGTGCCGTCGGTCGGACCGACTTTCACCGTCTTGAGTTTGACGGTCTGATCCGGCTGCACGGTATAGACGAAGCTGCCTTGCGTGCCGCGCTGCACGGCGGCCGTCGGAATCAAAGTGGCGCCCTTGAGCGTGTCCACGAGCATCTTCACGTTGACGAACTGGTTCGGGAACAGCATGCCGTCGGCATTGGCGAACTCGGCCTTGAGCTTCACCGTGCCCGTCGTCGTATCGATCTGGTTGTCGATGGACGCGAGCTTGCCCGCGGCCAGCTTGATCTTGCCCGCCCGGTCGAAAGCCTCGACAGGCAGCGTTTCCCCGCCGCGCGTGCGTTTGACGACCTTGGGCAGGTTGTCTTCCGGAATCGTGTACACGACCGTGATCGGCGTGACTTCGTTGATGATGACGATACCGTTGGTATCCGACGCGTGGATGATGTTGCCCGGATCCACCTGCCGCAGGCCCGCAAGACCGGACACCGGCGCCGTGACGCTCGCATAGGTCAGTTGCAGGCGGGCGTTGTCGAGCTGGCCCTGATCGGACTTGACCGTCCCTTCGTACTGCTTGACGAGGGCACGCTGCGTATCGACCGTCTGCGTGGCGATCGAGTCCTGCTTGAGCAGGGTCTCGTATCGGGCGAGGTCAAGCTGGGCGTTCTTGAGCAGCGCCTGATCGCGCGCCAGTTGGCCCTCCATCTGCGTGACCTGCACCTGGAACGGACGCGGGTCGATCTCGGCGAGCAACTGCCCGGCTTTGACGATATCGCCTTCCTTGAAATGCACCTTCATGAGCTGGCCGTCTACCCGCGAATGCACGGTGACGCTACGCGTCGGGGTCACAGTACCCAGTCCGTTGAGGAATACCGGCAGATCCCCGGTTTTCGCCTCGACGGCAGTGACCGGCGTGGCCGGTCCGCCCGCGCCAGGCACGCCGCCCGGCGGCCCGCCACGGCGTCCGCCAGCTTGCGCCGGGCCCTGCGCGTTCTGCGAATGCAGGCGGTAGTAAACACCCCCGGCGATGAGCACGACGATCAGCCCGATGACGCCCGGCACGAGCCAGCGACGCTTGCGCGACGGCGCGGGAGATGACGAAACCGGTGGTGTCGGCGGCACCTGCGGGGCAGGTGAACGCTCTGAACCGTTCGGCTTGTCGGAACCGTGGGGACCGTGCTCGGTCATGACTTCCTCTTAACAGCGGAGTAGTTGGCGGATTCGTCCGATACGGACGACGTTCTTTTTTATCGGATTGCTGCAACGCGGCAAATCGCCCGGAAGCCCCGAACGACGGCACACACCTCAATGGCCGATCAGCATAGCAGACGGTTGTAACAGCTCAACGAGATGGCTCGTTACATCAGCTTTCTCTGTGTTGGCGCTCGGAAACATCCGACGTTGCTGAAAGACACGACTGCATCGCCAAGGTTCGGACGACGGTCCGGGCGAGCATGCGCGGATCGCGTCGAATCACTTTCGCTAAGGTAGTGCGGCGCCTTGCCGTGCATTGCCTTGCCACAGCGTTCCCGCGACGTGAGACATACGCGCGTCGGGCGTGCGGCTGGGTGTGCGTCAGACGTCCTGATAATGACGAATCAGCGAGACATCAAACCGGCATCAGGGCGTCTGATTAAGAGACCGAAGCTTACGTGACGCGAACGAAATTCGTGCGTTATCGCAGCTCGCTCTATTATTACGCATCGTTACAGGCAACCAAGACTGTAATTTCCGGAAACAAAACACGTGTAAAGCAGAGCAGGGAGACCACTATCATGACGACACAACCTGTCCGAGCGAATATGAAGATTCTTGTAGTCGACGACGATCCCGATCTGCGTGACCTGCTGCGCGAGTATTTGAGCCGCCATGGCTTCTCCGTCGCTGTCATGCACGATGGCGAAGGGCTGGCCGCCCGCCTTGAGCGCGAGCGCCCTGCCCTGATCGTGCTCGACCTCATGATGCCGAAGGTCGACGGCCTCACGGCCTTGCGCGACCTGCGCGCCCGCAACGACGACGTGCCGGTGATCCTGCTCACGGCGCGCAGCGATGAGATCGACCGTATCGTCGGGCTGGAAATCGGCGCCGACGACTATCTGGGCAAGCCATTCAGCCCGCGCGAACTGCTCGCGCGCATCAATGCGGTGTTGCGCCGTCGCAAGACGCCCGATGCCGCCGTGCCCGAACAACGCGAAAACTATGCGTTCGGCCCGTTCATGCTCGACTTCCGCAGCCGCACGCTCACGCGCGACTCGCAGTTGCTCACGCTCTCGGACGGCGAATACGGGTTGCTGCGTCTGCTGGTGAATCACGCGATGCAGGTGCTGTCTCGCGAACGCATCATCGAATTGCTCTACGGCGCCGACAGCGACGTCAACGACCGCGGCATCGACGTACAGATCTGGCGCCTGCGCCGTCTGCTCGACGAGGACGCACAGAGCCCGCGCTTCATCCAGACAGTACGCGGACGCGGTTATATCTTCGTTCCCGACGGCCAGCGAGCCGACATGGCGACCGGTTGATGCACCGGTCTGACAAGGACTCCGGCATGCAGCCGATTCTGTTTTCGTTTCCCCTGACGGCCGACACGCGGAGCCCTGCATGAAAGGCCGTTTCGATACGCTTTTCGGCCGGCTTGCCGTACTCATCATTGCGGCGCTGGTCATCAGCCATTTCTCGTATCTCACGATCCTTCGCAGCGATCACGACGAGACGCGCGTCCAGAACGCCGCCGAGCAGATGGCCTTCATCATCAAGGCGGCGTCCGAGGTACATGAGGGCAATTCGAATCTGACGTTGCCTGATCTCGTGCAGGTGGTGCCCGTCTCGTTCGCGCATGGCGATGTCTTCGAGCCGCCGGGCAAGAACGCGCGACTGACGACTGAGCTCGCCCGCCGTTTGCCCGCCGGCACGCAATTGCGTGTGGAACGTACGCCGCCGCCGCGCATCTGGGCCCGTCTGCCGGGCCGTGACTACTGGATCGCCACGCCGGTACTGTCCGTGCGCAACCCGCCCGGGACCGCGACGATTCTGCCGGGGCTGGCCGCCGTGCTCGGCATTACGGTCATCTTCGCGCTGTTCGCCGCATGGCAGTTGCAGCGCCCGGTGCGGGATATGGCCGCCGCTGCCGAGCAGCTGGCGACCCATCGCGTTCGAACGCAGGTCAAGGAACGCGGCCCGCTGGAGCTACGTCAGCTCACCGAGCGTTTCAATCGGATGAGTCAGGACATCGTGCAAACCGATCGCGAGCGCAATACGATGCTCGCCGGCATTGCCCATGACCTGAAGACGCCGCTGGCGCGTTTGCGACTGCGCGCCGAGATGCTCGACGATATCCAGATGAGTGAAGGCATCACGCGTGACGCCGAGTCCATGACACGCATCGTCGATCAGTTCCTGCTGTTCGCGCGCGGCGTGGAGGTCGACAGTGCGGCGTCGCCGGTCGAGGCGCGACTTCCTGCGCTGGCCGCGCCATTCCTCGATCAGGGCTACGCGGTCGAACTGGATTTGCAGGCCGGGCCGGGGTTCAAGCTGCGCCAGACGTATCTGGAGCGCATCGTCAACAACCTGCTCGACAATGCCGTAACGTACGGGCGCGCACCGCTGGCCATCCGTACCTCGCAGGATGCAAGCGGCTGGCGTCTCGTGATCGAGGACAGCGGCCCGGGAATCTCCAACGAAGACATCAATCGCATCGTGCGGCCTTTCGTACGACTCGACCCGGCCCGAGGCGGCAACGCACACTGCGGACTGGGACTCGCCATCGTCGACAAGCTCACCCAGCAACTGGGCGGACGCGTGTCGTTCGCCAACCGCCCGGCCGGCGGCTTGCAGGTGACGCTGATGTTCCCGCCGGACGATCCTGGCGCCGAATAACACGATGCCATTGCCTCGGAAACGTCCCGAAAGCACCCCGTCAGCACATCGTTAGCGCCTCGTTGGCATCGCAAAGCGCCCATTCGATTCTCGCCCAATGAAAAAACCCGCCGTCGATGAACGAACGGCGGGTTTTTGTCTTTTTCGGCACTGCATCACATCAAGCCACAGCCAGGCGATCCGGGTTGGGGGGCAATACGACTACTGGGCTGTGCTCTACTGCTCACAGGGACACGTTGGGCAGATGGCAACGCTGTGCGAGTGAGACACAGCAACGTCTGCTCCCCAACCACCCTGGCATGTGACCGGCAATGCCAGTCCGGCTGACGCCGGCGAATTACTTGATCAGGAACTTCTCTTTGTTCTTCCCGACCCACTTCGGCGCGCGGCCGCGGCCCGACCACGTTTCACCGGTGGCCGGATTCATGTACTTGGGAGCGATTTGCGCGCGAACGGCGCGGCGACGACCGTCCGTCGTGGCAAGACCCAGATCCTTCGCGGTCAGTTCGTATTCCTGGATCTTCTGTTTGACTTGAGCAATGACCTCCGCCACTTCACGGGCGCGGGCCTCTTCGATCTGCTTTTCGATTTTGTCGCGTTGCGCGACGAGTTCCTTATAGCTTGCCATCTGGCGTGTCCTTACATTGTTAAAAATGGATCGCCACTTAAAATAACACGAGTTTTAATAATTTGAAAACCGCATTTCCATCAAATGAGTCTGAGGAAGCACAAATCTCATTGAATTGTCCGAGAGACACTTCAGAAAATGCACAACAGCGGGGCAGCAATGCCGGATTATCGCAACCGGCGATCCCCCGATAAGCCTGTCCATATCGTCCCGAACACCCAGTCAATTCCCTTGCCATATGAGAGGAATTCGCTGCCAACTGCTCAGGACTCCACGCGGCACTATCGGTTCACGCACCATACTGCAAGGATGGGAAAGATTTTTCGGGCTAACGGGAGGAAATCCAACGCGGGACAACTTCACACATAATTCGACGCATCAAAATATACGATCACAAATATTTAAGCGCATTCCGATCATTCTGTTATCCGAAACACTCCGGAGACAGATCAATCAATCGGACAATTCTCAATGAGGCTCCGCAATTTACGGATAAGTTCAGTTGAGGATTTAGCTTGAGGATTCGTCGTATTTCGTCATTTTCGTCGGGCGCATCTGTCAAACTGATCACTGTTCGCCCCAATGAACGCCATCACAATATCTATCGAAGCGCGTCTACCAGTCGGAATAGCGATAAATCGGGACGCGGGAGCCGCAGACCCGATTTTGTTGACGTATACGTCAAACTCATACGCCAATCCGATTTCACGAATCGAATAAGTTTTCGTAAGATAAGCAAATCGGTCGATGGGTCAGTCCCGGACCGATCGCCGAAAATCGAGGCGTTCCGGTGGATTCGGTCTCGTGTCGATGGCGTAATTAAGCTTTTGCTGATAAATGACATTTCTCATTTGCGGTCGGAATTAGCGCCGATTCTCTACGGATTTGAACGCATGCCCCCATCGATGACGGCTACCGATCCTCATTCGCCTTTCGACACCGAGGCGCCCACGATCGTCACTCCGCGAACGATTCTGCGGCAGTGGCATACCGACGATCTGCCGCGCTTCGCGGCGCTCAATGCCGACCGCGAAGTCATGCGTCATTTCCCCACAACGCTGGACCGGATGCAGAGTGACGCCGTTGCGCTACGTCTTGCGCAGCATCTTCAGACGCATGGTTACGGCCCATGGGCACTTGAGATTCCGGGCGTAACACCGTTCGCCGGCTTCGTCGGGTTGATGCGAGTGGGTTTCGAAGCGCCCTTCGCGCCGGCCGTCGAAATCGGGTGGCGTCTCGCGAAGGCATTCTGGTCGAAAGGGTATGCGACGGAAGCTGCCACGGCGGCGGCACACTTCGCCTTCGACACGCTCGGCATGGACGACCTCGTGTCCTTCACCGTGCCGGCCAACGTCCGCTCGCGCGCTGTGATGCAACGCATCGGCATGCATCATTGTCCCGACGAAGACTTCCTGCACCCGCTGATTCCGCCGGGCCATCGCCTGCGCCGTCACGTGCTTTACCGCATGGATGCCGGCGACCTGATCGTTTGATCGCCGGGTCGTCGGTTCGCCTGATCGCCTGATCGCCGGATCGCCGGATCGCCGGATCGCCGGATCGCCGGATCGCCGGATCGCCGGATCGCCGGATCGCCGGATCGCCGGATCGCCGGCAGTCTGACCGATCGGATGTCGGGACGCCCGTGGAGCCCCACCGAACCCCGATTGGCGGCAAAACATCGATCAACGTCGCCTTGGCGATTGAAGCAAGCGCTTAAATCGTGGGAAAATCCGAGCCTTTGCGCAAGCCGTCTTCCCCCCATCGTGTCGCGCGCCGTCATCATTCCGCTCATCATCGCCTGCGCTTTGTTCATGGAGAACATCGACGCCACGGTGATCACCACCTCGCTGCCCGCCATGGCACGCGACCTCCATCAGGATCCGATTTCGCTGAAGATGGCGCTCACCGCCTACGTGGTGGGGCTGGGCATCTTCATCCCGATCTGCGGCTGGGTCTCCGACCGCTTTGGCGCGCGCAACGTATTCCGCACGGCGATCGGTATCTTCATGGCGGGATCGATCCTGTGCGCGGTGTCGTTCACGCTGCCGACGTTCGTGTTCGCGCGCTTCCTGCAAGGCGTAGGCGGCGCGATGATGGTCCCGGTCGGACGCCTCGTCATCTTCCGCGCCGTGCCCAAGCACGAGCTGGTCAAGGCCATCGGCTATCTGACGATGCCCGCCCTGCTCGGCCCGGTCATCGGTCCGCCGCTGGGTGGTGCGATTACCGCCTACCTTCACTGGCGCTGGATCTTCTTCATCAATATTCCCGTGAGCCTGCTCGGCATCTATCTCGCGGGCAAGTACATCGATAACGAACGCGGCGGCGACGCCGGGCCGCTCGACACGCGCGGCTTCGTGCTCTCCGCCCTCGGCAGCGGTCTGCTCATGCTCGGGCTCGCGCTAATCGGCGAGCATCAGGTGAGCGACACCGTGGTGATCGTGATGTGCGTGCTCGGCGCGTTGTTCATCTACGCTTACTGGCTGCACGCCAATCGCGTGGAAACCCCGTTGCTCGACTTCCGGCTGCTGCGCATTCCGACGTTCCATGCGAGCGTCGTGGGCGGCTCACTCTTCCGGATCGGTCTGGGCGCCGTGCCGTTTTTGCTGCCGCTGGCGTTGCAGGAAGGCTTGCACATGGACCCGTTCGAGTCCGGCATGATCACGTGCGCCTCGGCCTTCGGTGCGATTTTCATGAAAGCGATTGCGCAGCGAGTGCTCGCCCGATTCGGGTTCCGTCAGGTGCTGATCGTGAATGCCGGACTGGCGGGACTGGCGCTCGCCTCCTACGGCCTTTTCACGCACAACACGCCGGTCATCGTGATGCTGGGTGTCGTCGCGTTCGGCGGCTTCTTCCCGTCGTTGCAATTTACTTGCCTGAACTCGATCGTCTACGCCGACATCGGCAGCGAGGATGCCAGCCGCGCCACCAGCCTCGCGAGCGTCGTGCAACAGCTGTCGCTGGGTCTGGGCGTGACGATCTCCGGGATGGTCTTGCAGGCGAGCAGCCGACTGGCCGGCCATGACCAGTTGATGGCGAGCGATTTCCTGCCCGCGTTTCTGGTCATCGGCCTGTTCTCGCTGCTGTCGATCCCGGTCACGCGTCAGCTACCCGCCGACGCGGGCACGGAGTTAGCGCGAAAGCACTGACACCCATGGGCTTACACGCCCGAACGTGACTGTGACTGCGACGGTCACGTCGATTTCGCTTCGGGCCGGATGACCACGGCGTGGATCGCCATGCCCACGGCCATCGCGGCGACGAACAGTACCGCCTTGCCCGAGCCGGCGCCGAGCAACACCAGTGCCGGGCCGGGACAAATGCCAGCGATCCCCCAGCCCACGCCGAACAGCAACGCACCGATCACCAGACGCTTGTCCACGTCCCCCAGGCCACGCAACGACGGCCAGACACGTGGTTCCCCCGTCCATGCCAGCGGCTGCGACCGGGCGAGCCGGAACCCTACGAGGCCCACGGCCACCGCACCGCCCATCACGAAGGCGAGCGACGGGTCCCACTTCCCCGCGAGGTCGAGAAAGCCGAGCACCTTCGCCGGATTCGCCATGCCCGCGAGAATCAACCCCACGCCGAAGACGAAACCGCCGATCAACGCGAAAATCAGCTTCTTCATACCGCCCCCCCCATACCCAGCACGTGACGCACGACGTACACGGTCAAGAAACCGGTCGCCATGAAACACAACGTGGCGACGAGCGAGCGCCACGACAAACGCGATAGCCCGCAAACGCCGTGGCCGCTCGTGCACCCCGACCCCAGGCGCGTGCCGAAGCCGACCAGTAACCCCGCGCCGAGCAACATCGCCGTGCTCGCCTCGATCTGCACCTCGGGGACGACGGCCACCGCGCGATACCCCCATGGCGCCGCCATCAACCCGACGATGAACGCCACGCGCCATCCGACGTCTCCCGCCCGCGGCCGTAACAAGCCACCCACGATGCCGGAGATGCCGGCAATGCGTCCCGAGGACAGCATTAACCAGACGGCCGCCAGCCCGACTAGCACACCGCCGGCAAGCGATGCCCAGGGAGTGAAATGAAGTGTGTCGAGTGTCATGAAATCCAGCTCCCGCAGCGAGATCGGAGGAAATCGATTCAATCGGATGGACCGGGCACAACGGGTACAACGGACAGCGTCAAGGTTTCGGACAAAACTGATCGTAAAGACAGGCAAGCACGGCAAGCACCGCCCCATCGGCCACGGCGTAATAGATACGTTTGCCGTCGCGTCGCGTGGTCACCAGCGCCTCACTACGCAACACGGCGAGCTGTTGGGAGAGCGTGGGTTGCCGGATGTCGAGCTGGGCTTCCAGTTCCCCCACCGATCGCTCGCCCTGCGTGAGCTGACACAGAATCAGCAGACGGTCTTCGTTGGCGAGCGCGCGCAACAAGGCCGTGGCCCCCTGAGCGGCCGTGCGCAGATGGGCCACGTCGAGCGCAGCAGCAGATGCGGCGGACTCGGCAGACGGCGCCGACACAAACGGCTCGACGGGGGATAGCGCAGTGGCTCGTGGCATGGCAGGATCGATGGCGAATCAGGACACCCGAACAAAGCGGGAGCGACAACATGCCGCACCGCTTTGCGCGATGTCATGGAGTGTTACGTGTAGTGCGGACACTTTACTGATTTATAATATATGAATCGATAAATTCTTGCAGGAGCCGGTCATGTCAGCCACGCCAGCACACATCGAAGCCTTTTTCGACACCGTCACCGCCACGGTCACGTATGTCGTGTTCGATGCGCCCGGCGGCCATGCGGCGATCATCGACCCGGTACTCGACTACGACCCGAAGGCCGGTCGCACGCACACCGGCTCGGCTGAACGCGTGCTCGCCTTCGTCGCTGCGCAGCAACTCACCGTCGACTGGATTCTGGAGACGCACGCGCACGCGGACCATCTGTCGTCGGCGCGCTGGCTCAAGGAGCGTGTGGGCGGATGCATCGCCATCGGCGCGCACATCCGCGACGTGCAGCACGTCTTCAAGAAGCTGTTCCATTTGGGTGCGGACGTACCGCCGGATGGCTCGCAATTCGACCATCTGTTTCAAGACGGCGAGACGTTCGCCATCGGCACCTTGCAGGCGAAGGCGATGTTCGTGCCGGGCCACACACCGGCCGACATGGCCTATCTGGTGGGCGATGCGGTCTTCGTGGGCGACACGCTCTTCATGCCGGACGTCGGCACCGCGCGCTGCGATTTCCCCGGCGGCAACGCCCACACGCTGTTCCGGTCGATTCGACGTCTGCTGTCGCTGCCAGCGTCAACCCGCCTGTTCATGTGCCACGACTACCCGCCGGCCGGGCGCGCCGCCAACTGGCAAACGACCGTGGGCGAACAGCGACGCGCGAACATTCACGTACACGACGGCATCGACGAAGACGCCTTTGTCGCCATGCGCGAAGCCCGCGATCGCACCCTCGACATGCCCACGCTGATCCTGCCCGCCGTGCAGGTGAACATTCGCGCAGGCGACATGCCCGCGCCGGAAGCGAACGGCACGCGCTATCTGAAGATTCCGCTCAACGCGCTGTAATTCCGGCAGACGCCGTCAACTGCTCCGCCAGCGCATCGCGCGCCTGCGTGACCCACTCGGGTTCGCCGCGACGCGCGGGCAGCAGGTGAAATTCGGCGTCAGGCAGCGCGGGCAGACGCCGCCCCGGCATCAATGTCTCGATGCGCACGAGCGATGCGCCGGCCGCCGACGCGTTCAGACACGCCACCCCCAATCCCGCATTCAAGGCCAATTGCAGCCCCGCCACGCCCGACGCCACGTGCGCGATGGCGTACGGCACCTGCTGCTCGTCGAGCCATTGCGTGGTGAAGCGATGCAGCGCGCAGGTGTCGGGCAGCACCAGCAGTGGTAGCGGCGCGCCGTCGTCCAGCACGAAATCGGGAGATGCCACCCAATCGAGCGACTCGCGCCCGAGCGTTCGCGTGCCTGCTACGGCATCTCGACCTAGCGACTTGCCGAGCACACGCATCGACAGCCCGATGTCGAAATCGCCCGCGTCGTAACCACTCTCGATCACGCCGCTTTTCAGAATCGTCACGTGAATGCGTAGCGATGGATAGGCCACGCCGAGATGCCGCAGCATGCGCGCTACCTCGGCAGGACGGAAGTAATCGGTGATCGCCAGCCGCAATTCCCCCGCGAGCGAGAAGCCGCGTACGTCGTGCCACGCCTGCTCAGACTGCGCGATCAACTGCCGGGCATGGCCAAGCAGACGCTCGCCCGCCGGCGTGGGCGACACGCCCTGCTTGCCTCGCGTGAACAGCGTCACGCCGATGCGCTCTTCGAGCTTGCGAATCTGCTCGCTGACGGAAGACTGCGACAGAAATACGCGCGGCGCCGCAGCGGAAAGACTGCCCGCCTCGGCCACCGCGACGAACGTGCGCAACTGATCGAAATCGAATCCGGGGACCATGACATCATCCATTGATGAAACCGATGGATGGAATCGTATATTCCCGCTTTTCCGATGTCAAACAACTCCCTAGACTGAACTCGTCGTCTTCATCGACTCTCATTCTTCAGGAGCCCCACCATGCCGCACATCGTCCTGCAACTCTCGGGCACGCCCAACGACACCCTCAGCCGCGACGCCGTACGCGCCGTTTCGCAATTGACCGTCGACACGCTGCACAAGGCGCCGGAAGTCATTGCCGTGACCGTCGATTACATTCCTCACGAGCGCTGGTTCATCGGCGGCGCGCCGCTCTCGGAGCAAGGCAAGAACGCATTCCATCTCGATATCAGCGTGACGGACGAGACGAATACGAAAGCGGAAAAGGCGCTATTCATCTCGCAGGTTTTCGAAGCGCTATCGGGGCTACTCGGTAACGTTCACCAGTGCTCGTACATCCATGTGATCGATGCGCGCGCCGCGGCTTACGGTTATGGCGGACGCACGCAGGAGTACCGGCATCAGCGCGCGTATTCGCTTTGATCGAAGCGTCATCGCTGCCCCGTAAAACCCGTGCGCCATCGGCAATCCCGACCGATTGCCGATGGCGTCGAATCCTTTGCAGATGCGAACTTTCGTGGAATGAAACGAAACATTTTCAACATTTTCTTACGACTATTTGCTTAGTCATTACCCCCTTCGCCCCGTACGATGAAGGCGTACCAAGAACTTCGCTTTCAAGGGGGCGAAAATGAAAAAACTGACTTTGACCATCGCGCTTGTCGCTGCCACGCTCGGCGGCGTTGCTGTTGCACCGGCTCACGCTCAGGTGGGCGTTTCGATCAGCATCGGCGCCCCGCCGGCACCTCGCTATGAGCCGGTGCCGCCGCCGCGTGCAGGCTATGTCTGGGCACCGGGCTTCTGGGACTGGGACGGTCACCGCCATGCGTGGCGTGCCGGTCATTGGGAACGTGCCCGCCCGGGTTATGCCTATCGCGCACCGGCCTGGCATCAGGGACCGCACGGTTGGGAGTTGAACCGTGGCGGATGGGATCACGGCCCGGGCCCGGGTCCGGATCGTCACGACAATCGCGGTCGTGACCACGACCGCTACCACGGTTGATCGCCGCTTCTCGTTGTAGCTCTCGTTGTACGTTTGACCGCGAAGCTGTAAAGCCGTAGTTGATGCTGTAAAGCAGTGATGTTGTGACAAAGCGCCGGCGCTTATCAGCGTCGGCGTTTTGCTAAGAAAAATCGGTTGGTTGGGCGCGCGTGCCCGCCCCGTTATCGTTGATACCCGCTCGCTGCTACCCGCAGCCAGGTCCCCGTCGATGTCTGTCCACGCCGTGCCTTTATGCGTCGACGCTTTTGGGACTCATCACGGATCAACGAAAAACGGAGCCCAACAGGCCATGCAAAAACAGAATCGCCAACCACGCGCATCTTTCTCAGCACCGCTCGCAGCACGCTTCACCGCACGGCTTTCCCTTGCGAAGCCCCTCGCCGCAGCACTGCTCGGCGTCGTCGCCCTCGCCCCGCTCGCCGCGCATGCCGACAAGCTCGACGACATCAAGAAGGCCGGTGTGCTGCGCGTTGCCACGTTCGACAGCAACCCGCCGTTCGGCTACGTGGACGCGCAGTCGCACAAGATCGTCGGCCTCGATGTCGATTACGCGAAAGCCCTCGCCGACAAGCTTGGCGTGAAGCTGGAACTGCAACCGACCAACCCGGCCAACCGCATTCCGTTCCTCACCTCGAAGAAGGTCGACCTCGTGCTGGCCAACTTCACGATCACCGACGAGCGTGCCAAGCAGGTCGACTTCAGCATTCCCTACTTCTCCTCGGGTCAGCAGTTCCTCGCCAAGAAAGGCACGTTGTCGTCGCCGGACCAACTGAGCGCGTTGCGCATCGGCGCCGACAAGGGCACGACGAACGAGATCACGCTGCGCGAGAAATTCCCGAAGGCGACCATCGTCGCGTTCGACGACACGCCGTTCGCCTTCGCCGCATTGCGCACGGGCACCGTGCAGGCGATCACGCAGGACGGGCCGAAGCTCGTCGGTCTGCTCGCCAACGTGCCGGACAAGCAGAACTATGAGATCCCCGCCTTCACGATCTCCAACGACTACATGGGCGTTGGTGTGCCCAAGGGTGAGCCGCGTCTGACCACCTTCGTCAACGACACGCTTCGCGACCTGGAGAAGGACGGCACCGCCGCCAACATCTACGACCGCTGGTTCGGCCCGAAGTCGGCCCAGCCGCTGCCGCGTCTGTTCAAGATCGGCGACAAGGCGTAAGGCGCAAGTCGTAAGCCGTCACCGTCTGACGCTTGCCCGTCGGCCCCGGCCGGGGCGCATGGGATGAGAGCCCCGTGCGTGCCCGGCCTGTTGCATTGCTTCATGCACGGCGTCTCGCATCACGTCTTGAATCGCGTCTTGCATGCCCCCATCGGAACTCCTGCCATGATCGACTGGCTCGCCCCGAAGTATCTCGGCTGGCTGCTGACCGGCTTCGGTGTCACGCTCGCGCTGGCGGCCGCTGCGAGCGCCGCCGCGACGTTGCTCGGCTTCGTGCTGGCCGTCGCGCGCAACTCGGATAACCCGCTGTTCTCCCGTCCTGCCGCCGCGTTCGTTGCGCTCATGCGCAACACGCCGTTGCTGGTACAACTCTTCTTCTGGTATTTCGGCGTGGCGGCCTTGCTGCCACCGGATGCCGTGCAATGGCTGTCGCAGGCGCACGTCTGGCACGTCGTGCTGTTCGATATCCGCTGGCCGACGCTGGAAACCCTCGCAGGCTTCGTCGGCCTGACGATCTACACCACGGCCTTCATCGGTGAAGAGATTCGCGCAGGACTGCGCGGCGTGCCCGCCGGGCAAACGCATGCCGCCGCGGCGCTCGGCCTCACCCGCTTCGCGATCTTCCGTCACGTGGTCTTGCCGCAAGCGGTGCGCATCGCCCTGCCGCCGCTCTTCGGGCAATACATGAACGTCGTGAAGAATTCCTCGCTGACGATGGCGATCGGGCTGGCGGAACTCTCGTACGCATCGCGTCAGGTCGAGACGGAAACCTTCAAGACGTTTCAGGCGTTCGGCATCGCCACGCTGCTCTATATCGGTGTCATCGCACTGATCGAAGCCGTCAGTATGGCTACAACGCATCGCCATGCCGCCGCGCCATCGCGTTGATCACCGCGTGCTACGCCCCTTGACTCGTCTGCGCCTGCCGATGAACCACGCCCGCGCTGGCGCCACCCATCCGTCATGAACCCGCCATGAATTTCTCCGCCGTAGCCGACAACCTGCCCTACCTGCTCTGGGGCGACTTTCCCGACGGCCCGCTCTCGGGTGCAGCACTCACGCTCGTGCTCGCGAGCGTGAGCGCGCTCGCCTCGGGCGTGCTCGGTCTGGCGGGCGGCATCGCACTGGCGATGCTCAGCGGCCCGTCGCGATGGGCACTCACGTTCGTGATCGGCTTTTTTCGCGCGATCCCGGTGCTGATGTTGATTTTCTGGACGTATTTCCTGCTGCCGATCCTGTTCGGCGTGAATGTCCCCGGCCTGGCCACCGTGGCGTGCGCGCTCGCGCTGATCGGCGGCGCGTATCTCTCGCACACGGTCTACGCCGGGATTCGGGGTGTGGGCATCGCGCAGTGGCAAGCCGGCATGTCGCTTGGCCTCACGCGCGTGCAGACGCTGCGGCACATCGTGTTGCCGCAGGCGCTACGCATCATGACGCCATCGTTCATCAATCAGTGGGTATCGCTCGTGAAGGACACCTCGCTGGCGTACATCGTCGGCGTGGCCGAGCTGTCGTTCGTCGCCACGCAGGTCAACAACCGGCTGATGGTGTATCCCGCCGAAGTGTTCGCGTTCGTCGCACTGATCTACTTTGTGATGTGCAGCGCGCTGGAATGGCTGTGCACACGACTGTTGAGCAAGCCACGTCGTGTGCCGCTCGATGAAGACGATGCGCAGGACGCAGCCCCATACGCAACGAAAAAGCCCCGGCGGTTTCGGCAGCGCATCGTGTCGATGCTGCTGCCGACCCCGCCGGGGCTCACACGTACCTTTGATCGCTTACGCCATCTGGCGCATCGCGACCGGCGTCGTGCGCCGGAACATCTCCCGGAGCACGAACGCCGGGTGGACTTCAGTCACGATTGGCCTGGATGACCGTCAGTGCCGTCATGTTGATGATGCGTCGCACGGTCGAGCTCGACGTCAGCACGTTGACCGGCGCGCCTACGCCCAGCAGGAACGGACCGACGGCCACGTTGCTGCCTGCGCCCGTCTTGAGCAGGTTGTAGGCGATGTTGCCGGAGTCGACGTTCGGGCACACCAGCAGGTTGGCGGCGCCCTTCAGACGCGAGTGCGGCAGGATGCGGCTGCGCAGACCTTCGTCCAGCGCGCAATCGCCGTGCATTTCGCCGTCGATTTCCAGATCCGGCGCCTGAGCTGTCACCATCTCCAGCACACGGCGCATCTTCGTGCCCGACGCGGCGCTGCCCGAGCCGAAGTTCGAACGCGAGAGCAGCGCGACCTTCGGGTTGAGGTTCAGACGCGTCATCTGCTTGGCCGCAGCCAACGTGAATTCGGTGATCTGCTCGGCCGTCGGATCATCGTTGACGTGCGTGTCCACGAGCGCCACGGTGCGCTTGTCGAGCAGCAGAATGTTCATCGCTGCATAGGTGTTCGCGCCCGCTTGCTTGCCGATGACTTCGTCGACGAAGCGCAGGTGATCGTGATACGCCCCCACGGTGCCGCAGATCATGCCATCGGCATCGCCCAGACGCACCATCATCGCGCCGATCAGCGTGAGGCGACGACGCATTTCGACACGCGCCATCTCCTTGGTGATGCCATCGCGGCAACGCAGTTCCCAGTAGCTGGTCCAGTACTGGTGGAAGCGCTCGTCGTAGTACGGGTTGGTGACTTCGACGTCTTCGCCAAGACGCAGACGCAGACCGAACTTCTCGATGCGCGCGAGCAGCACTTCCGGACGGCCCACGAGAATCGGACGCGCCAGCTTCTCGTCGACGATCACCTGCACGGCGCGCAGCACGCGCTCTTCCTCGCCTTCGGCGAACACGATGCGCGACTTGCCGCCGTCACGCACGAGTTGCTTGGCCGCCGAGAAGATCGGCTTCATGAACGCGCCCGAGTGGTACACGAACTGCTGCAACTGGTCAGCGTAGGCGTCGAAGTCCTCGATCGGACGCGTCGCGACGCCGTCTTCCATGGCAGCACGCGCCACGGCCGGTGCGATACGCACGATCAGACGCGAATCGAACGGCTTCGGAATCAGGTATTCCGGCCCGAACGACAAGTCATACGCGCCGTAAGCGTTGGCGACGGAGTCGTTGAGTTCTTCCTGCGCGAGTCCGGCAATCGCGTGCACGGCGGCGATTTCCATGTTGCGCGTGATGGTGGTCGCGCCCACGTCGAGTGCGCCACGGAAGATGTACGGGAAGCACAGAACGTTGTTGACCTGGTTCGGGAAGTCCGAGCGGCCGGTGGCGAGCACCACGTCGTCGCGGGCGGCACGGGCGTCTTCCGGGAAGATTTCCGGCGTCGGGTTGGCGAGGGCCAGAATCAGCGGGCGCGAGGCCATCGTCTTGAGCATTTCAGGCTTGAGCACGCCGCCGGCAGACAGGCCGATGAACACGTCGGCGCCTTCGATCACTTCGGCGAGGGTGCGCTTGTCGGTCTTCTGGACGAAACGGGCCTTGTCCGGGTCCATGCCCACGGTGCGGCCTTCGTACACGACACCGTCGATGTCCGTAGCCCAGATGTTTTCGATGGGCAGACCGAGGTCGATCATCAGGTCGAGGCATGCCAGCGCTGCGGCGCCGGCGCCCGAGGTCACGACCTTCACTTCACGAATGTCCTTGCCGACCACCTTCAGGCCGTTGATGAACGCAGCGCTCACCGTGATGGCCGTGCCGTGCTGGTCGTCGTGGAAGACGGGAATCTTCATGCGTTCGCGCAGCTTGCGCTCGACGGTGAAGCACTCCGGCGCCTTGATGTCTTCGAGGTTGATGCCGCCGAACGTGGCTTCGAGGCTGGCGATGATGTCGACCAGCTTGTCCGGGTCGCTCTCGGTGATTTCGATGTCGAACACATCGATCCCGGCGAACTTCTTGAAGAGGACAGCCTTGCCTTCCATGACCGGCTTGGAGGCGAGCGCACCGATGTTGCCCAGACCCAGCACGGCGGAGCCGTTGGTGATCACGCCGACGAGGTTGCCACGGCCGGTGTACTTGAACGAGGCCGACGGGTCGGCCGCGATTTCCTGACACGGAATGGCGACACCCGGGGTGTAGGCGAGCGCCAGGTCGCGCTGCGTGACGAGCGGCTTGCTGGCCGTCACGGAGATCTTGCCCGGGGTCGGGAACTGGTGATACTCCAGGGCGGCCTGGTGATCGTTGCTGTTGCTCATGGCAATGTCGTCCTCGTTGGATGTCTCGGCTATCTGACTCTGTCTTGCGCAGCGAACCGTTCTGGAGACGGCTACCGCCCCGGCGCATCAGAGGTGAGGCCATTCTAGGGAGCCGCCAGCGGGGGACGATTCTGAATTACTATGGGGGCATCATATTTTCGTTATAAGCCCGGAGCACCGGGGGTTTCAGAGGATCGAGAACAGATGGTGGCGGTGCCTTTCGATACGGGGGAAGTGGTCCGGCGGCTGACGACCCGGCTCAAGATGCGTCATCTCGTGTTGCTGTTGCAAATTCAGCAGCACGGCTCGCTCACGCGGGTGGCCGAGCATATGGCGACGAGCCAACCGGCGGTGACCAGCGCCCTTGCCGAGCTGGAAAACATGCTCGGCGGCCCGTTGTTCGACCGTACGCCGCGCGGCATGACCCCCACGCCGCTGGGCGACGTGGTGCTGGCCCGCGCGCAGGCGATGGTGCACGATCTGGACCATCTCACGCGCGATATCGAAGCCGTGATGGCCGGACATGCCGCGCGCTTGCAGGTCGGCGTGATTCCTTACATTTCCGGCACGATGCTCGCGGCGGCCATCCAGCAGACCCTGGCCCAGATTCCCCAACGCCTGACCGTCACGCTGCACGAAGGCACGAGCGAAGCCCTGATGGCGCAGTTGCGCGATCACACGCTGGACGTCGTGATTGCCCGCGCCGCGGCATCGGTCGACCCCACGCAAGTGCAGTTCGAAGTGCTGCACCACCAGATGCCACGGGTGGTCGCGAGCCGCCGTCTGGCCGCCCGGCTGGGCCGCAGCGCGCCGGTATGGGCGCAACTGGCCGAACTCGACTGGGTCATGGGCGCACCGAACACGCCCCTGCGCGATCAGCTTTCCGACCTGTTCCTGCATGCCGGCGTAGTGCCGCCCGTGCCCGTGGTGGAAAGTTTCTCGTCGCGGCTGACCGGGGAGTTGCTCGCCAGCAGCGAGCGCGCCGTATCCCTGCTGCCCGCCGACATCGCCGAGGAACTGGTGCGCATTGCCGGCGTGGCGATCGTGCCGTGGTCGCTCACGTGGACGCTGCCGCCCGTGGCGATGTTCACCCGCCGCGAAAACCCGCGGGAAACGCACCGCCTCTTCACGCAAGCGTTGCGAACGCAGTATCAGATGGTGGCGGGGGCCCCTTCCGACGCCAAAACGTGACGGACAACGAGGCGCAAGCCAGTGGCGCAAGAAAGGGACGGAAAGGTCTTTCGCCGCCAAAATCGCCGAATTCCATGAAATACGGCCTTTTCCGCTCGTTTCCTGCGCGATTGCCCGCGTGCCGGGCATCGTAATGTGTCGTCCATGAACGACGCCGTCTCCCCCACATCTCCCGACAACGTGACGTCCGCCGGCAACGCACCGGCCGTGACGCCGTTCGCCCAATCCCCGCGCCAGATCTTTCTCGCGCCCGCCCTGCTGCCAACGCAGGTCGGCCCGGCTGGCCTGCGCTTCGACTTCAACGACGGCGCCCGCGTGGTGATCCCCGACTTCGGTCAGCCGTTGCCGTGGCGTGTGCGCATCAGCGACCTGCGCGACGACAGCACGCTGAACGACGTCTCGCTGTCCTCCGGCGTGGTGCGCAGCCCGGCCAAGTACTACGTGCCCTACGGCATCACGATCTGGCTCAACGATGTGGTGGTCTTCGAGCATCGTTTCGAGCTTCGGGATCAGGACGTGCTTGTCCAGTTCCCGCTCGCAGCATTGGGCGACGTGCTGGGTTGGCTGCCATATGCGTTGCGCTTCGCCGAGGGGCATGGATGCCGGCTGGCATGCGTGGTCACGCCGGCGGTCGCAGCGCTGTTTCGCGACGCGCATCCGCAGATCGATTTCGTCGAGCAGGAGAAGGTGGAGCGTCGCAAGTACTACGCGACGTACAACGTCGGCCTGTTCTTCGACGACACGACGCTGATCCAGCAGCCGCGCGATTTTCGCGAGACGGGACTGCATCGGACGGCGGCGCACATTCTCGGCGTGGACGACAGTGAGGCCCCGGCGAGGACGGCGTTACCGGACACGTCGCGTCCGATGGCACAACCGTACGTGTGCATCGCGGTGCAGAGCACGGCACAGTGCAAATACTGGAATCGGCCCGGAGGATGGGATGCGGTGGTCGCGGGTTTGCGCGAGCGCGGCTTTCAGGTGGTGTGCATCGATCAGAAGGCACGCCACGGCAAGAACGACTTCTGGCAGACGATTCCCGACGGCGCCATCGACGCCACGGGCGATCTGCCGCTGACCGAGCGTGCCCGCTGGCTCCAGCATGCCGACGCGTTCGTCGGGTTGTCGAGCGGCCTGTCGTGGCTCGCCTGGACGATGCAGACACCAACGGTCCTCATCTCCGGCTTCACGCTGCCGCACAACGAGTTCGCGACTCCCTACCGCGTCATCAATCCGGACGTCTGCACCGGCTGCTGGCACGACCCTGCCATTCGCTACAACCACGACGACTTTCACTTCTGCCCGCGCCACAAGGGCACCGGGCGCGCGTTCGAATGCACACGGACGATTGCCCCTGAGGCGGTGCTGTCAGCCGTCGACCGGATTCCCGGTCTGGGACAACGGCACGCCGCCGACGCCTGACGGTCATAGGCAACTCGCCATCCGGAATGCGAAACGCCGCCGGTGTCGCATCGACACGGCGGCGTTTGCGTTGGCGTTGGCGTTGGCGTTGGCCCGATACCGATACGGTTACGCCACCTTGCGACGATCCCGCACGGCCTGTGCGAGTTCGTCGAGTGTCGCAGCGGTCTGATCCCAGCCGATGCAGGCGTCCGTAATGGACACGCCGCGCTGGAGCGGCACGCCGGGCTTGAGGTCCTGACGGCCGCCATTGAGATGGCTCTCGATCATCACGCCGACGATGCGCTTTTCGCCACCGGCCAGTTGCTTGCCGATATCGCGCGCCACCGGAATCTGGTTCTCGTGATTCTTGTTCGAGTTCGCATGCGAGCAATCGATCATGACTTCCTCGGGCAACCCGGCCTTCGCGAGCGCCGCGCAGCACGCTGCGACCGACGCCGCGTCGAAGTTCGGTCCATGCTTGCCGCCACGCAGAATCACGTGGCACTCCCGGTTGCCGCGCGTCTCGAAGATGGCCGCCATGCCCATCTTCGTCATGCCCATGAACGCGTGCGGCGAGCGCGCGGCCACGATGGCGTCCGCCGCGACCTGCACACCGCCGTCGGTCCCGTTCTTGAAGCCCACGGGGCACGACAGCCCCGAGGCGAGTTGACGGTGGCTCTGGCTCTCGGTCGTGCGTGCGCCGATGGCGCCCCATGCCACGAGGTCCGCGATGTACTGCGGGCTGAGCAGATCGAGGAATTCCGTGCCGGTCGGCAGGCCGAGCGCGTTGATGTCGAGCAGCAACTGACGCGCCGCGCGCAGTCCCTCGTTGATACGGAAACTGCCGTCCAGACGCGGATCGTTGATGTATCCCTTCCAGCCGACCGTCGTGCGCGGCTTCTCGAAATACACGCGCATGACGATCAGCAGGTCGTCGCGCAGCGCTTCGCTTTTGGCCTTGAGCAGGCGGGCGTACTCCATCGCCTGATCATGATCGTGAATCGAGCATGGGCCGACGACGACCACGAGGCGGTCATCGCGAAACGCGAGCACGTCGGCGATTTCGCGGCGGCTCGTCTCGACCAGCGTCTCGGTCTGCGCCGGTACGGGCAGTTCGTCGAGCAGCAAGGCGGGAGAGATGAGCGGACGCACGGCGCCGATACGAACGTCGTCGATGCGCGTGGTGTCATGGGTGGCATCGGCCACGCCGGTGGCCTGTGCCTGCTTGGGATCGTCGATTTGGCTCAAGACGGGGCTCCAACTTGCGATTCGTGTATGTGGGGGTAATGCGGTGTTGCAGTGTTTCAACCGTCCGATACGGAACTGGCGTCAGGACTAACGCGCGTAATAGCTGAGGAACATGGCGAGCGCGGCTTCGGCCACACGCCCCCGTTCGGCTTCGTTCAGCGGCGCCTTTCCGAGCGTGACCTGCGGCCAGAAGGCAAAGCTCTTCACGAGTCCCTGCAACTGATGGGCGACAAAGTCTGCATCGCCCTGCGCCAGACGTCCGTCCGCCATCGCGGCGCGGATCCACGCCGTTTCACAGCTTTCCTTCTCTCCCATCCGGCGAACGATACGCTCCGCGCGGTCGGGGGAATGAATTATCTCGGCCATCGCCGTGCGCGCCAAGTCAATGAAGCTCTGATCTGCCAGCAACTGTAGCTTTTGCATCAGCAGGTGACGCAACTGCACGTCCAGCGGCTGATCCGCACGATAGACGACGTCCACGCCCGCCGCACTGCTGTCCCAGAGATGTTCGAGCATCACCGCGAACAACTCTTCCTTGCTCGGGAAGTGGTTGTAGACGGTGCGCTTCGAGACGCCCGCCGCCGCCGCAATCCGATCCATGCTCGTGGCCTCGAAGCCAGCGGTGCGAAACTCCTCCACCGCCGCGCCCATGATGGCGTCGCGCTTTCGGTCGGTGAGGCGTTTCGGGGCTTGCGTCATGAGCGGGAGGAATGGGTAGAGGGGACCGGCAAAAACCTGCGAACGGGCAATTTTACACTGATGAGTATACTTTTCCGAAATTTGAATCTACACTCATCGGTGTAGTTTTTCAGAGTAGCGTCCTGCCCCCGCCCTTGATCCAGGAATTACCGTGACCGCCGCCTCCAGTTGCCCCCAACGCCGTCTGCCGGCTTACGCCGAATCTCCCCAACATCGCGACGGGCGCTTTCGCAACCCATCGCCACGGCCCTCCATGGGTTTCCTGGCGGGCCTGAAGCTCTTCTGGACGGTACTGTTCGACAAGCCGCGCGGCACGGTGCCGAGCCAGCCGATTCCGGTGCGCGCCATGACCTTCAGCCAACTGGACGCCGCCCCGGACCGCAGCCTGTTCCGGCTCGGCCACTCGACCGTGCTCATGAAGCTGCGCGGCGAGTTCTGGATTACCGATCCGGTCTTCTCGAAGCGCGCCTCGCCGTTCCAGTGGCTCGGCCCGGCCCGCTTTCATGCGCCGCCCATCGGCATCGACGATCTGCCGCCCATCGCCGGCATCATCCTCTCGCACAACCACTACGACCATCTGGACCGTCACGCCGTCATGGCCTTGGCGGACAAGGCGCGTCGCTTCATCACGCCGCTGGGTGTGGGCGACCAACTGATTGCATGGGGCATCGACGCGAGCAAAGTGGAGCAACTGGACTGGTGGCAGTCGACGACGGTCGAGGGCCTGCATCTGACGGCCACGCCGGCGCAGCACTTCTCCGGCCGGGGGCTGACCGACAGCGACCGCAGCCTCTGGGCGTCGTGGGTCATTCGTGACGACGACCTGCGCGTGTTCTTCAGCGGCGATACCGGCTACTTCGACGGCTTCAAGGCGATTGGCGAGAAGTTCGGTCCGTTCGACATCACGCTCATGGAAACCGGCGCCTACAACGAGCGCTGGGCTTACGTGCACATGCAGCCCGAGGAAACGCTTCAGGCGCACCTCGACCTCAAGGGACGCCACCTTCTGCCGATCCATAACGGCACGTTCGATCTGTCGATGCATGTCTGGCAGGAGCCGTTCGAGCGCATCGCCGCGCTGGCCGCCGCACAGGGCGTGTCGCTGATCACGCCGGAGATGGGCGAGCACGTGGATATGCGAGCCCCACATGGCGGGTCCGCGTGGTGGCGCATGGTCTGACACGATCTGACACGACCGGAGAGTCGCGCGTCGCTTGCGCGCGTTCTCCCTGGATTCGGGGAGGACGGGGGTTTGGGCTTTACACTAGGCGGGCATTCATTGCGCCCGTCGGCCCTATCCGATCCTCGTTCCTCGATCTTCGATCCCCGATTCCGCTATGCCGCCTCCCGCACGTCGTCGCGCCGCCACACCGTCCGACAGCGGACTCACGCTATCGCCAGCGCTGCTGCGTCGGCTCTTGCGCGCCCGGGATCGGATGGACGCCGCCTCGCACGAAGCCTGGCCCATCAAGCGGCTGGCGGCTGTCAGCGGGACCTCGGAAGCGCACTTCGCGCGCTCGTTCAAGCAGGCCTTCGGGCTTCCCCCGCATCGCTATCTGCTCACGCGCCGCATCGAGCAGGCCAGCACACTGCTGCGCGACACCGACTTCAACATCACCGATATCGCCTTCGCCACGGGCTGGGAGAGCGTGGGCACGTTCGGGCGTATCTTTCGCGACATCACCGGGCAGAATCCCGGCGCGTACCGAAAGCAGGCACGGGAGAACCCGGCGCCGCTCGATCTTGTGCCCGCCTGCGTGCTGAAGGCCGTGCAGCGGCCCGATCTCAACATCGCAGTTTTGGAGAAGCGCCGCCGTCTGGCAGACGATACAGTCCATCCATCAACCAAGGAGGCCGTATGAGCGTTATGAGCGGGATGAATCAGGGAGTTGGCGTAGTCGGGCTGTACGTGGACGATCAGGACGAAGCACTGACGTTCTACGTCGACAAACTCGGGTTTCGCGTGCACACGGACGCGCGCAACGGCACGTATCGGTGGCTGACGGTCCAGCATCCGGACCAGCCGCACTTTCAGTTGGGCCTGTTCGCGCCCGGCCCGCCGATCCATGACGAGGCGACCGCGCAAACGCTGCGGGCGATGGTCGCCAAAGGCGCCATGCCGCCGCTCGTGCTGTATGTCGACGATTGCCGCGCCACCTACGACAAGCTCAAGGCCCGTGGCGTCGAATTCACGCAGGAACCCGTGGACCGCTACGGCAGTGTCGACGCCGGTTTTCGCGATCCCGCGGGCAATGGCTGGAAGATGATTCAGCCGCCGAAAGCGGCGCAGTAGGCGAACTCGGTTAGCAAAGCGCCGCCCTCCCGTGATATCGGTATGGGCGGCGCAGCCTCTCGCGCCCATCGGCACAACGGCTTACGCCCGGTTCAACTGGCGCCCCACATCGAACATCGCCCCGAACTCGACGGCGGGCATCGGCACACCGAACAGATACCCCTGCCCTTCGTCGCAGCCGAGCTGGCGCAGATTGTCGCGCTGCTGAGGCGTTTCCACACCTTCCGCGATGGTGCGCAGATCGAAGCTCCGCGTCATGTCCACGAGCGCGCGCACCACCGATGCGTCACGCTCCGACTCCATCATGCCCTGCACGAACGAACGGTCGATCTTGATGCGGCTGAGCGGGTAGCGGCGCAGCATGCTGATCGACGCATAGCCCGTGCCGAAGTCGTCGAAGGCGATGCTCACGCCATGTTCGTGCAGACGTTGCAGCGCATCGAGCACCACATCGTCATCGAGCACGATGCTCTCGGTGACTTCCAGCTCCAGTGCCTGTGGCGGCAAACCGTGCCGCGCCAGCACCGATTTCACCTCGTCGACGATGCTCCCGATGCGAAATTGCAGACCGAACAGATTCACGCCGATACGGAAGTCGGGCGCGCCGTTGCGACGCCAGTACGCCGCCTGCGCGCACGCTTCGTCGAGCACCCATGCCCCGACGGACGCCGCCAGCGGCCCACGCTCCAACGCGGGGAGGAACGCCGCCGGCGAGAGCAGGCCGCGTTGCGGATGCCGCCATCGGATCAGCGCCTCCGCCCCCGTGAGCGAGCCGTCGGCAAAATCCACCTGCGGCTGATAGAACAGCACGAACTCGCCGTCGTTGACCGCGCGATGCAACTCGATGTTGTACACACGTCGTGCGGTCGCTTCCACACGTAAAGCATCGATGAAGACGAACGTCTGCCCGGCGCCGTGCTGTTTCGCCCGGGAAAGCGCAAGATCGGCGTTGCTGATCAGACTCAGCGCTTCCTCCGTCTGATGATGCGCCACGGCAATGCCGCAGCACGCGCTCACCCGCACGTCGAATCCCCCGACCACCATCGGCTCCGCGATGGCGGCAAGCGCGGCGTCCGCCCTTCGGCGCGCCTCCACGGCATCCGTGACACCCCACAGCAACAACGCGAACTCGTCGGCGCCGATGCGCGCCACCGTGTCGACCGTGGGTACGAGGCGGGTCAAGCGCCGCGACACCTCGCACAGCATGCCGTCGCCCACGGCGTGCCCGAGCGTATCGTTGATGTCCTTGAAGCCGTCGAGATCGAAGATGGCGACGGCCGCGCCTTTGAGACACACCGACGCCACCTCGGCATCGCGATAGAAACTCGCGCGATTCGCGATGCCGGTCAGCACATCGGTGCTCGCCAGACGCCTCAGCATCTCACCACCGTCGCGCAAGGTGCTCAGGTCGTGCACGTGGGCATTGAATGTCTGCGAGTCGTTCTCCTTCCAGCAGAACAGCGACAGGCTCATCGGAAACTCGCGGCCATCGCGACGCTGACCGTGCACTTCGGCCGGCATTGTCATGCCGTCGACCGATCCGGCACTGACGGCCTGCGTGATCTGATCGCGCAGCGCGGCGCGGCTGCGTCCGGCCAGCAGCGTCTCGACGGAGCGTCCCGGGCCGTCGCCGACGTCGTAACCGAACAATGTCGCCGCGGCATGATTCCAGTCGAGAATTTCGCCGTAGGCATCGAATCGGATCATCGCCGTCGGCGAGTGCCGCTCCGGCTCCGCAAACATGTGGCGCTCTCGCTCGATGAACAGTTCCACTCGCCGCAATTCGAGCCGGTCGGACGCCATGCGCCCCAACTCGCGCAAGCGCTCGCGATCGACCTCGGTGAATGTGTGATTCGGTTTGCTATCGATGACGCACAGCGCGCCGAGCGCATGGCCGTCTACCGATTTGAGCGGCACGCCCGCGTAGAAGCGCACCTGCGCGTTGCCAGTGACCAGCGGGTTATCGTGAAAGCGCTCGTCGAGCGTGGCATCGGGCACGACCATGACGCCTTCGCCATTGATCGCATGCGCGCAGAACGAGGCGTCGCGACTCATGTCGACGTCCTTGTCCGTGCCTGAAAAGCCGGTGGCGGCCGCAAAGAAGACGTGATCGTTGCCGACCATGTTCACGGCGGCGACCGGCACACCGAACATGTGAGCAGCAATATGCACGACCGCGTCGAGACTCGGCAGCGGACGTTCGCTGCCCAGGCCGTAATCCGCCAGTGCAGCCAGCCTTTCCTTTTCCGTCGGCAATACAGCGGGACACTTCATCGTCGGTCTCCTCGCCCATGAAAAACAGCTTGGTGGACAACGTCGGATGCCTGATGTGCGATGCGCGCAAAGCCTGGCTATCCGCACCGTTTGAACCGGGCCCTCGTGCGAGCCGCACGCGCCATACTTCGCCCCGTAGCGCGTGACTGCTTACCAGACTCCGGATATTCGACGTCCGATTTAACGGATTATAAAGGCAACACCGTAAAAGATGCCTCCGGTTTGTTCGTTATACCAGGCATGCCGAAAGCCCGGGATTCGAGTGCGGTTTTTAATTCTTGCGGATGACTCGCCAATGACGACAAGCCCGTACGACAGGCTCATCCAGCACGCACGGTGCGCGCCACCATCGATTGATACGATTGTTTGGAATTACACGTTGACTGATGCGATTGCATGCAATCGCTTTAATCACCAGCTCATCATCAACTCACGATCCATTCAAGCCGATTCATGTCAGCGGGGAATCGCCGTGCCATCGCGATTTAATTCCCGCATCAGATATTGCTCCATGAAATCGACGAAAAGCCGCACCTTCGCCGACAGATTGAGACGCTCGGGATAGATCGCATAAACATCCGCCGCAGGCAGCGCCCAGTCGGCAAGCAACTGCGTCAGCGCCTTCGATGCCAGCGAGGATTGCACGTCCCACTCCGATCTCACCAGCACGCCATGCCCATCGAGTGCCCAACGCAGGGTCGCCTCGCCGTCGTTGCTGCTCATGGCGCCGTGCACCTTCACCAGTTCGTGACGGCGGCCCTTGGTGAAATGCCACGTGCCGTAAGCGGTGTCGTTCTCCCGCAGCACGATGCACAGGTGATTGCGCAAGTCGTCGGGGACCTTCGGCACGCCGTGACGTTCCAGATATTTCGGCGACGCGCACACCAGACGCCGGTTGGCAGCGATGCGCCGCCCCACCACCCGCTGATCCGGCAACTCGCCGAACCGAATCCCGACGTCGAACGCGAATTCGGCCAGATTCATCGGGCGATCCGTCAGGTCCAGTTGCACTTCGACTTCCGGATACTGCTCACGAAACTCGGATAGCGCCGGTACGACGTGGCGACGCCCGAAGCCGAACGTGGCGTTCACCTTGAGCAGCCCGCGCGGCAGATCCCGGCTGCTCGACACCATGCGCTCCAGCTCCTGCACCTGCTCGATGATCTTCGATCCGGTGCCCAGATACAGCTCGCCCTCGTGGGTCATTGCGAGGCGGCGGGTGGTGCGGTTGAGGAGCTTCACCCCGAGACGCCGCTCCAGTTGGCTCAGTCGCGCACTGATCGCCGGCGGCGTCACACCAAGATCGCGCGCCAGCGCCGACAGGCTCCCCAGCGTGACCAGCCTTGCGAAGAACTCCAGATCGGCGATGGCATCCATTGTTAAATTCAACTTAAAAATAGGTTAAGTGAATATGCATTTTGCGATTCTATGAACGAATTAGACTGCACGCAAGGTTGCGACACATGACGAAATCGACGACCGCCCCCCTTCGTGGAGTCACCCCATGGGACAAACGCTTTACCAGAAAATCGTACGAGGCCACACGGTCTTCGAGGTCGATGCGCAACACGTCGCGCTGTATGCCGATCTGCACATCATGAACGAGTACACGAGCCCGCAGGCGTTCGCCGGGCTCGCGGAAAAGGGCCTGCCGGTGCGTTGCCCCGAGAAGCAGATGGGCGTGGTAGATCACGTGATTCCCACGCATCCGGTACCGGTCGGTCAGCGCACCATCGTGATCGACGCCGCTGCGCATCAGGCCGCCAACTTCACGCGTAACTGCCAGAAGCACGGCATTCATCTGTTCGACGTCACGGACCCCGAGCAGGGTATCGAACACGTGGTCGCCCCCGAGCTGGGTCTGATCCGCCCGGGCATGGTCGTGCTGTGCGGCGACAGCCATACCACGACGTACGGCGCACTCGGCGCGCTGGGATTCGGGATCGGCACATCCGAAGTCGAACACGTGCTGGCCACACAGACGCTCATCTACCGTGTCGCGCGCGATATGCGCATTCATGTCGACGGCACGCTCGCCCGCGGCACCACGTCGAAAGACCTCGTGCTCTACATCATTGCCCGCATCGGCGCGCAAGGCGCACGCGGCTTCGTCGTCGAGTACACCGGCCCGGCCATCGAAGCGCTGTCGGCCGAAGCGCGCATGACGTTGTGCAACATGACCGTCGAAGCCGGTGCGCGCGGCGCGCTCATCGCCCCCGATGCCACCACGCTGCAATACGTCGGCGCCCACATCAAGGATCTGTCGGGCGAAGCGCTTGACGACGCGAAAGCCCGCTGGCTCGCGCTGCGCTCCGATGACGACGCCGAGTTCGACGTCACGCATCGCTTCGACGCGAGCGACGTCGGCCCCTTCGTGACGTGGGGCACCAGCCCCGATCAGGCGATTGCGATCAACCACCGGATTCCGGCGCTGTCGGCGGATGAGACCGAGCGGCACAACGCGTCGAAGGCGCTGAACTACATGGGCCTCGACGCCGGTCAGTCGCTCGACGGTCTGCCCATCGACCATGTCTTCATCGGCTCGTGCACCAACGCGCGGATCGAAGACCTGCGTGCCATCGCCGACATCGTCCGTGGTCACAAGGTCGCACCGAGTGTGCGCGCCATGGTCGTGCCCGGCTCGGGCCGCGTGCGCGATCAGGCCGAGCGCGAGGGCATTGCGGCCGCGCTCATCGACGCGGGCTTCGAATGGCGTCAGCCGGGGTGCTCGATGTGCCTCGCGATGAACGACGACATTCTCAAGCCCGGCGAGCGTTGTGCGTCGACCACCAACCGCAATTTCGAAGGCCGTCAGGGACGCGGCGCACGCACGCATCTGATGAGCCCGGCGATGGCCGCCGCTGCGGCGCTGGCAGGTCGCATCGTGGACATTCGCAAGGAGATCGCTCATGACTAAGCACACGACCGTTGCCGGTATCGCCGCGCCGCTGCCGCTCAACAATCTCGACACCGATCAGATCATGCCCAAGCAGTTCCTGCTCGGCATCGACAAGTCGGGCCTCGCGCGCGGCGTGCTCTACGACCTGCGCACCAACGCCGACGGCTCGCCCAATGAAGCATTCGTGCTCAATCGCCCCGCCTATCGCGACGCACGCATTCTCGTCGGCGGCGCGAACTTCGGTTGCGGTTCGAGCCGCGAGCACGCTGTCTGGGGATTGCAGCAGGCCGGCATCCAGGCCGTGATCGCGCCGAGCTTCGGCGAGATTTTCTACTTCAATGCCCTCAACAACCGTCTGTTGCTGATCGTGCTCGACCCGCTCGTGGTCGCGCAGATTTCCGAGATGGTCGGCGATCCGGCACGCAGTCAATTGACGATCGACGTCGAACGTCAATGCGTGACGACGGCTAACGGCATGACGTTTAGCTTCGAGTTGCCGCCGCGTCAAAAGCACATGTTCATGGAAGGCCTCGACATGATCGGCATGACGTTGCGCGACAGCGACGCCATCTCGGCGTTCGAAGCGCGTCATCGCGAAGCCGCGCCCTGGATGCAGATCGATTTGCCGCGACAACAACGTCAGGCCTGACGCCCACCGCCGAACCGGGAAAACCGACACCCCAATCACCAGCACCACCCAGACGACCGAGAAGAGGCGCATCCAGCGCCCCGGTCGAGCTGAAAAGCAAACCCTCAGGACTTTCAGGAGACACCCCATGGAAAGCCAAACCGCTCAGGCGAGCGCGACGTCGCTCGCCAACGCGTCCCAGTCATCGCCCACATCGTTCTGGACGAAATTCACCGTCGGCGGCGCCCCGCTGCCGATGTTCGCCGCGATTGTCGTCATCACGGGGCTTGCCGCCGTCACAGGCCGCCTGCCCGCCGACATGATCGGCGGCTTCGCGGTGCTGATGATCGCCGGCATGCTGCTCGGTGAAATCGGCGGCGCGATTCCCGTGTTCAAGCACATCGGCGGCCCGGCCATCCTGTGCCTGTTCGTGCCCGCCGCGCTACTCGGCAACGGCCTGATGGACGACGCGATCCTCAAGGCCATCACCGTCACGATGAAGACGGCGAACCTGCAATACCTCTACATCGCCTGTCTGGTGGCGGGCAGCATGCTCGGCATGAACCGGAAGATCCTGATCCAGGGCTTTCTGAAGATGTTCGTGCCCTTGCTGATCGGCACGCTCGCGGCGATTGCCGCCGGGTGTCTGGCCGGGCTGCTCTTCGGCTTCAGCCCGCGTCATACGTTCTTCTTCATCGTGATGCCGATTCTCGGCGGCGGTATCGGCGAAGGCATTCTGCCGCTGTCGATCGGTTACTCGGAGATCACGGGCGAAGCGCAAGGTCATCTGATCGCGACGATGGTGCCCGCCGCGCTCATCGGTAACGTCGTGGCGATTCTGGCGGCGGGGCTGCTCAAGCGCTTCGGCGAGAAGCGCCCCCACTACAACGGCAACGGCATGCTCGTGCGCAGCGGAGAGGACCGCGCGCTGCTCGAAGGACAGCACGTCGAACCGGCGCTCGACCTGCGCCTGATGGGACACGGCCTGCTGCTCGCCTGCACGCTGTTCATCCTCGGCGCATTGCTCGCGCCGATCACCGGCATTCCCGGGCCGGTGCTGATGATCGTGGCCGCGGCGCTCATGAAGGTGGCGCGCGTGATTCCGGCAAGCATGGAGACCGGCGCGTATCAGATGTACAAGTTCATGTCGACGAACCTGACGTTCGCGATCCTCGTGGGTCTCGGCACGCTTTTCGTCTCATGGGACAAGCTCGTCGGCGCGTTCTCCACCGCCTACTTCGTGATCTGCGCGTCGACGGTGATCGCCATGGTCGTCTCGGGCTTCTTCGTCGGCATGTGGCTGAAGATGTTCCCGGTCGAGTCGGCCATTGTGACGGCCTGCCACAGCGGGCTCGGCGGCACGGGCGACGTGGCGATCCTGTCGTCGTCGAATCGCATGGGGCTGATGCCGTTCGCGCAGATCTCGACGCGTATCGGCGGCGCCGGTATGGTCGTCATCGCCACGCTGCTCATGAAATTCTGGCGTTGACGTACGGCTGTCGAAGCGGGTGCTGGCCGGGGGGCGGCACCCGCTTCGGTGGTGATGGCTGTGGCGGCGGTAGATGGGTAGCGCGATAACGTCAGTCGGGTCGCCGCCGGAACGCCCACCAGCCAGCCGCCGCCGTACCCGTCGCCACGATGGCGACCAGCACCCAGAAGCCATGCGGATGATCGGCGAGCGGAATGCCGCCGACGTTCATCCCGAAAAAGCCCGCCACGATATTGATCGGCAGCGCGAGCACGGTCACGACGGTCAGCGTATAAATCGTGCGTTCCGTGCGCTCGCTGACCATCGCCGCAATTTCTTCCTGAAGCAACTTGATCCGTTCGAGCAACGCCGACAGGTCGTTGAGCACGACGGCAAACTCTTCCGTCGCCTGACGGAATTCCTGCACGTCGTCAGCATGCCCCCACGCCGGCGGGCGACTCAACAGACGAAAGAGCGCCGCCGGCTCCGGCGCCAGCAGACGCTGCAAGCGCACCAGCACCCGTCGTAGCGAGCCGAGATCGGCCCGATTGCTCTCGATGCGCTGCTGCAACAACCGGTCTTCGACGATATCCACGCGGCGGCTCGTCTCGCGCACGATGCGCTCCAGCACGTCCGCCTGATCGCGCAGCAGATGCACGAGCAGCGCGAGCGGCGTGCGAAAGGCGTCGCCCCGTTTCACGGACGCCCGCAGCTTGTCGATGGAGCGCAGCGGTTTCACGCGCCCCGTCACCAGCAGACGCGCATTGGCCGCAACCCGCAGCGTCGATATCTCCGATTGCGCAATATCGAAGGCAAAGATCACGTCGTTGATGACGGCAAGCAGCCAATCGTCGAAATGTTCGATGCGCGTGGAGCGCGACCCTTCCGCCAGGTTCTCGTAGAACTCGTCGGGCAGGTTCATTTGCAGGCGCAGCCACTTCTCGCAAGCCGCGTGAGCAAAGTTGAAGTGCAGCCAGAGAAAGCCTTCGGCCCGTTCGCCCTGCATCAGCCACGCCAGCGCCTCGCCGGAATCGACCGGCTGGGGAGGCGCGCCGTCGGTAAAGCGATAGCCGTAGATCAGGCCAGCCTGATCGCAGCCGTAGGTGTTGTGAACTAAGTCGGCGAACATGCGCGCTGTCTGGGCGAACGTGGGCGGGGACAACCGGGCGATGGCGTGGCGATCACGCGATTCGCGCGGTATGACGGCGGGACCTGCCATCATGACAATGTCATATTTCATTTTTGTGACACGGCGTGCCCCCCGCCATCCACTAACCGCACGGCCGGGACGCCTGCCTGCCGGGCGCCGACGGGAACTCTGCCGGGCAGTGATTCGTCAACGCCATGCGGGTGTCATAAAATCGTCGCATACTCGGATTCACTACCGGACGCCGTGTCAGCGCGTCCGTCGTCACCCCCGCAGTACGGGTGCCTTTCGTGTTTTTTGGCCGCAAGAGATCGTCGCCATGACCAAATTCGATTCCGACGCCAACCACGACGCCATGCTCACGCGTCGTCTCCAGGATGACCTGATCGACAGCTATGACGAAGAGATCGAGATGGAAATCGACGATCTTCGTCTGCCGGGTCTGAACGATCTGAGCGCCGAAGCGCGCGACGACCGTCTGCACTACTTCCGCGAGCTGTTCCGTCTGCAAGGCGAGCTGGTGAAGTTGCAGGACTGGGTGATCCGCAGCCGTCACCGTCTCGTGGTGATCTTCGAAGGCCGCGATGCCGCCGGCAAGGGCGGTGCGATCAAGCGCATCACGCAGCGACTCAATCCTCGTGTCTGCCGGGTAGCCGCCCTGCCCGCGCCGAACGATCGCGAGCGCACGCAGTGGTATTTCCAGCGTTACGTGCAGCACCTGCCCGCCGCCGGTGAGATCGTGCTGTTCGACCGTAGCTGGTACAACCGCGCAGGGGTCGAGCACGTGATGGGCTTCTGTACGGAAAACGAGTACGAGGAGTTTTTCCGTTCAGTGCCGGACTTCGAGAAGATGCTGGTGCGCAGCGGCATCCAGATCGTGAAGTACTGGTTCTCGATTTCGGATGAGGAGCAGGAAGCGCGCTTTCTTGCGCGCATTCAGGACCCGCTCAAGCAGTGGAAGCTCAGCCCGATGGATCTGGAGAGCCGGACGCGCTGGGAGAAGTACACGGTCGCCAAGGAAGTGATGCTCGAACGTACGCACATTCCGGAAGCGCCGTGGTGGGTGGTGCAGGCCGACGACAAGAAGCGCGCGCGTCTGAACTGCATCCATCACCTGCTCCAGCAAGTGCCTTATCACGACGTGGAGCGCTCGCAGGTCGTGCTGCCCGAGCGCGCACGCAGCGAAAGCTACATCCGTCACCCGGTGCCGTCCGAGATCATCGTGCCGGAGATTTACTGAGCGACGCTGTCTTGCGTGGCGCCGATCGGCAAGGTCAGCGTCACGCGCAACCCGCCACCCCCTGGCCGGCCCAGACGCACCGCGCCACCCAGACCTTCCACCAGACGCACGACCAGCGACAGGCCGAGGCCGCAGTGCCCTTCGCCGCCGCGCGACGCGTCGAGCCGCACGAACGGCCGCATCGCCAGCGCCACCTGATCGTCCGGAATCCCCTTCCCGCAGTCGCTCACTTCGATGTATCCGGTCGCGCCCTCGCGCCACGTGGCCAGACGCACCGTCGGCTCGCCGTGTTCGAGCGCATTGTCGACGAGATTGGACATCACACGATCGAGCAGCGTGCGCGGCAGCAGAAAGTCCGGCCCCGCACGCAGACTGCTGACGAACAGCGAGGCGTCATCCGTTGGCCCACGTGCGGCTGGGGGGCTGTCGGGTGTTTCCTCGTCCGCCGGAAACTGCTCGCGCAGGAATTCGTCGACGCTCACCAGCGGACTGGTGTCGGCCTCGTCGCGCGCGTAGGCGAGGAATTGCTGAACGATGTGATCGATGGAAGCGATATCGCGCACGAAGCCGTCGCGCGAGCCTTCGCTGTCGATCAGATCGGCGCGCAGACGCAACCGCGTGAGCGGCGACTTCAGGTCGTGGGCAATGCCCGCGAGCATGATGGCCTGGTTGTCTTCGGCTTCGGCCAGACGCTTGGCCATGTCGTTGAACGCGTGCGTCAGATCACGCAATTCGTGCGGTCCCTGCTCGGGCAACAACGCAGGGCGGCGTCCACGCGCGATCACACGCGCCGCGTGCGCCAGCCGGGCGATGGGCCGCTGCATCTGCCACGCAACGAGCAACGCGAGCAGGACTGCACCGATCAGAATGCCAAGCGTCTCGCGAATGAACGGCGGCATCGGCGGCAGATCGAGGCCGATGACGATCCACTCGGTATGCTGCGGCAGCAACACCCAGATGTTGCCGCGCTTGCGATCGTTGACGATATGCAGTTGGGTGCCCGTCGGCAGGCGCGAGAGCAGTTCCTGTCGCAAGCGGATACTGCGTTCGTCGTCCGACTCGCCGCTAAACGTCGGGGTCTGCGCCACCGGTACGCGACGCAGCGCATGGGGCGGCGCGAGGCTGCCGGGATCGACAGCGCGCTGATCCACGCTCTGAATGGCAACAAGCAGGCCGCGGGCGAAGCCGTCGACCTGCTGTCGCGGGCGCTGGTAGAACACCAGCGCGCTCCACACGAGATGCATCACCACCAAAACAGCGATGCCCAGACAGGCCATGCGGCGAAACAGAGAGTCTCGCAGCAACCAACGTAACGTCACGCAACCGACTCCCGCCAGCCGCGCACCGCACGCTTGCCTGCCGACGCCGATGCCGTCGTGGCGAGCGACAGGCCGTCGTCGCCTTCGCCGCTCAGGTTACCCACGTCACCCACGTCGCCCATGCCGCGTTCCCTCGCATCGGACGTCGCGCCTTCGGACAGCTCGCCGCCCGGCACGAAGACGTAACCCTTGCCACGAATGGTCTGGATGTAGCGAGGCTCGGACGGATCGACCTCGATGAGGCGGCGCAGACGCCACACCGGCACGTCGAGGCTGCGGTCGCGAAACGCGATGCCGTCGCCGTAAAGCATGGCGTGCAGCTTCACACGCGGCAGCACTTGCATCGGGTGTTGCGTGAACGCCTTGAGCATCGCGAACTCGGTGTCGCGCAGCGGCAGACGTTCGCCCGCGCGCTGAAGCGTGCGCAGCGAGTAATCGAGTTCGAACGGCCCGAAGCGGTACGGCGCGCGTGCATCGGGAGCGCTGGCCGCCACCGGGCCGCGACGGCGCAGCACGGCGTGAATGCGGGCGAGCAACTCGCGCGGGTCGAACGGCTTGGCGAGGTAATCGTCGGCGCCCAGTTCGAGGCCGAGCGCTCGGTCGAGCGGGCCGCCACGTGCGGACAGCATGATGACGGGAATGTCTTCGCCGGCGGCACGCAAGTCCTGCAAGGCGCGCAGCCCGTCGCGCTCCGGCATCATGATGTCGAGCAGGATGACCGACGGCCGTTCCAGTTCGAGCCGACGCAGCAGCGACGCGCCGTTGTGAAGCACCGAGACCTGCATGCCATTGGCGTGCAGCAATTCGCGCAATAGGTCGCGCACGACAGGATCGTCGTCGACCAGAAGAACATGCAGACTCATGAAAATCTCTCGGTAATTTAAATTCCGCGCGGCGTGGTCGCGCTTTGCGACAACTTCACAGCATCGTCCTGCGTCACAGACGGCGTCTCCGGGGTGCTGGAGAGCGCCCGCAGCGCGTTCGAATAGCGGTCCGCGCCCGATTGCGCGCGATGCGTGCCGATCGTCGACGCCGAACCCTGCCCCGGCAAACGCCAGGCCCGATGCACCGCCGTGTCGGGTGAACCAATGGTGATGGCCATGCTTTGTGCTCCCTCTGTGACGAGATACACCGCAGTTTGCGCGCCCGTCCAGTGCACCGTTGACCGAAGCATCCAACAGAATGGCGCCCAATCCTTATTTCAGAAAGGATTCGTAAGGCGCACTGAGACGTCTCGCTGGCGTCATCATTGAGAAATATGCCGAAAAATACAAATTTCGTCGACGTTGGACGACATAAGGCGAAATTATAGCCAATTTGTCACATACCCCTCGCCTTACCGCGCCGCTCGCGTCATACCGGACGGTGCTCAGCGCGAAGGATCACCCTCGCAATCTTCACACTGTGCAGCCGGCGCACCCCGGCATGGCCGACGGCGCCGCACACGGGCCATCGCAGCGCCCGCATCGCCGAGCGCCTTATCCAGTGCGGGTCGAAGCCGTTATCGAACCGTCCACGGGGACTAAAGCGACCGCCGCACGGCGTGATTTTGACCCGGGTCGCGCTCTCCACATTTCGCCGTGGGCGTCGATTCGCTCGTTCGCGCTGGGTCGATTCCCAATGTCTCGCGCCGGTCATCTCTGTTCACAAAGTCCCAACAACTGAAAACAGTTTGTCAGGCGCCCTTTGATTAGGATCGCCACAGGTCCGCATCCCGGTTGGTTTGCGGCAGTCACTGGCCTATTTCCCGATCGATGAAGCGTTTCCCGCGGCTCGTTGCCTTGCTAATTGCCTTGTTATCCCGTCTGCGGAAGTCGCGTCGCCGTATGGGCGTCGCGGTCGCGATCGTCGTCGCCTGTGGTCTGGCGCTCTGGCTCTGGCCGCATCCGAAGCCGCCGGCCTATCTCTTCGCTACCGTCCGGCACAGCGATCTCGAAGATGCGGTGCTCGCCACCGGCGTGCTCCAGCCCATCAAGCAGGTCGAAGTCGGCTCGCAGGCCAACGGGCAGCTTCGCTCGCTCAAGGTCGTGCTCGGCGATACCGTCACCAGGGGACAACTGCTCGCGGAAATCGATCCGACCTCCAGCGATAACGACCTGCGCGAAGCCAGCGCCGGACTGACGACGCTCGCGGCCGACCGGCGCGCGAAGGCCATTCGTCACGCGCAGGCCGGTCGCGAACTCGCACGCCAACGTCAGTTGGCGGGCGACGAGGCGACCTCGCCACGCGATCTCGAAAAGGCGCGCACCGAAGCCGAAGCGCTCACCGCCGAACTCGCCTCGCTCGATTCGCAGATCAGCCAGCAAAAGGTCAAGGTCGACAAGGCGCGCACGAATCTCTCCTACACGCGCATCACCGCCCCCATCAATGGCACCGTGACCGCCATCAGCACGCAGGAAGGCCAGACGGTGACGGCGATCTATCAGATTCCGACGATCCTGAAAGTTGCCGACCTGTCGATGATGACCGTGCGCGCGCAGGTCTCGGAAGCCGACGTGGTGCGCATTCGCGCCGGGCAGCCGGTGTACTTCACGATCCTCGGCGCTCCCGACAAGCGCTACGAAGGCAAGCTGCGCGTGATTCAGCCGTCGCCGGAAAAGATCAACAACGCGATCTTCTTCAATGCGCTTTTCGACGTGCCGAATCCGAGCGGCGTGCTGCGTCCCGACATGACGGCGCAGGTGTCGATCGTCAGCGCACGGATCGCGAACGCGCTGACGTTTCCGTCGGTCGCGCTCGGCGAGAAACGTGCCGATGGCCGTTATCGTGTTCGCGTGCTCGACGCGCAGGGCAACGCTCACGCGCGCTGGGTCAGAGTCGGGCTCGACAACCGTCTCACCGCGCAAGCGCTCGACGGTCTGTCGGCGGGCGATCGCGTCGTGACCGCCGATCCGACCGACGCGCCAGCGCCCGGTAGCAACGACTCGGGGACATTGCTGTGACGCACGCCGACGTCCCCCTCCTGTGCCTTAGCGGCATCTCACGCACGTTCGGCGGGGGCGTGGGGGCCGTGAGCGTGTTGCGCGACGTCGACCTCGTCATCCGGCGCGGCGAGATGGTCGCGATCATGGGGCCGTCCGGTTCCGGCAAGTCGACGCTGATGAATGTACTCGGCTGCCTCGACCGCGCCAGCGCCGGACGCTACGAGATCGATGGACGGGACGTCGCCTCGCTGTCCGATGACGAACTTGCGCAACTGCGACGCGAGTATTTCGGTTTCATCTTCCAGCGCTATCACCTGATGGGGCATCTCACGGCACAGGGCAATGTGGAAGTGCCTGCCGTGTACGCCGGGACTTCCCGCGCGCAGCGTGCGTCGCGCTCCGTAGCTCTGCTCGACCGTCTCGGACTCGACAGGCACCACGCGCATCGCCCGGCGCAGATGTCAGGCGGACAACAGCAACGCGTGAGCATCGCCCGCGCGCTGATGAACGGCGGCGACATCATCCTTGCGGACGAACCGACCGGCGCACTCGATAGCCACAGCGGACTGGAAGTCATGCACATCCTGCGCGAGCTTCACGCGCGCGGGCACACGATCATTCTCGTGACGCACGATCCCGGTGTCGCGGCGTGGGCGCAACGCGTCATCGAGATCGCCGACGGACGCATTCAGCGCGATCGCATCAACGTCACGCCGCAAGCATCGCCCCCGTCACCGGCATCACCGGCATCAATGGCATCGACGGCGGGCCACTTGTCTGACGATCCGGAACGCGCCACGTCACGAGAAGCCTCGTCGGCACTGTCGGTCACATCGCCCGCGATAGCGTCGCTGCGTGCCAGCCGTCGTCACACGCTCACGCGCTGGCTGCAAGGCTGGCCCACATTCGCGGAGAGCCTGTCGATGGCGTGGCACGCGCTCGCGTCGCACCGGCTTCGCACGGGGCTGACGATGCTCGGCATCATCATCGGCATCACGTCGGTCGTCTCGCTCTCGGCCATCGGCGAGGGCACCAAACGGCGCGTGCTCGACGACATCGGCAACATCGCCCCCAACACGATCACCGTGCTGCGCGGCAAGGACTTCAACGACGACAAGGCCGCCGAGATTCGCACGCTGCTGCCGCGCGACGCCTCGTTGCTCGCCGCGCAGCCCTACACCGACAGCGTGTCGCCGCAGGTCGGTCCGCGCACGGCCCGCATGCGCTTCGGACGTCTCGACACCGACGCACAGGTTCACGGCGAAGGCGCCGACTTCCTGCGGGCCAACGGATTGAAGCTGGCCCGTGGACGCAGCTTCGACGCCACCGAAGTCGAGCGTCAGGCGCAAGTCGCGCTGCTCGGCGAAAACACGCTCAGGAAGCTGATGCCGAACGGCGGCGACCCCGTCGGTCAAATCGTGCTCGCCGGGTCGCTGCCGCTGCGCGTCATCGGTGTGGTGAAAGATCGCTCGTCGATGTTCGTGAGCCGCGCGCTCAACGTCTATGTGCCCTGGACGACGGTCGCGAGCCGACTGGCCGGACAGCAGCATCTGGAGTCGATCACGGTGCGCATTCTCGACGGACATCCGCCTGCGGCGGCCGAAGCCGGCATCGTTCGCGTGCTCACGCGAGCGCACGGCCAGAAGGACTTCTTCACGTTCAACATGGACACGATCGTGAAGTCGATCTCGCGCACGAGCCAGATGCTCACGCTGCTGCTTTCGTTCGTCGCGCTGATTTCGCTCGTTGTCGGCGGCATCGGCGTGATGAACATCATGCTGGTCTCGGTGACGGAGCGCACGCGCGAGATCGGCATCCGGCGCGCCATCGGCGCACGGCGTCAGGACATTCTCCGGCAGTTCCTCATCGAGGCGGTGCTGGTCTGCCTGATGGGCGGCGCGGTCGGCGTCGCGCTGTCGTATGCGATCGGCTGGCTCGTGTCGACGTTCGTGCCGCAGGTCGCCGTGGTGTTCTCCGCGAAAACGTTCGCCGCGGCGCTCTCCTGTGCGTGTGCCATCGGCATGCTCAGTGGCTGGCTGCCCGCGCGCAGTGCGGCCCGCCTCGATCCGGTCGATGCCCTCGCCCGTGAATGATTGCCCCCCGCCGTCCCGCGGCGCCCCCCCTCAGGCTCGGGATGGCTTTTACACCCCGCGCGCGATTCGGTGTCGCGCGCGGGGGTCTTTTTGTCCAATTCACGCGCATGCGCACCGGTAGCCTCGCGTGCGCCGATGCAATACCTCCGATGATTCGTCACCCCCGACCTTTCCGTCCGATCCCACCATGGCTTCCGTTGTCGCCGCGCGTACGCTTCGTCCCCCTCGCCGTATCTGTCGCCGTCGCCCTGATCACCTCGGGATGCGCGCTCACGCGCACGGATTATGAGCGCCCGGCGTTGCCGGTGCCGGCCCACTTCGGTACCCCCATCGACGGCACACAGCAGGGTGCAGCGCCTGACGACGTGGGGTCCGTCAACGCGCAGAACACGTCCGCTGCGGACATCGCGCCGTGGTGGCAGGCGTTTCGCGAGCCTCAACTCGATACCCTCGTCGCGCAGGCGCTCGCCGGCAACCCGGGGCTCGCGCTCAAGGCGTTGCAGGCGGATCGCGACGCGCTCCAGGCCGGACTGACGGACGCCAACCGCTGGCCGCAGTTCACCGCCAGCCTCAGCGGCGCCAAGTCGCGCGCGCTCGACGGCGGCCGCGCCGCGCTCGCGTATGACGGGCAAACGCGCACGACGTCCGGCGCGAATCTCGGCATCAGCTATGAAATCGATCTCTGGAACAAGCTCGGTGCACAACGCGACGCCGCCAACTGGCAAGCTGCCGCGAGTGCATGGGAGCGGCGCGCCGCAGCACTGTCGCTGTCGAGTCAGGTGGCGTCGCTGTACTGGCGTGTGGCCTATCTGAATGAGAACGTGCGCAGTGCGACGGCAGACCTCGACGCCGCCAATCGGGTAGTGACGGTCGTCGAAGCGCGTCGTCGTGCGGGGGCCGTGTCGGCGCTCGATCCGGTGCAGGCGCAGCAGGATCGCGACGCGGTGGCCGGGGCGCTGGCTGAATGGGAACGTCTGCGCGACGTCGCGCGGCATGCGTTGGCGAATGCGTTGGGGCGTCCGGCGCAAACCCGCTTCGCCGAGCGTGATTCGCTCGCCCCCGTGCAGTTGCCCGACGTCGCGCCGGGACTGCCCGCATCGCTGCTCGCACAGCGCCCCGATCTCGCAGCGGCCGAGACGCGCGTTCGCGCCCGTCTGGCGGACGTCGACGCCGCCCGTCTGTCGTTCTATCCGTCGCTCACGCTGACCGGCACGGCCGCGACCAGCAGCGACGCGCTCTCCCGTCTGCTCGCCAATCCCGTCGGCACACTCGCCGCGACGATTGCGACGCCCTTCCTTCAGGTGCAAACGGCGCGCTTCACCACGGCGCTCGCACGCAACGATTACGCGCAATCCGTCACCACGTTCCGCAGTACGTTGCTGACCGCACTGACCGAAGTGGAAGACGCCCTCGCGGCGCGTGAGCGCACGGCGTCGCAATACGCCTCGCTCGCCAGCGCCGCCACATTGGCGCAACGCGCGGCAGACCTCTCGGGCGCGCGCTATCGCGCCGGGGACATCGACCTGCAAACGTGGCTCGACGCGCAGCGACTCGCGCGTCAGGCGCGTCGTAACGCCGCGCAGTCGCGGCTCGATCAGATCGACGCGACGCTCACGCTCGTCAAGGCGCTCGGCGGTACGCTGGGGACAGCGTCATGAGCAGCGCCGCCACGTCCGGATACTTCAGACGGTAGCCGAGTTCGCGCTTGAGCCGCGTGTTGACCAGACGTCGCGACTCCGACATGAAGGACAACAATGTCGGTTCGAGCACCTGCTTCGCCTCGTCGCGGGAGATGCGCGGCGCGCGCGGCAAGCCGAAGGCATCCGCCACGTGGTCGAAGTACTCGCCCATGCGCCAGTCGGTGTCGTCGCTCGCGTGCACGACACGCTGCGCCTTGCCGCGCCACATCGTGCGAATCAGGATCGCGGCGAGATCGTCGGCATGGATATGGTTGGTGTAGACGTCGTCCGACGCCTGCAAGGCGGGCGTGCCCTTCTGCAACCGTGCGAGCGGCAGACGTTGCGCCGCGTAGATCCCCGGAATTCGCACCACCGACGCACGCCACATCCCCCGGCCTCGGGCGGTATGACGCCATGACGCGCGTGTGCCTGACGTCCCGGCCACCTGCGGCCCCCGCGCTCGCGGGGCCCCCGCCGCCGCCGAGCGTCGCGGATTGCGTGCGTGGAAGGCGGGACGGCCGAGGCTGCGCACGGTGCGCTCGGCGTCGACCCGGCGCTGGCCGCGCGGCGAACGCGGCATGGGCGTGCGGGTCTCATCGACATATGCCCCGCCGCAATCGCCATAGACGCCGCTGGTGCTCGCGTAGACGAGAATCCGGGAAGGCGAAGGGCGTGACGCGGGCGCGCCTGCCCGGGCGCGATACCCCCCCTCGGGTACAATATTGCGTTTGTATGGTCGGGTCAGCGCGGCGCGCAATCGACGGGTACGAAGATCCTGTGTACCGTTGCCGGCAACGGCCGCAGGCGGCGCCAGATGCAGGACCCGTGGGGCCAGATGGCCGATGCGTTGCAGCCGCTGTGCGTCGTCCAGATTGGCGACGACAGGCACCGCACCCGCCGCCCGCAAGGCCGCATGACGCGCATCGCTGGACGTCACGGCAAAGACACGAAAGCGTTTGACGAGCGCCGGCAGGGCACGCATGCCGACGTCGCCGCAGCCCACGATCAAGAGGCGCGGGCGACCGAAGGATTTGGACGGTTTTTTCATTTTTCGGATTGTAGTATGGCTTACAACGTTACCCTCGTGCCGAGCGGGCGCGAGTTCCAGGTCGAAGACGGCGAGGCCGTGCTCTCCGCGGCGCTGCGTCAGGGCATCGGTCTGCCGTACGGATGCAAGAACGGCGGCTGCGGGTCGTGCAAGGCCAAGCTCGTCGAGGGCACCGTCGAACACGGCGCCCACTCCAGTTCGGCCCTCACCAAGGACGAAGAAACGCGCGGTTTCGCCCTGCTGTGCTGCGCCCACACCAAGGGCGATCTCGTGATCGAGTCGCGCGAGGTCAAGGGCATCGGCGATATCCCGGTCAAACGCCTGCCGTGCCGCGTGAACGCGCTGGAACGCCGCGCCGACGACGTCATCGTCATGCGTCTGCAACTGCCCGCCAACGAACGCTTCCAGTACCTCGCCGGGCAGTACATCGAATTCATCCTCAAGGACGGCAAGCGTCGCAGCTATTCGATGGCGACCGCGCCGCATGAGGAAGGCTTCCTCGAACTGCACCTGCGCCACATGCCCGGCGGCGTGTTCACCGATCACGTGTTCAACAACATGAAGGAGCGCGAAATCCTGCGCTTCGAGGGACCGCTGGGCACGTTCTTCCTGCGTGAAGATTCCGACAAACCTATCGTGTTACTCGCTTCGGGCACCGGCTTCGCACCGATCAAGGCCATCGTCGAACATGCCGCGCACAAGGGGCTCGACCGGCCGATGACGCTCTACTGGGGCGCGCGTCGGTTGAAGGACATCTACCTGCGCGAACTGGCCGAGCAGTGGGCACGCGAGATCCCCGGCTTCCGGTTCGTACCGGTGCTCTCCGACGCCGCGCCGGAAGACCAGTGGCAGGGACGCACGGGCTTCGTGCATCGCGCCGTGGCCGAAGACCTTGCCGACATGTCGGGTTACGAGGTCTATGCCTGCGGGGCGCCGGTGATGGTCGAATCGGCCCGGCGCGACTTCATCGCGCATCACGGACTGCCGGAAGACGCCTTCTACGCCGACGCCTTCACGACCGAAGCCGATAACCCTGGCGGCGGTGAGTGACCTGACAGGACGCCGTGACGCCGTCATGGCATCCGGCCCTCGCTGATCGACGTGCCCGTCAGGGGAATGCGCAAAAGATGCACGCAAACCACAGTCCGTGCATTCCCTTTGACAAGCGCCGCGTCACCGTCTTATGCTTGCCGACATGAACCTGATTGCCATCGCCTCGATCCGACGTCGCCGTACGCTGCCCCAACCGGGATGCCGCGCGGCACGCTATCGACTGCGATAACAACGCAAGTTCTCAAGCACAGCGAAGCCACGGGCAACCCCCGTGGCTTTTTTTATTCCCTCGTCTCTTTTCCCTTTGCCTCCGGAGACCGTCATGTCGCTTGCTCAATCGTCCGCCGCCGCCAACCCTTCCAACGAAGCGGCTACCGCCCCTAATGTTCGTAATGTCCGTAACGCCAGGTTCGCCGAGTACCCGACGCAGGCGCTGCTACCCATTACTACGCGCCCGGAACTCGTGTTCACGCATGGCAAGGGCGGCTGGCTGTACGACCACCAAGGCAAGCGATATCTCGATTTCATTCAGGGCTGGGCCGTGAACAGCCTCGGCCATTGCCACCCGGTGATGCGCGACGCGCTGGCCACGCAAGGTTCGTTGCTCCTCAACCCGAGCCCCGCGTACTACAACGTGCCGATGATCGAGCTGGCCGATCTGCTCACGAAGCTCTCCGGCCTCGGCAAGGTCTTCTTCGCCAACAGCGGTGCGGAAGCCAACGAAAGCGCGATCAAGCTCGCGCGCAAGTGGGGACAGTTGCATCCGAACCCGGCAGGCGGTGCGCGTTACGAGATCATTACGTTCAACAACGCTTTCCATGGCCGCACGCTCGCCACCATGTCCGCGAGCGGCAAACCCGGCTGGGACAAGATCTTCGCGCCGCAGGTGCCGGGCTTCCCGAAGGCCGAACTGAACGATATCGCGTCGGTCGAGGCGCTCATCGGCCCGGATACGGTCGCCGTGATGCTCGAACCGATTCAGGGCGAAGCGGGTGTCGTGCCCGCCACCGACGCGTTCATGAAGGCCTTGCGCGAGCTCACGAAGGCGCGTGGCCTGCTGCTGATCGTGGATGAAGTGCAGACGGGCTGCGGCCGTACCGGCACGCTCTTCTCGCACCAGCAGAACGGCATCGTTCCCGACATCATGACGCTCGGCAAGGGCATCGGCGGCGGCGTGCCGCTCGCGGCCATGCTCTGCGGTGACGAGTTCGCGGTGTTCCAGCCGGGCGATCAGGGCGGCACCTACAACGGCAATCCGCTGATGTGCGCCGTCGGCCTCGCGGTGATGCGCACGGTCAGCTCGCCGGGCTTCCTCGAATTCGTGCGGGCGCAGGCGGACTATCTGAGCGCGGGATTGCAGCATCTGTCGTCGCGCTACGGCGGTCAGGGCGAGCGCGGCGCCGGTCTGCTGCGCGCGCTGCTGCTCGGGCGCGACATCGGCCCGCAACTGGTCGAAGCCGCCCGCGACATGACACCGGACGGCCTGCTGCTCAATTCGGCGCGCCCCAACCTGCTGCGTTTCATGCCCGCGCTGAACGTGAGCCGCGAAGAGATCGACCAGATGCTCTCGATGCTCGACACGCTGCTCGCCAAACACGTCTGAGCGCGGCTCACCGACCGTGCGCCAGCCCCGCTGGCAACGTTCGCTGGCAACGTTTTGATCGACGACGCTCGCCCGGACCTCGCTCCGGCGAGCGCCTATGACAATCTCAGGAGAACCCATCGATGAACGACCTGAGTCAGGGGCACCCGACACCGCCCGCCGACGCCATCGTCGAAATTTCCGCCGATCCGGCACGGCTCGACATCGGCTTCATCCATCACGCCCTGTCGACGCAGACGCACTGGGCGCAGGACATTCCGCGCACCACGCTCATGCGCGCCATCAGTCACTCGCTGTGTTTCGGCGCTTACGCCACGCAGGTCGAAGGCGGCGTCTCGCGACAAGTCGGTTTCGCGCGTGTGATCACGGATCACGCCACCTTCGCGTATCTGGCGGATGTGTTCGTCGACCCCTCGATGCGCGGGCTCGGTATCGGCAAGCGTCTGTGCGAGAACGTGCTCGCCCATCCGGCATTGCAGGGGCTGCGCCGCTTCCTGCTCGCGACCACCGATGCCGCCAGCCTCTATGCCCGTTACGGCTTCGAGCCGCTCGGCCCCGTGAACAAGATGATGCAGATCCATCGGCCCGACATCTACACGGGCCAGCAGGAAGCGCCATGACCCGCCTATCCGCCGACATTCACATCCGCACGTTCGACGAAGCGGATACCGACGCCGTCATCACGCTCTGGCGTGAAGCGTTTCCGGAATACAACCGGGCCGACAAGCCGCACCGTGAGCCGCGTCGCTCGATCGCCAACAAGGTGGCCATGCGCGACGGTCTGTTCTTCGTCGCGGTGCGCGAGCGCAAGATCGTCGGCACGGTCATGGCCGGGTACGACGGCCATCGTGGCTGGGTCTATTCGCTGGCGGTGACGTCAGCGCTGCGTCGTCGCGGCGTGGCGAGTGCGCTGCTGCGGCATTCGGAGATTGCGCTGGCCGAACGGGGTTGCCTCAAGCTCAACCTGCAAGTGCTTACGCAGTCGCGGGAGGCGCTGGCGTTCTACAACGCGCATGGGTACGCCGCGGACGATGTCGTGTCTCTCGGCAAGCGACTGCCGCCCGCATCCAGCGCCGGCCCGCATGTGACGGCCTGAAGCGCTGATGCGCTGATGCATGTGCGTCGGCGTGATCGCCATCGGCAAGCGCCGCCGGTCGTGATGACGACAACACGCTGCGCCACAAGACACAAAGGGCGCCGGGAGTTGCCTCCGGCGCCCTTTGCATGACACACCGCCCGACCGGGTGGGGATCGATGGACTGGCGTCGACCGATCCCTGCCCGCGCCTTGATTGACGTCTCGAATTACTCCCCGAGATACGCTGCGCGCACCTTCGGATCGTCGAGCATGTCCTTCGCGTCGCCGGTCATGGTGACCAGGCCGCTGTCCATCACGTAGCCACGGTGCGCGGCTTGCAGCGCCAGACGCGCGTTCTGCTCCACGAGCAGCACCGTCACGCCTTCGCCGGATACCGTACGCACCACCTCGAAGATCTTCTCCACCATGATCGGCGAGAGCCCCATCGACGGCTCGTCGAGCAGCAACAGCTTGGGCTGGCTCATCAGTGCACGCGCCATGGCGAGCATCTGCTGTTCGCCACCCGAGAGCGTACCCGCGAGCTGATCTTTACGCTCCTTCAGACGCGGGAAGATGCCGAACATCTTGTCGACGTCCTGCTTGATGCCCGCGTTGTCGTTGCGCAGATACGCTCCCATCTGCATGTTCTCGAGGATGGTCATGCGCGTGAAGATGCCGCGACCTTCCGGCACCATCGCCAGCCCCTGCTTGAGCAGATCGAACGCCTTCACGCCGCGAATCGACTTGCCCAGATACTCGATGTCGCCATCGGCCCACGGCAGCAAGCCCGTGATCGCCTTCATGGTCGTCGTCTTGCCCGCACCGTTCGCGCCGATGAGCGTGACCAGCTCGCCCGGCTGAATGCTCAGGTCGATCCCCTTGACCGCCTTGATCCCGCCGTACGCGACTTTCAGGCCCTTGATCGTCAACATTGCGCTCATCAATGGCCTCCCGAACCCAGATACGCTTCAATCACCGCTGGATTCTTCTGCACGTCCTGCGGCAAACCTTCGGCAATCACCTTGCCGTAATCGAGCACCGTCATGCGGTTGCACAAACCCATCACCAGCTTCACGTCGTGCTCGATGAGCAGAATCGTCTTGCCGTCACTACGGATCTTGTCGAGCAGACCGCGCAGCTCCACCTTCTCGGTGGCGTTCATGCCCGCCGCCGGTTCGTCCAGCGCCAGCAGCTTCGGATCGGTGGCGAGTGCGCGTGCAATCTCCAGACGCCGCTGGTGCCCGTACGAGAGGTTCGCCGCCGTGTAGTTGGCGTACTTCGCCACGCCCACGTACTCCAGCAATTCCATCGCACGATCGCGGATCGCGCGCTCTTCGGCCTTCGCACCGGGATAGCGGACGATCGCGCCGATCACGCCCATCTTCGTGCGCACGTGACGGCCCACCATCACGTTCTCGACGACGGTCATGCCGCCGAACAGACGGATGTTCTGGAAGGTGCGCGCAATGCCGGCCTTGGCCACTTCGTGCACGGCGGTCGGTTTGTAGGACGTGCCGTCGAGCCGGAACTCGCCGGAGTCCGGTGTGTAAAGACCGGTGATCACGTTGAAGAACGTGGTCTTGCCGGCGCCGTTCGGGCCGATCAGCCCGTAGATCTGCCCCGGCTTGATCTCCAGGCCCACGTCGGTGAGGGCCTGCAGACCGCCGAAGCGCTTGTTCACGCCCTTGACGGACAGAAGAATTTGTTCGCTCATGTTCAGGTCATCTCCCTCGGCTTACAGAGTCCGTTCTTCCGGACGCGGCGACGGCCACAGGCCGGCCGGACGGTACAGCATGATCAGGATCATGGCCAGACCGTACAGCAACTGCCGGATCACTTCGGGATCGACGATGACGTTACCGAACAACTTCATCTGCAACGGGCCCATGGTCGAGCGCAGGATCTCGGGGAACGCCGAGAGCAGCACACCGCCCAGAATCACGCCCGGAATGTGGCCCATGCCGCCGAGCACCACCATCGAGAGCACGACGATCGACTCCCAGAAAGTGAACGACTCGGGCGAGACGAAGCCCTGGAACGCGGAGAACATGCCGCCTGCCACGCCACCGAACGACGCGCCCATGGCAAACGCGAGCAGCTTGATGTTGCGCGTGTTGATGCCCATCGCCTTGGCGGCGACTTCGTCTTCACGAATGGCGACCCAGGCGCGTCCGATACGCGAGTGCTGCAAGCGCACGCAGATGAACGCGATGAGCAACGCCAGGAACACGAACAGGTAGTAGTACATGTACACCGAGCTGACCTTGAACCCGAAGAACTCGTGCGCCTTCGAGAAATCGAAGCCGAACAACGAGGCGGGTTGAATGCCGGTGATCCCCTTCGGACCGTTGGTGATGTTCACCGGACGGTCGAGGTTGTTCATGAAGATACGGATGATTTCCCCGAAGCCCAGCGTCACGATGGCCAGATAGTCGCCGCGAAGCCGCAACGTCGGCGCACCGAGCAGGATACCGAAGATGGCCGCGACCGCCGCCCCGATCGGGATCGTGAACCACACGGGCACATGCAAGCCGCCCGGGAAAAGGTGCGCGATCCATTCGAACTGGGTCGTCAGATGCGGAGAACTCAGGAACGCCGTGACGTACGCGCCCACGGCATAGAACGCGATGTAGCCAAGATCGAGCAGGCCGGCGAAGCCCACCACGATGTTCAGGCCCAGCGCGAGCATGATGTAGAGCAGCGCGAAGTCGAGCACGCGCACCCAGTAGTTGCCGCCGGCGTAGCCGACGAGCACGGGCGCGACGATCGCGGCGATCAGGAAGAACGCGAGGCCGCGATAGGCCTTGCGGGTGGCGGCGGCCGCAGAGATCTGCGTCGCCGGCGAAGTTTGCACGGGTTGATTCATAGTCTCGATCCTCCCGGCTTATGCACGATCTGCCACGCGCTCACCGAGCAGACCGCTCGGACGGAACACCAGCACCACAATCAGCACGACGAAAGCAAACACGTCCTGATAGTTACTGCCGAACACACCACCGGTCAGATCGCCGATGTAGCCTGCGCCCAATGCTTCGATGAGGCCCAGCAGCACGCCGCCGACCATGGCGCCCTGCAGGTTGCCGATCCCGCCGAGCACGGCGGCGGTGAACGCCTTCATGCCGGGGATGAAGCCCATGTAGAAGTGCGCGTTGCCGTAGTTCGAGGCCATCATCACGCCCGCCAGTGCGGCGAGACCGCCGCCGAGGGCGAACGTCGCGGAGATCACGAAGTTCGGGTTCACGCCCATGAGGCCGGCGACGTTGCGGTTTTCCGCCGTCGCACGCATGGCGCGCCCAAGCTTGGTGCGGTTCACGAGCTGCGTGAGGCCGAACATCACGAGGAAGGCCACGACCACGATCACGATGCCCGTGCCGTTGGTCACGGCGCCCGGATGATCGCCGCGCGGCGGGATCACGTTCATGGCGTCGGTCGGCAGCAGTTGCGGGAACGAGAGGGGGTTACGCGACCAGATCAGCATCGCGATCGTCTGCAGAAGCAGCGAGACGCCGATAGCGGTGATCAGCGGCGCCAGACGCGGCGCATTGCGCAACGGCCGGTAGGCCACGCGCTCGATCACAAAGTTGGTCAGTGCACACACGGGCATACACACGAGCGTCGCAATGGCCAGCATGAGCACCGGGTTCATATCCGGCGCGATCTTCAAAAGCAGGTTGATGGTGGACAGCGCGACCATCGCACCGATCATCATCACGTCGGCGTGGGCAAAGTTGATGATGCCCAGAATGCCGTAGACCATCGTGTAGCCCAGTGCAATGATCGCGTACACGCTACCAAGCACGAGGCCGTTCAAGATTTGTTGGATAAAAATATCCATGAAGCTAACTCCTTGTCCCGGGAACGGGCTCCCGACACGCAAGCCGGATAGGGCATGCGAGGGGGTCGAGAGAACTGCGGGTTATGAGGCGTAATCCTGTGTCAGGAGGGGGGGCCGTGCCCGTCATGCAGGCACAGCGTCTTTCCGCAGATATCGATGCGGCACCGAATGGGTAGGCAACGGTGCCGCATCATGGCGCGAGAGCCTGGGAGTTACATCTTCACCACGTCGAGCACGCTCTTCTTCTTATCCTTGTAGTTGTAGAGCGTGATCACCGGCTCCTTCATGTCGCCCTTGCTGTCGAAGGCGATGTGACCGATGACACCCTTGTAATCCGTTGCCGGCATGGCTGCCAGGATCTTGGCCGGATCGGTCGAGTTGGCACGCTTCATGGCGTCGACGATCACGTTGACGGCGTCATACGTGAACGGGGCGTAGATCTGGATCGGCTGGTTGTAACGGGCTTCGTAACGCTTGGAGAAGTCGGCACCGTTTTCCATCTTCGACAGCGCCATGCCCGCTTCCGAGCAGATGATGTTGTCGATGGCGTCGCCAGCGAGTTCGGCCACCTTGTCGGTACACACGCCGTCGCCGGCCAGCACCTTCGCACCGATACCCAGTTCCTTCGATTGCTTGGCGAACGGGCCGCCGGTGGCATCCATACCGCCGTACATGATGATGTCCGGTTTCTCACCCTTGATCTTGGTCAGAATGGCGCGGAAGTCCGTGGCCTTGTCGTTGGTCGCATCGTGCGAGAGCACCTTCAGGCCGTTGGCCTTTGCGGTCTTCTCGAACTCGTCGGCCAGCCCCTTGCCGTAAGCGGTCGCGTCGTCGACGATCGCCACCGATTTGGCATTGAGCGACTTGGTTGCGTAGTTCGCCAGTGCCGGACCTTGCTGCGCATCGGTCGCCACCACACGGTACGTCGTCTTGAAGCCCTGCTGCGTGTAGGCCGGGTTCGTCGACGACGGCGAGATCTGCACGATGCCCGCATCGCTGTAAATCTTCGAGGCCGGAATCGAGGTGCCCGAGTTCAAGTGACCCACCACGGCAACGACCTTCTCGTCGACCAGCTTCTGGGCGACCTGCGTTGCGGTCTTCGGATCGGCGGCGTCGTCTTCTGCCACCAGTTCCAGCTTGACCGGCTTGCCGTCGATGGTCAGACCAGCCTTGTTGGCTTCTTCAACGGCGAGGCGTGCACCGTTTTCGTTATCTTTGCCCAAGTGAGCAATTTGGCCCGTCAATGGTGCAACGTGACCAATCTTGATGACAACCGCATCGCCGCCCCCGCTGGCGGCAGTCGTCGCGGCAGGTGCAGAAGCGGCACCCGAATCGGCCTGCTTTTCTTCCTTCTGACCGCATGCCGCCAACAGCGTCACTGCGGCGACTACGGGCAGTACCTTCGCGAACTTGAGTTGCATGTGATGATCTCCTGATTGTCGGCGATTTAATAACGCCAATAACGCCAAATCGATGTTTCGTATGCGAAACGCGCGCATTGTAACTCCATTCTTTGCGGCTGCGACGCCCGCAGCCACAGGGTTTTCCATAATGGAGGACTAAGGTTTTATACCGACTTGTGCAACCCTAATTTTTCAAAAGCGCAACCCCGGAATTGTGAAAGGTTTTACGCACCCGGGCGCAGCTTCCCGGGTGGCTTCATGGTGCAACCGGTGCACCATTCATGGGCCCGGATGCCATGGCAATCTAATAAGCAATTAGCATGCCTATTAGATTTGGAATGATGTTTCTAATTAAGCAGGCATATAAATAATTAAATTCCGGAAAACCAGACGACATTCCTTATTGCTAATTCCATATCCGTTGAATTAACGAGAACGCCATTCGGTTTTGGCTGCCGAGACGTTAAAAGCTACAAAATCGGATACGCGTGGATTCTGCGAAATCTCGTTCGTCGATGCGAAAGATCCGCGGGGGCGATCCTGGAAAAGTCGGGGGGAGTTCGGCGGATGATCGACGTGGACGTCAGGGTGCCTGATGGCGAAAAGGGCGCGTCGATGCCGTGCCTGCGGGCGATGTGTCGTGCATCTGAGCGCACCGGCCCGAATCATGGCGGGGAAAAAAACCGGGACCGTCTACGACGGCCCCCGGTTTGACGGCCGTGCGGGCATTGCCACCGACCGTGAACTTTCTGTGATGCTATGCGCGACGGCGTTGCACAGTCGCTGCGGCAGCGCGGTCAATATGGCCCACCAGGGGCCGATCCGTATCGATTCGGATCGATATTGACCGAGGGGCTTTGATAGACCTCAGCCTGCGACCGTCTGCGTGAGGCCCTTGGGCAACGGGAACGCGATGTTCTCTTCCACACCGTCGAGCACCTTGACCTGATTGACGCCCAGTTCGCGCAGACGCGAGACGATCGATTGCGCCAGCACTTCGGGTGCCGATGCGCCCGCCGTCACCCCGATACGACGCTTGCCGTCGAACCATTCCGGCTTGAGCTGATCCGGCGAATCCACCATATAGGCGGGTACGCCCATCTTCTCGGCGACTTCGCGCAGACGGTTCGAATTGGAGCTGTTCGGGCTGCCGACCACCACCACCACGTCACACTGCGGCGCCATGAATTTCACGGCGTCCTGACGGTTCTGCGTGGCGTAGCAGATGTCCTGCTTCTTCGGCTCGGTGATTTCGGGGAAGCGCTTCTTGAGCGCGTTGATGACTTCGGCGGCGTCGTCGACGGACAACGTCGTTTGCGTCACAAAGGCGAGCTTGCTCTCGTCTGCCACTTGCAGCGCGAGCACGTCTTCGATCGTCTCGACGAGGAACATGCCCTCGCCCGACTGGCCCATGGTGCCCTCGACCTCCGGGTGCCCCTTGTGGCCGATCATGATGATCTCGAGCCCCTGGCCGCGCATTTTCGCGACTTCGACGTGGACCTTCGTCACGAGCGGACAGGTCGCGTCGAAAATGCGCAGACCGCGCGATTCGGCTTCGGTACGTACGGCCTGCGACACGCCGTGCGCGCTGAAAATCAGCGTGTTGCCAGGCGGAACATCCGACAGTTCCTCGATGAAAATCGCGCCCTTCTTGCGCAGATTCTCGACGACGTACACGTTGTGGACGATTTCGTGGCGCACGTAAATCGGTGCACCGTACATCGCCAGCGCGCGCTCGACGATTTCGATTGCACGGTCGACGCCCGCGCAAAAACCGCGCGGCTGAGCCAGCAGGATTTCCGCATCCGACAGCGTCGGTGCTACGACTTGGGTGGCGCTCATTTCGATTCCTACAGAATGCCGATAATCTGGACTTCGAACACGATCGGCTGGCCCGCCAGCGGATGGTTGAAGTCGAACAATGCCCAGCCGTCGCCCAGTTCGCGCAGGATGCCCGCATAGCGGCCACCGCTCGGCGCGTTGAACTCGACCAGATCGCCAACGCTATATTCCTCGCCGAAGTTGCTGTTCTCCTGCAACGTCTTCATCGAGACGCGTTGCAGCAGTTCCGGATTGCGCGGGCCGAAAGCCTGCTCCGGCGCCAGTTCGATCCGGCGACGCTCCCCCACGGCCATCCCCAGCATCGCCTGCTCCAGCGTCGGCGCCATCTGGCCGCCGCCGAGTTGCAACGTGGCAGGGGTGCCTTCGAAAGTGTTGACAATGTCCGCGCCGTCGGGCGCGCCGATCCGGTAGTGGAGCGTCAGATAGGAATCGTCTTGAACCACGGGGGTTGCAACAGAACTCATGGGGGTCTCACAGCAAGGTCAAGCTATTATTGTAAGCGACGACGCGTTGCGCGTCCGGCTCCCCATCAAAGCAGCCCCGAATTTTTCCCTTCGGTGGCCGTGTTTCTTATTAGTGACACCCGCGATCATGCCTGCGACCGTGTCCGCCTTCCGGAGCCGTCATGTCCATCGCTCACTGGCCACCCGCCGAGCGCCCCCGCGAAAAAATGCTCGCCCATGGGCCTAATGCCCTGTCCGACGCGGAGTTGCTCGCCATCTTGCTGCGCACCGGCTCGCATGGCCGCAATGCCGTCGATCTCGGGCGCGAGCTGCTGGCCCGCAGCGGATCGCTCGGCAGACTGCTTGCCACACCGTTCGAGACATTGCGGCAGATCCCCGGCCTCGGTCAGGCCAAATCCCTTCAGTTTCAGGCCGCATTGGAAGTGGCGCGCCGCATGTTGCGCGAAGGCCTGCAATCCGGCTGCATGCTCGATTCTCCCGCCCGGGTTCGCGATTATCTGCGTCTCACGTTGCAGGACACCTCGCGCGAGCGCTTCGTCTGCCTGTTTCTGGACGCCGCGCACCGGCTGATCGGCACGCGCATCATGTTCGAAGGAACGCTCACGCAGACCTGCGTCTACCCGAGAGAAATCGTACGCGCCGCACTGGACCTTCATGCGGCTGCCATCATCGTCGCGCACAATCATCCGTCCGGCGTCCCCACGCCCAGCGCCGCCGATCTTGCGCTGACACGTCAGTTGGGCGACGCGCTCGCGCTGCTGGAAATTCGCCTGCTCGATCATTTCATCGTGGCCGGCGATACCGTCTATTCGCTGGCCGAAGGCGGCGACATGTAAGTCGAAGGCGAGCCGCAGATGCGTCGGGACACGAGGAAATTCGTGCTGCAGTGTGACGCGGAACAACACCGTGCACATAAATTCGGCACGCCGTTCGCATTTGGGCGGCGTTTACGCTATGATCCGTCCCTTCCCCGAATCTCCGACAGACGTTTCCCGCCAGGGACTCACGTCCTACATCGACTAAAGCGATTGATTTGTCTGGGATTTTTGTGGTATTATCGCGGTCTGTCTTTTCGACTCACCTTTTTTTACACAGAATTCTGGGTTAGGAGTGCTTCATGGCACGCGTATGTCAAGTGACCGGGAAAGCGCCGATGGTCGGCAATAACGTTTCCCACGCCAATAACAAAACCAAGCGCCGTTTCCTCCCGAACTTGCAAAATCGCCGGTTCTGGGTTGAGAGCGAAAACCGTTTTGTGCGCCTGCGCCTTTCGAACGCCGGCTTGCGCCTGATCGATAAGGTCGGTATCGATGCCGTTCTCGCGGACCTGCGTTCGCGTAACGCCATCTAAGTTTTAGGAGCTCATCATGGCAAAAGGCGCTCGCGACAAGATCAAGCTGGAATCGACCGCAGGTACGGGTCATTTCTACACGACCACGAAGAACAAGCGTACCCATCCGGAAAAGATGGAAATCAGCAAGTTCGATCCGGTGGCTCGTAAGCACGTACCGTACAAAGAAACCAAGATCAAATAAGATCAACAGGTTTCATCGCAGTGGTTCGCTACTGCGTTCAATACCCCGCCTCTGGCGGGGTATTTTCATTTCAGCGTCTCGAAAATTGCAGCGCTACGCTTTGCGTAGTCCGACGACACACAATATCTCCGATCTGCGCATAGGGGCATGTGTCACGGGTGTGTTGACTCGCTATACTGGCTCATCTCTCATCACGAGGATCGCGCCACCGAAAATGCGTCGATCCCAGACAGCGCGCGTACCATGAATTTCGATGTCGTCATCGTCGGCAGCGGGCTCGCCGGCCAGTCCGTCGCCTTGCATCTGGCCAACACCTGCCGCGTGGCGCTGGTCGCCAAGCGTCCCATGCCCGAAGGTGCGAGCGATTGGGCTCAGGGCGGCATCGCTGCGGTGCTGGACTCCACCGACAGCGTCGACGAACACGTCGCCGACACACTCGTCGCCGGCGCCGGATTGTGTGACGAGGCGGCAACGCGCTTCATCGTCGAACACAGCCGCGAAGCCATCGAGTGGCTCATCGAGCAAGGTGTGCCCTTCACGCGCGACGCACAAGCCGAACTCGGCTTTCATCTGACACGCGAAGGCGGTCACAGCCATCGCCGCATCATTCACGCAGCCGATGCTACCGGGCATGCCGTCATTACGACGCTCACCGAGCGCGTGCGCCAGCACCCGAACATCACCCTTTTCGAGAATCACTTCGCCGTCGATCTGATTACGTCCGATCGCGCCGACGCAGCGCCGACAGCCGGACGTCATTGCCAGGGCCTTTACATACAGGATCTCGGCACCGGTGAAGTCCACGCGGTGACCGCCCGACATACGGTGCTGGCTACCGGCGGGGCCGGCAAGGTTTATCTGTACACGACGAACCCCGATACCGCGACGGGCGATGGCATCGCCATGGCCTGGCGCGCGGGCTGCCGGATCGCGAACATGGAGTTCATCCAGTTCCATCCGACCTGTCTCTATCATCCTTACGCGAAGTCGTTCCTGATCTCGGAAGCCGTTCGGGGGGAAGGCGGACGTCTGGTGCTCCCTGACGGTACGCGCTTCATGCCCGCGCACGATCCTCGAGCCGAACTGGCGCCGCGCGACATCGTTGCGCGCGCCATCGACTTCGAGATGAAGAAACACGGGCTAGATTGCGTGTACCTCGACATCAGCCATCAAAGTCCGGAATTCCTGCGCGAACACTTCCCCACGATTCTGGCTCGCTGCGCTGAACTGGGGATCGACATCACGAAGCAACCGATTCCCGTCGTGCCGGCGGCGCATTACACGTGCGGCGGGATTGTCACCGATATGCACGGGCGCACGGATCTGCCCGGGCTGTATGCCGTGGGTGAAGCGACGTACACCGGCCTGCACGGCGCGAACCGTCTCGCCAGCAATTCGCTGCTCGAATGTATCGTGCTCGGCAAGGCCGCCGCCGAAGACATTCAGCGCGGCGCCCCCCCCCGGATCGCCGCTACGGACGTTCCCGCGTGGGACGAAAGCCGTGTCTCGGATGCCGACGAAGAAGTGGTCGTCGCGCACAACTGGGATGAACTGCGCCGCATGATGTGGAACTACGTCGGCATCGTGCGCACGACCAAGCGACTGGAACGGGCACAGCATCGTATCGCCCTGCTGCGCGAGGAGATTGCCGAGTACTACGCCAACTTCCGCGTCAGTCGCGATCTCCTGGAATTGCGCAATCTGGTCGACGTCGCGTCACTGATCGTCGATAGCGCTCTGGCGCGTCGTGAGAGCCGTGGCCTGCATTTCTCGCGCGACTTCCCGGACACGCTGCCGAAAGCCCTCCCGACGGTGCTTTCGCCAGCGCTACCGCGTCGCACGCGCTGATCGCTTTCGCAAAAGACAACAAGGCCGCAGGCATTACCCTGCGGCCTTGTCGTTTCGAAGCGTCTGAGGCTTCGCAAGCCAAGCCATCACATCGTGACGCTTATCCCACCGTCTCCAGAATGCGCATGGAGAAGTCCGCTGCGCGAACGTCCTTGGTGAGGCCGCCGACAGAAATACGGTCGACGCCCGTCTCCGCAATCGCTCGCAGCGTTTCCAGATTGATCCCGCCGGACGCTTCCAGCACGGCACGCCCATCGGCCACACGCGCGGCTTCGCGCATCATTTCCAGCGTGAAGTTGTCGAGCAGGATCGACGTCGCGCCACACGCCAGCGCGGTCTCGAGTTCTTCGAGCGACTCCACTTCGATCTGCACCGGCGCGCCGTCCGACAGACGATCGGCGTTCGCCAGCACCTGACGAATGCCGCCTGCCGCCGCGATGTGATTCTCCTTGATGAGAATGCCGTCGTAGAGCGCGAGACGCTGATTCGCCCCGCCGCCCACGCGAACCGCGAACTTCTGCGCGAGACGCAGCCCCGGCAGCGTCTTACGCGTATCCAGCACGCGCGCCTTCGTCCCTTCGACGATGTCCGCGTAACGACGCACGGCCGTCGCGACACCCGAGAGCAACTGAAGGAAGTTCATCGACGTACGCTCGCCGGTCAGCAGTGCGCGCGCCGGGCCGTAAATGTCACAGACCGGCGAATCGGGCGTCATGCGCTCGCCTTCGCGGTAGTGCCACTGCACACGCACCGAGGCGTCGACGCCCAGCATGCAGCGCTCGAACCAGCGCACGCCACACAGCACCGCCGACTCACGCACGATGATTCGCGCATGCGCCATTTCGTCCGACGGCACGAGCAAGCCCGTGAGGTCACCGCTGCCGATGTCTTCTGCCAGTGCGTCCTGCACGTTGCGCGAGAGCGCCGCTTCGAGCGGCTCGCCGAACGTCGTGAATTCGGGAGACAGCGCTTCGGCAGTGTTCAACGTTTTCGATTGCGTCATTATGCGGGGCCCACGCCCGAGAACAGCGCGCCGTCGCGCGCAAAATCACCGCTGGCGCGCACGTTCTGCTTGCGCGCTTCGGCGAACGTCAACATACGATCGATACAGGTATGCGCGCGGCGGCCAATGTCCGGATCGACGTGAATTTCATTGGCCCCCGACTCCAGCACTTCCGCCAGATTCCGCAGGCTGTTCATCGCCATCCACGGGCAATGCGCGCAGCTCTTGCAGGTGGCGCTGTTGCCCGCCGTCGGCGCTTCGATGAAATGCTTGCCCGGTGCTGCGGCGCGCATCTTGTGCAAGATGCCGTTGTCGGTGGCGACGATGAATTCCGTGGCGTCCATGGTCTGCGCCGCCGCAATCATCTGCGACGTGGACCCGACGACATCCGCCAGCGCGACGACTGCGGCCGGCGACTCCGGGTGCACCAGCACCTTGGCGTTCGGATGCTCGCGACGCAGCAACTCGAGTTCAGTGCCCTTGAACTCGTCGTGCACGAGGCATGCGCCCTGCCACAGCAACATGTCGGCGCCCGTCTGCTTCTGGACGTAGCTGCCCAGATGGCGGTCCGGCGCCCACAGGATCTTTTTGCCCTGTGCATGCAGATGCGCCACGATTTCCAGGCCGATGGACGACGTCACCATCCAGTCCGCACGCGCCTTCACGGCTGCGCTGGTATTGGCATAGACGACAACGGTACGGTCAGGATGCGCATCGCAGAATGCGGCGAATTCGTCGGCGGGGCAACCCAGATCGAGCGAGCAGGTCGCGTCGAGATCGGGCATCAAGATGCGTTTTTCGGGACTGAGAATCTTCGACGTCTCTCCCATGAAGCGCACGCCGGCGACCACCAGCGTTTTGGCCGAATGATTCCGGCCGAAACGCGCCATTTCGAGCGAATCGGCCACGCAGCCGCCGGTCTCCTCGGCGAGGTCCTGCAAGTCGGCGTCGACATAGTAGTGGGCCACAAGCACGGCATCCTGCTCGACGAGCAAGCGCTTGATTTTGGCCTTGAGCGCCGCGCGTTCCTCCTGCGACGGCGCATCCGGGACGCGTGCCCAGGCATGGGCAACGCACGTGGCGCCGCTCGGTGCGGGGCGCTCGAATTCTACGGATTTGAGTGAGGCATTCATTTTTGCGTGGCCCGTGGGATAGGCCGGGAATGACAAAACCCCGCCGTGGCGGGGTTTCGATTATGCGTCAAAAACAGATTTCTGGCTGCGCCTGTTCACGCGTAGCGGCGCAAACGCGTCGCGAATTCCTGCAATGCGTGAATGCCGCTCTGCTCTGCACGATGGCACCAGTTCTGCAACTGACCCAGCAACTGCTCACGCGAGGCATTCGAACGATCCCAGATACCGGCCAGTTCGTTGCGCAGTTCGTAGTACGTCTTCACGGCATTGCTGTGCGCGAAGATCTCGCCCAGTTGCTGCTTTTGCGGCTCTTGCAGCGAAGCCTCGTCGTGATGCAGCCACTTGCGCGCGCCGCGGAGCAACTGGTATTCGCCGTGCTGACGCTTGTCCTTGAAGCGCGCCAGTTCCTCGCCGTAGGCACGCTTGAAGGTCTTGGCATAACGCGCCATCACTTCGTAGCGGTTCGAGAGCACGGCTTGCAACGTGTCGTCGTCGCAGGCCGCCTTGACCTTCGCGAGCTTCGGCGTCGGCGCGATCTTCTTCACCTTGGCCAGCCCCACGAACGACAGCGTACGGATGTACAGCCAGCCGATATCGAACTCGTACCACTTGTTCGACAGCTTGGCCGACGTCGCGTAGGTGTGGTGGTTGTTGTGCAGTTCTTCGCCGCCGATGATGATGCCCCACGGCAGCAGGTTCGTCGACGCGTCGGCGCAGTTGAAGTTGCGGTAGCCCCAGTAGTGGCCCAGACCGTTGACGACACCGGCCGCCCAGAACGGAATCCACACCATCTGCACGGCCCACACGGTCAGACCGATGGCACCGAACAGCGCGATGTCGATGATCATCATCATGCTGATGCCGAGAATCGGGAAACGCTTGTAGATGTTGTTCTCGATCCAGTCGTTCGGCGTGCCGTGGCTGAACTTGCGCAGCGTTTCTTCGTTCTTCGCTTCGGCGCGATAGAGTTCGGCACCTTCGGCCAGCACCTTCCACAGGCCACGCGTTTGCGGGCTATGCGGATCTTCCGGCGTTTCGCACTTGGCGTGGTGCTTGCGGTGGATGGCAGCCCACTCGCTGGTGATCATGCCCGTGGTCATCCACAGCCAGAGGCGGAAGAAGTGGGCGACGACAGGATGCACATCGAGGGCGCGGTGCGCCTGGCAACGATGCAGATAGATGGTGACCGCGGCAATCGTCACATGGGTGACGGCCAGCGTGAAGAAAAAGATCTCCCAGCCGCTCCAGTCGAGCAGGCCGGTCGAGAGAAATCCAAGGAGACTGTCCAGCAAAATATCACTCCAAACTAATCAATACGGTAGCCATCACGGCAAGGTCCAGCGAAGCCGTGTCTTGTCTTGTCGGGCCGAAGCGGCCGATGTGGACATAGGCCGTCGCGTCAGGTCTCGTTCTTGCGCTCGCTTGACGCTTGGATTCGCTGGAGGTCGGCAAGTTGCGGATGCCGTGGCGATATGGGCGGAAAACGTGCCAGTGAACGTCTGGTTTTTATGGTTTGGGACGCATTTTACCCGACGCGCCGACGCCCGTGTGTAGCCTGTCAGCCACGCATTTTGTCGCAGGTCAACCCGGCGTCCGGGAAAAACGTAGAGAAATCGGTCTATCAGGCCTTCTTCCCGGCGTCATCCGCCTGTGGTGACGCCAGTTGGGGCGGCACGGCGGGCGATGACGCAGACGCGGGTAAGGCGTCTGCCGGCAAATCAGGGCGGTCGACCGGGGGATGGGGGACTTCCGCAGGAATGCCGTCCGCCCAGTCGTTCAGAATGCGTATTTCGCGCTGCGCATACGGAATTTCAATACCCTGTTCACGAAATGCGCGCCAAATCCGTAAATTAATCTCCGAACGGATGGCGCCGCTGCCCTGCGCCGGATCCTGCACCCAGAAGCCCATTTCCAGATCCATCCCATCGGCAGCGAAATTCAGCAGCAATGCCGAGGGCGCCGGATCGGACAGCACGCGGGGAATGCCCTCCGCGGCCTTGAGCATCAGCGACATCGCCAGTTCGACATCGGCGCTGTAAGCGACCTGAACACTCACTTTCGCCCGGCCGCGCGTCTCGGTGAACGAGTGATTCTGGACGACGTTCGTCACGAGCTGTTCGTTTGGCACCAGTGCTTCAACGCCGTCCAGCCCGCGTACCACCGAATACCGCGTGTTGATTTGCGACACGGTGCCGTGATACGTCGACACCGTAATCAGGTCGCCGATCCGCACCGAGCGATCCAGCAAGATGATGAATCCCGACACGAGGTTCGACGCGATCTTCTGCAAGCCGAAGCCCAACCCCACGCCAAGCGCCCCGCCGAACACACCGAGCACGGTGATATCGATGCCCACGAACGACAGCGTCGCGAGCACGGCGACGAGCGTCAGCAAGCCTTTGATCAGCCGCGAGAGCACCACTTTCAGGTTGCCGTCGAGCGTGGTCGTGCGCATGATCCGGTCTTCGATCAGCGAGCCGACCCACATCGCCAGCACTAGCGTCACACCGATCCAGAGCACGCCCGAGAGTATCGAGAGCAGCGTCAGATGGCTCGTGCCGACGGCGAACTTCACGCTGGCGAGCCATTTGAGGATGTCGTCATGCACGCCCAGCACGTAGGCGAGCATCGACAGCCACGCAAGCGTCGTGAACACCCGCTCGAACACCTTCAGCAAGCCAGAGGCGTGGGGCGACGACGCGAACAGCCGACGTGCGAAGTAGAACGCGAGATAGATGAGCGCCGTGCCGAACAGCGGGACTTCCGCGAGCATCAGCAGCGAGACGTGCATGTACTCCTGGAGCACGACACGCGTGAGCGCCACGCACATCCAGCCAAACATCGGGAAGAAGGAACGGCGCAGGCTCGACGATCCCGCGCGGCGGGCCGGCGCGACACGTTCGAAGTGACGGTCAAGACGACCGATCATCCAGCGACGCAGCACGAACGCGACGGCGAGCGCGCCGACGAGCGCCACGATCTGCCAGATGATCTGCGCATCGCCGAAGTCACGCACGACATCCCGCACCAACCTCGCGAAAGCCGGACTTTCCTGCATCGCCATATCCCTTCTATCTTTTCTTGTCGTTCGCCGGGGCTAGCCGGCGCGGCGCTTCCGGGCGCCACACGGGCGCCCGTCGAAATACACTTTACGCTTTCGCGGCGGCGCGACGCTCGAATACGGCCGCAAAGAAGCCGTCTGTCGCGTTGCGGTTCGGCAGCAATTCGAGATACTTGCCCGTGTCGAGTCCGATTTTCTGCGCCGCGAGCAACTCGTTTGCGGGCAGCAGCACGAAGTCCGGATGGGCGGCGGCGAAGGCCTCGGCAATCGCGCTGTTCTCTTCCGTGAGCAGGCTGCACGTTGCATACACGAGACGGCCGCCCGGCTTCACCAGACGCGCGGCGCTCGCGAGAATCGACGTTTGCTTCTGCGTCAGTTCCTCGACGGACTGCGGCGACTGGCGCCACTTCAGATCCGGATTCCGGCGCAGCGTGCCGAGCCCACTGCACGGCGCGTCGACCAGCACACGGTCGATCTTGCCGGCCAGACGCTTGATCTTGCTATCGTTCTCGCTGTCGATCATGACCGGATAGACGTTCGACAGACCACTGCGCGCCAGACGCGGCTTGAGCTTGGCCAGACGCTTTTCCGACACGTCGAACGCATACAGACGCCCGGTCGAGCGCATCTGCGCACCGATCGCGAGCGTCTTGCCGCCGGCACCGGCGCAGAAGTCGACGATCATCTCGCCACGACGCGGCGCGACCAGCTGGCACAGCAACTGGCTACCCTCGTCCTGCACCTCGATCGCGCCGGACATGAACAGCGGATGCTTTTGCAGCGCCGGCTTGCCCGACAGACGGATGCCATTGGGCGCGAGCGGCGTCGGCTCGGCCGAAAAGCCGTCTTCGCGCAGCTTGGCGAGCACATCTTCCCGGGTCGCCTTGATGAGGTTCACACGGCAGTCGAGCGGCGCGGGCTGATTCAGCGACGCAGCGAGCGCTTCGAGCTCGGCCCCGTCGAAGCGCTTGGCCAGACGGTCGTACAACCACTCCGGCAAGTTAGTACGCACTCGCGGCGCAAGGCTGGCCGGGTCGATCTGACCGACGTGTTCGAGCCAGGCCGCTTCGTCCGGCGTCGCCACCAGTTCCACCGACGCGATACCCCGCGTAAAGGCGAGACCGAGCAGCGCCAGACGGCGTTCCTGCGACCCCGTGCCGCTCACGGCGTGCTGACCGAATTCGAGCTTGCGACGCAGGATGGCGAACACCGTCTCCGCCAGCACACCGCGCTCCCGATGTCCGAGCTTGTCGTTGGCACGGAAGTAAGTGCTGACGAGCGTATCGGCCGGGCCGGTGAACGTCAGAACGCTGCCGAGCAGTCGTTGCGTATGTTCGAAGAGTGCCGGCGGCAGACGCTCGCCGCGCATACCGGTCCCGCCGACGACGGGCGGCGCGTCCTGACGGCGATCGTTGCGCGAACGGTCGTAGCGATCCGGGCGGACATAGCCGCGATCATTGCCACCTTTGGAAGGATGACGAGCATCGGACGAACGGCCGCCGGAGCGGTGACTGGATTGATTGGCGCCATCGCGGCGCTGGGTCGGGCGGGTGCTCATGCGTCCTCACCAAAAAGCCATTGCGAATCTTGCGAATCGGAAGTGCCGTCGGCACGCGGGACGAGCGTCACACGGCCATCGGCCATGACCAGACGATCTTCCACGAACCAGCGCACGGCGCGCGGATAAATGATGTGTTCAAGCGGCAAAATGCGCTCTGCCAGTGTCTCCGGCGTGTCGCCGTCGCGCACGGGTACGGCCGTTTGCAGCACGTACGGGCCGTGATCGAGTTCAGCGGTCACGAAATGCACGGTGGCGCCGACGATCTTGCAGCCGGCTTCCAGCGCGCGGGCGTGCGTTTGCAGGCCCGGGAAAGCGGGCAGCAGCGACGGATGAATGTTGATGAGCCGCCCGGCGTAGCGCTCGGTGAACGCCGGCGTGAGAATGCGCATGAACCCGGCGAGCACGACCAGATCGGGTTGATGACGGTCGATCTCGGCGGCGAGTTCGGCGTCGAACGCCTCGCGGGTCTTGCCGCGACTCGGCACGATAGCCGTGGCGATGCCGTTTTCCTGCGCGAACTCCAGGCCGTCGGCCTCGGGACGATTGGCGATGATGGCGGCCACGCGGGCCGGCCAGCCTTCTGCGGTACAGGCCCGGACGATGGCCTGCATGTTGCTGCCTCGTCCGGAAATCAGGATGACAATGTTCTTCATCGCCGGATTTTATCATTGGCGCGGCGCACCAGACAGCGCGATGCGCGCCGCGATGGCCCCGAAGCGTTTATAATTCAACGTTCTGCGGCGCCGCAATGTCGGATCGGCCGTCCTGCGCGGTCCGGGCCCTGCCCCGCCGTCACAGGCCGCCGGGCCTTCCCAGCCACGCCGCGCGGTTCATCCCATACATCAACGTCCTGTACTGACGCTTCCTTATCGTGCGAGTCTTCCGGGGTCTACCCAACGCGCAAAGCAAAGCGCCCTGCGTGCTGACGATCGGCAATTTCGACGGCGTGCACCTGGGCCACCAGGCACTGCTCGCGCGCGTGCGCGCGGCGGCGGCTGCGCGCGGCTTGCCGGTGTGCGTGATGACGTTCGAGCCGCATCCTCGCGAATACTTCACCCCCGACCGTGCGCCCGCCCGTATCTCGAACCTGCGCGACAAGTTCGAAGCGCTGCGCGCACACGGCGTCGACCGCCTGGTGGTCGAGCACTTCAACGCGCATTTCGCCGGTCAGTCGCCCGAAGACTTCGTGCGCAACATCATCGTCGACGGCCTGCACACCCGCTGGCTGCTCGTCGGCGACGACTTCCGCTTCGGCGCCAAGCGCGCGGGCGATATCGAATACCTGCGCGACGCGGGCCGTCGCTTCGACTTCGTCGTCGAACAGATGCCGACCATCGCGCACGACGGCGTGCGCATCTCCAGCTCGGAAGTGCGCGCCGCGCTCGCCGACGGCAACTTCGAGCGCGCGCATGCGCTGCTCGGCCGTCCATATGCGATCACCGGCCATGTCGTGCACGGCATGAAGCTGGGGCGCAAGCTCGGCTTCCCGACGCTCAATCTGCGCATCGCCCACAAGCATCCTGCCCTCACCGGCATTTTCGTCGTGCAGGTTCACGGCCTGGCGGACAAACCGCTGCCGGCCGTGGCGAGTCTCGGCCTGCGCCCGACCGTGGACGATTCCGGTCGCGTGCTGCTCGAAGTCCATCTGCTGGATTTCTCGGGCGATTGCTACGGCAAGCTGGTGCGCGTGGAATTCCTGCAGAAGCTGCGGGACGAAGCGAAATTCGACGGACTGGCCGAACTCGAAGCCGCCATCGCGCAGGACACGCGCGAGGCGCGCGCCTATTTCGCCCATGCGCTCGACGCCAACGGCCCGAGCGCACGACGCGACTTCGCCACCTCGGCCACCGACCGAATTAGTTGATCTTCGCCCGCGTGCGCCGGCGCCCAGCGCCACGCGCGCGGCCCGCCGCCGTCTCTGGCACCCGCCCGGACGTTGCACCGTCGGCCACGAAACAGGCCCGGCAACGTCACCGGCGCGAGCGCCCCACACCCGACATTCCAAATTCGAAGCGTTGCACCCATGAGCGAAAAGAAAGCCCCGAGCAAATACCCCGTCAACCTGCTGGACACGCCGTTCCCGATGCGTGGCGACCTGCCCAAGCGCGAGCCGCTGTGGGTCAAGCAATGGCAGGAAAAGAAGATCTACGACAAGATCCGCCAGGCCAGCAAAGGCCGTCCGAAGTTCATCCTGCACGACGGCCCGCCGTATGCGAACGGTGACATCCACATCGGTCACGCGGTCAACAAGATCCTCAAGGACATGATCGTCAAGGCGCGCAGCCTCGCGGGCTTCGACGCCGCCTACGTGCCGGGCTGGGACTGCCACGGCATGCCCATCGAAATCCAGATCGAAAAACAGTTCGGCAAGCACCTGCCCGTGCGTGAAGTGCAGGAAAAGGCGCGCGCCTACGCCGCCGTGCAGATCGAGCGCCAGAAGGCGGACTTCGAGCGTCTGGGCGTGCTGGGCGACTGGGACAATCCCTACAAGACCATGAACTTCTCCAACGAAGCGGACGAGCTTCGTGCGCTGGCGAAGATTCTGGAGAACGGTTACGTGTATCGCGGTCTGAAGCCGGTGAACTGGTGCTTCGACTGCGGCTCGGCGCTGGCCGAAGCGGAAGTCGAGTACAAGGACAAGACCGATCTGGCCATCGACGTGGGCTTCGCCTTCACGGAACCGGAGAAGGTCGCCAAGGCGTTCGGTCTGCCGAAGCTGCCGCGTGAAGACGGTTACATCGTCATCTGGACGACGACCCCCTGGACGATCCCGTCGAACCAGGCGCTCAACGTCCATCCGGAAGTCGAGTACGCCCTCGTCTCGACCGAACGCGGCCTGCTGATCCTCGCGACCGATCGCGTCGAAGACTGCCTGAAGACGTACGGCCTGCACGGCGAGATCGTCGCCCGCACGAAGGGCGAAGCGCTCTCGCTGATCCGCTTCCGTCACCCGCTCGCGAGCGCCGATGCCGGTTATGACCGCACGTCGCCCATCTACCTCGGCGACTATGTGACGACCGATACCGGTACCGGTATCGTGCACTCGGCGCCGGCCTACGGCGTGGAAGACTTCGTGTCGTGCAAGGCGCACGACATGCCGGACTCGGAAATCCGCATGCCGGTGCTCGGCGACGGTCGCTATCAGGACAGCCTGCCGCTGTTCGGCGGTCAGTCGATCTGGGATGCCAACCCGCAGATCGTCGAAGCGCTGCGCGACGCGGGCTCGCTGTTCCACTCGTTCAAGTACACGCACAGCTACATGCATTGCTGGCGTCACAAGTCCCCGATCATCTACCGCGCGACCAACCAGTGGTTCGCCGGTATGGACGTGAAGCCGGTCGACGGCGCGCCGGGCAACGGTCAGACGCTGCGCGAAATCGCGCTCGCCGGCATCGAAGCCACGGAGTTCTTCCCGTCGTGGGGTAAGCAGCGCCTGCACAACATGATCGCGCACCGCCCGGACTGGACGCTCTCGCGCCAGCGCCAATGGGGCGTGCCGATGGCGTTCTTCGTCCACAAGGAAACCGGTGCGCTGCACCCGCGCACGCCCGAGTTGATCGAAGCCGTGGCCAAGCGCGTGGAGCTTGAAGGCATCGAAGCGTGGCAGACGCTCGACCCGGTCGAACTGCTCGGCGACGAGGCCAAGGATTACGTAAAGAACCGCGACACGCTCGACGTGTGGTTCGACTCGGGCACCACGCACTGGCACGTGCTGCGCGGCTCGCACGCCCATGAGCTGGGCTTCCCGGCCGACCTGTATCTGGAAGGCTCGGACCAGCATCGCGGCTGGTTCCACTCGTCGCTGCTGACCGCGTCGATGCTCGACGGCCGTGCACCCTACAAGGCGCTGCTCACGCACGGCTTCACCGTCGACGGTCAGGGTCGCAAGATGTCGAAGTCGGTCGGCAACACCATCGTGCCGCAGGAAGTCGCGGGCAAGCTGGGGGCCGAAATCATCCGTCTGTGGGTGGCATCGACCGACTACTCGGGCGAGCTGTCGATCTCGGACGAAATTCTCAAGCGCGTGGTCGAAAGCTACCGTCGTATCCGCAACACGCTGCGCTTCCTGCTCGCGAACCTGGCCGATTACGACCACGCGAAGCACGCGATGCCCGCGGACCAGTGGCTGGAAATCGACCGTTATGCGGTGGCGCTGGCGCAATCGCTGCAAACCGAAGTGCTCGGCCACTATGACCGTTACGAGTTCCACCCGGTCGTGTCCAAGCTCCAGACGTTCTGCTCGGAAGATCTCGGCGGCTTCTACCTCGACATCCTGAAGGACCGTCTGTACACGAGCGCACCGGATGCCCCGGCGCGCCGTGCCGCCCAGAACGCGCTGTATCACATCACGCACGGTCTGCTGAAGGTCATGGCCCCGTTCCTGTCGTTCACGGCGGAAGAAGCGTGGCAGGTGTTCCAGCCGGGCAACGACACGATTTTCACGCAGACGTACTACGCCTACCCGGAAGTGGCGGAAGGCACGCGTCTGCTCGAGAAGTGGCACCTGCTGCGCACGGTGCGCGGCGACGTCACGAAGGCGCTCGAAGAAGCCCGCGCCGCCGAGCAGATCGGCTCGTCGTTGCAGGCGGAAGTGGACGTACGCGTCTCGGGCCGCAAGTACGACGTGCTGGCCAGCCTCGGCGACGATTTGCGCTTCGTGCTGATCACCTCGGCCGCCAAGGTCACGCAAGTCGCTTCGGAAGCGGAGGAAGGCGTAGTAGTGACGCCGTCGACGCATCAGAAGTGCGAGCGCTGCTGGCACTATCGTGAGGACGTGGGCGCAGACGCCGCTCACCCGACCCTTTGCGGACGTTGCGTGTCGAACCTCTTCGGCAGCGGCGAACACCGGAGCGCGGCATAATGGCGAGCAAAGCAGGTGCACGTACGAGTGCAAAGCGTAGCGGATCGGGATCGGGCGGCAGCGCCCGCAGCGGCGCCACCTTCGGGCTGGCGCCGTGGCTGGGGATCGCGGTCATTGCGATCCTGCTCGATCAGGTGACCAAGCTCACGATTCTGAAAACGTTCCAGTACGGCGAATTCCGCCCGCTGACTTCGTTCTTCAATCTCGTGCTGGTGTACAACAAGGGCGCGGCGTTCAACTTCCTCGCCTCGGCCGGTGGCTGGCAGCGCTGGTTCTTCACGCTGCTCGGCGTCGTGGCGGCAACGGTCATCATCCTGCTGCTCAAGCGTCACAACGGCCAGAAGATGTTCTGCCTGTCGCTGTCGCTGATTCTCGGCGGCGCGCTGGGCAACGTGATCGATCGCGTGATCTACGGGCACGTGATCGACTTTCTAGACTTTCACGTCGGCGGCTGGCACTGGCCGGCGTTCAACGTGGCCGACTCGGCCATTTGCGTGGGCGCGGTGCTGCTGGTGATCGACGAGTTGCGACGCGTGCGGCGCGGCAAATAGCGCCGGCAGGCATGGCGCGACCGCTCGCACGGCGTTGTCCGTGCAGCGGATCGGCAAGCAGCAAATACCGTCGCGGCGCCCTGGAGGCGCCGCGCGGCACTTTGGAGGAGGCATTTGTTATGGAACGCGGTGAACTCGCTGGCAAGACCATCGTTCTTGGCCTGACAGGCGGTATCGCCTGCTACAAGTCTGCGGAACTCACGCGGCTGTTCATCAAGGCCGGGGCGACGGTGCAGGTCGTGATGACCGAAGCCGCCACGCAATTCATCACCCCGCTCACGATGCAGGCGCTCTCGGGGCGTCCCGTCTTCACCAGTCAGTGGGACAACCGCATCGACAACAACATGGCGCACATCGACCTCTCTCGCGAGGCCGACGCCATCCTCATCGCGCCCGCCTCCACCGACTTCCTCGCGAAGCTCGCCCACGGCATGGCAGATGACCTGCTCTCCACGCTGTGCGTGGCGCGCGACTGTCCGCTGCTGGTCGCCCCGGCGATGAACCGTCAGATGTGGGCCAATCCGGCCACGCAACGCAACGCCGCCACCCTGCGTGGCGACGGCGTCACGATCCTCGGTCCGGGCAGCGGCGATCAGGCCTGCGGCGAGATCGGCGACGGTCGCATGCTCGAACCGGAAGACCTCTATGAAGCCATTGCCGGGTTCTTCCAGCCGAAGCGCCTGGCGGGACGCCGCGTGCTGATCACGGCCGGCCCGACCTTCGAGCCGATCGATCCGGTGCGCGGCCTGACCAACCTGTCGAGCGGGAAGATGGGCTTTGCGCTTGCGCGCGCCGCCGCGCAAGCGGGTGCCGACGTGCACCTCGTGGCGGGGCCGACGTCGCTCGCCACGCCTTACGGCGTGATCCGCAGCAACGTGCAGACCGCGCAACAGATGTACGACGCCGTGATGGCCAACGTCGCGCAAAACGACATCTTCATCGCGGTCGCCGCCGTTGCGGACTGGCGCGTGCGCGACGTGGCCCGCGACAAGATCAAGAAGACGGGCGATGCCGACGTGCCGGCGCTCGAATTCGTCCAGAATCCCGACATTCTCGCGGCGGTGGCACAGTTGCCGACACCGCCGTACTGCGTGGGTTTCGCCGCCGAGTCGGGCGATCTCGAAAAGCACGGCGCGCAAAAACGTCAGCGCAAACAGGTGCCGCTGCTCGTGGGCAATCTCGGCCCGGCCACGTTCGGACAGGACGACAACGAAGTCATTCTGTTCGACGAGACGGGGCAGAAGCGCCTGCCGCGCGCCGACAAGCAGTCGCTCGCCCGCAGCCTGATCGTGGAAATCGCCGCACGGCTACCGGCTCGTCAGCCGACACGGTAGTTCGACGGCAGGCTTGCCGGTCGCGCCGGGGGCGACGCGGCACCTGCGCGGTTTAGTGCCGCTTAGCACCGCTTAGCACCGTTAGCGCCGCCTGGCCTCGCTTGGCTAGCGCCGCGCTAGTTAGCCAGGCTTGGCAGCAAAGCACAGCGGGATGTGAGGCAGCGCGACCCGCGCCACCGGCAATACCCCTACCGTCAGTCCGTCTGTCATTGTCGTTGTCCGGCGACACTGACAGACTGGCGGGGATCTGCGGCAAGGCACACCGGGTGCCGGCCCCCTGCCGCCATCGGTATTCCGGCCTTCGGGCCAACGCACACGACAACAATCAAGATGACACAACCTCCTTCCGCCGCGCGCCCAGACGTCAGTGTCTACGGCACACTGAGCATGCTCGCTGCGATCATGTTCTTCGGCTTCATGACGATCGGCATGCCGTTGCCCGTGCTGCCGGTGTACGTTCATGAAACGCTCGGCTTCGGCTCGTTCGTCGTGGGCGTCACGATCGGCATTCAGTCGGTCGTCACCCTGCTGCTGCGCTCCTACGCGGGACGCACCGTCGACACCCGTGGCCCGCGTCACGCGGTGCTCACCGGCCTGTGCGGCTGCGCGGCCGCGGGCATCCTGTATCTCGTCGCGTCGATCATGCCGAGCCCCTCGCTCGCGCTCGGCGTGCTCCTCGCCGGACGTGTCGTCCTCGGCTTCGGCGAAAGCCTGCTGCTCACGGGCGGCATGTCGTGGGGCATCGGCCTGCTCGGTGCGGCGCACGCCAGCAAGGCGATTTCCTGGCAAGGCGTCTCGATGTACACCGCGCTGGCGGTCGGCGCGCCGTTCGGCGCCTACCTGCTGCAAGCGGCGGGCTTCACCATCGTTTCACTTGTCAACATCGGCCTGCCCGCCATCGCGTTCGCCATTGCCCTGCGACTGCCGGCGGCGGTCCCCGTGGGCGGCACGCGGCTGTCGTTCTTCAAGGTGGTCGGTCTGGTCTGGCGCCCCGGTCTGGCGATGACGCTGGGCAGCATCGGCTACGCCGTGATCGCCGCCTTCATCACGCTGTTCTATGCCAGCCACGGCTGGTCGGGCGCCGCGTTCGCGCTCACGCTCTATAGCGGCACGTTCATCGCGATGCGCGTGCTGATGTCGCATGCCGTCGACCGCTTCGGCGGACGCCGCGTCGCGATGTGTTCGCTCGTCTTCAGCGCCATCGGTCAGTTTCTGCTGTGGGGCGCCGTCAATCCGCACATGGCGTTGGCGGGGGCGGGCCTCACGGGTCTCGGCTTCGCACTGGTGTTCCCGGCGCTCGGCGTGGAAGCGCTGCGTCAGGTGCCGCCACAGAATCGCGGCGCGGCGCTCGCGGCCTACTCGGCGTTCTTCGATCTGGCGCTCGGCCTGATCGGGCCAATGGCCGGGCTGGTCGCGAATTTCTTCGGCTATGCCTCGATTTTCCTTTGCGGTGCCATCGGCGGCATCGTGGCGATTCTGATGATTGCGCGCCTGCCGCATGCAGGCCCCGGCACGCCGCCGGCGGATGCGTCCGCCCACAGCGGTCACTGACCGGTACGACGATGCACGTCGATGACGCTGAACCGCCTGGTTCGGTCATCGGCGATGGAGCTTAGACCCATGGATCAACCTACGAACCCCACTACCGATCACGCCCGACAGCGCATCAAGCTGTCGGTGCTCGACCAGACGCCCGTCATTCACGGCCATAGCGTGGCAGACGCCATCGCCGCCACGGTCGAACTGGCACAGGCAGCCGACGACCTCGGCTACACGCGCTACTGGTGCGCCGAGCACCACGGGCTGCGCGGCGTCGCCAACCCTGCGCCGGAGGTCATGATCGCGCGGCTGGCGAGCGTGACGAAGCGTCTGCGCGTCGGCTCGGGCGGCGTGATGCTGCCGTACTACAGTCCGTTCAAGCTGGCCGAGCAATTTCTGATGCTCGAAGCGCTGTTTCCGAATCGGATCGACCTCGGCGTCGGCCGCGCACCCGGGGGCGACATGCGCACCGCGCGCGCCGTCGCGAAGGGCCCGTACGATGCCGGTGAGCACTTCCCTCAGCAGGTCGCCGAGCTGGCGGGCCTGTTCGGCGACACACTGGCCGACGACCATCCGTATCGCGGCGTGCTGCTGCAACCCGCAGTGCCGACGCGCCCCGAGTTGTGGGTGCTGGGATCCAGCGAATTCGGCGGACTGCTCGCGGCACAACTCGGTCTGCGGTATTGCTTCGCGCACTTCATCAATGCGCACTACGGGCACCGGGTCACGCAGGCCTATCGCGAACGTTTCACGCCGGGCCAGATGGACAAGCCGTACTGCGCCGTGGCGCTGTTCGTCATTTGTGCCGATACCGACGCCGAGGCCGAAGCGCTGGAAGCCGGCGTGGACTTGCGTCGCGTACAGATGGCGTATGGCATGAACGAACCGATTCCCAGCCTCGAACAAGGCGCGCAGGCCAGGCCGCAATATCGGGATCGGGAACTGTCCGTGATCGCGCGGGAGAAGCCGCGTAGTATCATCGGCACCCCGGAGCGCGTGACCGAACGCGTGCAGGAGTTGCAAGCGCAGTTCGAAGCCGACGAAATCATCGTGCTGACGGTCGCCGGCAGCTATCGCGCCCGTCTGCGGTCTCACGAGTTACTCGCGCAAGCATTTTCGCTACGCGCCGAAGACTGATCGTCCTCGGCTCAGCCATACGCCAACCGGATCCTTTGCCCCAATTCAACGCCATCACGCCATGAAACTCGACGTCAAGATTCTCGACGAACGCCTGCGCTCGCAACTCCCCGCCTACGCCACGCCGGGTAGCGCCGGGCTCGACCTGCGCGCCTGCCTCGATGCGCCGATGACCATCGCCCCGGGCCAGACCGCGCTCGTGCCGACGGGTCTGGCCATCCATCTCGCCGATCCGGGCTACGCCGCGCTGATCCTGCCGCGCTCGGGGCTCGGTCACAAGCACGGCATCGTGCTGGGCAATCTCGTCGGCCTGATCGACTCGGACTATCAGGGCCAGTTGATGGTGTCGACGTGGAATCGCGGCAACGAGCCGTTCGTGCTGAACCCGTTCGAACGTCTCGCGCAACTGGTGATCGTGCCGGTCGTGCAAGCCGAGTTCAACCTCGTCGACGAATTCCCCGAAAGCGATCGCGGGGCCGGCGGCTTCGGCAGCACGGGCAAGCACTAAGCGCGTAGCTCACCGCAACGCCATGAAAAAAGCGCCGCAATTGCGGCGCTTTTTTTGTCTGCCCGATGGCAAGCGAACCGTCGATCACTCGACTTCGGCGGCTTCCGGCTGAGCCTTGGTGTTGCCGTCCTCGGGGAAGGACAGTTGCACCTGATCGTGCTCGTCGAGATCCACGGTCACCCGACCGCCACTGGTCAGACGCCCGAACAGCAGTTCGTCGGCCAGCGCACGACGGATCGTGTCCTGAATCAGACGCTGCATCGGACGCGCGCCCATGAGTGGATCGAAGCCCTTCTTCGACAGATACGCACGCAGCTTGTCGGTGAAGACCACCTCGACCTTCTTCTCATGCAACTGATCTTCGAGCTGGATGAGGAACTTGTCGACGACGCGCAGGATGATCTGCTCGTCGAGCGGCTTGAAGCTGATGATCGCGTCCAGACGGTTACGGAACTCCGGCGTGAACATGCGCTTGATATCGGCCATTTCGTCGCCGGCCTGACGCTCGTTCGTGAAGCCGATGCTCGCCCGATTGATCGTCTCGGCACCCGCGTTCGTCGTCATGATGATGATGACGTTGCGGAAATCCGCCTTGCGACCGTTGTTGTCCGTCAGCGTGCCATGGTCCATCACCTGAAGCAGCACGTTGAAGATATCCGGATGCGCCTTCTCGATTTCGTCGAGCAACAGCACGCAATGCGGCTTCTTCGTGATGGCTTCAGTCAGCAAACCACCCTGATCGAAGCCCACGTAGCCCGGCGGCGCGCCGATCAGACGGCTCACTGCGTGACGCTCCATGTACTCCGACATGTCGAACCGGATCAGCTCGATGCCCAGCGTGAACGCGAGCTGCTTGGCGACTTCCGTCTTGCCGACACCGGTCGGGCCCGAGAAGAGGAACGCGCCGATCGGCTTGTCCGTCTTGCCCAGCCCGGCACGCGACATCTTGATCGCGGCGGACAGCGCGTCGATGGCCGGATCCTGTCCGAACACCACGCTCTTGAGGTCGCGGTCGAGCGTCTGCAACTTACCGCGGTCGTCTGCCGACACGCTTTGCGCCGGGATCCGGGCGATCTTCGAGACGATCTCTTCGATTTCGCCCTTGCCGATGGTCTTCTTCTGCTTCGACTTCGGCAGGATGCGCTGTGCGGCGCCGGCCTCATCGATCACGTCGATGGCCTTGTCCGGCAGGTGGCGATCGGTAATGAACTTCGCCGACAGTTCGGCGGCGGCCGAGAGTGCGCTCGACGAATACTTCACGCCGTGGTGCTCTTCGAAACGGGACTTGAGGCCGCGCAGGATCTGTACGGTCTGCTCGACGGTCGGCTCGTTCACGTCGATCTTCTGGAAACGACGCGACAGGGCGGCGTCCTTCTCGAAGATGCCGCGATACTCGGTAAAGGTCGTGGCGCCGATGCACTTGAGCTGCCCTGACGACAATGCCGGTTTGAGCAGGTTCGAGGCATCGAGCGTACCGCCCGACGCGGCGCCCGCGCCGATCAGCGTGTGAATCTCGTCGATGAACAGGATCGCGTTGTTGCGCTCCTTGAGTTCCTTGAGCACCGCCTTCAGGCGTTGCTCGAAGTCGCCGCGATACTTGGTCCCGGCGAGCAGCGCGCCCATGTCCAGCGAGTAGACGGTGGCGTCCTGCAGAATCTCGGGGACTTCGCCGCGCGTGACGCGCCAGGCGAGGCCTTCGGCAATCGCCGTCTTGCCCACACCGGCTTCGCCGACGAGCAGCGGATTGTTCTTGCGACGGCGGCACAGCACCTGCACCACGCGCTCGACTTCCGATTCGCGTCCGATGAGCGGATCGATCTTGCCGTCGCGCGCCATCTGGTTGAGGTTCTGGGTGTACTGGGCCAGCGGGCTTTCCTTGGCGTTCGCCCCTTCTTCCCCTTCCGCGCCACCTTCGCCGGCCTTGGCCGACTCGCCGGACGCGCCGGTCTTGGTGATGCCGTGGGAGATGAAGTTGACGACGTCCAGACGCGTCACGCCCTGCTGTTGCAGGTAGTAGACGGCGTGGGAGTCCTTCTCGCCGAAGATGGCGACCAGCACGTTCGCGCCCGTCACTTCCTTCTTACCGTTGGAAGTGGACTGCACGTGCATGATGGCGCGTTGAATCACGCGCTGGAAACCGAGCGTGGGCTGAGTGTCGACCTCGTCGCTGCCCGGCACCGTCGGCGTATTGTCGGCGATGAAGTTGCGCAGATTCTGGCGCAAATCGTCCAGATTCGCCGCGCAGGCGCGCAACACTTCGGCTGCGGTCGGGTTATCCAACAGGGCGAGCAACAGGTGCTCGACCGTGATGAATTCGTGTCGTGCCTGGCGCGCTTCCATAAACGCCATGTGCAGGCTGACTTCCAATTCCTGGGCAATCATGCTTCCTCCATCACGCACTGCAGCGGGTGCCCGGACTGCCTTGCATGGCTAACAACTTGCTCAACTTTGGTCGCCGCGACGTCGCGCGTAAAGACCCCACAAACTCCCCTGCCCTCGCGATGAACCTTGAGCATGATCTGCGTGGCAGATTCCCGGTCCTTATTGAAATATTCCTGAATGACCATCACCACGAACTCCATCGGGGTGAAATCGTCGTTCAACAGTACCACCTTGTACATGGACGGCGGCTTGAGCTGTTGCTCCTGCCGCTCCTGTACGGTGTCGTCATGCGTTGTCGGTAAGGTTGCCATACGTGGATTCTAAACAACTCCCGGGTGCAGGAAGCAATCGGAGCTCCTATTGCCGCCTGCCGTCCGGTTGTCCACCGGAGTGCCAACACTCGTCGATCAGCGCGTGCGTTGTCCAGCAAGGCGCTGCAACCCCGACCACCGGGGGTGCCACACCCATATGAGTCAGCTTAACCCAAATTTCAAGGCCGTGTCTCCGCACGTCTTATACCCTCCGAGATATAAGGGTAAAACCTGATCGAACGTAAGTTCTATCGTTCAAAAAGGGCTTGACACTATTGGTAGTTAGCGAAAACAATCGACGTGGCGCTTTTCCTCTATAAGTGATTTAAAAGAAAAGATGCCTGGGTGAGCCTAGGAAGCCGCCGCCAGCCGGCGGGTTTTTCAGATGTGCTCGTTGTTGCGGTGATATGTAGTAGTCGTAATTGTTTAGGGGAAGTTTGTATGGCAACCGGTACGGTCAAATGGTTTAACGATGCCAAGGGTTTTGGTTTCATCACGCCGGATGAGGGTGGCGAAGACCTGTTCGCGCACTTCTCGGCGATCCAGATGAACGGTTTCAAGACCCTGAAGGAAGGTCAGAAGGTGACGTTCGACGTCGTCCAGGGCCCGAAGGGCAAGCAGGCGTCGAACATCCAGAATCCGAGCTGATTCTGCGCAGTTCGTAGCTTTATGAACCCGGCCTCGGCCGGGTTTTTTGTTGCATCGCAACAATGCGCGTGAAAAGACGCATTGTTTTTGGATCCGTTTTTGCATGCAAAAAGCAGCGCAACTTTCCACTCAGGCTGCGAATCTTTTCAGTATTAAACTGCGCTTAATACCTTATAAAACTATATTCATCGCAACATTCCACTCAGTTATTAAAATACCTCTTAGCAGTCTCTGGTTGCGGAAATCAATTACGCAATTACCTGAATTGGCTAAGTAATCCTACGCAGCCAACCGGTCGGCCAATACCATAAATACAACGCGATAAGCCACCGAAAGGAATAGTTCTTTAACGATTTCGAAAGCCGTGCACGTCGCTTAAGTGCCGCTCATCCGGCGCATCCCCTGTTTCATCGTTGAATTTATCGAATCGACCGGTTCATTTCCTTCCCGACGGTTCGCCTGCCGCACCACCGGGGGCCGCCCGCCCCTGCCACAAAGACGCGACGGGCCGCCAGATGACGCATCATTTGGCGGCCCGTTTGGAAAAAATCCCCTAAAGTGCTGCACGCCGTCGATCGCAATGCGATTCCTGCGGCGCGCCAGCCGATCAGCCCAAGTCGACGTACACCTTTTCCGCCTCGATACGGATCGGATAGGTCCTCACCGCCTCGGTCAGCGGCGCACACATGGCCGCGCCGGTCCGCACGTCGAATTTGCCCTGATGCAGCGGGCACTCGATTTCGTGGCCTTCGAGGAACCCGTCGCACAGGCGGGCGTTGCCGTGCGTGCAGACGTTGTCAGTCGCGAAGACCTCGCCGTCCACGCCATAGAGGGCGATATCGCGCCCACCGACGATCACGCCGATGACGTCGTCTTCGGGAATGGCATCGCGCGACGCCGCCTCAATCCAGTTACCGCTCATGATGTCCTCGTCTCAGATCGGGTAGATGAGCGAGTTGGGAATCATCTCGCTATCGAAAATGCATTGGCGCGACGCGAACTTCCAGCCGTCGTCCGTTCGTTTGACGACGTCCAGATACCGGCCGACGGACAGGATGTCGGTCAACTGGTCCGGCTTCGTCCGGAATACCGCGTAGTTCGCCTCGACATGCAGCGTGTTCGCATCGTCGGCATCGAGCGCCCGTATCGACGGCAACCCGATCACGTGACGCTGGTAGTACGGATCGTGAAACAGCGTGTCGCGAATTCCGTAGATCCGGTCGCGCAGCATGCCTTTGCTCTCGAACGACAGCGTCGCCAGCGGCAGGCCCATCTCGAAGTTCTCCCGCGGTTGAATGCGATAGACGCAAGCGTCCAGGAAAAACTCGGGCCAGGCGTCCCAATCCTGCGTGTCGAGCGCCGCCGCGTAGGCGGCATTGAGTTCGACCACGGCCTGAAATGTTGCGAAATCCACCATCGAATCGTCTCCTCGAACGTGACTCGGCATCGTCAGACACCCATCACGCGGCGCCAGTAGGCGTACATGCCGCGAATCAGCGTTTCCGTCACCATGTGCTCGGTGTTCTCCACCCCCGTGCCCCCCAGTTCGGCCAGCACCCGGTGCCACGGCTTTTGGGCAAAGCCCTCCTGCGAGCATTCGATGGCTTCGCCGTCGTCGGCCGACACGAAGCCCGCCGGCCCGAACAGGTTGGCCTGACGCAGACGGCGCTGGGTCATTTCCTCGGTGTCGTCCTCGAAGCCGAAGTGCGTCCAGACGAAGTCGAAGGCGTTGTGACCGCGTGGCTGGATGTGACGCGTCGACACCGAGTTGACCTGCTGCTGGAGGATGACGCTGGGGAAAAGCGTCATGAGCACCGCCGTCGGCCCCTTCCACCAGTCTTCCTGCACGATGTCGAGAAAGCGCATGTCGTTGAGCGACATCGATTCCTTGAAGCTCGACACGCCCGACGTCACCTCCCCGCCGCCGCCCTGCCCACGCGTGGACACCATGGCCGCGTGACGCCCGTGAGCGTCCATCACCAGCCGCGACTTGTTGTCCGCCCGCCAGAGCCCGAACGTGACGAACCACGTGTGCAGCAGCCCCGGGTGATACGGGTCCTTGATGTTTTCCTGCATCAGCTTCCAGTTGCCCGGAATCCGCTGCTTGTTGTAGCCGAGCAGCTTGAGCTTGCGGCCGTCGAAAAGCCGGTCGAAATAGGTGCAGATGTCCGGTCCGAGAAAGGCTTCGAGCGACTCGACATCATGGTCGAACGACGCAAAGATCACCCCGCCGCGCGTGGCGACCTTCAGTTGGGTCAGGCCGTGGTCTTCGGGCTTGAAATCCTTCGGCATGCCGCCGTTGACCTTACCGTCCTGCTTCACGCCGCGCCGGAACGGCACGCCCTGCAAGTTACCTTTGAGGTCGTAGTTCCACTGGTGATACGGGCAATGGAAGTCCGTGCGATTGCCGCGCTTCTCGCGGCAGAACTTCATGCCGCGATGCGCACACACGTTCTCGACCACGTTGATCTCGCCGCCCGCATCGCGCGTCACGATGACGGAGCGCTCGCCGATCACCGTGCGCTTGAAGTCGCCCGGGTTCGGGACTTCAGCCTCCAGCCCGACGTAGTTCCAGTGGTTGCGGTAGAAGCACTGCTCCAGCTCGCGCCGGTGCAGTTGCTCGTCCGTATAGACACGAAACGGAATGCGGCTCGACCCTTCGGTAGGCCAGAGGTCCGACGGCTCGAAGCCTGCGGACGGCGCCGGATCGAATCCGGTCTGCGGTGTTGTCGTCACGATCGTCTCCTGATGGGGAATCGGAATGGCAGGGAATGCGGGGGTGCAGGGGATGGCGCGGATGAAGGCGCGAGTGCCGGGCATGCCCCTTCACGCCGACCGCCGCGCTGGCGTTATGCGGCTTTGGCGTAGAACGCGTCGGCGTAGATGTGCGCGCCGTCAATACCGCGCTCGCGCAATAGCCGCGTGGCCGCATCGACCATCGGCGGTGCACCGCACAGGTAGGCGCGCCAGCCGGTCAACGCATCAGGGGCGGTGTAGTCGGCGGCAAGCGCCTCGGTGACATGACCGGTACGCACGGTACGCAGGTCCTGTCCGAGATCGTCGAAGGCGTGGGGTGCGTCGAGCGTCGTCACGACATGCAGACGAATCCCGTCGTGACGCGACGCAAGTTCACGCAGCCACGTCAGGCCATAGACGTCCGCCGGGGAGCGTGCGCCGACGTATATCTCCATGGGATTGGACATCCCCCGCGCCAGTGCGCCTCGCACGATCGACAGTACCGGCGCCAGCCCTGTGCCACCGGCCACACAAAGCATCGGCCCGTCATGGCGTGTGCGCAGATACGAGGTGCCGAGCGGCCCCGACACGCGTACGGCATCGCCGACTTTGAGTTGCTCGTCGACGTACCCCGTGACCGCGCCACCCGGCACGCGACGAATATGGAATTCGAGCGTGTCGTCGGCATCGAGGCCGGCCATCGAATACGGACGGATATGGGCGGGGGTGAATTGCAGCGTGGCGTATTGCCCCGGCGAATAGCTGAGCGGCTTGGCCGGTTTGAGTATCAGGCGCTTGATGTCGTGCGTCAGCGGTTCGATGGCCAGCACCGTCGCCTTGAGAATCTTTGCGGGATGCACCACGACTTCGTCCACTTCCGGCAACTCGACTTCGCAATCGCCGTGGATCGTCGACTGGCATGCGAGCACGAAGCGCGTACCGTCGACGCCCTGGGCATCGATGCCGCCACTGCCGTCATTCGCATCGTCGTGATGACGGTATTCCACGCCCGGCGCCTCGCGCACATCCCCGGAGACGATACGGCACCGGCACGTCCCGCAGCGTCCGGACAGGCAACTGTAGGACACCGGTACCTGGCGGTCGGTGAGCACTTTGAGCAGATTGTCGCCCGGGGCGACGTCAAGGCGCTCGCCGAGCGGCTGCACGTGAACTTGCATGGGGATCGTCTCCGTGATGTCTTCTTTGTGTCGGTGCCGTTCGGACACCGCATATGGCTTCTGACGCCGTTTGCAGGAAGCATCGCGCAACGATCGATATAAACCAATAGAATCTCGTTTATATTCCCTATAAATTTCAGTGATGTCACTCGTGCAAGCCACCGTGACCGAAGGAAGACGAAGGACGCTCCATGGACCTGCACGCTGTCGATCTGAATCTGCTGGTGGTCTTCCAGCATCTCTACAACGCAAGACGCGTCTCTCGCGTCGCTGAGGCGCTCGGCGTTACGCAACCCGCCGTCAGCAACTCGCTGGCCCGCCTGCGCAAGCTGTTCAACGACGAGCTGTTTATCCGCACCTCACGGGGCATGTTGCCGACGCCGATGGCGACCGAACTGGCCGAACCCGTGGCGGCTGCGCTCGACGCGTTACACGGCGTCTTCAATCGTCAGTTGGCATTCGATCCGGCCACGAGCCGACGGGCGTTTCAGATCGCCATGACGGACATCGGCGAGGTGCACTTCCTGCCGAAGTTGATGCATGCGCTGGGCGAGCGCGCGCCGGGCATCACGATCAGCACCGTGCGCAATACGGCCGTGAATCTGCGCGAGGAAATGGCGGCGGGCCAGGTGGATCTCGCCGTGGGGCATCTGCCAGACCTGACAGCCGAATTTTTTCAGCGGCGTCTGTTCCGGCAGAAGTACGTGTGTATGTTCCGCCCCGGACATCCGCTCGATCGTGCCGCCAAATCCAGCCGATCGAAAGCAGTCGCGGGATCAATGACGCGCGAGGATTTCGAACGGTCGGAGCAGGTGATGGTGGTGGCCGCGGGCACCGGTCACGGGCAGGTGGACGAGTTCATGGCACGCGCGCACGTGCAGCGCAACATCCGCCTGCGCGTGCCGCATTTCGTCGCGCTCGCCGACATCCTCCACACGACCGACCTCATCGCGACCGTGACGGAAAAGTTCGCCCAGCGCAGCGCCCAGCACTTCGGCTTGCGCTACGTCGATCATCCCATCGATATTCCGGACGTCCAGATCAATCTGTTCTGGCACGCGCGCTACCACCGCGAACCCGCGAGTCAGTGGATGCGAACGCTGCTGTTCGAGTTGTTCTCGGAGTGACGATGTACGCTGTCTAGCGACCGTGCCAGGTTTCCCAAAGGCCACGCCAGAACGCGTTGGCATTGCGACGCGCGCGCCATCGCAGGTTCGGCAGTGCGACGGCCAGCCACTGCGTCGCGTCGTCGATGCGCCGCTCGCCGAAGCGCTCGGGCGCGTTGAAGAGATCGAGATACGCCTGCCGGTAGTGCTGCACCATGGCGGCGTCGTGATAGTACGTCTCCATCCATCGACGCGATGCCGCACCGATTTCCGCACGCAGCGAGGCGTTCGTCAGCAACTCGACGAGCGGCCCTTCGGCGGCTTCCAGCGGTACGTCGACCCACGGCAGCTCACACGCTCCGGTGAGACGCCGCAACTGCGACTGCACCCGGTTGTCGAGATGGCCGAGCGTCGGCTTGCCTTGCGACAGCGCTTCGAGTCCGGAGAGGTGATAGTTGCCCGTCACGCATTCGTCGAGCGCGATGGCCGCACGCTGCTTCAGACGCAGGCACTCGTCATGCGGCGTGCCGGTGATCAACCGCACTTCGCAGAGTCCCCGGCGTTCGAGCTTACGCAACAGACGCAATGTCTGCGGCGCGCCTTTCGTCTCCCAACGTTTTCGCCATCCCGACGATCGTCCGCTCGGAGAGAAAACCACGACCGGAAGGCCCGTCTCACCGACGCATTCCGGATGGGGACGATAGCGTGCGTCGTCGAGCGGCACGATGTTCGGCACCACACGTGCGAAGGGATAAAAGCGCTCAGGCCCCTGGGCGATCACGAGTTGCGGTAGCGGATCGGTCACGATGCGTTCGCGCATCGCGGCATCGTCGCGAGACCAAAGCTCCGGGGCGGAATGGAACTGACGGATCAGCTTCTTGTTGCCGAAACGCTTGGGGAAGTCGGCGCCGAACGTGGTTTCCATCGGAAAAATCTGATGGATGTGAATGACGTCTGCTGCGGCAACAACATCGAGCGCTTCTTCTCGCTGGCGTTGCCAGTCGAGATCGACGGCAAACGTGCGTGCCGCGTAAGCCGTCGCGTTGAAGACGACGTGGCGCGCCGCAATATCGGTATGCCGGTTCAGCGCGGCGACGATGTTGCCCGGACTGCCCGCGACCGGCGTATGGGAGAGGTGAACGACCTTCATGCGCGCAGTCTATGCCGCCACTGCCCGCGCGAGTTTACGGTCGCCGGTGCGTATGCTTACGCGCCGTTACGCCGGTAACACGTTATTCGGGCGCTGCCACGTTGGCATGGTTCCGCCGTCCCGCCGTTCACATCCAGCAACGACGCGGCGCATCGCGCGATTTCTGCGCGTCGACGTGGATGGCGACGCCTCGCCGTACCCCGGTCGCGGGGCGTCCCGACGTTGCATTTCTTACGCTTACGGTGACACGTCGAGCACGTCGAAAATCCGACGCCTCCCAACGCGCTCCCACACCGACCCACACCGACCCACGCCGCCCCGCGCTGTCGCGAGGTCGCCGTGGGGTCGCGATCAGGCGTTGAAACCGCCATCGATGGTCAGGCTCGCGCCCGTCACGAAAGCCGCTTCCTCGCTGGCGACATAAGCCACCATCGCCGCAATTTCTTCGGGACGCGCATGACGCTTGAGCGCCATCAAGTCGTGCAACGAAGCGGCGAAGTCGCTCTGCGCCGGGTTCATGTCCGTATTCGTCGGCCCCGGCTGCACGTTGTTCACGGTGATGCCGCGCGGCCCCAGATCACGGGCCATGCCCTTGACGAGACCGACCAGCGCCGACTTGCTCATGGCGTAGGCCGAACCGCCCGGAAACGGCATGCGTTCCGCGTTGCACGAACCGATGTTGATGATGCGGCCACCTTCGCCCATATGGGCAAGCGCCGCCTGCGAGGCCACGAACACCGAACGGACGTTGACGCTCAGCAGGCGGTCGAAGTCTTCCAGCGGGAGATCCGCCACCGACGCCAGCGCCAGCATCCCTGCGTTGTTCACGAGAATGTCGATCTTGCCGAGCTGACGGGCGGCGTCGTTCACCGCGCGGGTCAGTGCGGCGGCATCTGCGGCGTCGGCTTGCAGCGCAATGGCGCGCCCCCCGGCCGACTGAATACGCGCGGCCAGTTCCTGCGCTGCGGCCTTCGAGCCGTGATACGTGAAAGCGACTGCCGCGCCGCCGTCAGCGAGTCGCTGCACGACAGCCGCGCCGATACCGCGCGAGCCGCCCGTCACGAATGCCACCTTGCCTTGAAAGTTCGTTGCCATGATGTTGCTCCACTGGGTTAGGAAGTGAATGCAGTATCGGCGCTCGATTACGTCTTAACTAGACCATAATGTCGATCATCACTTTCAACCTATTGGAACAGATGAGTTATGGACGCCCTGCATCTGATCGAATCGTTCGTCCTGAGCGCGCGCGCCGGCAGCTTCTCAGCGGCCGCCCGGCGGCTGGGCATGACGCCTGCGGCGGTGAGCAAGAACGTGGCGCGTCTCGAAACGCAGCTCGGCTTGCGGTTATTTCACCGAAGCACGCGCAGCCTTACGCTGACGGCGGGCGGTGAGCGCTTCCTTCTCGACGTGGATGGCCCGTTCGCGGCGTTGACGGATGCATTTTCGCGAGCGTCGGAGCGCGAAAGTGCGCCGTCGGGGACACTCAAGGTGAGCGTCGCGCACTCGTTCGGGCGTGAGTACCTCATACCGATGCTCGGCGAGTTTCTCGTGCGTTACCCGGACATCGTGCCCGACTGGCGGTTCGACAACCGCAGCGTGGACGTCGTGGGCGAAGGGTTCGACGCGGCCATCGGTGGTGGCATCGAACTTACGCAAGGGGTGATCGCGCGACGGCTCGCGCCAACCTACGCCGTGATGTGCGCCTCATCGGCCTATATGGCGGGACGCAAGATGCCTGAGCACCCCTCGGCGCTGACGGCATTGGACGCCATCATGCGTCGCTCGGGCATGTCCGGGCGCCTGCGCGCGTGGGATCTGCGCAATGTCGAAGGCGAGCGGGTGAATGTCGAGGCGCGCACCCGCATGATCTTCGACGATCCCGAGGCGATGGCGCATGCCGTCGCGCTCGGCTACGGCGTTGCGCTGCTACCGATGCCGCATGCCGCGCCGATGCTCGCGACAGGCCGCATTCTGCGATTGCTGCCCGGTTGGTTCGACGAGTACGGCGGCGTGTCCATCTACTACTCGAACAAGAAGCAACTGCCACTGCGTACGCGCGTGTTCGTCGATCACGTGGCGCAGTCATTCGAACAGCAGCGACTCGCCGCACGCTTCGACTGGCGATGGGACGGCGCCGGCGGCAAGTGAATTGACGCGATATCGGTCATCATGGAGCGCGCGCATGGGCGCTACAGACACCACGGGCACCAAGGACATCCTGGACATCGAAGCCACCGCACAATGGGGCGTTAGCGATGCGCGAGGATGTTGAGCAGACGTCCGAGCGGGTCACGCACGTAGAAGCGCCGTACGCCCCACGGTTCGTCGGCGGGACCGTATTCGATGGCGATGCCGGCGTCGCGCATGCGGGCGAGCGCCTCGTCGACGTCATCGACCTCGATGGACAGATCCGGCACCGGCGTGCCGTTGCCGCCCTCAGTCGCGACGCTCATCTGCACTGCCATCTTCGACGCATTGCCATACGTGGCGATCCAGCCGTGATCCATCAGCAAGTCGAGCCCGAGCAGCTCACCGTAAAAGCGCTGCGCCGAGTGCATCGCTTGCGGCGACGGCGCGGCAATATTGGCAACGATGCGGTTGACCTTCATCTTCATCCTTACGCGAGTGACGGCTTAAGTTACGGATTCGTGGTCCACCCGACCAACTGGACGGGCGCACGAAAGACCTTCGGTGAGGGACGCCGAAAGCGTAGCACGTGGACGTGCGTACTCTGCTCCTTGCGTTGTTCCGTTGCGTGCACTGTAATGAAAGCGTCTTGCCGACGCCGCATGTGGGGATGAGAACGCCCCGGCGCCGGTTGCACAGGGGGGTGGGAGATCCATCATGGACACCACCGGAAACGCGTTGCGTGCGGCGGCGTTCGCCGTCGGCGTGCTTGGCGTGGGCGCGGTATGCGCAGCGCCCACCTATCCGCCACCGACCATCGAGGTCGAAGCGGCGGTCAACCAGAGAATTGCGATCTGGCAGCAGACCAATCACAGCGTACTTTGCCGCGACCTCGGCACTCCGACGTTCGAACTCGATTCAAAGCCATCGTTAGGGGAAGTGATACCGGAATGGATCACCTACACCGTGCCGGTCGGTCAGCGCTGCGAGGAGATGAAGTTCTCCGGCATGATCGTCTGGTATCAGGCCGGGCCGACGCCGGGCACCGACGTGGTGATATGGAAAGTCGGATTCCCCCGCGAGTTCGGTAGCCGCCCACCGAACACAGGCGAGCACCGCGTCACGACGAAAATCCAGATCCGCTAGCGCCCCCTACTCCCGGGATTTTTCGGATTTGCGAGTCGACACGCGGCAAATCGCTTGCGTCCGACGTATTGGGGCGAAATACAATTTCTCTCACGCCCCCCGCTACGTCCAATGAATATTTCGACTTCCAATGATCCGCCTGACACCTGATACCCGTGAAAAAATTCGACACGTTGCAAACTTTGCCCTCATTGGCGCCACCCTGACTGGCGTCGTAGTTGGCCGCACCGGGCTGCCATACGACCCGCGGGACATCGTCGGTGTCATTACGGCAATCGTTGCCGCGATTTGGATTTTTCGACGACGGTGACACGGCATGTGGCCAGACCTTCAATTCGATGCCAACTGGGTGGATTGCGGCGCAGTGATCAGCGGCTTTGGTTACGCAGCCTGGCGAACGTGGCAAGCACGCAGAGACAAGACGCGCAGCCCACTCGCGACGTCTCATGAGTTTGCGTTCGGGGCGGCCATTTTTCCTCAATGGCTCTTGCTGCTGTGCGTAACGTCGTCGACCATTGTCGACGGGCTAGCGAATGCGAGCCGCATCAGTCTTTGTGTCGCTGGCAGTTATGCACTCGGCGCAATGTGGGAAGCACAACGCTCCGGTCGCGTGCATGGCCGGCGCAAGCGGTCCTAACCAAGCGCGTTGTCCACATGAAAAACCCCGGCAAGCATCGCTATACCGGGGTTTGAAGAACGCTCGAATGTCTCGTGCGTCGGGCCCGCACATCGTTACATGTTTTCGATCATCACGTCGCCGAAGCCGGAGCACGACACTTGTGTCGCGCCTTCCATCAGGCGCGCAAAGTCGTACGTCACCTTCTTCGACAGAATCGATTTCTCCATCGACGCGATGATCAGATCCGCCGCCTCCTTCCATCCCAGATGACGCAACATCATCTCTGCCGACAGAATCTCCGACCCCGGGTTCACGTAATCCTTGCCGGCATACTTCGGCGCCGTGCCGTGTGTCGCCTCGAACATTGCTACGGAGTCCGACAAGTTAGCGCCTGGCGCAATCCCAATGCCACCGACCTGCGCCGCCAGCGCGTCCGAAACATAGTCGCCATTGAGGTTCAGCGTCGCAATCACGTCGTACTCGGCCGGGCGCAACAGAATCTGCTGCAAGAAGGCATCGGCGATCGAATCCTTGATGATGATGTCCTTGCCCGTCTTCGGATGCTTCACCTTGCACCACGGACCCCCGTCGATCTCGGTGGCGGCAAACTCCTTCTTCGCGAGTTCGTATCCCCAGTCGCGGAATGCGCCCTCGGTGAACTTCATGATGTTGCCCTTGTGCACGAGCGTCACCGAGTCGCGGTTGTTGTCGATCGCGTACTGGATCGCCTTGCGCACCAGACGCTCGGTCCCTTCGCGCGACACCGGCTTCACACCGATGCCCGACGTGTCGGGGAAACGAATCTTGCTCACGCCCATTTCGTTTTGCAGGAACGCGATCAACTTCTTCGCCCCCGCCGATTCGGCTTCCCACTCGATCCCGGCGTAAATGTCCTCGGAGTTCTCGCGGAAGATCACCATGTCGATCTTCTCCGGCTGACGCACCGGCGACGGCACGCCCTTGAAGTACTGCACCGGTCGCAGACACACATACAGATCGAGCTGCTGACGCAACGCCACGTTGAGCGAACGGATGCCGCCACCGACCGGCGTCGTCAACGGCCCCTTGATCGACACCACGTAGTCCTTCACGACCTGAAGCGTTTCGTCGGGCAGCCATACATCCGGACCGTAGATACGCGTCGACTTCTCGCCGGCGTAAATCTCCATCCAGTGGATCTTGCGCTGACCGCCATAGGCCTTTTCCACGGCCGCATCGACGACCTTGAGCATCACCGGCGTAATGTCCACGCCGGTGCCGTCGCCTTCGATGTACGGGATGATCGGATTGTCCGGCACGTTCAGGGAGAAATCCTTGTTGACGGTAATCTTCTCGCCTGCCGGGACCTTGATGTGCTGATACGACATGATGGGGCTCCAATGGGGGAATCAGATGGCGCTGCGCACGGTGTCGCCTATTGTAGTCACAGCATCCGGCTATGGATATGACACAACGCAAGTCTTATATAAGACACAAGACTGACGTTTCCGATTATGCATTAACATGTCGACGCTGAATAGTTTCCCTCACCCCGTATGACACTCCTCGCCCTGAACAAACCCTTCGGTACGATCTGCCAGTTCTCGCCGCATCCGACACGCCCGACGCTCGCAGAATGCATCGACCTGCCGGACGTCTATCCGGCCGGACGACTCGACGCCGACAGCGAAGGACTGTTGCTGCTCACCGATGACGGACGCCTTCAGGCACGCATCGCCGAACCGGAGCGCAAATTGCCCAAGACCTATTGGGCGCAGGTCGAAGGTGAATACGACGAAGCGGCACTCACGCGTCTGCGTGGCGGACTGGATCTCGGCGACTTCGTCACGCTGCCGTGCGAAGCCCGATGCATCCCCGAACCGGAACATCTCTGGCCCCGCCATCCCCCAATCCGCTATCGCGCGAGCATCCCGACGCACTGGCTCGAAATCAAACTCGTCGAAGGCAAGAATCGTCAGGTCAGACGCATGACGGCCGCCGTCGGCAAACCGACGCTTCGCCTTGTGCGCGTCGCCATCGGTCCGGTCGACGTCTTTTCGTTGAACCTCGCGCCCGGACAGTGGGGCGAACTACCGCAACAAATACTTACACTTTCCGGTCAACGCAGTCGTCGCTCATCTCGTTGAGGGAACAGGTGCGCAATATATGCACCGCTAACTGAAACGAGGAAACCAAGTCATGAACAAACTGCTGCTCGCACTGACCGCCGGCCTGATCGTGTCCGGTGCCGCGATGGCCCAACAATCGGCGCCGGCAACGGCGCCTGTCGCACCGGCAGCGCCTGCAGCAGCAGCGCCTGCTACGGCGGCACCGGCGGCTGACCATGCCGCACCGGCGAAGAAGACGGCCACCAAGCACAAGAAGCATCACCACAAGAAGACCGGCAAGAAGACCATGAGCCAGCCGCCGGTCGGTAACAAGCCGTAATACTTACGGTCGCAAAATTCCGCGAGTGGGTTGTCAACCGATGTCCTGAACGGACGTTAAAGGAGATGACTCACTTCGCGGGTCAACGAGTACACCACCCAAACATCGAGCTTCAACGAGGAATCTCATGAAAAAACTGATCGCTGCCCTGGTCGCTGGCCTGTTCGCAACGGGCGTGTTCGCCCAAGCTTCGGCTCCGGCCGCTGACGCCGCTGCTCCGGCCGCTGCAAGCAAGCCGGCTGCAAAGAAGAAGTCGACCCACAAGAAGTCGTCGCACAAGAAGGCCAAGAAGGCCGCTGCTGCTGAAGCTCCGGCTGCTGCAAGCAAGTAAGTACCGCGTCGCGCAGCATGGCTGCGCAACGGACGGTAACAGGCAGGTTGCGCATGCAACCTGCTTTTTTTTCGTCCGGCGGCTACAATGACCCGCGACTCGCGGGACTGCCCTCCTCATGGTGTTGAGCACATTTCGGCGTCATTTCGACCGCATTCCTGACGTTCCCCCGATCTTCTCCAGGAGTCATTCGTGATCCGGATTTCACGTCAACTGGCCGCGCTTGCTGCCAGCGTCACGTTCACCAGCATTGCCGCCGTCATGGCGATCACCCCGGTCAGCGCTACGGCACAGATCAAACAGCCGGGAGAATTCCCGACCGTCCAGCTCTCCGCCGGCATGTACCTCATCAAGGCCGAAGTCGCTGCCAACGAGCACGATCGCGAACAAGGGCTGATGTACCGCACGAGCATGCCCGCCAACGCCGGCATGCTCTTCGTGTTCGAGCAAAGCGCCGGGCACTGCTTCTGGATGAAAAACACCAATCTGCCGTTGTCCATCGCGTTTCTCGCCGATGACGGCACGATCGTGAACATCGAAGACATGGCGCCGCAAACGGAAGACAATCACTGCCCCCGTGCCGCAGTGCGATACGCACTTGAGATGAATCTCGGCTGGTTCAAGAGCAAGAACCTCAAGCCCGGCTCGAAGATCTCCGGTCTGCCGCGCTAAGCGCACGCAACCTCTCTCACACAGACGCACTGCTACGAGTGGCGCTAGCGAGCGCCACTCGATATCTCCAGCGCGGCACCCAGCGCACGCTCGAGAAATCGATCCAGCAGCCACGGGTCGAAATGACGTCCGCGCTCGGCGAGCATGGCGCCGACGATCTGCGCGGAACTCAACGCGGCACGATACGGGCGGTGACTCGCCAGCGCGTCGAAGACGTCGACCAGTGCGACGATGCGTCCGGCCAGAGGAATGCGATTGCCGGACAGCCCATAAGGATATCCGCCGCCGTCATAACGCTCGTGATGCGTGCGTGCGACCGTCGCAGCCAGTTCACATGCCGCGCCACCGATGGCGCTCAACATATCGGCGCCCAGTTGCGGATGCATTCGCATCATCTGCATTTCGTCCGGCGTGAGCTTTCCTGGCTTCTCCAGTATCGAATTCGGAATACATAGTTTGCCCGTGTCGTGCAGCGCTGCGGCGAGCCCCAGGGCCTGCGACTCGATAGCGGACATGCCCAACGCTTGCGCGAATCGCCAGGCGAGCGCGCCGACACGCCACATGTGCGTTGCCGTGCCACCGCGTTTGTATTCGGCGAGTCGGAACAGGGTCCAGGCGGCGGGCGGCAGGCTTCGCATGAGTCCCGCGTCGGCAAGCCAGTTTCGATGCGTTGCGCGAGGGTCTTGCGGGGCGTGGACCTCTCGCGTGACCGGGGCATGGAAGACCGGCGGGAAGGCAAAGGCAGGTGACGGAGATGGCGCGGTGCACGTTGGCGCAGGGTCTGGCATGGGCTGTCCGGAAAGTGTGAAGCGGCTTAAGACGGCTGAAAACGGCTGAAAACGGCTTAAGACGATTTGAAGCGTCCACTCTAACCATGCCCACTTGCGCAAACGTTGACGCGGATCAAGCAAGCCAAAGATCCTGATGACTCTGCGAGCGCTGAAAAACAAAAAGCCCACTGCACGCAGTGGGCTTTCGTTTTGCCGGTGCCGTCAGACACTCGGGTCGGGTAACTGACGTTGTGCTTCGACGAAGAGGCGTCGAAGCCGACCGGCAAATTCCGGGAGTCTCGATTACGCGAAGTTCTTCGCAGCGAATTCCCAATTGACCAGATTCCAGAATGCCTCGACGAACTTCGGACGGGCATTGCGGTAGTCGATGTAATACGCGTGTTCCCACACGTCGATCGTGATCAGCGGCTTGTCGGCGCCGGTCAGCGGCGTGGCAGCGTTGCTGGTGTTCACGATGTCGACCGAACCGTCGGCCTTCTTCACGAGCCACGTCCAGCCCGAACCGAAGTTACCCACGGCCGACTTCGAGAACGTTTCCTTGAAAGCGTCGTACGAGCCGAACTTGGCGTCGATGGCCTTGGCCAGATCGCCGCTCGGCGCACCGCCGCCGTTCGGCGACAGGGTGTTCCAGAAGAAGGTGTGGTTCCACACCTGTGCTGCGTTGTTGAACACGCCGCCCGACGACTTCTTGATGATGTCTTCGAGGCTGGCGTTTTCGAATTCGGTGCCCTTGATCAGGTTGTTCAAGTTCGTCACATAGGCTTGGTGGTGCTTGCCGTAGTGATACTCCATCGTTTCCTTGGAGATGGTCGGTGCCAGTGCATCGATGGCGTACGGCAGTTCAGGGAGCTTGTGTTCCATGGCAATTGTCCTTTGTGCTCTGAGGGGAACCCGATTTTGCGTTATCCGGAGCCATCGATTCTAGGGCAGATGCGATAACCCCGCAAACCCAACGGGTACTTGGTTTACGCAATCTGCCCGACGAATGTGACGATTGTTTGCCGATCCCGACTAATCGATGCACGATGCCTGCGATTCGCCAGCTTTGCCCAACAGGGTCGACTAAAAAGTATCGTCTAGCCTGACCTGAACGTCACCAATGCCCACATCCGCCGCCCCGTCTGCCAGATGCATCGTCACCTGCTGGCCTCGCTGCAACTTCTTCGGGTCGCGCAGCGGGTGCCCCTTCGCATCGAGCACTGCGGCATAACCGCGTTGCAGCGTGCGGCGCGGGTTGAGCAACTCGAGCTGAGCGTTCGCGTCGAGCAGGCGCTGGGTCGAACGCTCCGCGCGACGCGACATCGCCGTGCGCAAGCGTTGCGAGAGCAATGCCAGCCGCTCATGCTGCGACGCCACATCGGGCACCGCACGGGCCAGTCTCAGGCGCAACATCTCGAACCGGCTGCGGCGCTGAGCGAGCGGACGCTCCAGCGCATGGCGCATGCGGTCGGCCAGATGGGCCAGTTCGCCGCGTTGACGCGCCAGACGCTCACGCGGCGATACCAGCCCGCGCGACAGACTGTCGAGTTGCTGGGCACGCTGCTCCAGCGTGCGGCGCATCGCGCGGCTCAGGCGCTGGCGCTCGCGGTCCACGTCGCGCAGACACTCATCGCGCGCAGCCGTGATCAGCTCGGCAGCCGCCGTGGGCGTGGGGGCGCGCACGTCCGCCACAAAGTCGGCAATGGTGAAATCGGTTTCGTGTCCCACGCCGGAGACCACGGGCAGCTTGCTGCGGGCAATGGCGTGCGCGAGCACTTCCTCGTTGAACGCCCACAGGTCTTCGATGGAACCGCCCCCGCGGCACAGGAGAATCGTGTCGACCTCGTTACGGGTGTTGGCCGTGTCGAGTGCGGCCGCCAGCCGCGACGCTGCGTCGACACCCTGCACCGGCGCCGGGTAGACCACGATGGAGATGTGCGGGGCGCGGCGGGCGAGCGTCGTCAGCACGTCGCGCAAGGCTGCGGCCTGCAACGACGTGACGACTCCCACCCGGCGCGCATAACGGGGCAAGGGGCGTTTGCGTTCGGCATCGAACAGACCGGCGGCGGCGAGCTTTTCCTTGAGCCGCAGGAACGCTTCGTACAAGTTGCCCTGCCCCGCCCGGCGAATCGCCTCGACGTTGAGCTGCACCTCGCCGCGCGGCACATACATGGAGAGCAAGGCCCGGACTTCGACCCGGTCGCCCTCTTTCGGCGAGAAGTCCGCGTGCTGCGCGCGCCCACGGAACATCACGCAGCGCATCTGCGCCTGCGCGTCCTTGATCGAGAAATACCAATGGCCGCTGGCTGCGCGCGTGAAGTTGGATATCTCACCGCTGACCCAGGCCAGAGGGAAACTCCGCTCCAGCACGCCGGCAACGGCCTTGTTCAAATCCGAAACACTTAGCACGCGATCTGCACCACCGTTGGGCCGTGCATCGTCGAAAGATAGGTTCATGCGTATGCGCTGACGAAAAACTGTCCACAGGCCCGCTAATTTAAGGGTTTTCTCGTCCGGGCGCCCCATATTTCCTGCACCGGGACAACAAACCCTTGATTTATCAGGGTTTGCAGGGGACATCTGCTGTCCCGCGCGTCACGAATCAGGCGACGGCCCCCAGATATATCTTCGCTGGGCGACATGTGCACATAGTTATCCACAGGCTGATGGAAAAGTCTTGGGATTTGTGAGCTTGCGGTGGTGTTCATTTCTGAAACCGCTCATTGCCTATTTTTTCATCACGAACTAAAAAGAGCCGTCGCGTCAAAGAGTTGTCGAACGTATCCCAAGGTTGTCCACATCCTTGTGCTCGTCAGGTGTGGAAAACGGTGCTTGCCCATCCCCCCCCTGCACGCTACAGTTCGGACTCGTTTGCCCATCCCCGCAACAAGCAAGAGGTCGTCTTTGTTCGCCGTCATCCAGGCCGCCGGCTGGCCCATCTGGCCACTTCTCATCGCATCCGTCATCGCCCTCGCTCTGATCGTGGAGCGCGCATTGTCGTTGCGCCGCACTCGCGTGCTGCCGACGGGCGTGCTCGAAAACGCGATCACGCTCGCCCGCCGTGGCGCCGCCAAGCAGGACGCCACCGAAGCGCTGGCCCGTGGCTCGATGCTCGGCCGGGTGCTGGCGACCGGCGTCCGGTACGTCGCCCATAATCCGCAGGGCCCGCGCGAAGGTGCGAAGGAAGCGCTGGAGGAAACGGGGCGTGCCGTCGCTCACGAACTGGAACGCTTTCTGCCCGCTCTGGGCACCATCGCCTCGGTCGCCCCGCTGATGGGGCTGTTCGGCACGGTGATCGGCATGATCGAGATTTTCGGTTCGCAGGATGCAACAGGCACCGATCCCGCCCAACTGGCGCACGGCATTTCCGTTGCGCTCTACAACACCGGCTTCGGGCTGATGATCGCGATTCCCGCGATGATCTTCTACCGCTATTACCGCACGCGTGTCGACGCCTTCCTCGTCGAGCTCGAGACGCAGGCCGTTCATTTTCTCGATGCCACGCTGCCGCGGCATTGATTCGAGAGACACGCGATGAATTTCCGTCGAGGTCTCTCCACGCGCGACGAGCCGGAGATCAATCTGATTCCGCTCATCGACGTGCTGCTCGTCATCCTGATCTTCCTGATGGTCACCACGACCTACACGCGCTACACGGCGCTCAAGGTCAATCTGCCGACGGCGGATGCCGAAAAGGCCGTGGTGCCGCCGCGTCAGATCGTCGTCTCGGTCGGCGCGGACGGCAGTTACGCCATCGATCGGCACTCGCTCGCACAACGCGACGTAGCGAGCCTGACGGCGGCACTGCGTCAGGCAGCCGGCCCGGCGAACACGGGTGCCGAGCCGCCCGTCATCATCATCAATGCCGACGCCAAGAGCGCTCATCAATCGGTCATCAACGTGATGGAAGCCGCGCGTGAAGCCGGCCTGTCGCGTCTGACGTTCGCCGCGCGATCGACGACGGCGCAGCCGGCCCGATGACCCACCCCACTCGCCCGGACAACGCGAACGGGGCGCGCGCACGCGCGCTCGTGCCTCGCCTGTCCGGATCGCTGGTGCATTGGGTGAGCGCGCAGTGGCAACGTCGTGGGATCGTGGCGTGGCTGTTGTGGCCCCTGTCGTGGATCTTTGGCGCCATCGCGGCGTGGCGGCGCATGCGTTTTCGTCGTGGCGGGAAGCCGTCGACGCGCCTGCCGGTGCCGGTCGTCATCGTCGGCAACCTCACCGTGGGAGGTACCGGCAAGACACCGACCGTCATCGCCCTTGTCGAGGCATTGCGCGCCCGCGGCTATACGCCCGGCGTGCTCTCGCGTGGATACGGCGCGAAGCTTTCCCGTCCGACCGAGGTAAGTGTCACCGCGCGCCCCGAAGCGACCGGCGACGAACCGTTGCTGATCGCCAAACGCACGGGCGCGCCTGTGTGGGTCTGGCCGTCGCGCGTCGAAGGCGGCCAGGCGTTGCTCGCGGCACACCCGGAATGCGATGTCATCGTGTGCGACGACGGGCTTCAGCATTACGCGCTGGCGCGCGATGTTGAGATTGCCGTCTTCGATCACCGCCTTGGCGGCAACGGCTTTCTCTTGCCCGCCGGACCGTTGCGTGAGCCGTTGTCGCGTCGTCGGGACATCAATCTGATCAACGATCCTTACGGCAAGACGCTGCCCGAGTGGCCAAACACTTGGCGTCTGACGCTCACGCTCGGTGACGCGTGGTGCGTGAGCCAACCCTCGCTCACCCGGGCGCTGTCGCACTTCGCAGGCAAACGCGTGCTGGCCGCCGCCGGCATCGGGGCGCCGGAGCGATTCTTCGCGGCATTGCGCGCGGCAGGCTTGCAAATCGAGACGCTGGCGCTGCCCGATCATTACGACTTTGCGGTGAATCCGTTCGACGGCGTTGCCGCCGACGCCATCCTGATCACCGAAAAGGATGCAGTAAAATGCGTCACCTGGTCCGACCCGCGTGTGTGGGCCGTACCTGCCGAGGCAGCGCTCGATGCGCGTCTCGTATCACTGGTAGTGGAGAAATTGCGTGGACAACCGACTGTTTGAGATTCTCGTCTGCCCGTTGTGCAAGGGCCCGCTGGCGCTGGATAAGAAAGCCCAGGAGCTGATTTGCCACGCAGACAAGCTCGCGTACCCGATTCGCGACGGGATTCCCGTCATGCTGGCCGATGAAGCACGTCAGTCCGTCGAAGGTACGCCCGTCCCGCTGAACGACGACAAGTCCGCATCGTGAGCGATACGAAAGCCACCCTCGATTTTGTCGCCGTGGTGCCCGCGCGCCTTGCGTCGACGCGCCTGCCCAACAAGCCGCTGGCCGACATCGGCGGCAAACCGATGGTCGTGCGTGTCGCTGAGCGCGCGCGCGAGTCGGGGGCGCGTCAGGTGGTCGTGGCCACGGACGCGCAAAGTGTGGTTGACGCCGTCTCGGCCCATGGCTTCGATGTCGTGCTCACGCGTGCCGATCACCCGACCGGTACCGACCGTCTTGCCGAAGTCGCCGTCCAGCAAGGCTGGTCCGACGACACCATCGTCGTCAACGTGCAGGGCGACGAACCCCTGATCGACCCGCGGCTGGTGCATGCCGTCGCCGGGCATCTGGCCGAACATCCTGAATGTGCGCTGTCAACGGCAGCGCATCCGATCACCGACAACGCCGAGATCTTCTCGCCGAACGTCGTCAAGGTCGTGCTCGACGCGCACAGCCGTGCGTTGTATTTTTCCCGCGCCCCCATTCCCTGGTCGCGCGACGCGTGGGCTGCGGGCCTGGCCCATACGGCCACGCTGCCGGCCGCGACGACACCGATCTTCCGTCATATCGGGCTGTACGCCTATCGCGCCAAGTTCCTTCGCAGCTATCCCAGCTTGCCGCAGGCGCCGGTCGAGACGGCAGAGTCGCTTGAGCAGTTGCGTGCGCTCTGGCATGGCGAACGTATCGCCGTGCTGGTTACCGACGATGCCCCGCTGCCGGGCGTGGATACCGCCGAAGATCTCGAACGCGTGCGCGCATTGCTGAAAAACTGACGCACCACCCCGTTCGCGGCTCGGTGCAAATCCGAGGTTCGGCACGCCCCTGTTGCGGTAACGGGTGTGTCCCGGAAATCGCATCGGCGTGGCGTTAGCAAGTCTGCAAAACGCCGCCGGGCGGGCATGACGTGGCATAATCGCTCTGATTCTCGCGAGCAGACCTCGGTCCCGCGCGCGTCGCGCTATGCCGAGCGCGACGTCTGCGCGCCGCGTGGTTGGCCGGTCACCGGACCCGCAACCGCCGCAAGACACCCGTGGGACGCACCCGCCTGCCGCACGCACAGCATTTACAAATCACAAACTTTCAGGAGTCATCGATGCGTCTGATTTTGTTGGGGGCACCCGGGGCCGGTAAGGGCACCCAAGCAACTTTCATCAAAGAAAAATTCGGCATCCCGCAAATCTCGACCGGCGACATGCTGCGCGCCGCGATCAAGGAAGGCACCCAACTCGGCCTCGAAGCCAAGCGTTTCATGGACGCCGGCGATCTGGTGCCGGACGCCGTGATCATCGGCATGGTGAAGGAACGCCTCACCGCCGACGACTGCAAGAACGGCTATCTGTTCGACGGTTTCCCGCGCACCATCGCCCAGGCGGAAGCCATGAAGGAAGCGGGCGTCGCCATCGACTTCGTGCTCGAAATCGACGTGCCGTTCGACGAAATCATCACCCGCATGAGCGGCCGTCGTACGCACCCGGCATCGGGCCGCACGTACCACGTCAAGTTCAATCCGCCGAAGGTCGAAGGCGTTGACGATGTCACCGGCGAACCGCTCGTGCAGCGCGACGACGACAAGGAAGAGACCGTCAAGAAGCGCCTCGCCGTGTACGAATCGCAAACCAAGCCGCTGGTGGCCTATTATTCGGATTGGGCCAAGCACGGCAGCCCGGGCGCGATCGTCGAAGCCCCGCAGTACCGCAAGATTTCGGGTCAGGGCAGCGTGGAAGAAATCCGCACCCGTGCATTCGACGCACTGAAGTAATTCAGTCGCCGTCGCCGTGTGATCGGGAGTGACCACTCACCGGTTACGCCGAAGCCGATGTCGGTTCGAGGTGTATTCCACACGCGTGACGCGAGTACTGCATAAGTAACGCCACAGAAAAGGCGGCCAGTTTCCACTGCGCCGCCTTTTTTGCCAAAGGAGGATGACGCATGGAAATTCAGGGCAATGTGTTTCTGATCACCGGTGGCGCCTCGGGGCTCGGCGCAGCGGCCGCGCGCTGGCTGGCCGGACTTGGCGCGAAAGTCACGCTCGCCGACGTCAACGTCGATGAAGGCGAAGCGCTTGCCGAGAAGCTCGGCGGCAAGTTCGTCAAATGCGACGTCACGCGTGAAGATGACGGCAAGGCGGCCGTGGCGGCGGCCCAATCGCTGGGCACGCTTCGCGGTCTCGTCAATTGCGCGGGCATCGCCATCGGCAGCAAGACCGTGGGCCGCGACGGTCCGCATCCGCTCGACGCCTTCGTGCGCGTCATTCAGATCAATCTGATCGGCACGTTCAACATGATCCGCCTGGCCGCAACCGCCATGAGCCAGGGCGAACCCAATGGCGAGGGCGAGCGCGGTGTGATCGTCAATACCGCATCCGTGGCCGCGTTCGACGGGCAAATGGGGCAAGCCGCCTACGCGGCGTCGAAAGGCGGTGTCGCGAGCCTCACGCTCCCGGTCGCCCGCGACCTGTCGCGCAGCGGGATTCGCGTGATGACCATCGCTCCCGGGATTTTCGAAACGCCGATGATGCTCGGCATGCCGGCCGAAGTGCAGGCATCGCTCGGTCAGATGGTCCCCTTCCCGCCACGACTGGGCAGGCCCGCAGAGTACGCAATGCTCGTGGAACAGATCGTGCGCAATCCCATGCTCAACGGCGAAGTCATTCGCCTGGACGGCGCTATCCGGATGCAGCCGAAGTAACGCCAAAATCAGAGGCGTACCGCCGGGCGGCGGGCCTAAAGCGCCTCCCCGGACACGTTGTCGCACCGCAGCAAAATGTCGTAGCGACTATGACTACAATGGAATGCCGACCGCACATTGCGGACGGCGCCAGACACCGGCATTCATGCTCCCCGGCCGGTGCCCGAGCATTCTTCCCGTCGTCCCCCGAGGCAGGAGGCTGGCATGAAATCACTGGCGCAACAGATGTCGTTCTATCAGCGCTATCACCGCAGTCCCAAGAATCGCCTGACCCATTTCTTCGGCGTTCCCATGATCATCCTCGCCGTCATGCAGGCGTTCTCATGGGTGCCGCTCGGCCCCAGCGGCCTGAATGCGACGCATGTGATCGTGCTGGTCCTGCTGATGTACTACTTCCTGCTCGACGTGCCGCTCACGCTTGCCATGACGGCGTTCTTCGCGGTCATGCTCGCCGTCACGCAACATCTTGCCCGGCTACCGTGGCCCTGGGCGCTGACCGTTTTCGGCGTGCTCTTCGTCGGTGGCTGGATCGTGCAACTCATCGGCCATCACTTCGAAGGCCGCAAGCCGGCGCTGCTCGACAATCTCTTTCAGATATTCATCGCCCCGATGTTCCTGATGGCCGAAGTGTTTTTCCATTTCGGCTACAAGCCCGGTTTGCAACGGGAAGTGCAGGAACTGTCGATGCAGTCGGTATAGCCCGCAGTCTGTCGGTCGACGCCCGACGGCGGTCGGCGAACAGCAGACGACGCAAGACAAAACGCCAGCCGGTAACTCAGGCTGGCGTTTTTCATCGGTAAAGCGTTGGCGAGCGCGACATCGGGCCCCGTTAGTCCCTATTAGGCCTAGCCAGGACTACCCGTGACTCCCCGGGCGACGGCTCAGGTCGTCGAGCACCTGGCGGATGGCGTCGGCATCGTCGGCATCGGGGCGCTTGCTCAGATAGAGCTCCAGATCGTCCTGCGCCGGTCGCACGAGCCCCAGACGCGCATAGGCCAGCCCCCTGTCGCGCTTCTCGATCGGCTGATCGGGCAGCACGAGCACCATACGCTCCTGTACCGCCAGCAAACGTTCCCATCGTTCATTCTGCGTATAGATCGCGCGCAGATTACGGAGCATGCGCGCCAGGATCTCGCGCGGCGACGCCGGCTCCAGGAACGGATGCAACAACGCCCACAAGGCAAGCTCCTGGATGGGCTCCGCGCTCTCGTCGCGATAGTGCTTCAGGTAAGGCTCCACCATTTCGAGCAGGCGCTGCGGTGAAAGCGAGTTACCAGAGATCGGATCGATAACGACATCACCGGCCGGCACGGCAAGCCGAAGCAGAAAGTGACCGGGGAACGAGAGGCCGCGCAACGGCAACCCAATCTGGTGACCGATTTCCATGCACAACACGGCCAGAGAAATGGGAATGCCACGACGCCGGTCCAGCACCACATGCAAATGGCTGTTGTCCGGGTCGTAATAGTCGTTCTGATTGACCGTGAAGCCCAGTTCACGGAAGAAGAAGTGGTCGAGCAGTTGCAGTTTCTGCAACGGTCCGGCGTCAGGCGGCAGACGTTTGGCCAGACGAGCGGCAAGCGCGTCGATCTGCGTCAGCGTGTCCTGCACGTCGAGATCGGGATAGACGTCCTGCGCGATGGCGATGGCGGCCTCGGTCAACGGCAGACCGTCGTCGGACGCCACCAGCGCGGCAAAGTACTCGAGAATTCGATTCGCCATGCGGTATCCGTGATTTCTTCCGCGTCACTTGCCCGTCCCGCAATCCCGGCGGATCAGGAGAGGGTTCGGCGGCGGAAGAACGAGAAGTTGAAACCCATGAGGAATAATGCCCCGAAATACACCACGGCGCATAGCACCAGACTCGCGCCGAGCAACGCAATGCGGGCCAGCGGACGCGCCCCCAGCGCCACCCAGTCGAAACTCTGGGTGAACCACAGCAGCAGACCGGCCAGAATCAGGCACGCGGCGAGCAGTTGCACGAAAAACAAGCGCCACCCCGGCGCAGGGCGGTAAATGCCGCGCTTGTAGAGGCCGACGAAAAGCAGCGCCGCGTTCATGCAGGCGCCCACGCCGATCGACAACGACAGCCCGGCATGCGCGAACCAGCGCACGAAAAGCAGGTTCGACAGTTGCGTGGCGATCAATACCACGATGGCAATCTTCACCGGCGTCTTGATGTCCTGCTTGGCGTAGAAGCCCGGCGCGAGAATCTTGATGAGAATGAGGCCGACGAGACCCACGCCATACGCCGTCAGCGCATGCGCGGTCATCGCGACGTCGGTCGCATCGAAGCGGCCATATTGATAGAGCGTTGCGGTCAACGGTTCCGCGTAGACGAACAGGCCCACGGCACTGGGCATCGCCAGCAGGAATGTCAGACGCAGCCCCCAATCCAGCAGCGCCGAATACTCGGCGGCATCGCCGTCGGCGTTTGCCCGCGACAGGCTCGGCAGCAGGATGGTGCCGAGCGCCACACCCAGCAACGCCGTCGGAAATTCCATCAGACGGTCGGCATAGGCCAGCCACGAGACGCTGCCCTGCGCCAGTCGCGAGGCAATGTTCGTGTTGATGATGAGGCTCACCTGCGCAACCGACACCGCGAGCGTTGCGGGGACCATCTTGGCGAGCACACGCTTCACGCCGGCATTGCGCAGGGCCGCGAGGACGTTGAACGTGATGCGCGGCAACATGCCGATGCGGGCGAGCGCCGGCAACTGAATGACGAGTTGCAGCACCCCGCCGACGATCACGGCATAAGCCAGCGCGTAGACCGGCGTCTCAAGATGCGGGGCCACCCACAGCGACGCCACGATCGAGCTGACGTTGAGCAGCACCGGGGCGAACGCCGGCATCGAGAACTGGCGCCAGGTATTGAGCACCCCGGCGGCCAGCGTCGTGATCGAAATCAGGGTGATATAGGGGAACATCACGCGCGTCATGAAGACGGCGGCGTCGAACGTGCCGTTTTCGCGCGACAGGCCCGTCGCCACGGCGTACACGACCCCGGACGCGCCGAGCACGCCCGCAATCGTGATGGAGAGCAACACCCAGAACAGCACCGTCGTGACCGAGTCGACCAGCGTCTTGGTCTCGGCTTCGCTACGTTGCGTCTTGAATTCGGCCAGAATTGGGACGAATGCCTGCGAAAACGCCCCTTCAGCGGACAGGCGGCGCAGCAGATTGGGGATACGGAACGCCACGTTGTAGGCGTCGGTCATGGGACCGGCGCCGAACATGCGGGCGATTAGAATTTCACGAATCAGGCCGGTGATGCGCGAGAGCATCGTAAAACCGCTGACCGTAGCGAGAGCTTTTAGCAAATTCATGTTGCGCGTATTATACGCACAGCAGTGCAGCAAAGAAGTTGCAATTTCCGTTTCGCTTCGGCTATAATCGACGGTTTCGAAGTCAATGGATTGCTTCCTGGCCACCGTGTCTCCCAGGGAGCCGAGCCAAACTGCATAGAAGCCGCATCAGGCGGAGCAATTCAAGGAATTCACAGAACATGGCAAATACCGCACAAGCACGCAAGCGCGCGCGTCAAACCGTTAAGATCAACGCCCACAACTCGGCGCTGCGTTCGCGTCTGCGCACGGCTGTGAAGGCTGTTCGCAAGGCCATCGCCACTGGCGACCAGGCTGCTGCCAAGGAAGTGCTGCGCGCTTCGGCAAAGACGATCGACATCATCGCTGACAAGAAGATCGTCCACAAGAACACCGCTGCTCGCCAAAAGAGCCGCCTGTCGGCCGCCATCAAGGCGATGTCGGCTGCTGCCTAAGACAGCGCTAGCTGCGAAGCAGAACAAGTTGCTTGCCGGTTCCGACTACGGTCGGGACACTAAAAAGCCCGCTTTATGCGGGCTTTTTTCTTTGGTGCGCATTCTTCACCGCCAATTCCGCTCCGTCAAACGTTGCACGGCATGAAACCCGTCCGGCGCGCGGACACCGTGCGTCCCAATGAACGTTCTTCGTAGCAATACACAGGGAGAAGGCAATGCAGACGTGCCGGAGCGGCAGCGATGTGACAGCTCGACGGTGAGTCAGGGCCAAAGGCCCGGCACTCACGTCTGGCCGAAAACGGCCGAAGGGGAATTACTTGACGTCGGGAACGAAGCAGGCTTCCGTCATCTGCAAACCGTTGTCACGGGCAAAACTCATCACGAAATCGAACATTCGCGGCTCGATCTCGCGCAGTCGCTCGTCGACAACGACGCACTTGACGTCGCCCACCATCGTCGGACGCACGTAGGGGGAGTACTGCATGTATGCGTTCGGGCCAGAATTGCTTCGGCCGCAGAACGACACGGCGCCGCACAGACGCTCCGCCCAGTCACTCGGACGAAACTTCTTGCCATCCAGCGTCAGGCCCTGGATGAAATACTCACGCGCGGGAACCTGGTCGGTCATATCGCTCAATCACCTCAAAAAACACCTGGCCAGCCGTACGCGGGTAGCGTTGCTGACAGAGCCAGTATTATATCTTATATAAGACTGGAACCTGTCCCCCACCATAGCTGCGGATGTTTTTTTCGGTCTTGCCAGCCGATTTTGGCTGTGCAGCAGCGGGCTCGATAATACGCTTTTCGTGTGACGACAAAACGATTTGGTAGACTAGGGGCCGTTCCCCTGTAGCCAGCAACCGGTAGAACACCTTCACGAGCCTGACCGGGGGACAGGCCTCAAGGCTTGTTCGTCGTGCCGAACGCGTCCGAGTTCCCAGCGAATGCATAGCTTCCTTGCGGAGAATTCACGCGATATCGGCCTCCAGCAGAACATCCAAATGACCACCGCCAAACCCATCAAGCATTACCTTCAGTTTTCGGATCTGACGCTCGACGAGTATGACTACGTGCTCGAGCGCACCCGCATCCTCAAGAAGAAATTCAAGAACTACGAGACCTACCACCCGCTGCACGACCGCACGCTGGCGATGATCTTCGAGAAGAGCTCGACCCGCACGCGCCTGTCGTTCGAGGCCGGTATTCACCAGTTAGGCGGTCACGCCGTGTTCCTGAACACGCGAGACACCCAGCTCGGCCGCGGCGAGCCGATCGAAGACGCCGCACAGGTGATTTCGCGCATGACCGACATCATCATGATCCGTACGTTCGGTCAGGAGATTCTCGAGCGTTTCGCGCAGCACTCCCGCGTGCCCGTGATCAACGGCCTCACGAACGAATACCACCCGTGTCAGGTGCTGGCGGACATCTTTACGTATTACGAGCATCGCGGCCCGATCAAGGGCAAGACCGTGACGTGGATCGGCGACGCCAACAACATGTCGTACACGTGGATCCAGGCCGCCGAGATCTTCGGCTTTCAGTTCAACATCTCCACGCCGCCGGGCTACCGCCTCGATCAGGCGATGGTCGCGGAATCGAGCCGCCCGTTCGTGCGTGAGTTCGACGATCCGCGCGAGGCCTGCGAAGGCGCCGATCTCGTGTCGACGGACGTCTGGACGAGCATGGGTTTCGAAGCGGAGAACGAGGCACGCAAGGCCGCGTTCGCGCAATGGTGCGTGAATGCCGATCTCATGCAACGCGCCAAGCCCGACGCCCTGTTCATGCACTGCCTGCCCGCGCACCGCGGTGAGGAAGTGTCGGCAGACGTCATCGATGGCGCACAGAGCGTCGTGTGGGACGAAGCCGAAAACCGTCTGCACGTGCAGAAGGCACTCATGGAGTTTCTGATGCTGGGTCGCGTGTAAGACGCCGGCACCGCTCACGATCAACGCCCGGACCGCGTCAGCATGGTCCGGGCGTTTTTCATCCAACCTACGCGTTTAGCGTTCCGCTATCATCGCTGACGCGCCACCGTCGCCCGCATTGCGTGACGGCTGGCGTTTCATAGCGGCATCGCGCAGTGCGTCGCGCTCATCAGAACATTTCGGAATTTGCACCACCTCGCACCAGCATGGGGCAATTCCGTTGTGCATTGCACAAAATGCAGACGGGTGGACGCTCGAAACGTGCTAGCATGAATTCAACCGTCTGGCCGGAAAGGCCGGACATATCGACTCTCCAACGCGACTTTCTTCGCATTCGACACAGCATTCGGTCATGACGCAAAACGCTACGCAGTTCGACAACGTTTCCGTAATCAAGCGCGCCAACACCTACTTCGACGGCAAGTGCGTTTCGCACACCGTTCTGTTCCCGGACGGTACGCGCAAGACGCTGGGTGTGATTTTCCCGGCCACGCTCCAGTTCGGCACCGATGCTCCCGAAATCATGGAAGTCACAGGCGGCCGTTGCCGCATCCGTCTGGCAGGACAGACCGAATGGCAGGAATACGCCGCCGGTCAGGAGTTCTCCGTGCCGGGCAACAGCAAGTTCGATATCGAGGTCGTAGAGACGCTCGATTACGTTTGCCACTACGGCTAACCGTACGGCCAGCATCGCGACGGCGCGGGACGTTCCGCGTCATCGCCCTCTCGGCCGGTTCAGCGCGGCCCGGCGCCGCTTCTCACTATGTCGCGACTGCCTCCCGGTTCCTTCGATCACCGCATCGATGCTCCCATCGATAGCGCTTCCGACAACGCCAACGACAGCGCCGCCAGCGTATCTGCCAGTCCAGCGACAGACACGCCACAAGCCGCCCCCGATGCCGCCGTGACGCTCGTTGCGGCGTCAACCGAGCCCTCCCCGCCCACCGCACGCATTCCCTCAGACCCGCCCGACACTCCCGAGCCTTCGGACACGAATCCCGACCTCGAGCCGACGGACGTCCCGCTACTTCCCCCGAAGGACAAGCGCAATGGTGCGAAAGCCAGATCGTCACGCGCGCGTGCAGGCACTGGCGGCGACGCGAAGCGCAAGGGCATCGATCTGGGCCTGCAAGGCGGCGGCGCCCACGGGGCGTACACGTGGGGCGTGCTCGACAAGCTGCTGGAAGACGGACGGCTGGCATTCGAGGGCATCAGCGGCGCCTCAGCGGGCACCATGAACGCCGTGGTGCTGGCGCACGGGCTGCTCGACCGACCTGGTGTCGATCCGCGCGAGAAGGCGCGTGAAGCGCTGCACAGCTTCTGGCTGGGTGTCTCTCAGGCGGGTTCATCCGCCACAGCGTGGGCGCAGACCGTCTTCAGCTGGCTCAACGGGCGTCCGACGGAATACCCGGTCTGGCACGACTGGATGCAGAGCATGCAGCAATGGATGATGCCGTTCTCGCAGCCTCCGGCCGAGATCAATCCGCTGCGCACCGTGCTCGAAGCGCAGGTCGACTTCGAGCGGCTGCGCGAGAGCACGGCGACGCATCTCTTCGTCTCGGCGACCAACATCCGTACCGGCAACATCCGCATCTTCCGCACGCACGAAATTACGCTGGACGTGGCGATGGCGTCAGCCTGCCTGCCGTGGCTATTCAAACCGGTGAAGATCGACGAAGACTTTTACTGGGACGGCGGCTATCTCGGCAATCCCGCGCTATATCCGTTCTATTACGAGACGGTCACGAGCGACATTCTGATCGTGCACATCAACCCGATCGAGCGCAAAGAGAAGCCGGTGCTGCCGGGGCAGATCATGAATCGCGTGAACGAGATCACGTTCAATGCCTCGCTGCAACGCGAATTCCGTGCCATTTCCTTCGTCCACAAACTGCTCGACGAGGGATGGCTCAAGCCGGAGTTTCGCGAGCGGCTGAAGTACCCGCTGATTCACTCGATTCGCGCCGACAAGGAGCTTTACGATCTGTCGTCGTCGACGAAATTCGTGACGGACTGGCATTTCCTCACGACGCTACGCGATCGTGGACGCGACGCTGCCGCCCGCTGGCTGGAAACGTATTACGACGACGTGGGCGTGCGCTCCACGGTCGACCTGAAGCGCGACTACTTGCAGCGTTTGCCCGACGCCACCGCGATCAAGGCGTGATCAAAGCATGAGAGGTTCGGGGTCGAGCGAGATACCGAAGCGTTCCTTCACGCTGGCCTGCACTGCGCGGGCCAGCGCCACGATGTCTGCACCGCTCGCGCCGCCGCGATTGACCAGCACCAGCGCCTGACGCTCGTGCACGCCTGCGTGGCCGAGCGACTTGCCGCGCCAGCCACACTGATCGATCAGCCAGCCTGCGGCGACCTTCCACGTGCCATCAGGCTGCGCATAGCCGACCGCCTCGGGGAAACGCGCGCGCAGCGCGTTGAAGGTTTGCGCATCCACCACGGGATTCTTGAAGAAACTTCCCGCGTTGCCGAGCACCGCCGGATCGGGCAGCTTGCGACGTCGAATCCCGACTACGGCGTCGAAAATCTGCCGCGCATCGGGACGCTCGACACCGGCCTCGCCCAGCGTGCGCGATACGTCCGCATACCCCGTCACGGCCTGCCAAGGCTGCGGCAGCCGCAAGGTGACAGCCACGATGATGTAACGCCCCGGCTCGCGCTTGAATAGCGAATCCCGATAGCCGAACGCGCAGACGTCGCGGGACAACGTGACGAATTCGCCCGTCGTGGTGTCGAGCGCGCGCAACTCGGCGAAACGCTCTGCCAGTTCCAGCCCGTAAGCGCCGATGTTCTGAATCGGCGCAGCGCCCAGCGTGCCGGGAATCAATGCCAGGTTCTCGAGCCCGGGGCAATCCTGCGAGAGCGTCCAGTCGACGAAATCGTGCCAGACCTCGCCCGCGCCGCCACGGACATAGCGCGCGTGCGGATCGGCGGGATCATCCGGGAGACGGTCGCGGCCGCGAATGGCCATGCGCAGCACCACCCCGTCGAAGTCTCGCGTGAGCACGACGTTGCTGCCACCGCCCAGCACGAGGCGCGGCAGCCCCGCCAGTTCGGGCATGGCGAGGGCGTCCGTCAGCGCCGCTTCGCTGTCGATCGTCACGACATAGCGGGCCTTGGCGGACAGCCCGAAGGTGTTGAATTCGCGCAGACTGACGTCGCGTTGCAGCTCAGGCATGAAATGTAGGCGGGTCCGGGGGTGCCGCCGACGTCCCGAAGGGACGCGGGACCGACGGCTGAATTACAATGTCGGGCGAAAGAATGATGCGCGCCATTATACCGGCCATGCAGGTGCTTTCCTCCCCCGGGCCGCCCCGGCCACGCCCGTCGTGTCGCAGGAAACCGGACCGTATGGCGTGCACGGGCAGACGACTGCCCCCCAACCTCACGGCACGCCCTGCGTGCCTTTCACGAACCCTCAGTAATTCAGGAGAACCAGATGCCATCGTTTGACGTGGTTAGCGAAGCCAACATGGTCGAGGTCAAGAACGCCATCGAGCAGGCCAACAAGGAAATCTCGACGCGCTTCGACTTCAAGGGATCGGACTCGCGCGTCGAGCACAAGGAGCAGGAACTCACGCTGTTCGCCGACGACAACTTCAAGCTCGATCAGGTCACGCAGGTGCTCATCGCCAAGATGGCCAAGCGCAACGTCGACGTGCGTTTTCTCGACTACGGCAAGGTCGAGAAGATCAGCGGCGACAAGGTCAAGCAGGTCGTGAAGGTGAAGAAGGGCGTCGAGGGCGACCTCGCGAAGAAGATCGTGCGCATCATCAAGGACAGCAAGATGAAGGTGCAGGCGAGCATTCAGGGCGACAGCGTGCGCGTGGCCGGCGCCAAGCGCGACGATCTGCAAAGCGCGATGGCACTGCTGCGCAAGGACGTGACCGACACGCCGCTCGACTTCAACAACTTCCGCGACTGAGTCCCCCGCTCACATCGCCGCCGCGCCCGCCTGCCTCGCCGCACTTCCCTGCAAGGCGGGCGGACAGAAAAAAACCCGCAGACTCGCTGCGGGTTTTTTATTGGCCGATCCGGGGTTCGCTTACTTCTTCTGGCCGATGCGGCTTTCCTTGCCGGCGATGAGCTTGCCGATGTTCGCGCGATGGCGATAGATCAGCAACATCGCCATGACGATCACGGCCGGCGAGTACGGCCCGAAGCCGAACATGAAGACGTAGTACAGCGGCGCGAACACCGCTGCGACCAGCGCCGCCAGCGACGAGTAGCGGAAGAAGATCGCGATGATGAGCCACGTGGCCATCACGGCAAGCCCCAGGATCGGGTTGATGGCGAACAGCACGCCGGCGGCTGTGGCCACGCCCTTGCCACCCGCGAAGCGCAGGAAGATCGGGTACAGATGGCCGAGGAAAACCGCCAGCGCTACCGCTGCCAGACCGAAGTCGCCCACGCCCCAGGCGTCGGCGAAGCGTTCCGCGAGATAAACCGCCAGCCAGCCCTTGAGGGCATCGCCGAGCAGCGTGAGCACGGCGGCCTTCTTGCTGCCGGAGCGCAGCACGTTCGTCGCCCCCGGGTTGCCTGAGCCATAGCTGCGCGGATCCGCGAGCCCCATCGCGCGACTGACGATCACCGCAAACGGCACCGACCCGATCAGATACGCAAGAACGATAAACACCAGTGTGGCCATGAACTTCGAGCGAGTGGAGAATTTGTAATGGCCGCCATTCTACTTGAGACGCCGCGCCGCCCCATTCTGGCAAACACGGGGTTGCACGCCGGACCGGCCCACGACTCGCCCGAACGTGCTCCCGATTGGCTCGACTTCCCATCCAAGACGCACGGTCTGCGTTGGGAAATGGCTCCAAGTCGGCCACAACAACGCAGATTGCGGAACCGCGTCCAGGGCATAGGGGTCTTTGCCCCAAGCGCGCAACGTCCATCACAAACGCGCGCACTCGGGAGGAGCCCCTGGAACATGAAGAAAATCCGCGTCGCCATCGCCGACCCGCATCCTGTCGTCGTCGCCGGACTGACCCACGAATTAGGCAACCGGACATCGCTTGCGGTCATCGGCACCGCACGCACCGCCACGCAGATCGTCGACCTGTTGCGCCACACGCGGTGTGACGTGCTGGTGACCGGCTGCACCGTGCCGGGTGGCGCTTACGGCGAGGGGCTATCGCTGCTTGCCCAGATTCGACGCATGTTTCCCGACGTCCGGATACTGGTACTCACCGCGGCCCCGAACCCCGCCATTGCCCGGCAGATCTACGAGCTTGGTGTCGCGTCCACACTCTGTAAGTCGAGCGATATCGACGATGTCGTGACTGCCATCCACGCGTTGCACCACGGCAGAGTTCATCTGCAACACCCCCCGATAAGGGTGCAAGAGGCGAGCGAAATCGGTTCGACACTATTGAGTCAGCGCGAGGTCATGGTGCTGCACCTGTACGTGACCGGCATGTCGATCAGCGCCATCGCGGCAAAAATCCATCGGACGAAGCAGACCGTGAGCGCACAACGACGCAACGCCATGCGCAAACTCGGCATCGGCTCCGACGCCGAACTGCACCGCTTCGCCCTGCAAACCGGCCTGTCCGACGCCTTACAACGTCAAAACAGTGCCGCGTCGACAAACATCTCGATCCTTAACCGACCTTCGTAACCTCCCGCGAACTTCGACGACTGAAGAAACGGCGACACCTCGAACGTGAGCAGCGCCGGGGAGCACGCGACGGCCACGGGCATGCCGGGTAACCGGACGATGCGAATCGCCGACTGCGCGACCGGCGTGAAACTTTCGGCCGGTCCCCCGACCGTCAGCCAGCGATGCGCACCGGCGTATGTGTATCCCACCCGATAATCGATCCGTTGCGACGGCAGGAGGCCGTTGGCGTTACGCAGCACCAGTGACGCCTGCCCGGGCGGTCTGCCCGGAATATCGCCGCGCACATCGGCAGCACGCACTCTCAGCGCGCCGGCGGAATTCGAACCGAAGCCATCGTAGAAGCACACGTCCACCGCCCTTCCCCCGTAGACCACCGGTTGAAAGCCCGGACCGGGCCGCGTTTTCAGGTCGAACGCGACGCGCGGCGCCGTATTGGAGAGCGTCGGGAAGTAGATCTGCGCGTTTTGACGGTCCGTGACATTGAGTTCGATATCGTAGCTATGCACGGCGCTCGGCCCCTGACTCTGATATTCCCTGACATCGAATTCGAACCGCCCCCGCCAGATGCCGCCAATGGGAATCTTTTGCAATTCGGTACGCTCGATGGTCAGCATGTATCGGGAAACGTCGTAGAACCGCCCCGTGCACTGACCGAAGCTTCTCGTGGAGTTGAGCGCGACACGCCGGTGGATGCAGGTGCTGCTGGCCACGGTAACCACCTTGGTTGCCCGGATACGAAGATCGACAGTGAGCTGGGATCGGTTTTCGGTAAAGCGTAACGCGACGTCCGTCGATGACGGGTGGCTCGCGTTGGACGGCGTTCTCGAGCAGGCCCCGAGCGTTGTGTCGGTGGTCGAGCGGCAGGCGAACCAGGTTCGCGAACCTTCGATACGGCCCGGCGTGTAATGCGCGGCAATCTGTCGGCGAAACTCCCAGCCTTGTGGCACCGACGCCCGGTCGAACGTCAACGAAACGCTCTCGTGCCGGTCCGACGGCACCGACTGTGCGGCGACGGAGAACGGCAGGCACAGCGCGCCGAGGCTCAGGCAGAGGCGCACCGCACACACGCCGCACATTCCGCACACGGACCGAAGCATCGCAGTCATACGTCGGGCAACACTTACGCACTCGCCTGTCATATTCCGTCTGGCCTCCTCTCTCATTTCATTTGATCCTCCATCGCCAATCCCGCGCGACGATCCGACGACGCCTGTGCATCGCTGAGTAACCGCTGAGCCCGCGTCTGGGATCGCAACGATGCCGGCAGCGTGTGCTGCGCCACGATCTCGCATTGCATGGTGCCGGTCAGCCGAATCACATCGCGCCGTTCGACGCTGCGAATTTCGCAGCGCACCGGCTGTCCGCGATCCAGCAGATAGAGCGCGGAGAGCGGCTGCGGCGACTCGATCATGAACTCCCCGCGTGCGTCGAGCGGCGCGGCGGCCACGCTCAGCACCCGCGCGTTGTCGAGCGAGAGACCATCGACGCCGACAGCCCTTCCTACGTAGGTGTAGCTGCGTTTGGCCGTCACGCGGTGGACCTTCATGCGGCCCGGCGTCAGGAAGTAATCCTGCACACCGGCACCGCGCAGCAACCCGATGCTGTAGTCGCCAAGCCCTTGCCAGGCCTCGGCCACCTCGCCCTGCTGAACGCGATACCCGCCGATGGGCACCATGGCCGCTGCGCCGAAATTGACGGTCACGGAACGTCCCCCGACCTGCAAGGTCGCCGCAGCGCCACCCGACGCGCTCGCACTTTCGTCGTCTGCCTCACCGTCTGCGACGCGATCCGCCTGCGCATCGCCCACCACGAGCGCGACACCGGCAGGCGGTTCCCCGGCGAGCATGGCCGGACCGATCACGACCCGGCCGCGCATCACGGCGAAACTCGATGCATAGCTGCCGGCAAACGCGCCATTCGCACGGCCGTCGCCCAGGTGACCGAAGCTCCGCGAGTAGATCGCCTGAGCGTCACCGTATCGGCCGTCCACGGCCCCGCGCACATTCGCAGTGCCGCCGCCCGACTCGGTGCCTGTCACGGCGAGCGCAATTTCGCGACGCGACGTGTCGTCCCACGTCCACGTATGCGACGCGTGATAGTCCGCCCGCACGCCACGCTCCCCCTCGCGACCGTTGCCGAGACCACCACGCACTTCAACGCCCGCGCTCGAGAACCTCGACAGAGGCGTGCCCGGCAACGCGGGTCGATGCCGCGTCAGCGACACGTTGACGAACACCCCCCGGTCGGGTCGGCCCATGTCGACGTGATGCCGATGAAATCCCCCCACGCGGGCATTGACGGCATACCGTTGCCAACGGAACGACCGGCTCAGCGCCGCCTGCAAAGTCCGCGATACGCCGTCGCGCGGTTCGCTGCCCTGCCAGAACTCGTCCTGCAACGGGTCAACGGCCGACGCGCGGCGGCCATAGGTACGGCTTTCGCTGTAGCCGGCAGACGCCTGCCATTTGCCCAGTGGCAGCGCCACGCTGGCATTGAGCGAGTCATAGCAGCCGAGCTGGAAGGCGTTGACGTCTGACGCGAATGCGCCGCCACGGCAATTCGCCTGGCGCATCTGATATCGGTAGAGACTGACGCCCAGCCGGTTAGAAAACGACATCGCCTGCGTGTTGCCGCGTGCGCCGCCAGTCCCGGTGAGCAACGCAGCGGTCGTCGTGAGACGTCCGAAAGCGAACGTGTGCTGCCAACCGATCTGTGTCTCGTTGAACCATTGCGCGGGTAACGCCACCAACCCCGAGGTCAGCGTCACGCCCGGTCCGACCGCAGTGCGCACGCCCGTCTGCACCGTGAATCGCTCGCGCTGGCGGGTGTCGTCGAATCGACGCCGGTTCACCGTACGTCCCGCCTGAGCAAACCACTGCGTGCCCCGTCCGTGGGTGCCGCCACCCACTTTGGTGAACGGCTCGATCTCCGACCGGATCAGCGCATCGCCTTCGAAGATTCTCAACGTGACGAGATAACTCCCTTCGGGGAAGTAACGCGTGTCGAACTGCTGGACACCTGCGGACAGATAGGCGCTGCCCAGCAGTTCACTGCCCCGGTAGGCGTCGACGCGCGCATCCCGGGTCAACAGGACCGTCAGCGGCGATCCCTGCGCGGCACTCGCTTCGTTGCGATACGCCTGAGACGTGCCGATGCGTGCGCCGTCGAAGCGTTCCACAGGCAGCAGCGAGAAGCCGAAGCTCCCGCCCTGCGCGCTGGAGAGATTGCGCTGATCCATGCGTCCGGCCTGAACGTAGTGCGTCGCACCGAGATCGTGCCGGTAATAGAGACTGTCGATGTTTGCGCGCGTACCGCCCGATCGGGCAGAGGTATCGTAGACATCCGCGCGCCGGCTCGCGTGCACGAGCGACCACGTGAACCCGGCGTAGCTCGCGGGCGAAACACCTAGCGCCCCTTGCCCCAACATCGTGAGATTGCGATCCCGGTCGCGCGCGGAGGCGTTCACGATCTGCGAATGCACCAGCGCATTTTCGCTGCCCGCGACGTTCATGTGATAAGCCGGACCTGCGGGGTCTCGCGCGGGCAACCAGTCCTTGGCGAGAAAGAGGTCGAGGACACCCTGCCCCTCGTCGAAGATCACATCGGCCGACCCGGTTTCGAGATATCGGCAGCCGGAGGACTGCGCGCCGCCCGCGCATGCGAGATGCCCATTGCGTGGCATGGGTCTGGCGAGAGCTTCGACCAGTCGCATGGCCTGACGGTCCCCCGGCGGCACATCCACCACCGCCTCGATGGCCCGTGCCACCGATTCGGGTGTTTCAAGACGCACGATCTGCGGATCGACAAATACCGGGAACAAGCCGAGCGACTGCCCGAGCAGCCTGACTTCGAGGTGCTCCACCTGACCGAGCGCAATGTCTTCGAATCCCGGCGGCACCTGGGCCGTGGCGCTGGCCGCCTCCCAATGCCCCCAGACCGGTAGCGAGCACAGGCAGACGAGATAGGTACGACGGATCTTGGACATGGCGCGAGTGCGATCGACGAAGGCGCACCGCAGGGCGCCCCTTCGCCGCTCGCAGACGTCTAGCTGTCGAGAACGTTGCCGGGACTTAGTTGGTGGAGGCCGAAGCCACGATCAACAATTCGAGGCGTCCGGCATACCGGCCGGCAGTGGGCAACCCCGCGCCCGGCGCCCGGCCCGACACGACCAGCGGCAACGTCTTCGATTCACCGGTCTGCACGCCGGTCCAGATATCCGCCGCGTTAAATGTGGTGTCCGTCGCCACGATGTTCACGCCATCGAGTTGAACGGTGAGCGCAATCGGGGGCGTCGCGCTGTTCGTCGTATGGATCAGCGACGGCACCGAGCCAAGACGGACGCCCACGTTTTGCGTGATGTCGTTGGTGTACAACCGCGTATGGATCGTTGGCGCGACCACGTCGCGCGTCGCCGCGTTGTAGGCCAGTTCGAGGTTCTGCGGCATCGGACTGCCGTTCGCCTGAAGGACCGACAGCGTGGGATCGATGTTCGCGCTCAGATCGATCACGACTTCCGCGGCATTGGCCGCGGCCATGGGGAGTGCCAGTGCGGCAACTGCGGCCAATTGTTTGAACGTCTTCATATCGTTGGTTTCCTTATCTGGTTGGAAGGGAAATGACTCCGGGACAGCGGAGGCACGTGAGACTCTCAGGTCTCATCGGATCTGGCTAAGGCACGACAGGCAGATTCAGGACCTGCGCCTGCGTTGTGCCGTCGACCAGATATCGGATGCGCACCGTTGCGTCGCGCAGGGTGCCGGGAAGCGCTTGTGTCTGACCGGGATACACGCTGCGGCCGATGTCCTCCCAGGTGCAGGTCGTATCGGCCTCGCCGGTACATCGGCCCACGGCGCTCACGTGCGCCCGGACGTTGCCCGTGTTTTCGATGAGGCCGTTGTCACGGCTTCGCGCGAGCCGCGGTGAAGGTCTTTGCGGGGCGACCCGGACGAGCGCGCCCCAGACGAAACTCACTTGCACGTCGGGATCGAAGTCGGTCGGTCCCGGGGCGTCCTGCACGGGGTCCGGCGTTGCGGCTGGCCGGAAATAAACGCGATAGGCGGTTTCGATGTCGGGCCGCCCGAGCGGGACGACACGTATCTGACGGGTCGCACCGCCCGCGAGTACGAATTTCGCCGGAGAGACGACAAGGCCGTCGCCCTCGGAAAGACTCACCGGCACTTCGTGCTCGCCCTCCGTTGCTGGGGCGACGATTCGCTTGACGGTGACCTCGACATACTGCGTCTGCGGCGACTGTGAGGTGACACGAATGACACCCGAGGTCGACCGCTCGCCGGCAATCACGCTCGCAATCGGCGAGATGGTGACGTTGGCCATGGCCGGCGCCGACATCGATGCCAGCGCTGCCACGAACATGGCCGTCGTCAGCCGCCACCGTCGATGCCTGTCGAGATCGCATCCGCCTGCTGCGTGAAGTCTCCTCTCGCCTCCCCTGCGGCGCCCCCGGCTTTGCCCGCGGTCGTGTCTTCCCGACCGTTCGCTCTGGCTGTCTCCTCTCGTCTCCCGCATCTCCACTTCTCCCGTTGTCCTTGCCGGCCAACACGGCGAATCCGTCTGCATGGATCACCGGTGCCTGAATCCTTGGGAACATCGTAGAGACGACGACAGACGAGCGAAATCTGACAAGTCAGATTTCGCTCAACAGTGTGGCAATGGGTATTTTCTTGAAGACGTCCGCGAGACCGAATGGCAAGTCGCGGATGCCACCCCGGGCGGGGCGATGGTTAAGGGCAGTGAGCGCGGCGCTCAGTCGACGAGTGCGACGTTGACGAGCGTGGGTTTGAGCACGCGCACGATTTCGGAGGGCGCCATCGACACGAGGTAGCCGCGACGTCCGCCGTTGATGTAGATCTCCGGGAGTTCGAGAATCGACGCTTCCATGTAGATCGGCATGCGCTTGCGTGTGCCGAACGGGCTCGTGCCACCGACGAGGAAGCCGGAGTGACGGTTGGCGACTTCGGGCTTGCACGTCTCGATGCGTTTGCGTCCGGCCTGACGCGCCAGCGACTTGGTGGACACCTGACAGTCGCCGTGCATGAGCACGATCAGCGGATTGGCGTCTTCATCCTCCATCACCAGCGTCTTGATCACGCTGTGTTCCGGCACCTGCAACGCCTCGGACGACACACGTGTGCCGCCGTGCTCCTGGTAGTCGTAGAAATGATTCTGGAACGCAACCCTGGCTTCGCGGAGCTGTTTGGTCGCGGGTGTTTCGGCAGTGGCCTTGGATTTCATATCGTCAGAGTGCAGTGAAGGCGGCGAAGGCAGGCGGCAGGCCCGGCGCTCGCCCAGGGTTCGCGACGGCTCGGCGGTGACTCAGCCATAGCTTCCGTAAAATACGGATTGTAAGCAATCGCTTCATCGCGCATTACAATGCCGCCATGTCTGCCTCAAACCCTGACTTACCTTCGTTGTCGACCGACGCCGGCGTAGCGACCTTCCTCGCTGGCCTGCCGGCACGCATCGACACGTTGCCGGCGCGCATTGCCGCCCTCACACCGCACCGCGTGGCGCTCATCGACGACTTCGGTCGTTTGACCTACGGCGAACTGGCGAATGCGGTTGCGGCCAGCGCCGAGCGTCTGCGTGCGCATGGCGTGCGAGGCGGCGACCGCGTCATGATCGTCGGTGAGAATGGCATCGCTTACGTGGTGCTGCTGCTCGCCGTCGCATCGCTGGACGCCTGGCCCCTGCTCTGCAACGCCCGCCTGTCGCCGGCCGAGTTGCACGTGATTCGCGAGCACGCGAATCCGCGCTGCGCGATCTATACGATCGATGCGTCGCCCGATGCGGCAGCGCACGCCCGCACGGACGCCGCCAGGATCGTCTGGACGGAACTTGCGCTCGGCGCGATCGCCGCCTCCGATGCGGCCGCCGATAGCGCGGCCGAGCCGGTCACGGGCGACCCGGCGACGCAGTGCGCAGCGCTGATCTACACGACGGGTACGACGGGCGCGCCCAAGGGGGTGCGTCTCTCGCATCGCAACCTGATGTTCATCGCAGCCGTGTCGAGCACACTGCGGCGCGTGGGCGCCGATGATGTCGCATACGGCGTGCTGCCGATTTCGCACGTCTACGGGCTGACGTCGGTCTGTCTGGGCACCTTATACGCGGGTGGCACGCTGCGACTGGCGGCACGCTTCACGCCCGACGCCGTGCTGGACTCGCTCGCCCACGACGGCCTGACCATTCTGCAAGGCGTGCCGGCGATGCACGCACGCCTGATGGCATATGTGGCAACGCAAGGCACATCGCTTGTCGCACCGCGTCTGCGCTTCGTCTATTCCGGCGGCTCACCGCTCGACGCCGCATTGAAGGCGCGCGTCGAAGCGTTCTACGGCATGCCGATCCACAACGGCTACGGACTGACCGAGAGCAGCCCGACCGTCTCCCAGACCCTGCTCGATGCGCCACGCGACGACTGCTCCGTCGGCCCGGCCATTCCGGGCGTGGCGGTCCGAATCGTGGGAAGCGACGGCAACGACGTGCCCGAGGGCGACGTGGGCGAACTCTGCGTGCGCGGCCCGAACGTGATGCTCGGCTACTACCGGGCGCCGGACCTGACGGCCGCCACGATCACGGCAGATGGCTGGCTGCGCACCGGCGACCTGGCGCGGCGCGCGGCAGACGGGGCGCTGTTCCTCGCCGGGCGCGCCAAAGAACTCATCATCCACTCCGGATTCAACGTCTATCCGATCGAAGTCGAACAGGCGCTCACCAGCCATCCCGACGTGCTTCAGGCGGCCGTGCTCGGACGCCCCTTGGACGGCAACGAGCAAGTGATCGCCTTCGTGGAAGCGCGTCCCGGACATGCGATCGACGTCGATGCACTTGCCGCATGGGCGGCCGGGCGTCTGGCGCCGTACAAGCGTCCCGGTGAGATTCGCGTGATGAATGCCCTGCCCGCCGCGTCGACGGGCAAGGTGCTCAAGCACAAGCTCAAAGCGTTGCTCTGAGTCTGGCCGCGCGCCCCGTACGCGCGCGGGTGGTCTGAACAGCTTATCCGCGCGGGTGATGCTGCGCGTGCAGCGACTTGAGACGCTCGCGCGCGACGTGCGTATAGATCTGGGTGGTCGAGATGTCGGCATGCCCGAGCAGCAACTGCACCACCCGCAGATCGGCGCCGTGATTGATCAGATGGGTGGCAAACGCGTGGCGCAGCGTGTGCGGTGAGAGCGGCGCACGAATGTCGGCCAGCAACGCGTAGCGCTTGATCAGATACCAGAACGCCTGGCGCGTCATGCCCTCGCCGCGCTGCGTGACGAAGAGCGTGTCGCACGCGCGGCCGTTGAGCAGCACGCGACGGCTCTCGTCGAGATAGCGCGCGAGCCAGCCATTGGCTTCCTCGCCGAACGGCACGAGCCGTTCCTTCGCCCCCTTGCCGAAAATCCGCAGCACCCCCTCGTTCAGGCCCACCTCGATGGTCTTGAGCGCGACCAGCTCCGACACGCGCAGGCCGCTCGCGTACATCAGTTCGAGCATGGCCCGGTCGCGCAATCCGAGCGGCTGCGTCAGGTCCGGGGCCGCGAGCAGCGCCTCGACCTGAGCTTCCGACAAGGTCGAAGGCAGACGTTGTGCGCGCTTCGCCGAGGCGATGCGCAGGCAGGGGTCCTGCTGCACGATGTGTTCGCGCAAGGCCCACTGGTAGAAGCGTTTGAAGACGGACAACCGCCGGTTCACGCTGCTGGCCAGACTCTCGCGACGCCATGCCAGATACTCGGAGAGCGCCGCTTCGTCGACGGCATCGAGCGCCATCTCATGCTTGTCGGTCAGCCATTCGGCGAACAGACGCAGGTCTCGACGATAGGCGTCGAGCGTGTTGCGTGAGAGACCGTCTTCGAGCCAGATCGTGTCGCAGAACTGGTCGATGAGCGTGGTACTGCGATCGGCGGAACGGCTCAAACCTTCACTCCTTCCTGGGCGAGCGCCCATTCGACATGTTCGCGCACGAGCGCAGAGGGATGATCGCGACGCGCGAGCAAGGCGTCGCGCAGCGGCGTGCGAGCTTCGGCCTGCGTCGTTTCGCGTAGTGCATTGCCCAGGCCTACGGCCAGATTGCGCAGCCAGCGCTCATGGCCGATCCGGCGAATCGGGCTGCCCTCGAGCCGCGTCATGAAATCCGTTTCGCTCCATGCAAAGAGTTCGACGAGCGATGCGCTGTCGAGCCGGTTGCGCGGCGCGAAATCCGTCAACGGCGACGGTTGCGCGAACTTGTTCCACGGGCAGTAGAGCTGGCAATCGTCGCAACCATAGATGCGGTTGCCCATCTTCGCGCGCAGCGCTTCAGGAATCGCGCCTTTGTGTTCGATGGTCAGATACGACACGCACAGCCGTGCGTCGACACGAAACGGCTCGGTGATCGCGCCGGTCGGGCAGACGTCGAGGCAGCGGCGGCACTGGCCACAGTGCTCGCCCCGGTCCATGAGCGGGCTGCCGTGCGCGTGGGGTTGATCGTCATCGGGCGTGCCTGACGGCGCGATGCTGCCCAAACGCGCCGCACTTTCGCTGTCCGTCGGCAGTGGCACGTCGACGAAAATCTCACCGAGGAAAAAGAGCGACCCCGCCTCACGCGAGAGCAACAGCGTGTGCTTGCCTCGCCAGCCGAGCCCTGCCTTCTGGGCGAGTTCGACTTCTAGCACCGGCGCCGAATCGGTGAATACGCGATAGCCGAACGGACCAATGGCCTGCGTAATGCGATCGGACAGTTGCTGCAAGCGGTTGCGCATGACCTTGTGATAGTCGCGTCCGCGCGCGTAGACCGATACCACGGCCTCGGACGGCATGGCCGAGCGCGCCATTTCGCGCTCGCGCCAACGCGCCGGATCGACATCGCTGGGGAGATAGTTCATGCGCGCGCTGATCACGCGCACCGTGCCGGGCACCACTTCGGCGGGCCGTGCGCGCTTCATGCCATGGGCCGCCATGTAGTCCATGTCGCCGTGACAGCCGTCGTCGAGCCACTTCTGCAAGCCCGCTTCGGCATGCGAGAGATCCGTATCCGTGATGCCGACGTCGCCAAAACCGAGTTCGCTAGCCCACGCACGGATCTGCACCGCGAGCGCCGCCAGTCCTGCCGGATCGAGGCCGGAGGGCGTCACGCCGGACGCTTTGTCGCGCGAGGACGACACTTCCGAAGCGTTCGGAGGCGTCGATGGCTCGACTTGTGCGGCGGTAGCGGGGAAAATCACGGAAGCTTTCATCGACTCCATTTTACGCAATGCCCGTCACGCCCGATCCATCGGCGCCGCCCCTGTTGGGCGAACGCATCTTCGCGCTACCTGACGAAGCCGCCACCGAGGCCTTCGCTGCGGCGTTCGCACGCGTCATCGTCGAGCGCATGGCACATACCGACGCCGCACACGCGGGACTGCACGTGCAGCTCTCGGGCGACCTCGGCGCGGGCAAAACCACCTTCGTGCGCGCGTTGCTGCGCGCGCTGGGCCACACGGGACGCGTCAAAAGCCCTACCTACGCGCTGTGTGAACCATACAACATCGACACACCACAAGGCGTGTTGCCGGTCTATCATTTCGATCTGTACCGCTTTGCCGATCCGGCCGAATGGCACGACACGGGCTTTCGCGAGCATTTTGCGGGCGACGCCCTCTGCCTGGTCGAGTGGCCGGAAAAAGCCGAAGGGCTGCTGGGCACCCCCGATTTACGCCTTTGGCTGGAACCTGTCGGCGATAGCCGCCGTCTCACGACGAGTGCCTACACGCCGGCCGGTCTTGCTTGCCTGAACTCATGCTGATCAAACGCTTCGCCCGTACCGACGACGCCTCATCGCTCAATGCCGGCCGCCGCCGCGCCTTGCGCGCCGGCGCATCGACACTGATCCTCGCCCTCACGGGCCCGCGTCTCGCCTTTGCCAACGCCATCGTCGCAGTGCGTGTCTGGCCGGCCAGGGACTACACACGCGTTACGCTCGAGACCGACAACCCGGTCAAATTCCAGCAGCAACTGATGGAAAGTCCGAACCGCTTCGTCATCGATCTCGACGAAGTGGATCTGAATCCTGCGCTGCGCGATCTCGTTGCCAAGATCCAGCCGAACGATCCGCAGATCGCCCAGGTGCGCGTGGGGCAGTTCAAGCCCGGCGTCGTGCGCATGGTGTTCGACCTGAAGGCGGGCGTGAAGCCGCAGTCGTTCACGCTGCCGCCGGTCGCGGGCTACAAATACCGCACGGTCTTCGACCTGTACCCGGCCGTCGAGCCCGATCCGCTCATGGAGCTGCTCGCGCAAACGGCGAACAAGGCGCAGGCCCTGGCGCAGAACTCGCAACCGCCGCATACGTCGCAACCCTCGTCGGGCGCCGGCACACCGAGCACAGAGGAAAGCGAAGCGTTCTTCCAGCGCTATGCGCAACGCGAACCGGGACAGCGTCCGTCGCGACCGTCACCGGCCACGCCGTCCGCACCTGCAACACCTGATAAAACACCGCCGCTCGCCCAGCGCAAGGACGATGATGACGACACCTATGTGTCGCCCCCGCGCGGCCCGAAGACGGCGCGCCTGCTGACCATCGCGCTCGATCCCGGCCACGGCGGGGAAGATCCGGGGGCGATCGGTGGCGCCGGCACCTACGAGAAAGTCGTGGTGTTGCAGATTGCCAAGCGCCTGCGTCAGAAGATCGAAAACGAGCCGAACATGCGCGTGATGATGACGCGCGACGCCGACTTCTTCGTCCCGCTCGGGGTGCGCGTGCAGAAGGCGCGTCGCGTGGAAGCCGACCTGTTCATGTCGATCCACGCCGACGCCTTCACCTCGCCCTCGGCAAACGGCGCATCGGTCTTCGCATTGTCCGAACGCGGCGCCACGAGTGCGACGGCACGTCTGCTCGAAAAGACGCAGAACGCATCCGACCTGATCGGTGGCGTCAACATCAAGACCAACGACCGGACGGTCGCGCACGCGCTGCTCGACATGTCCACCACGGCGCAGATTCGCGACAGTAAGGTGTTCGGCTCCGCGCTCCTCGCGCAGATCGGCACGGTCGCACCGCGTCTGCATAGCCCGAACGTCGAGCAGGCCTCGTTCGCCGTACTCAAGGCGCCGGACATTCCGTCGGTGCTCGTCGAGACCGCCTTCATCAGCAACCCGAACGAAGAGCGCAATCTCATCGATCCCGCTTATCAGGACCGGCTGGCCGATGCGCTGCTCAAGGGTATCAAGGCCTACTTCGCCAAGAATCCGCCCATCGCGAAGAACCGCACGGCCTGATCGCGGCGTTCTCGCCGGGACCCATCGCCGTCACAAACGAAAAAACAAAAGCCACCAACGAAAAATGGCGCGCCCGATCCCGGACGCGCCATTTTTTCGTCGGCAGACGGGGCGGCACATGCCGCCACATCCCCTTGTTTCGTTACTTGCCCTGCTCTTGCGGCTCGCCACGACGACGACCGCGCGAGAAGAGCTTCCACAGCGCGCCGAGCGCGATGGGCACCACAGCGGCCGAGATCCCGACCAGCACGATGACGTTCAGGTACTGCTTCACCAGCGGCAGATTGCCGAACAGGTAGCCGCCGCCCACGAGCAGCACCACCCAGATCAGCGCGCCCAGCACGTTATAGAGCTGGAAGCGCGCCCACGGCATGGCGGACACCCCGGCCACGAACGGAGCGAACGTGCGCACGACCGGCACGAAACGCGCCATCACGATGGTCTTGCCGCCGTGGTGCTCGTAGAAGTCGTGCGTCTTGCGCAACGCGTCTCGATCGAGGAAGCGCCAGTTCTTCTCGTACACGCGCGGCCCGATCTGGGAGCCGATCCAGTAGTTCAGCGTGTTGCCCGTCACCGCCGCGATAAACAGAAGTACGCCCAGCAGCCACGGATCCATGGCGCCGGTGGCAGCGAATGCGCCGCCGATGAACAGCAGGGAATCGCCCGGAAGGAACGGGAACAACACCAGTCCTGTTTCGACGAATACGATCATGAACAGGAACAGATATACCCAGTTTCCATACTGATCGATAAACACCCCCAGATGTTTATCGATGTGGAGCACCATCTCCAGCAATTGCACCAAAGTATCCAAGTCGATTCCTCAAGATAAAGGACGCCGGCCCGTCCCTGCGGGCGCGCGACGAGTCGCATCATACCAGTGCGGCCGTCGTGCGTCGTTAAGTCTGCGTGACGGTAACACCCTGCGTCATGGCAGTTGCGGTGCATCCCAAATCGTCACGTTTTGCCGTTTCACCTTCAGGCACGCGCCGGTCGATGCGCTTCGCGCCCGCATTCGGCACTTTCACCGTTTTCGTCCCAATAAGATCTCATAACGGAATTAGTTGCCAATTAAAGGCGATTGCATCGAATTAAACGGGTATTGAACACCGAAACCGCGCTGAACCTATGTCTTTGAGGGCAACCTTTATAATGATTCCCATGTCCGCCACCCCGACCCCCGCTCCCGAAGCGCAAGACCCGGCCCTCATGTCCGGCGATGCGCCGTCCGACGCCGCCGAGCGCCGCCCCGGCCCAATGCCGGCGGGCCTCGCGCCCGCACGTGCCATTCGAGTCCTTCCCGATCAGTTGATCAGCCAGATCGCCGCCGGCGAGGTGGTCGAGCGTCCTGCCTCCGTGGTCAAGGAGTTGCTCGAAAACGCGCTCGACGCGGGCGCCCGGGCGCTCCAGATCAAGCTGGAGGAAGGCGGCGTGCGGCGCATTGCGATCACCGACGACGGGGGCGGCATGTCCGCCGACCAGCTGCCGCTGGCGCTCACCCGCCATGCCACGAGCAAGATCCGCACACTGGACGAGCTCGAATCGGTGCTGACGCTCGGTTTCCGGGGGGAAGCGCTGGCCTCCATCGCCTCGGTGGCCCAGCTCACGCTTTCGAGCCGCCAGATCGACGCGCCGCATGCCACCGCCATCGACGGCAATACCGGCGCCCTCACCCCGGCGGCCGGTCCGGTCGGCACGACGGTCGACGTGCGCGATCTGTACTTCAACACGCCCGCGCGCCGCAAATTCCTGAAGACCGAGCAGACCGAGTTCGGTCATTGCATGGACGTCATCCGTCGCAGCGCGCTCGCCCGCCCGGATGTCGGCTTCTCCATCCTGCACAACAACCGCGCGGTGGAGCACTGGAATGCCTCCGACGCCGCAACGCGGGTCTCGCGCGTGCTGGGCAACGACTTTGCCGACGCCCATCTGGCGCTCGACGAAGGCGCGGCCGAATTGCGCCTGTCGGGCTTCGTCGGCCTGCCGACGGCCAGTCGCGGCCGTGCCGACCAGCAATTCTTCTTCGTGAACGGCCGTTTCGTGCGCGACAAGTTGCTCACGCACGCCGTGCGCGCCGCCTATGAAGACGTGCTCCACGGCGACCGTTATCCGGCGTACGTGCTGTATTTCGAGCTGCCGCCGCAGTTGGTCGACGTGAACGTGCACCCGTCGAAGATCGAAGTCCGCTTCCGCGATGCCCGCAGCGTTCACCAGTTCGTGTTCCACGCCGTGCAGCGTGCCCTCGCACGTGCCGCAGGCAGCGGCGGTGCGACACACGCCGCTCATCTGACGGAAGGCGGCGGCCTCGCGGCCGGGCCGGGGGCTGCGGGTGGGGCGCTCGGCGGCCTGGGTGGCTTCGGTGGATCAGGCGGCGGGTTTTCCGGCGCACGCCCGTCCGGCGGCTTCGGCACCCCGGGCGGCAGTAGCTGGAACGCGCGTGCGCAGCAGGGCGCATTGCCCGTGGCACAGCCGCTGTCGGTCTACGACAACCTGTTCGGACGCACGGCGCCGCCAGCCGCGCGCCCCTACGGTCAGCCGGGCGTGACGGATGCGCCCTCGCCCGCCTATGGCAACACGGGCGCCGCACAGGACAGCGCGACGTTCGCCGGCGGCCTCGCCGAGGCCTTCGGGGCGAATGGGGTCGGTGGCGCCAGTGGCACCGACGCCATGCAGTTGGAACAACCGCTGGGCTTCGCTCTCGGCCAGTTGCACGGCATCTACATCCTCGCGCAAAACGCCTATGGCCTTGTGCTCGTCGACATGCACGCCGCACACGAACGCATTCTCTACGAGCGCTTCAAGCAGGCCCTCGTGGAGCGCAGCGTCCCCGTCCAGCCGTTGCTCATCCCAGTGACGTTCTTCGCCGATCCGGTGGAAATCGGCACGACGGAGGAACATCAGGAGACGCTCACGGCGCTCGGCTTCGATCTCGCCGCCATGTCTCCGACCACGCTCGCCGTGCGCGCCATTCCGGCGCTGCTCGACGGCGCCGACGCTCAGGCACTCGCCCGCGCCGTGCTCGCCGACCTGCGTCAGTACGGCGGCTCGCGCGTGCTCACCGAGCGTCAGCACGAGTTGCTCGGCACGCTCGCCTGCCATACGGCGGTGCGCGCGAACCGGCGTCTCACGCACGAAGAGATGAATGCGCTGCTGCGTCAGATGGAAGCGACGGAGCGTGCCGATCAGTGCAATCACGGACGTCCGACCTGGTACCAGCTCACGCTCGGCGACCTCGACAAATTGTTCATGCGCGGACGTTGAGCGGTTCATGAAGGCCAATTCCCCGATCGTCTGTCTGCTGGGCCCGACGGCTTCCGGCAAGACCGCCGCCGCCCTCGCGCTGGCGCAGGACACGCCCATCGAAATCATCAGCGTCGACTCCGCACTCGTCTATCGCGAGATGGATATCGGCACCGCGAAACCCAGCGCCGCCGAGCTGGCAGCCGTGCCGCATCATCTGATCGACATCATCGATCCGCGCGACGCCTACTCTGCCGCACAGTTTCGCGAAGACACGCTGCGGCTCGTCGACGACATCGCCGCACGCGGACGTCGCCCGTTGCTCGTCGGCGGCACGATGCTCTACTACAAGGCGCTCACGCAAGGCCTCTCGCCGCTGCCGTCGGCCGATGCCGAGGTGCGTGCCCGGCTCGACGAAGACGCCGCGCGCGACGGCTGGCCCGCGATGCATGCACGGCTGGCGAGTGTCGATCCGGTGACGGCCGCGCGCCTCGCACCGAACGATTCGCAGCGCATTCAACGTGCGCTGGAAATCTACGAATTGTCCGGCAAGCCGATGTCCCAATGGCTCGCCGAACAGGCCCAGACGCCACCGACGTCGTCACCGCACGCGTTCGTGCCCGTCGCCCTCGAACCGTCCGACCGTTCGGTGCTGCACGCACGCATTGCCGAGCGGTTTCGCCTGATGCTCGCCGCCGGTTTCATCGACGAAGTCGAGCGCCTGCGCGCACGCGGCGATCTCGATCCCGGCCTGCCGTCGATGCGCTGCGTGGGCTACCGTCAGGTGTGGGAATACCTCGACGGCGAAACCGACTACGACACGATGCGCGACAAAGGCGTCTTCGCCACGCGCCAGTTGTGCAAACGTCAACTCACCTGGTTGCGCTCCATGCCCGAGCGTCACATCGTCAACTGCACGGCCGCCGACGCGCCACAGCGCGCGCTCGCCACCGTCCGCGCACTCTGGCAAGACTGATCGTCGGCAAGGTCAACGGATGTCGCACGCTTCACCGCCCCGGCGGTGAAGCCTCCCGCCCCGCTCCTTCCCGCCTCCTTTCCCGCCTCTTTCCCGTTCCTTTCCCGCCTCTTTCCCGCCTCTTTCCCGTTCCTTTCCCGCCCGCCTCCGAGCGCCGCAACACGCCAGCCTCCATCATGGCTGCCCGGCCCGCCGCACGCGTCGAAACCTCATCGTCAGCCCGCGCCGATGCGCGTGCGCGCATCCGTTGAAACCCTGACAGCTTTCCGGTTTGCATGTCGATTTTGATATGCTAATTTGCATATCAACGTTTCGATCAATGCAAAATTGCATCGAATCCACGATACCGGGAAGGGTGCCGATGATGCAGACTTCGATGGAGCCGAGTGGGGTGGCGAGTGATGTGCCGAGGTTGCCGGCAGGCGGCCCCCGGCGCGTGCCGCTTGCGAAATGGGCGGTGCGTGCAGGCATCGCGCTGATCTACCTGTTCATGCTCAGCCCACTGATCTTCGTCGTCTGGTTGAGCTTCTTCAAAGACGCGATCATCACCTTCCCGCCGAGCGGCTACACGCTGTCCTGGTACGTCAACGCATGGCGCAATGCTGCGTTCGCCAACGGCTTCCTGCTCTCGCTGCAACTCGCCGCCTGCGCGGCCATCGGCGGCGTGATCCTCGGCGTTGCCGCGTCGCTCGCTCTCGCGCGCTACCGTTTCCCGGGACGCCGCACGCTCGGCAACGTATTGCTGCTGCCGCTCGTCGTGCCCGGCATCGTGGCGGGCATCGCCACCTATCTGTTCTATCTGCGCGCCGAGAACGCGCTCGACATGGACATCGTGGGTACGTTCGGCGGCCTCGTGATCGCACACATCTGCCTGACCATTCCCTGGACGATGCGGCTTGTCGGCGCCAGCCTCGCGCAGATCGACGGCACCATCGAAGAGGCCGCGCGCAACCTCGGCGCAGGGCCGTGGCGCACGCTGTGGCGCGTGACACTGCCGATGCTGCGCCCGGCCATCGTCGCGGCCGTGTTGTTCAGTTTCATCGTGTCGTTCGAGAACCTCGAACTCACCCTGCCGCTCGTGGGCCCGGGCAAGACGACGCTGCCCATCGCGATCATGCAGTACCTCGAATTCAATCTCGACCCGACGATTGCGGCGGTGTCCGCCGCGCAGATCGTGTTGCTCGGCATCGTCATGCTGATCACCGATCGCTTCGTCAAACTCAGCCAGGTGATCTGACATGGCCAACGTCTCGCTTCGCTCGCTGCGCAAGCAATACGGCAACGCCGCTGCCGTTGCGGACTTCTCGCTGGATATCGACGAAGGCGAACTCGTCGCGTTCCTCGGCCCCAGCGGCTGCGGCAAGACCACCACGTTGCGCATGGTCGCGGGCTTCGTCGAACCGACGGCCGGTGAGATCTGGATCGGCGGCAAGGAGGTCTCGCGCCTGCCGCCGCATCGTCGCAACACCGGCATGGTGTTCCAGCGTTACGCGCTGTTTCCGCACATGACCGTAGCGGAAAACGTCGCCTTCGGGCTGGAAATGCGACGCGTGTCCAGCGCCGATCGCGCCACGCGCATTCGTGAAGCACTCGACATGGTGCGACTCAGCACACTGGCCGATCGCTATCCGCGCCAGCTCTCCGGCGGTCAGCAGCAGCGCGTGGCCATCGCGCGCGCGCTCGCGATTCGTCCCGATGTGTTTCTGCTCGACGAACCGCTCTCCAATCTCGATGCGAAGCTGCGCACCGAAGTCCGCGAAGAAATCCGCGCGCTGCAAAGACGTCTGGGCCTCACAACGATCTTCGTCACGCACGATCAGGAAGAAGCGCTCGCGATTGCCGACCGTCTGGCCGTCATGCACGACGGCTGCGTGCAGCAGATCGGCACCGCCGACGCCCTCTACGAGCGCCCCGCCAATCCGTTCGTCGCCAACTTCCTCGGCAAGATGAATTTCCTCGCCGGGCAGATGCAGGACGGGCATTTCGTGACCGCGAAGGGAGAACGTCTGGCGCTGGCGGGCACCACGGCGGACGGTGCAAAGCCGACGTCGCTGGGCATCCGGCCCGAACGTCTGCGGCTCACCGATGCGCCTGCGCCCACGGACACCGCCCTGCCCGTCACCGTCGACCAGACGATCTATCTCGGCTCGACGCTGGAGCTTCGGCTCAAGAGCGCGCAAGGCGAAACGCTCGTCGCTCACGTACAGAACACCGCGCGCGACGACGCCCGACGCTACGCCCCCGGCAGCGCACTCAAGGCCTGCTTCGCGAGCAGCGACTGCCTGTTTTTCAATGCCTGACGTCGCCGGTACCGCATTCGCTGCACTCACGCTGAATTCACGCTTCAAACCCGCTGCACTCACGCTTCGACCCATGCCTTGGCCCCGACGGCCAACGTTTAGAAGGATGACGACATGACGCACGCCCTGAACCGCCGCACGTTCCTCAAGACCGCCTCCGGTCTGGTGATCGCCCCCACGCTCGGGCTGGACGCCCTCTCGGCCTACGCGGCCGACGCGTGTCCGAACGTGGTCGTCGGCACCTGGGGCGGCGACTATCTGAACCTGCTCGAACAGAACATCGGCAAGCCGATCATCGAAGCCGCCGGCGGCAAGGTCACGTACGACTCGGCCGATCAGGTCGGGCGCATGACCAAGCTGCGCGCGGAGAAGGCGTCGCGTCGCGGCTCGCTCGACGTCGCCTGTCTGGCCGACCTCGACATGTACGACATCAACCGCTCGGGCATTCTGGAGACAGTCGACGCCAAGCTCGTGCCGAATCTGGCGAACACGCTCGAAGCCCTGCGCCGCCCGTACTCGATCCCGCACATCTTCAGCGCGATGGTGATCGTCTACAACCCGGAGAAGCTCGGCACGAAGCCCGACTCGTTCACGGCAGCGCTCGATCCGAAGCTCAAGGGCAAAGTCGGCTTCTCCGACATCCTCTACAACTTCAACGTGGTGAGCAGCTCGCTCGCGGCAGGTCACAAAGACGGCGACATGGCCGGCGGCGTGCAGTTCCTGCGCGAGTTGCGCAAGACGCAGCAGCCCAAGGTCTATCCGTCGAACGAAGCCGTGGCATCGGCGCTCAAGAGCGGTGACATCTGGTTCACGTGCATGTGGAAAGCGCGTGCACTGCAATGGAAGAAGGCGGGCGTGCCCATCGATTACGTGGTGCCGAAGGAAGGCGCGGTGCCGGTGACGTTCGAGGCCGCCGTACCGAAGAACTCCCAGTCCAAACCGTGCGGTTTCAACTATCTGAACGCCATGCTCGATCCGCGCGCGCAGATCGGTTTCGCGGAGACGATGGGTTACGCCCCGACGGTAAAGAATGCGAATCTGCCCCCGGCGCTGGCGCAGACGGTGGGCTTCACGAACGCCGAACTCGACCGCATGGTCAAGCTCGATTACGCACGCTTCACCGCCGACAAGCCCGCGTTGCTCGACTTCTGGAACAAGGAATTCAAGGTGGGGCTGTGAGCGTTGCCGACACCCCATCGTCACCGGAACCCGCGATGACTTCGCGTCTTAACGAAGCCGCCTCCGCCGATAGGGCCGACACCGCGCGTGCACGGCGCGCCCTCCGGGGCGCGTTCACCGGCGGGTCGCTTGCCGCGCCCGCCACGCTCGTCGTGCTGCTGGTGATCGTGTTGCCGGGATTGCAACTGGTGCGCTACAGCTTCAACCGGTTCGATCCCGTCGACATGATGCAGGCCGCGCTCACCGGCGCGAACTACGTCAAGTTCTTCACCGACCCGTACTACCTGTCGGTGCTGTGGACGACGATCAAGATCGCCTCGCTGTGCACCGGGCTCGCGCTCGTATTCGGCTTTCCGGTGGCGTACGTGCTCGCGCGTACGCAGAGCCGCTTCAAGAGTCTGCTCGTCATGCTGCTGGTTTTCCCGCTGCTCGTGGGCAACGTGGTGCGGGCGGCGGGCTGGATGGTGATGCTCGGCAACGCGGGCTTCGTCAATTCGCTGCTCGTGTCGCTGGGCGTCGTGTCGCAGCCGGTGCGTCTGCTGTACACGCCGTTCGCGGTCGTCATCGGCACCACGGCCGTGGTGTTGCCGTACATGATCCTCACGTTGCAAAGCGTGCTCGAAGGCATGGACTTCTCGGTCGAGGAAGCCGCGCGCAATCTCGGGGCGACCTTCCGCCAGACGCTCACCCGCGTGATCCTGCCGATGGCCGCGCCGGGCATCGCGGCGGGCACCATGCTCGTGTTCATTCTGTGCATGAACGCCTATGCCACGCCCGTGCTGCTCGGCGGTACCGGCATCACGATGATGACGCCCTCGATCTACGACCAGATCGCCAAAGCCAACAACTGGCCGTTCGGCGCGGTGCTCTCCATCGTGTCGATGGTCGTGACGTTCGCCCTGGCCATCGCCTCGCACTGGGTCATCCAACGCCGTTATGCGAAGACGATGATGACCTGACACCACGCACACTGCCCCGTTTGTCCCCATTCGACATCAAGGAATCAAGGACTTCGCCATGCCGACTCTCTCCGATGCCACACGTCAGTATCGTCGCGCGCTGATGAATGATCTGATGGACCGCACGCGCGTCGATGCGCTCGTGTTCACCGCTGCCGACTTCTTTCAATGGGCCACCAACTTTCACGTCGACGTGCAGACGTGGGAGCGCCCCATCGCGGTTTGCGTGCCGCGTAACGGCGAGCCGTTCGCCGTGATGAACGAACTCTCCACGCATCACCTGATGATGGCGCGCGAGCGTCACCACCTGTGGCTCGATCTGGATCGCGTCACGCTGTACGCCGAGCATCCGCGCGTGACGCAACGTCAACCGCTGCTGGCCGAGGTCCCTGCACTCATTGCCGACACGTTGCGTGCGGCGGGTCTCGGCGGATCGCGCATCGGTGTCGACGCCGCCGGCGGCCCACTGGCCCGCGCAGGCGCGATGCTGCCGGACGCGAAGCTCGTGCCGATGCTCGCCGACATGCGCGGCCTGCGCTGGGTCAAGCACGCGGAGGAGATCGCCATCATGCGCGCTGCCGCCGAGCTGGCCGACTGGGTGCAGGACCGGTATCGCGAGAACATCCGCCCCGGGCGTCTCGTGCAGGAACTCGATTACTCGATGGCCGCGCTGATGGTCACCGAAGGGGCGAAGCGCTTTCCCGGCGAGAACCTCGAAGTCATGCGTTGCTGGACGCTCTCCGGCCCAGCATCCGCATCGCCCCATGGCGACGGCGCATCGTGCGGCGCGCAAATCAGCGAGGGCGACGGCATGGTCAACATCGTGATCCCGCGCCTGAATGGCCTCGTCATCGAGAACGAGCGCACGTGGTTCTGCGGCAAACCGTCGAGCGATCAGGCGCGCTTCTTCGAAGTGGCGCGGGCCGCCAACGACGCTGCGGTGAACGCCGCCGTGACCGGCAAACCGGTGTCGGGCATCGACGCCGCCGCACAGGCCGTCATCGAGAAGGCGGGATGCGGCGAGTACATCCGCCATCGCACGGGCCACGGCATGGGCATCATCGGTCACGAGTATCCCGACGACATGGCGTTCAACCATCGTCCGCTGCTGGCGAACGAAGTCTATTCGGCGGAGCCGGGCATCTACGTGTACGGCCTGGGTGGCTTCCGTCTCGACGATTCGGTCGTTACGGGCGATACGCCGGTGATGCTCACGAACACGCCGCGCACGCTCGCGCACGCCACCATCGCTTAAGTCGTACTGCCCCGTACCCACAAGAACGAGCGAGACCCTACGGTCCCGGAGGAGAGGTCATGGAGTCGATTCTGCTGTCGAACTGTGCGTTGCTGGACCCGGTCAAGGGCGAGCTTCGCGAAGACCATGCGGTGCTGATCGAAGACGGCCGCATCAAGGAAGTGTCCGACAAACCGATCCGGGCGACGTCTGCCCGCGAGATCGATGCCCGCGGGCGTACCGTCATGCCGGGTCTCATCGATCTGCACGTGCATGTGCATGCCACACAACTGAATCTGTCGGCACAGGCGCATCTGCCGAACGTGCTCGTCACGCTCAAGTCCGTGCCGATTCTGCAAGGCATGCTGCGGCGCGGCTTCACCACCGTGCGAGATGCCGGCGGCGCCGGGCACGCCATCAAGCACGCGGTGGAGAGCGGTCTGGCGGAGGGGCCGCGACTGTTCGTGTCGGGGCGCGCCATCAGCCAGACCGGCGGGCACGGCGACGGACGCCCGCGCACCGACTACATCGGCACCGATGGACCGTGCCCGTGCTGCGTGCGTGTCGGCGCGTTGTCGCGCGTAGCAGACGGCGTGGACGAAGTGCGCCGCGCCGTGCGCGAAGAGCTGCAAATGGGCGCGGACCAGATCAAGATCATGGCGTCAGGCGGTGTGGCGTCGCCCACCGATCCCGTAGGCGCCTGGGGCTACTCCGAGGACGAGATTCGCGCCATCGTCGCCGAGGCGCGTGCACGCGGCACCTACGTACTCGCCCATGCCTACACGGCGCAGGCCATCGAGCGCGCGGTACGGTGCGGCGTTCGCACCATCGAACACGGCAATCTCGTCGATGCCCCCACGGCGCGTTACATGGCCGAACAAGGCGCTTATGTGGTGCCGACACTCGTGACCTACGACGCGCTCGCGAACGAAGGCAAGTCGCTCGGTCTGCCGGACGACAGCGTCGCGAAGATCGCCGACGTGCACGCCGCCGGCCTGCGCTCGCTGGAGATTTTCCGTGAGGCGGGTGTGAAGATGGGCTACGGCTCGGACCTGCTCGGCGAGTCGCAGCGTCTGCAAAGCGACGAATTCCGTCTGCGCGCCGAGGTGCTCTCGCCGGCGGAGATTCTGCGCAGTGCGACGGTGGTCGGCGCCGAGGTGCTCGGCCAGTCGGGACAATTGGGCGAGATCGTGCCCGGCGCGCACGCCGATGTGCTGATCGTCGACGGCAATCCCCTCGCCTCGCTCGACTGCTTGCTCGGACAAGGCGAGCGGATTCCGATGGTGATGAAGGGCGGTAAAATCCACGCTTTCGCGCTGTAAGGCGCGTGCCGCAACGGCGTCCGGACACACTGGACACACTGGACACCCGGACGTCAGGACGACGGGCAAGACGATGCACAGGCCACGGCGCGCAGCAGTTGGGCGCGCCGGTGCGACGGCACCGGTACGCCCTTCCCGGCACGCACTCTCACGCCAACCCTTCCGTGGAGAATCGATGGATTTCCGGCACATCGACGCCTTTCGTGCGCTGATGCTCACGCGCACGACCACCAAAGCGGCACAGGTGCTCGGCACGTCGCAGTCTGCGGTGAGCCGTCTCGTCGCCGATCTCGAACGCTCGACGCGCCTCACGCTGTTCGACCGCGCCCGTGGCCGCCTCGAACCCACGGTGGAGGCGCTTGCGTTGTTCGAGGAAGTCGAGCGGCGCTACGCCGGGCTGGAGAACATCCGCGAATTTGCGCTGAATCTGCGCAATCCCGACAAGGCGCTCATTCGCGTGGGTTCGGTGGTGTCGTTCGGGCTGGGGTATTTCGCGCGCGTCATGGCCGGTTATCGTGCGGTGCATCCGAGCGTGCAACTCGCGCTCATTACCGGTGCCTCGGATCTGATTCGCGATCAGGTCGTCACGCGTCAGCTCGCACTCGGCCTGCTGACCGATACGCGCGACGTGGCTGCCACCGATGCCGTGTCGTTCGCGAAACTCGATGCGATCTGCGCGTTGCCCGCCGGGCATGCGCTCGCGCGCAAGAAGGTCGTGCGTCTGGCCGATCTGAAGGGGCAACCGATTCTCTCGTACGAGCCCACGGATATGGTGCGCTGGGGCATGGATCAGTTGTTCATCGACGGACAACTGCATGAGCAGGTCGTCGCCACCGCGCGCTATTCGGTGAACATCGCGACGATGGTCAAGGAGAACGTCGGCATCGGTCTGCTGCACCCCGTTGCCGCTTACGACTTCCTCGACTCCGATCTCGTGCTGCGCCGCTTCGAGCCGTCAATGCCGTTTCACACCCTTCGCATCACCCCGCGCGGCGCGGCGCCCACTGCACAGATCGATGACCTCGTGCGCGTGATGGAAACCACGCTCGACGACGTGATGCACGCCGTGGAAGCCCGCATGAAGCGCTGATGCATGGATATGCGAACGTGCGCCAAGGCACGACACGGCACGACGCTTACAGCATGCGGTTGCACATGAAGTCCACGAACACCCGAAGTTTCGGCGACAGATGACGGCTCGACGGCCAGAGCATCCAGAACTGACCGGGATTCACGAGATAGTCGCCGAGGAACGTTTGCAGGTGTCCGTCGGCCAGCGCATCGCGCGCGAGGAAGTCCGGCATGTAGGCAATGCCCAGGCCGTGCGTGGTCGCACTCAGTAGCGCTTCCATGTTGTTGCAGGTCAGGCTCGTGGACAGCTTCGGCTCGTGAGCGACATCGGCCACGAACGCCCACGGCTGCAACTTGCCCGACGTCGGAAAGCGAAAGCGGATGCACCGATGCGCTTCGAGGGCTTGCGGCGTCTGCGGCGTGCCGTGCGTTGCGAGATAGCCCGGCGACGCGCACAACACGAAGCGAAACGGCCCCGCGCGCCGTGACATGAGCGTGGAGTCGGGCAGATCGCCGCTGCGAATGACCACGTCCAGCCCATTGTCGATGAGATCGACGATGCGGTCGTCGAAGTCCAGATCGAGTTCGATGTCCGGATATTGCTGCGCAAAGGCCGGCAGCAGCGGCATCAGGAACCGATAGGCGGTCACCGGTAATCCGACGCGCAGCTTGCCGCGTGGCGTTTGCGACACCTGCGAGAGCATCGCGCGGGCATCCGCGAGTTCGTCGAGCACGCGCCGGCAACGCTCGTAGTACATCTGACCGGCTTCGGTGAGATTGACGCGTCGTGTGCTGCGCTGAAAGAGGCGCACGCCGAGTGTCGTCTCGAGCCGGGCGATCTGCTTGCCGACGGCCGATGCCGACACGCCCGTCGCCCGCCCCGCCGCCACGAAACTCAACGTTTCCGCCGCCCTTACGAAGGCCGTGATTTCCGCCAGATTGTCCATCGTCATCAAATCCTGAAGTGCGGCCGATGTGCTTTCGCTCACGCTGTGTGTGGACGTGCCCACCGGCCACCTGCGCCCCGTTCGCCCATCGACCTGTTCGCTTGCCCGCTCCCAGTCATCGAAAGTGGCGGCTCGATCATCCGTTGGCAGATTACGGAATTTTTCTCCTCAATCTGCGAACTCTACGCCTGTTTATCGTCGATTGACGATTTTTTAGCATGTATGACGTGACGTCGACCGACGTTCCGCTCGTCGTTTCCAGCGCGCCCTGCGCGCGCCTTCCCTCAGGAATTTCTCCATGTCGATCATGACTTCCCGGCCCGCACCGCGAGCGCACGCGTCGTTGCGCCGCCGGTTGCTGGGCTTGTTCTCCGTGTGCATCGCGGCGTTGCTGCTGCCGATGAGCTTCTCCGGCGGCGCGGTCGCCACGCCCGCCATCGGTGCGGCGCTGCACGGCACGGCGCTCGAAATGCGCTGGATCACGAGCGCGTTCATGCTCGCGTTCGGCGGCTGTCTGATGGCGGCAGGCGCTTGTGCCGACGCCTTCGGGCGCAAGCGCGTTTTTCTACTCGGCGTGGGGGCCTTGTTGCTGACGTCGCTGGCGCTAGCGCTGTCACGTTCAACACTGGTCGTCGATGGGTTGCGCGCACTGCAAGGCGTCGCCGCTGCCGCAACGCTCGCGGGGGGCGGCGCGTCGCTTGCGCAGGACTTCGACGGCCACGCGCGCGCCCGGGCGTACGGCCTGCTCGGCACGACGTTCGGCGTCGGGCTCGCGTTCGGTCCGTTGCTCGCCGGCGTGCTGATCGCCCGCTTCGGGTGGCAAGGCGTGTTCGGCGCAACGGCCGTCGTCGCCGCGCTGGCGCTGATCGTCGGCGCGCGCTGCATGCGCGAGTCACGTGATCCTGCGGCGACAGGCCTCGACTGGCCCGGCACGCTCACGTTCACGGGCGCGCTGTCGTGCTTCACCTACGGCGTGATTCAGGCCCCGGCGCTCGGTACGCGGGCACCGGAAGTCGTCGGCGCACTCGCGCTTGCGCTAGTGCTGGCAGTCGCGTTCGTCATCGTCGAGCGACGTGTGGCACATCCGATGCTGGACCTGACGCTGTTTCGCTACGTGCGCTTTATCGGCGTGCAGATGCTGCCGATCGCCACGTGCCTTTGCTACATCGTGCTGCTCGTGTTGCTGCCGCTGCGTTTCATCGGCGTGCACGGCGACAGCGAAGTCGTTGCGGGCCTCAAGATGATGGCCTTGTCGCTGCCGATGCTCGTGGTGCCGTTCGTCGCCACGCAACTGGCGCGACGCATTGCCGCCGGGGTGTTATGCAGCGCAGGGCTGGTGATCGCGGCGGCCGGGCTGGTGTGGCTCGCCCGCACGTTGAACGCCCCGGACACCGGCATGCTGGGGGCGTCGCTCTGGCCGATGCTCGTGATCGGCACAGGGAGTGCGATGCCCTGGGGCCTGATGGATGGCCTGTCGGTGAGCGTGGTGCCCACGGAGCGTGCAGGCATGGCGATGGGCATTTTCAACACGACACGCGTGGCGAGTGAAGGGCTGGCGCTCGCGCTCGTGGGTGGCGTGCTGATTTCGCTGATCGGCACGCATCTGCCGGAGGTTCACGGGGCGGTGCCCGACGACGTCGCACGCGACGCCGTGAACCGGCTGGTGGCGGGCGACCTGCATGGCGCGGTGGCGAGTGTGCCGGCATGGGGCGAAGCGGCGCTGCGAGCGGCTTACGAACAGGCGTTCGCCACGTTGCTCGACCGCCTCGCCGGGGTAACGCTGCTGTGCGCCGCCGTCGTGCTCTTCTGCCTCGGAAAGCCGCCCCGTACGTCGCATGTCGCCCCGGATGAACCGTGCGTCGCGATCTGACGTCTTTCGCTTTCTGCCGTGCTGTCGTCAAATGCCCGCTGCGGCAACCTTGCCGCAGTGGCCGCAACGTTCAACGAGCGTTACTGGAAGGTGCCGACGGTGCGGACGGTGCGAACCCGTGACGTCGCGCGGCGCTCACCACGACGAGCGTCGCAACGAGCAGCATGGTGAGCGCGGGGAAGAACACCGCAACGCCGAGGCGATCGAGCAGCACGCCGCCAATGATGCCGCCGCCCGCAATGGCCACGTTCCACGCGGTGACGAGCATCGACTGCGCGACATCGGCGGCTTCGCCTGCGGTCTTCGCGATGGCGGTCTGGAACAGCGTTCCCGCGCCGCCGTACGCGAAACCCCAGACGCTCATCGCGCCATACACGACCGCCGGCTGATCGCTCGCCGCGCCCAGCGCAAGCGCCGACAGTCCGAACATCGTCACACTCGCGATCGTCAGCCAGCGCAAGTGACGGTCGATCAGCACGCCGACCACCCAGATACCGGCGATGGAGGAAAGACCGAACACCAGCAGCACGCGGTCGGTCTGCGCCGAAAGCCCCGCTCTCGCGAGAAACGGCGCGATGTACGTGTAGAGAATGTTGTGCGCCAGTACGTACGCGAGCACCACGAACAACACCGGCCTCACGCCTGCATGCGCAAGCACGCTGGCAAGCGAACGGCGTTTTCCCGACGTCTGCCCCGCGAAGTCAGGCACCTGAATGCGCACCCAGACCATGAGCGCGAGCGCCAGCAGACTCATGATGCCGAAGCAGATGCGCCAGTCGAGCCAGTGACCGAGGAACGTGCCCGCCGGGACGCCCAGCGACAGCGCGAGCGGCGCACCGACCATGGCGATGGCAATCGCGCGTCCCTTCTGATGGTCCGGCACCATGCGCGCGGCGTAACCCGCGAGCAGCGCCCACAGCAAACCGGCGGAGATGCCCGCCAGCAAACGCGCCACCATCGTCAACACATAACTGCCGGAGATCGTGGTCACCGTGTTGGCGACGACGAAGCCGCCAATGGCCGCCAGCAGCAACGCACGGCGACGCACCCCCTGCGTGGCGGCGGTGAGTGGAATCGCCGCGACCAGCGAGCCGATGGCGTAGAGCGTCACCAGTTGCCCCGCCAGCGACTCCGACACCCCGAGACCCGCGCTGATCTGCGGCAGTAGCCCGGCGGGCAAGGCCTCGGTGAGGATCGTCACGAAACCTGCCAGCGCGAGTGCCAGCAAGGCGGCGATGGGAAAGCGACCAGTGTCTACAGTCTTCGCCGTCTCCGGCGGCGTCACGGCGCGGGGCGATGGCGATGGCGATGGCGATGGCGATGGCGATGGTGCAATCGTAGGTGGCGTTTGCGTTGCCGGTATCGCGTGACTCGCACGAGGGGTGGACGTGCTGGATGCCTCGGCGGTGGCATGGCATGTCGGTGTGGTTGTCGAGGAGGTCGTCATGAAAATTTGCCTGAAGAAAACAGTGGCCCCATCGTGCGACGGATTGCCTATACAGGACAATCAGGCTAATGTTCGCGACATATCGGACAAATATTCTCAAATAGGGACGACATGGACTCGCTGAGCGGCATCGCCTTCTTCGTACAGGCCGCCGAGACACGCAGCTTTTCCGAGGCGGGACGTGTGCTCGGTGTGTCGTCGTCGGCCGTGGGCAAGAGCGTGGCGCGGCTGGAGGCGCGCCTGGGCGTGCGGCTGCTCCACCGCAGCACACGCAGCATCACGCTGACGGCGGAAGGCGCGCAGTTTCTGGAACGCTGCCGACGCATTCTCTGCGAAGCCGAGGCGGCGGAACTGGAGCTGTCGGAGACACGTCGCGCCCCGCAAGGGCGCCTGCGCGTGAGCCTGCCCGTGGCGGGCATGCTGGTCACACCGGCGCTGGCGGCCTTCATGCGCAAGTATCCGGACATCGAGCTCGAAGTCGATTTCACCGATCGGCTGGTGGACGTCATCGACGAAGGTTTCGACGTGGTGATCCGGGCGGGCGAACTGGCCGATTCGCGCCTCATGTCGCGCCCGATAGGCACCTTCCGGCTGCAACTGGTCGCGTCCCCCGGCTATCTCGCGGCGCGCGGCACGCCCGCCAAGCCTGCCGACCTCGCGCATCACGCCTGCCTGCAACATCGCTTTCCGACCAACGGGAAATTCGAGCCGTGGCCGCTGCGACGCAGAGAAGGTGAGCCGGAGGCGGTGCTCTCGACGCGTATGGTATGCAGCACCTCAGCCGCGCTGCTGGATGTGGCGCTGGAAGGACTCGGCATTGCGTGCCTGCCGGACTTCATGGTGCGAGAGGCCATCGCGCGCGGTGATCTCGCCCCGGTTCTCGATGCCGACATCGAGCATCAGGGCACGTTTCGGCTACTCTGGCCGTCGAGCAAACATCTCGCGCCGAAGCTGCGGGTGTTCATCGACTTCATGGCGGAAACGCTGTTCAAACGTTAGACGTCATGGGTTGGACGCCATGGGTGAGGCGCCATCGGCAGCCATGAAAAAAGCCCGCCGGCCATGCCGAACGGGCTTTCTTTTCGCTTGCGTTGAAGCGAGGGTCTGACGTCAGCGTCTTACGAAACGATCGTCTGTGCTTCGCCTTCCTTGCGCTCGCGGATCGTGCCCAGACGGTAGACCGTCTCGCCCGACGCTTCGAGGTGCTTCACGGCGGCGTCGGCGTCCGCTGCCGACACGATCACGGCCATGCCGATACCGCAGTTGAAGACGCGGTGCATTTCAGCGTCGGCCACCTTGCCGTGTTCCTGCAACCACTGGAACAGCGGGGGCAGCGTCCAGGCGTCCTGCTTGATGTCGGCCGTCAGATGGTCTTGCAGCACGCGCGGAATGTTTTCCACGATGCCGCCGCCGGTGATGTGGGCCATGCCCTTGACGGTCAGCGTCTGCATCAGCGCGAGCAGCGGCTTGACGTAGATGCGCGTGGGCGCCATCAGCACGTCGCGCAGCGGCTTGCCGTGGAAGTCGGCATCCAGATCCGGCTTCGCGACTTCGATGATCTTGCGCACCAGCGAGTAGCCGTTCGAATGCGCACCCGACGAGGCCAGACCCAGCACCACGTCGCCCGGCACGATCGACTTGCCGTCGATGATCTTGCTCTTTTCGACGGCACCGACTGCGAAACCCGCCAGATCGTACTCGCCGTCCGGGTACATGCTCGGCATTTCAGCCGTCTCACCGCCGATCAGCGCGCAACCGGACAGCTCGCAACCTTCGGCAATCCCCTTGACGACGGTCGCCGCCGTGGCCACGTCCAGCTTGCCGCAAGCAAAGTAGTCGAGGAAGAACAGCGGCTCGGCGCCCTGCACCAGAATGTCGTTCACGCTCATGGCGACCAGATCCTGGCCCACCGTGTCGTGCTTGTTCAGCGTGAAGGCCAGCTTGAGCTTGGTGCCCACGCCGTCGGTCCCCGAAACGAGCACCGGCTCCTTGTAGCGCTTGGGCACTTCGAACAGCGCGCCGAAGCCGCCGATGCCGCCCAGCACGCCGTCGCGCAGGGTTTTCTTGGCAAACGGCTTGATCGCTTCGACCAGTGCGTCGCCCGCTTCGATGTCGACGCCAGCGTCGCGATAGGAAAGGCCGGAAGTTTCGTTAGGGTGTGACATGACGGGAATGCATCAAGGTTCGGTAAAATGCGATTTTACCCGATGCGCGTGTCCTTTCGGAACGCAATCCGGATATCGGACGCCGACAATGGTCGGCGTGCCCTGTAAACCGTACTCCGCCGGCCTTCCGCCGGCTTTCTTCGTTCGTGATTCAGCAACTGTATCTCGACCTCGGCACGCCGCCGCCCGCCACGTTCGACAATTTCATTGTCGGGCCCAATCGCGAGGCGGCGCAGACGCTTGCCGACCTGCCAGCCGAACTCTCAGCGGGCACGGCGCGCGATCGCGGCATCTACCTCTGGGGAGCTGCCGGGTCCGGCCGTACCCATTTGATGGAGGCGCTGTGCCACGCCACCGGGCCGAGCGCCCGGTATTTGCGCCCGAACAGCCCGCTGGCCGCCTTCACGTTCGACGACGCAAGCACCGTCTATTGCGTGGACGACTGCGACAATCTTTCGCCCACCCAGCAAATCGCCGCCTTCAATCTGTTCAACGAAACCCGCGCCCGTCCGCACTGCGCCTTCGTGGCCGCCGGCTCGCAGCCGCCGGTGGACATGCCGCTGCGCGAAGACCTGCGCACCCGCCTCGGCTGGGGTCTCGTATTTCACATCGTGGGATTGGACGACGACGGCAAGAAACAGGCGCTGCAAAGTGCGGCGCGTGAGCGCGGCCTGCAACTGGCGGCGGACGTGCCCGCCTATCTGCTCACCCATTTCGAGCGCGACATGTCGAGTCTGATGGCGTTGCTCGACCGGCTGGACCGGTTCTCGATGGAACAGAAACGCGCGGTGACGCTGCCGTTGCTGCGCCAGATGCTCATTCATGCCGATCTGGCCGACCCGGCCGCGCCGGACGGGAAACCATGACCGGAGACCGATCGGCCCGCGCTACGCGAGTCGACCCGCGCCTCCGATGCCCCTAAATTACCGAACCCCATAAGACGGCCCCTCGCTTCAGGTAAAATTCGCGCAATGACCAATTTAGCTCTCTTCGATCTCGACCACACCCTGCTGCCGACCGACAGCGACAAAGAGTGGGGCCGTTTCCTCGTGCGCCAGGGCGCGGTCGAGCGTGACTCGTACGCGCAGGCCAACGAGGCCTTCTATCAGGACTACCGTGCAGGCCGGCTCGACATGCCGGCCTATCTGCGTTTCTGCCTCGCGCCGCTCGCCCGCTATCCGCGCGATCAGCTCGACGCCTGGCACGCGCAGTACATGCAGGAGTCGATCCTGCCGCACGTGCGTCCCGAAGCGCTGGAACTGCTCGACATGCACCGCAAGGCCGGTGACCTGTGCGCCATCGTGACGGCGACCAACACGTTCGTCACGCGCCCGATCGCCCGCGCGTTCGGCATCGATCACCTGATCGGCACCGAACCGGCCACGGCGGGAGATGACCCGAACGCACGATTCACCGGCGAATACGTCGGCACGCCGAGCTTCCGCGAAGGCAAGATCACCCGCACCGAAGCGTGGCTCGCCAGCCTGGGCAAGACCTGGGGCGACTTCAACCACGCTTTCTTCTATAGCGATTCCGCCAACGACGTCCCCCTGATGGAGAAGGTGAACCATCCGGTGGCAACGAACCCCGATGAGGCGCTGCGCGAAATCGCACTCGCGCGTCGCTGGCCCATTCTCGAGTTGTTCCAGTGATCCGCAAACTCATCAAGAAGCTGCTCGGCAAAGATGCCCAGTCCGAAGGCGGCGCCAACAGTCCGCCGCCCGGCACGCCGGTCGTCATTCCGGTATCCGTTCACGGCATCGATCCGAGCCTGCTCTCGAAGAACGCCGTACGCGTAACCGATACGTTGCAGCAAGCCGGCTTCAAGGCGTTCATCGTCGGCGGCGCCGTGCGCGACCTGCTGCTCGGCATCGCCCCCAAGGACTTCGACGTCGCGACCAGCGCCACGCCCGAACAGGTCCAGCGCCTGTTCCGCCGCGCGCGCATCATCGGTCGCCGCTTCCAGATCGTTCACGTGCAGTTCGGCCAGGAGATCATCGAGACCTCTACGTTCCGCGCGTTGGTCGATGCCGTCGATAGCGAGCAGATCGGCGCGCGCCGTCCGAAAAAGGGCGAACTCGACCGCAAGACGCACGTGACCGACGAATCGGGCCGCGTGTTGCGCGACAACGTCTGGGGCGAGCAGGACGAAGACGCCGCGCGACGCGACTTCACCGTCAACGCGATGTATTACGACCCGGCCTCGCAGACGGTGCACGACTACCATCGCGGCTGGGAAGATATCCAGAAGCGCGTGCTGCGCATGATCGGCGACCCGGCGACGCGTTATCGCGAAGACCCGGTGCGCATGCTTCGCGTGGTGCGATTCGCTGCGAAGCTCGGTTTCAAGATCGACGAAGCGACCGCCGCGCCGATTCCGCAACTCGCGCCGCTCATCGACAACGTGCCTGCCGCACGCCTGTTCGACGAGATGCTCAAGCTGCTGCTCTCCGGTCATGCCTGGGCGTGCGTGCAGCAACTGCGCTCGCAGGGTCTGCATCACGGATTGCTGCCGTTGCTCGACGTCGTGCTGGAGCAACCGCTGGGCGAGAAATTCGTCACGCTCGCACTCGCCAACACCGACGCGCGCATTCGCGCAGGCAAGCCGGTATCGCCGGGCTTCCTGTTCGCGGCGCTGCTCTGGCATCTCGTACTGGAAAAGTGGCAGGCCTATCAGAGCGCCGGCGAGTATCCGATTCCGGCACTGCATCTGGCCATGGACGACGTGCTCGACGCCCAGACCGGCAAGCTGGCGATCCAGCGTCGCTTTGTCGCCGACATGAAGGAAATCTGGGGCTTGCAGGTGCGCCTGGACAAGCGCGTCGGCCGCACGCCGCTGCGTTTGCTGGAGCATCCGCGTCTGCGCGCCGGTTACGACTTCCTGCTGTTGCGTTGCGAGTCGGGCGAAGTGCCGGCCGACGTGGGGCAATGGTGGACGGACTTCCTCGAAGGCGACTCGGTCAGACGTGATGAATTGCTCTCGCAAGGCAGCGGTTCGTCGGGTTCGACGCCCGCCGCGAAGCGCCGCCGTCGCCGTCGCAAACCGTCCGGCGGACGAGGCGGTGAGGGTGGTGAAGGCGGTGGTGGCAGCGGCGAAAGCACCGGTGGCGAGGGTGGTGGCGGACGTGAGAACGCTACCAGCGAGAATCATGGCAAGCGGGTATCATCGCGACAGCATGGTTCCGAAGGTGCTTAATGACTGTTGCCTATATCGGGCTCGGCGCGAATCTCGGCGACGCCCGCCAAGCGATTAAGGACGCCATCGTCTGTCTGGCGCAGCAAATCGGCGTCACCATCACGGCCAAGTCCGATCTGTATCGCACCGCTCCCATCGAGTCGAGCGGTGACGACTATCTCAACTGCGCAGTGGCCGTCGAGACGAGCCTGACTGCCCGCCAGTTACTCACGCTGTGCCTGAAGATCGAGCTGCATTTCGGACGTGAGCGGCCGTACAAGAACGCGCCGCGCACGCTCGATCTCGACCTCCTGCTGTACGGCGACGAGCGCATTGCCGAACCCGATCTGATCGTGCCGCATCCGCGTATGGCGTTGCGCGCGTTCGTGCTGCACCCGCTCGCAGACATTGCCCCCGAACTCGACATTCCCGGCGTGGGACGCGTGAGCGCCCTGCTGCCCGGCGTTGCCGATCAGCGCATCGAGCGCCTCGCGCACGGCTGCTGCATGACGAAGCGGGTCTGCACATCATGAGATCGTCCGTGCTCGGGCGATTCCGTTATGTCGCCGTCGAAGGCCCCATCGGGGTCGGCAAGACCACCCTCACGCAGCGGCTGGCTGACGCCGCCGGCGCCGACGTGATGCTGGAGCAGCCCGCACTCAATCCCTTTCTCGAACGTTTCTATCGCGACAGCGCGCGTTACGCGTTGCCCGCGCAGTTGTCGTTCTGTCTGCAACGGGTGGATGAGGCGACGGAAATCGCGCGGCGTGAAATCGACGGCAAGCCGATCTTTACCGACTTCCTGCCAGAAAAAGACGGCCTGTTCGCGCGCCTGACGCTGTCTGCCGACGAATTGACGCTATACCGTCGGCTCGTCGCGCACATCGAGCGGGCGCATCGCGCGCCGGACCTCGTGATTCATCTGCAAGCGAGTCCCGAGACGCTGTTCTCACGCATCCAGAAACGCGCCATTCCGATGGAACAGCAGATTCCCGACACCTATCTGCGCGCGCTGTGCGACATCTATGGCGAATTCTTCTATCATTACGCGGCTGCGCCGGTGTTGACAGTCGACACAGAACAATTCGATCCGGCGCACAACGACAGCGACTTCGCCCTGCTGGTCGAACGCATCGACCAGATGCGCGGGCGCAAGGAAGTCTTCGTCAAGGGCGCTCGCCTCTGACCGCCGACACGCTTCTGCCCGCCTGCACCGACATCGATGTGCCGATTTGTCGAGTGATCCATGCGAGGCAATGCGCGGCGTGAGTGCCCTGCCGGCAACCCCTCCTGAACCGAGGCTGACATGAGTTATCTGCAAGAATCCAACCGCAAGGCCGTGACCGTTCCCGGTCTTGCCCAGATGCGCGAGCGCGGCGAGAAGATCGCCATGCTCACCGCTTACGACGCGAGTTTCGCTGCACTGCTCGATCGTGTGGGCGTCGACGCCATTCTGATCGGCGACTCGCTAGGCAACGTGATTCAAGGCCAGCGCACGACGTTGCCCGTCACGCTGCGCGACATCTGCTATCACACGGAATGTGTGGCACGCAGCGTGGAGAAGGCGCTGGTGCTGGCCGATCTGCCGTTTGGCACCTATGGCACGAAGGAGCAGGCGTATCAAAGCGCCGTTGCCGTCATGCAGGCCGGCGCACAGATGGTGAAGATCGAAGGTGGCGCATGGCTGGCGGAAACGGTGCGTTTCCTCGTCGAGCGCAGCATTCCGGTGTGCTCGCACGTAGGCCTCACGCCGCAGTCCGTGCATGCCTTCGGCGGCTTCAAGGTGCAGGCGCGTGAAGATGCCGCACAGGCGCAGTTGCTCGACGACTGCCGTGCGCTGCAAGCGGCCGGTGCGCAACTGGTCGTGCTCGAAGCGATTCCGGCAGCCCTCGCCGCGCGCGTGACGCCGGAAGTCCCGACGATGCCGACCATCGGCATTGGCGCCGGTGTCGATTGCGACGGTCAGGTGCTCGTGCTGCAAGACATGCTCGGCGTGTTCCCCGGCAAGTCGCCGAAGTTCTCGAAGAACTTCATGGACGGCCAGCCCAGCATCGCTGCGGCCATCGAAGCCTATGTGCAGGCCGTGAAGCACGGCACGTTCCCGACGCTGGAGCATAGCTTCTGAGGCAGCGGGATACGTCGCACGCAGCGGCAAAGCAAGACGAAAGCGGCGCATCGATGCGCCGCTTTTTTGTTAACGCTCGACCGCGTAGCCGACCGGTAGCGTCAGCACGACAGCGAACCCTTCACCGGACACATGCTCGAACGTCATCTGCCCGCCATGCGCGTGGATCACTTCGGCGACCATTGCCAGACCGAGGCTGGCGCCTTCGCGTCCATCGGCGCGCGACGAGAACGGGGTTCGCACGCGCTGCCATTCGGATTCCGGAATGCCCGGGCCGTCGTCGAAGAAGCGCAAACGCCACTGGTCGTCTACACGCATCACGTCCACGTGCAGTCGATGCGGTGCGCCGTACGCCAGCGCATTCATCAACACGTTCTTGATCGCTTCGCGCAGGCTCAGCGCGTCGCCGACGATCATGCACGGTTCGTCGGGTGCATTGAGCGCCACATCGATATCGCGCGTGGCGTACGACAGCGTCTCGCGCATCGCTGTCTGCAACAGCTCGTTCAGATCGACCGGCACCGGCGCGACACTCTCGGCCCGATGCTGGACCATCGCGTGATTGATCAACTGGTGGATGAGACCGCCCAGCCCGCGCGCCTGCTTCTGGATGCGTGCGATGTGCGTCTGACGCGCCGCTTCGTCCTGCGTCTGGCTCAGCATTTCGGCCTGCGCCGTGAGCGCCGTCACGGGCGTACGCAATTGATGCGCAGCATCGCCGATGACGCGACGCATCAACGCGCGCGACGTTGCCAGCCGGCGCATGAAGTCGTTGATCGCGCTCACGAGGGCAAGCGTCTCTGCCGGCACGGTGACGGCAAGCGGTACGAGATCGTTGGAATCGCGTTCGCGGATGGCCGCTTCGATCTGCTTGAGCGGTGCGAGCGCCTGACGCAACGTCCACAACGCGGCGAGCATCGTCAGCACCCCGGTCGCGATGGTGATGAGCAGCGTGTTGTCGGCCAGCCCGCGTGTGAAACGCACGCGGGCGTTCTGCGTGTGCGCGAGTGCGACGACCGCCCACGGGTGCGCGGCGGTCACCGGCATGCGACGCCCCACGATGGCGATGCGGATCGGCATCTCCTGATAGGTGCCGTCGAACACGATCGGGCCGTCCGCGAGCTTGTCCCACGGAATCGGCGGACGGAACTCCGAGTCCCCCGCCACCGAGCGGCCATTCGGATCGAGCACGGTGTAGAAGATCTGATCGCCGGGCGCGAGCGCGGAGAACGCGGCGAGCGGCACGTCGACATTCACTTCGCCGTTCTGGTACCACGTGTTTTCCGCGACCTGCAACGCGCTGCCGAGCAGCCAGCGATCGTAAGCACGGTCGACGGCCGAGCGCGTGGAGAACCAGATCCCCAGCAGCACCGCGATCACGGCAAAGGCCAGCACCGCACCCATGCGGATGACCAGACGCAGGTAGAGGGAACGGCCCGGAACGATCATGACAGCACGAGTTGGTAACCCAGACCGCGCAGCGTGCGTATCTGGAATTGCGCCGTCGCCAGCTTCTTGCGAAGCCGGGCGACGTATTGCTCGATGGCGTTGGCGTTCGGCGCAGGCTCATCGCCATACAGACGGTCCATCAGTTCGTCCTTGCCGAAGATGCGGCCCGGACGCCCCGCAAGAATTTCCAGCAGCGTCACTTCACGACGCGTCAGCTCGATCGGCTGTCCGTCCACTTCGACCCCGCGACTCTTGCGATCGAGCGTGAGATTGGCACAGGTCAGACGGTTGGTGGCGTCCTGCCCCGTGCGACGCATGAGCGCCCGCACGCGCGCTTCCAGTTCGCGAAAATCGAAGGGCTTGGTGAGGTAATCGTCTGCGCCGAGATCGAGCGCCCGCACACGTTCCTCGATCTCCGCACACGCGGTGAGCATCAGCACGCGCGTGGACAAGCCGCGCTCGCGCACGCGCTTGAGCAGTTCGAAGCCGTCGACGTGCGGCAGCATGACGTCGAGGATCAGCAAATCGTAATCGTCGCCGATGCGCGTGGCGGCTACCGCACCATCCGTCTCGCAATCGAGGGCATGGCCAAGCTTGCGCAACTGGGTAGCAATGGCTTCGGCGACATCGGCGGTGTCTTCCACCAGCATGATGCGCATGGGGTATCTGTCTCCTTCCTTCGGCTCGGCTTGTGTGCCGTTTTCGCCCTTTCTCGCCGCGCATGCGTTGCGCCATCCGGCATCCGTCGAGCGCAACCGCACCGCGGGGGTCGTCCCCGGCATTCTCTAGCAATTCGCCCGCGCCTTCCTCAGTGTTTCCCCTGAATTCAGGCGCTCCGCGCGCGGGATGTCAGGTTGGCTACAGGTTCGGTACTTAGTATCGAGCCGATTATAAAAGCACCTTTCAGGAGACACGCAATGCCTCATGCACATGATGCAGGCCCCCGCGCGGGCGCTGCCGGGACGATGTCGTGCGCCGTGCCGCCATTGCTCGAAATCGACGGCGTCACGCTGCAATACAAGACCGACGACTATCTCGTCACCGCCGCCCAGCAAGTGAGCTTCAACGTCTATCCGGGCGACCGGTTCGTGCTGCTCGGCCCGTCGGGCTGCGGCAAGTCGACGTTGCTCAAGGCGATCGGCGGGTACCTGCCGCCGGTTCACGGCGAGATCCGATTGAAGGGTCGCGCGATCAGCGAACCCGGCCCGGACCGCATGATGGTCTTTCAGGAATTCGACCAGTTGCTGCCGTGGAAAACGGTGCGTCAGAACGTGGAATTCGCGCTCATCGCCAGCGGTCGTCTGAAGGGACGCGAAGCCGCCGAGCGCGCCGCGCACTACATCGAGAAAGTCGGCCTAGCGAAGTTCATCGACAGCTATCCGCACACGCTGTCGGGCGGCATGAAGCAGCGCGTTTCCATCGCACGCGGCATGGCGATGGAGCCGGACGTCCTGCTCATGGACGAACCGTTCGCCGCACTCGACGCCCTCACCCGCCGCAAGATGCAGGACGAACTGCTGCGCCTGTGGGACGACACGCGCTTCACGGTGCTGTTCGTCACGCATGGTATCGACGAAGCGATTCGCATCGGCACGCGCATCTTGCTGCTCTCGCCGCACCCCGGACAGGTCAAGGCCGAGCTCAACAGCATCGCCCCCGAACACCTCGGCACAGCGCAGCAAAGCGAGCTTGAAGCACGCATCGACCAACTCCTGTTCGCCACTCACTGAGGATGACGGCCATGAACGCTATTCCTTCGCATCCTTCGCAACACGCGTCGTCGTCCAACGCCGCCAGCGCCCCCACGGCGTCGAATGCCCGCATCGAGCCGGTCTACCGCCCGGAGTTCGTGCTGGAGCCGGTGCAGGCCGAACTGTCGTCGATTCAACGCCCGCTCTCCACGTTCGAGACGCTCTACCGCCTGAGCTGGCTGCGCAAGACGGTCATTCTCTGCGTGCTCGCCATCATCTGGGAAATCTACGGCCGCTGGCTCGATAACGCCTTGCTCTTCCCGAGCTTCACCGACACCGTTGCCGCCTTCGCGAGCGGGCTGACGAGCGGCGTGCTGCTGCTGCGCGCGGCGGTCTCGCTCAAGACGTTGCTCATCGGGTACGGCATCGGGATTGCGCTCGCCGCGGTGCTCACGACGGTCGCCATCAGCTCGAAGATCGGCAACGACCTGCTGGAGACGCTTACCGCGATGTTCAACCCGTTGCCCGCGATTGCGCTGCTGCCGCTCGCGCTCATCTGGTTCGGCCTGGGCAACGGCAGCGTGATCTTCGTGTTGGTGCACTCGGTGCTGTGGGCGGTCGCGCTCAACACGCACAGCGGCTTCCGTGGCGTGTCGAAGACATTGCACATGGTCGGGCAGAACTACGGACTCAAGCGCTTTGCGCTCGTGCAGCACGTGCTGATTCCGGCCGCGTTCCCGAGCATTCTCACCGGCCTGAAAGTGGGCTGGGCCTTCGCGTGGCGCACGCTCATCGCGGCCGAACTCGTGTTCGGCGTGTCGTCGGGCTCCGGCGGTCTGGGCTGGTACATCTTCGAGAACCGTAACTCGCTGGAGACGGCCAACGTCTTCGCCGGACTGTTCTTCGTGATTCTGATCGGACTCGCGGTCGAGAACCTGCTGTTCGCACGCATCGAAAAACGCACGTTGCATCGCTGGGGGATGCAGCACTGACACCCGGATGAGGCCGATTTTTCGGCTTCGTCCGATTGACGCCCCCTTAGCCGCTTGATGAATAATTCCAACCTGAGTCAAAGAAGACCGGAGACACCCTCACCATGAATCGACGCAACTTCGCCCGTTGGGCCAGCGCCCTCACGCTCGCCGCCACGACCGCACTCTCCACGCTCGGCAACGTCGCGCATGCCGAAGCCAGCACCGTGCGCCTGTCGCACGGCTACGGCATCCTTTATCTGCCGCTGATGGTCATGCGCGACCAGCATCTCGTCGAGAAACACGCCAAGGCGCTGGGGCTCGGCGACGTGAAGACCACCTGGACGATTCTCGATGGTGGAAATGTCATCAACGACGCGATGCTCGCCGGCAACCTCGATGTCGCGGGCACCGGTGCGCCGGGCTTCGTCACGCTGTGGTCGAAGGCGCACGGCATTCCGCGCTCGGAGGTGATCGGCTTGTCGGCCCTGTCGACCGGACCGCTCTGGCTCAACACGAACAATCCGAACATCAAGTCGCTCAAGGACTTCACGCCGAAGGACAAGATCGCGATTCCGGGCATCAAGACGTCGCTCTCCGCCGTGCTGCTGCAAATGGCCGTGGCGAAGACCTTCGGCATCGAGAACTACGCGAAGCTCGATCCGCAGACGGTCAGCCTGAGTCACCCCGAAGCGGTGAGCGCACTGCTCTCGGGCAAGACGGAGATCACCGCGCACTTCACCTCGCCGCCGTTCTCGTATCAGGAGGTGAAGGACCCGCGCATCAAGCGTGTGCTGAATTCAACGGACGTGCTCGGCAACATCACGATCGACGTCGTGTTCGCGCCGAAGCAGTTCACGGTGCAGAATCCGAAGCTGGTGCAGGCGATTCTGGCCGCTCAAGAGGAAGCTGCGGCTTACATCGCGAAGGATCACGTGGGCGCTGCGCAAACATTCCTGCGCGTGTCGAAGATGAACCTGCCGCAAGCCGAGATCGAGCAGATGCTGGCCGACCCGGGACTGCAATTCACGACCACGCCGAACGGCCTGATGCAGTACGTGGAGTTCATGGGACGCGCGGGTACGATCAAGACGCGCCCGACGAAATGGAGCGACCTGTTCGTGCCGCAAATGGCGGCGCGTCAGGGGAGCTGAGGCGCGTTTAGGCTGGTGGCGTTGGTTGGGGCTGGCTGGGGCTGGTTGACGACTGAGGTCGGCTGAGAAGCTGGCTGAGGCGGATAAGCGGTCTCCCGAGGGTGTCGGGACGCCGCCACCGACCCCGATGTCGTCAAGCCGCAACCGTCCCCGAGAGGGTGGCGGGCAAGGCACCGCGCAGGGCATTGCAGACGACAATGGCCTGCGCCGAGAGCAGATCCTCGCGCGTGATCACGGCTTCCACCGCAGCCCACGCCGGATCGTGCAGCATGACGCTGCGCATCACGCCGGGCAGCACACCCGATGACAACGGTGGCGTCGTCCAGATGCCCTGACGCTTGACGAAGACGGAGCTGCGTCCGCCTTCGGTCAACTCGCCCCGGTCGTTGAAGAACAGCACGTCGAACGCGCCTTGTGCTTCGGCAGCTCTCCATGCGGCGTCGTACCGTGCGCGCACCGTGGTCTTGTGGCGCAGGAACAGATCGTCCGCCCGTGTGGGGCTCGCGGCATCGGCCAGCAACACGGCCACGCCGTTGCCCGGAAGCGGGTTGAGTACACCGTGCGTGATCGACGCCGTGCCATCGTGCGACAACGCGAGACGCACCCGATGCATCTCGTCCTCATTCAGCGTCGCGACAACCGCGTCGAGTTGCGCACGCAGCGCAGCCTCGTCGAACCGGAAACCGAAGTAGTGTGCCGACGCCTGCAAACGTGCCAGATGCCGCGCGAGATGCGCCACACCGGACGCCTGCATCGCCTGCATCGTCTCGAAGATCTCGAAGCCCGGATCGAGCGCACTCAGGAAACGCGCCTTGAGTTTGCACTCCTCGCGCTCTTCCGCCGCCTGGCTGTCGAGCACGATGCCCGCGCCCACACCCAGACGACCGCGACGCATGCCGCGCACGTCGGGTGCGTCGAGTTCGAGCGTGCGAATGGCCACCGACAGGCAGAAGTCGCCCAGCGCCTGCAGGTCGTCGGTGCGAGCGTCTAGCCAGCCGATCGCGCCCGTGTAAAGGCCGCGCGGCGACGCTTCGAGCTGGCCGATCAACTGCATCGTGCGATGCTTCGGGGCACCGGTGATCGAACCGCAGGGGAAGAGCGCGCGCAGCACGTCGGCGAAGGTTGTGGTGTTCGGCAGTGAAGCCGTGACCGTCGACGTCATTTGCAGAACGCTTGCGAAGCGCGTCACCTCGAACAGCTTCGGCACCTTGACCGAACCTGAGACGGCGAGACGGCCGAGATCGTTGCGCAGCAGGTCGACGATCATCAGATTCTCGGCGCGGTTCTTGTCGTCCGCCGCGAGATCGGCGCTGCGTTGCGCATCGATGGCGGCGTCGCCGCATGCCGGCGCCGTCCCCTTCATCGGACGCGCTTCGACCTGTCCGCGCGAATGACGGAGGAACAACTCGGGCGACAGCGAGAGGAACGCGCGTCCCGACAAACCCCGTGCGCCCGGCAACATCACCAGCGCGCCATACGGCACCGGCTGGCGCGCGCGCAAGCGGCGGTACAACGCAATGGGTGAGCCGAACGTGTCGAAGTTCAGGCGATAGGTGTAATTGATCTGATAGCACTCGCCTTGCGAGAGCCATTCGTGGATGCGCGAGATGGCGTCGTCGAATGCCGCGTCGCTGACGTCTGCCCGCAAAGCGCCAATCCCGGCGACACCCGGTGATGCGAGCGCCGCAGTGTTCGACATGCTCGACACGTTCGATGTGTTCGGCGTGTTCTGCGTGTTCTGCGTGTTCTGCGTGAGCGTTGGATTCGCCGTGCTCAACGCTCCCGACGTACCGGTCACTGACGGCGATTCCACACTGCCATCGTCGCCCGCAGGCATCGCTTCGTGACGCGCCAGCCACGCCTGCGTCTGCATCGCGTCGAGCCGCTGCAAATCTGCGAACAACAGCGCACGCAACTGCCCCGGCGCGCGACGCGTCGCCACCGTGTGCACGCCGTTCGCGCGCACACCGAATTCGTAATCGACCAGCAGCACGGCATGCAAGCCGTGACGCGTGGCGTCTTCCACTTCGCGAAGCGCGTCGGAAAGCACACCGGGCTCGTCGCAAGTTACCTCGCGTACGAGCCCGGTATACAGACGCGCCCCACCGGCCGGGTCCGCGCTGTCGTCCAACAGCGCGAACGCGGCCATAGGCGCTTCGGTTTGCATGGAATTACTCGAAGAACTGCTTCACGCGGTCGAACCAGCCCTTCGACTGCGGGCTGTGACGCGCACCGCCTTCCTTCAGGGATGCATCGAAGTCACGCAGCATTTGCTTCTGGGCGTCGTTGAGCTTGACCGGCGTTTCCACCTGCACGTGAACGTACAGATCGCCCGGGTAGCTCGCGCGCAGCCCCTTGATGCCCTTGCCGCGCAGGCGGAACGTCTTGCCCGTCTGCGTGCCTTCCGGCACTTCGAAGGTCGCCTTGCCGTGCAGCGTCGGTGCGTCGATATCGCCGCCCAGCGCCGCCGTGGCAAACGAAATCGGCATCTGGCAGTGCAGATCGTCGCCGTCGCGCTCGAACACGTTGTGCGCCTTGATGTGGATTTCCACATACAGGTCGCCCGCCGGACCGCCGTTCACACCCGGTTCGCCGTTGCCGGACGAACGGATACGCATGCCGTCTTCGATACCCGCCGGGATCTTGATCTCCAGCGTCTTGGTCTTCTTGATCTTGCCCGAGCCGTGGCAGTTCGTGCAGGGCTCAGGAATGTACGAGCCGGTGCCGTGGCACTTCGGGCAGGTCTGCTGAACGCTGAAGAAGCCCTGCGACATGCGCACCGAACCCGCACCGTTACAGGTCGGGCAGGTCTCGGGCTTGGTGCCCGGCTTCGCGCCGTTGCCGTGACAGACTTCGCACTCTTCCCAGCTCGGCACGCGAATCTGCGTGTCGAAGCCGTTCGCCGCCTGCTCGAGCGTGATCTCCATGTTGTAACGCAGATCCGCACCGCGATACACCTGCGGACCACCGCGGCCGCCACGACCACCGGGGCCGCCCTGACCGAAGATGTCGCCGAAGATGTCGCCGAACGCATCGGCGAAGCCGCCGAAGCCCTGACCGCCGGCACCGCCGAAGCCGCCCATGCTCGGGTCCACGCCCGCATGACCGTACTGGTCGTACGCGGCACGCTTCTCCGGCTCGGAGAGCATTTCGTAGGCCTCTTTGACCTCTTTGAACTTGTCTTCGGCGTCTTTGCTGTCCGGATTGCGGTCCGGGTGATACTTCATCGCCAGCTTGCGATACGCCTTCTTGATCTCGTCGTCCGAGGCGTTCTTGGCGACGCCAAGGACTTCGTAGTAATCACGTTTGGCCATAACTCTTTCCAATGTTGGCGCATGTCGCCATCAGGCAAAAAGCCGGGTCGACATTCCCCTTGCGGAGAACCTCGATACCCGGCCCACACGCGAAGCCCCGGCGGGGCCCCGCGCGCCATGCACGCTTTACTTCTTGTCGTTGACTTCCTTCACTTCGGCGTCGACGACGTTATCGTCATGCGGCTTGCCTTGCTCGGCGCCTGCGGCACCCGCAGCACCGGCTTGCGCCTGCATGTCGGCATACATCTTCTCGCCGAGCTTCTGGCTGGCGGTGCCCAGCGCTTCGACCTTGGCGTCGATATCCGCCTTGTCCGAACCGCGCAGGGCGTCTTCCAGTGCCGTGATGGCCGATTCGATGGCTTCCTTCTCCGAAGCTTCGATCTTGTCGCCGTACTCGGTCAGCGCCTTGCGGGTGCTGTGCACCAGCGCGTCGCCCTGGTTGCGGGAATCGGCCAGCTCGCGCGCCTTCTTGTCTTCTTCGGCGTTCAGCTCGGCGTCCTTCACCATTTGCTCGATTTCAGCGTCCGACAGGCCCGAGTTCGCCTTGATGACGATCTTGTTTTCCTTGCCGGTTGCCTTGTCCTTCGCGCCAACGTGCAGAATGCCGTTCGCGTCGATGTCGAAGGTCACTTCGATCTGCGGCGTGCCACGTGGGGCGGGCGGAATGCCCTCGAGGTTGAACTCGCCCAGCGACTTGTTGCCGGCGGCCATCTCGCGCTCACCCTGATACACCTTGATCGTCACGGCCGGCTGGTTGTCGTCCGCCGTCGAGAACACTTGCGAGTGCTTCGTCGGGATCGTGGTGTTCTTCGTGATCATCTTCGTCATCACGCCGCCCAGCGTCTCGATACCGAGCGAGAGCGGGGTCACGTCGAGCAGCAGCACGTCCTTACGGTCGCCCGAGAGGACCGAGCCCTGAATCGAGGCACCTGCGGCCACGGCTTCATCCGGGTTCACGTCCTTGCGCGGATCCTTGCCGAAGAACTCCTTCACCTTCTCCTGCACCTTCGGCATACGGGTCATACCGCCGACCAGAATCACGTCGTCGATGTCGCTGACCTTCACGCCGGCATCCTTGATGGCGGTGCGGCACGGTTCGATCGTGCGCGAGATCAGATCTTCGACCAGCGCTTCGAGCTTGGCGCGCGTGATCTTCAGGTTCAAGTGCTTCGGACCCGAGGCATCTGCCGTGATGTACGGCAGGTTGATTTCGGTCTGCTGGCTCGACGACAGTTCGATCTTGGCCTTTTCGGCAGCTTCCTTCAGGCGTTGCAGCGCCAGCACGTCCTTCGACAGATCGACGCCTTGTTCCTTCTTGAACTCGCCGATGATGTAGTCGATGATGCGCTGGTCGAAGTCTTCACCGCCCAGGAACGTGTCGCCGTTGGTCGACAGCACTTCGAACTGGTGTTCGCCGTCCACATCCGCGATTTCGATGATCGAGATGTCGAACGTGCCGCCACCCAGGTCATACACCGCGATCTTGCGGTCGCCGCCTTCCTTCTTGTCCAGACCGAATGCCAGTGCGGCAGCCGTCGGCTCGTTGATGATGCGCTTGACTTCCAGACCGGCGATACGGCCGGCGTCCTTCGTGGCCTGACGCTGGCTGTCGTTGAAGTAGGCCGGCACCGTGATCACGGCTTCCGTGACCGGCTCGCCCAGGTAGTCCTCGGCGGTCTTCTTCATCTTGCGCAGCACTTCAGCGGAAATCTGCGGCGGGGCCAGCTTCTGGTCGCGCGCTTCCACCCAGGCGTCGCCGTTGTCGGCCTTGACGATCTTGTAGGGCATCAGCGAGATGTCCTTCTGCACTTCCTTTTCTTCGAAGCGGCGGCCGATCAGGCGCTTGACTGCGTACAGCGTGTTCTTCGGATTGGTCACGGCCTGACGTTTGGCCGGTGCACCGACGAGGATTTCACCGTCGTCCATGTAGGCGATGATCGACGGCGTGGTGCGAGCACCTTCCGCGTTTTCGATGATCTTGACCTGATTGCCTTCCATGACGGCCACGCACGAGTTCGTGGTGCCCAAGTCGATACCGATGATTTTGCCCATATTAATTTCTCCTAGCGTCCTTTGCGTCTTTCCGTTGGGCGTGTTGCCCATTCAATTCATTGATCTGCACGAGATATGGGTGCAGCCAGGAACATTTCAAGACCCTTCTTGCAGCCCGGTTTTGCCCCCCGCTGCCGCGATCCTGTCGCGCGCCGCGGCCACCGCCAGCCGGAACTGGGGCAGGCCCTGCCAGCCGGTCGCCCGGCCGAGCTTCTTCCCTGCATGGAAGAAGAAAAACGTGGGCACCCCATGCAGGGCGAAGCGGCGTCCGAGGGCCATGTCGGCGTACACGTTGGCGTGAAACCAACGCAGCCCCAGCGCTTCGATGGCTTCGCGTTGCGCCAGCATGGTCTTCTTGGCGACCTCGCAGTTGAAACAGTCGACGCCCCAGAAAAACACGACGGCGAGGTCATCCCCCGCCTCGCGCAGCCCGTCGTCGAACGTCCCGGCGGTCAGCTCGCGCATCGAAAACGCCTCGAATGCCGTGCCGTCCACACCTTTCATGCCCGGAAGATCGCCTGCCATGATGGTAAGTCTCGAATGTCCGTCTGCCCGTCGGCTCCGGCCGCCGCGTCGGGGTTGAGCCCGGCCGCCCGTGCCTGCCGTCCCGCCTTGTTCCAGCCTGCCCCGGTCATTCCCGGCCATTCCCGGGAGTCCGAAGCTTGCCATGATGTCATGACATGAACCCCCGGCGTCCGATGCCGATTGGCCGGACCGGACGGCCGGACAGCGTCGTGCTTACTTGCCTGCCGCGACGGTCACGAGTGCCGGACGCAGCACGCGGTCGGCAATCAGATACCCCTTTTGCAGCACGGCCACCACGGTATTCGGCTCCTGATCGGCCGGCACCATCGAGATGGCCTGATGTTGATGCGGATCGAACTTCGCGCCGGCTGGGTCGATGACCGAGACCTTGCTGCGCTCCAGTGCCGAGACCAGTTGGCGCAGGGTCAGGGCGACGCCCTCCTGCAGCTTGGCCACGTCGCCGCTCTTGTCGGCGGCAGCGGCTTCCAGGCTGTCGATGACCGGCAGGAGGTTCTCGGCAAAGCTCTCGACCGCGAATTTACGGGCCTTGGACACTTCCTCTTCCGCACGGCGGCGGATGTTTTCCATCTCGGCGCGGGCGCGCAGCGCTTCGTCGCGCAGTCCCGCCGCTTCAGCCTGAGCCGCCTGGAGCTGCGCCTCGACCGAGGGCAGCGCGTCGTTCGCGCCCGCAGCGTCGGTCGGGGCCGCTTCGGCCTGGGACGGAATCGGCTGATCGGGGGTGTTTTGCTGTTCAGTCATGAGCTTGAGTCGTCAAAAGGTTCTTGCAGCGCACCACGACGATGCGCCGCCGGTTCAAATCCCTTTGGATAGTAGGGGCGTTCACACCGATTTCAAGAGCTGGCGGGCATTCTGTGCGCCATGTCGGTGCGCGCGGCGTGCCGGCAAATATCCGGTTACACGCGTTACGAGTCCTCTATTGTATCGGCCGTTGCTGCGACCTAACATGAATAACGGTCCGGTTGATGGAAGTGCCCTGGTTGGATTTGTCGCTTGCCCTGGTCGATGACATCGTTGACGCCATTGACTCACTCGATCTCCGGGCCCGGCCGCTCACCGGGCAACCTCGCGTCCGGTGAAGTGTTCTTAAGGAGCGCATCATGAAGCTGCCACTGGCTGTTGTCTTCATCCTTGCGTTGGTGACGACGGTAACGATCACGATCTGCCTGTCCGGCGCAGTGACCCGGCGCGACACCGAGTACGGTGGCGTGCGGGCCGTGCTGCATCACTTTGTGGAAATGCCGGGCATGCCGGGACACTCGTCGAGTTCGAATTCCGGAATCCCAACGCGTTGATCGCCTCCGGGGGGCATGACCCTTGCGGTCGTGCGCGGTGCCGTTCCCCGGGCGGTTCCGCTCAACGCGGAACCACTGATTTTCGCTCCCTCCCCCGCCCGCCGCTGCGCGTTTCGCCAGCGGCGGCGTTCATTCAGGCGCACGTTTCGGCGATCGTTGCGGCGCTCACCCCCCCGTTGAGGGCGACGACGACCGGCGTGAGACCGACGCGAGACGGTGCTTCGGCCTACTCGCCCACGCCGCCGAGACGCCGCCGGTCCCGCTTCGTCGGACGCCCATGCATCTGCGCGGCGGGCTCCTGATACAGACGCCGGCGCTCATGCTCGTCGGCACGGGCCTGAACACTCGCTTCCGTCTCTTCGTACAGCGACTGCGCCACCGGCGCCGAGCCGCGAACCTCCGCGATGGCCTTTACCCGGACTTCCCAGCGCGTGCTGCCGTTGTCCACGGACACCACGTCGCCCGGACGCACGTCACGCGCCGGTTTGACCCGCGCTTCGTTGCACAGCACACGGCCCCGGTCGACGGCCTGTGTGGCGAGCGAGCGCGTCTTGAAGAAGCGCGCCGCCCACAACCATTTGTCGATCCGCGTGGCTGCGTGCGGAGAATCGTCGACCTTGACCGTCACGTGCGTGCTCCTTGCTCACCCTGACTCTGCATCTGTTCCTGCGCCGCGGCCGCCGCGGCCGCACTGGCTTCCTCGAACGCCGCCACGGCGGCGACCTGGCGCTGACGGGTCGACGCCACCGCTGCGGCCGACGCCTCGGCCTCACCCTGCGGCGAAAGCACCGGCCAGCCTTGCAGATGGCGTGCCGCGATCTCACCCAGCGCCGTGATCCATGCGCTCGCGCCGTTCAGACATGGGATGAAGTGGAACGACTTGCCGCCCGCCGTCAGGTACGCATGGCGGCCTTCCATGTTGATTTCTTCGAGCGTCTCGAGGCAGTCGGACGTGAAGCCCGGGCAGAAGACGTCCACACGCGGCGTACCGCCACGGCCCAGTTCTTCGAGCGTCGGCGCGGTGTAAGGCTGAAGCCATTCGGCCTTGCCAAAGCGTGACTGGAACGTGAGGCGGCAGGTCGTCTCGTCCAGACCGAGCGCCGCCGCGAGCAGACGCGCCGTCTTCACGCACTGATCGTGATACGGATCGCCGAGGTCGAGCGTGCGGCGCGGCACGCCGTGGAAGCTCAGCAGCAGACGCTCACCCGCCGCGAAATCCGGCCGTCCGTGTTGCTGCCAGTAGCCTTCGACCTGCTGACGCAGCGCCTCGATGTACGCCGGGTGATCATGATAGTCCCGCACGGTGCGCACGTCCGGCTGGTTCCGCAAACGCCCGAGCACGCGAAATACGGCGTCGCTGGCGGTCGCCGTCGTGCTGCTCGAATACTGCGGGTAGAGCGGCAGGACGAGAATTCGCTCGACGCCGTTCTGGCGCAGGGCGCGGATGCGCTCGGGAATCGACGGATTGCCATAACGCATGGCGTAATCGACCACGACGTCGTAGTCGTTCGCATGCAGCAAGGCGCGCAGGGCGTTCGTCTGATGTTCGGTGTTGACTTTGAGGGGCGAGCCGTCGCGGGTCCAGACCGTGGCGTACTTCTGGGCAGACGAACGCGAACGGAACGGCAGAATCACCAGCCGCAGCAGCGGTTGCCACACCCACGGCGGGATTTCTACGACACGCGGGTCCGAGAGGAACTCGCGCAGGTATCGGCGCACGGCCGCAGGACGCGGCTCGTCGGGCGTGCCGAGGTTAATCAGCAGTACGGCAGTCTTGCCGGACTGGCCATGCGAAATGGGTTCGGGATCGAAGCGCATGGAGCGTACTTTACCGCAAACACGGCGCAAATCCGGTGGGTGAGATACGCGAAATGACCGCCAGCATGGGCCAGGGGACGGCCAACATCCGGCCCTTGGCCCATATGACGGATATCAGGCAGATGTCGCGGATCGCGGCGGATCGCGGCGGATCGCGGCGAATCACCGCGATTCGCGATGCATCAGCCATGCCGCGGCGCGTCGTCACGGGCGGGACGATGGTCCGCGTTGGGGTGTTCGTCATGATGAACCGCCCCGTGCGAGCCCTCCGGCCGGTTCTCCCGGGGCGTTGGTTGCGGACGCTCCTGCGGTTGCGAATGCGGCTGAGCCTGCGGACGCTCCGGTTGCGCCTGGGGCCTCGGCGCCGGTGCCGCCCGCTCGACCTGCGGCTCGGGGCGCGGCTGGGCACGTTCCTGCGGCGGCGCGCGTTGCGGCTCGGGACGCGGCTGCACGCGCTCGACCGGCGGTTGCGGTTGTGCACGCTGCTGAAGCGGCTGCGGTTCCGCGCGCGGTTGCGTCTGCCACTGCTGGGGACGGCGCGCCGGCTCGGCGGCTTCAGGCTGCACGCGCTGCTGCTGTGGCGCAGGCTGCGCGCCACGCGCTTCGGGTTGCGCCACGGCCGGTGGCGGCGACTGGCGGCGGGTCTGCATGTCGCGCTGCGCGGCCTCGTGTCCCGGTTGAGGAACGGCCTGCGGCGCTTCGACACGTGTCCCCGGCTGACCTTGGACGCTCACGCCCGGCGGATGAGGTACGCCGGATGGCGCCGCCTGCCCTGTCCGCCCATTGCGGTCATTGCGGTCATTGCGGTCATTGCGGTCATTCGGTTGGGCCTGCACCGTCGGCTGTCCCGGATGATTCTGATAATTACCGTGCCCCGGATAGGCGGGATAGCCCGGCTCATTCGGTGCCCCCGGAACTCCCGGAACTCCCGGAACTCCCGGCGTCCCCGGCACACCGGGCTGCCCCGGAACCCCGGCGTGACCGGGCGCGCCCGGCACCCCTGGCTGGCCGGGTACGCCCGGCGCGCCATGCATCGGCGGGACAGCCCCCGTCGCCGGAAGTGCGCCGTGCGCGGGCGTCGCGCCCAACGCGCCGGTCGGCCCCAAGGCTGGCTGCGCAGGGAGCGCCCCATTTGTCCCGATCGGCGCACCGACGGGTCCACGCGTACTGACAACCGTGACTCGCGGCGCCACTGGCGCTGGCCCGTTCGGCCGTCCCGCACCGGGATTGCGGACCTGCTGACCGTTCTGGCCGAACACCAGCGGCGCACCGCCAGCGTTCGGTACCGCATGCAGATTGCTCGTCAGCTCGCGCGACGGGGCGCCGCGCACGACCGGCGCACGCGTCGCCAGCACCTGCCGGTTGAACACGCCCGCCGGCGGTGCGCCTGCTGCCGGACGACTGTTGCCGAACACGCTTTGCTGCACCGGCGCCACGCCCGGCGTATTGCCCACACGCCACGTCTGCGTGCCGCGCGGCGGGGCCGCCAGCGCCGCAGGGGCGCCGACGGCGCGTCCCTGCACGAACGCCTGTGCAGGCATGGTCGACACGGCGCCGCGCACGTTCCGGTTCACGTAGACGTTATTGATATTGGTGATGTTGTTGGTGACATTCGTCGTGCGCACGATCGTCGATCGATTGATGTTCGTGACGTACGACGAACTAGCGTGGTACGCCGGACGGTACGGGTCGTGCGGCCCGAGCGCGAACCATGCGAGCCCGACACCACCGGCCGCAAACGATACGCCCCACGGGTTGCCGCCACTGTTGCCGCCGACCCAGCCGACCAGCGCCGGCGCATAGACCGGACGCACCGCCACCGGCCCCGGCACCCAGCACCAGCGCGCATCGACGTAAGCCCAGCGCCCGTAGTGATACGGCGCGAAGCCCCACGGCGCCTCGTCCACCCAGGTCCAGCCCCACGGATCGACCCAGACCCAATGGCCCGTGCGATACGGCGCCCAGCCAGACGGCACGTTCGACGGCACCCACACCGAGCCGTAACTCGCCGTCTCCTGCCACGAGCCGTAGTCGTCGAGGCTCTCGAAGCCGGTCATGTCACGCGGCACGTAGCGCGCAGACACCGAGGCGTCCTCACGGGCATCGCGATCGCGCATCCACTGATCGAAGACGTCGGCCACGAGCGGGCCGGTCTGTTGCTGCGTCAGGTTCTGGCCCACGAATGCCACACGCTGCCCTTGTTGCAGCGGTACCGACGCGCCCTGCCCGTACGCAGTCCCCGCGCCACGCCAGACACTCACCGTCGTCACGCCATTCGGATCGACGTCGACGCGGTATTCGCCCACCTGCGAGGGCACGAACGCCAGATTCGGCGTATCGATCTCGTACGGCTGATTCGGATCGAGGTTGCGCAGTCGCACGCCCACCGTGCCCTGCGTTACGTTCAGTTGCACATTCTGGTCGGTCACCGCCGAGAGCGTAACGCTCGTCGAAGCGCCCATGCGCACCGCCGTGCCGCCCACGTGCATCTCCGCACGACTGTTGCGGTCGACCCAGACGGCGTCGCCCGTGGTGAGCGGCCGGTTGCGGTCGGCGTAGCGCCACTCGCTATTGCCGGAAGCCGAATAAGGCGCGTAGGTGACGGTGCCGTCGAACTCGCTCAGGCGGGCCACCCGCCCGGGAGGATCGGCGCTCTGCGCCTGTGCGAGCGCAGGCAACCCCGCCGCCCCCAGCACACCCAGCGCCAGCCCGACGCCGAGAGAGCGAACCATCGTTCGCCAGGAAATCAGGGATTTCATAAACACTCCGGGCTCTTTTCGATAGGCACACCGTATGTGGCGTTCGCCATGACATCGGTCACATCGCCGGTCATCAGGTCGGTTCGCCACCGTGTGGTTCTGTCCGAATCCTCGGGCGGGCATCGGACCGTCGGCTCACCGGCGCACCACGAGGGACACCTTGAGCGTAAGCCCACGGCGTGTGACAGCGTGTAAAGGAATGCTACGGGGTTGTAACCGAATCAGTGCTGGCTCAGTGCGTTCGAGAGCAGCTTGGCGGTGATGTCGACGATGGGGATCACGCGTTCATAGGCCATGCGCGTCGGTCCGATCACGCCGAGCGTACCCACGACCTGACCGTCGACTTCGTAGGGCGCGGTGACGACCGTCATTTCCTCGATGGGCACGAGGCTCGACTCGCCGCCGATGAAGATCTGCACGCCGGACGCCCGGCTCGACACGTCGAGCAATTGCAACAGGCCGGTCTTGGACTCGAACACGTCGAACAGCTTGCGCAGCCGCTCCATGTTCGACGACAGATCTTCCACGCCCAGCAGATTGCGCTCGCCCGAGATCAGCACGCTCTCGCGCGTGGTGTCGGCCATCGCATCGCTGCCGGCCTGCACCGCCGCCTGCATCAACGCGCTCATGTCCGAGCGCAGGGCGTCGAGTTCGCCACGCAAGTAAGTGCGCACGTCGTCGAAGCTGTGGCCGCCGAAGTTGGCGTTCAGATAGTTCGCCGCCTCGACCAGTTGCGCCGGGGAATAGTCCTTTTCCGTCAGGATGATGCGGTTCTGCACGTCGCCGTCGGGCGTGACGATGATCAGCAGCACGCGCTTGTCGGACAGGCGCAGGAACTCGATGTGGCGGAAGGTCTGGCTGCGGCGCGGCGTGAGCACCACGCCTGCGAACTGCGACAGATGCGAGAGCACCTGCGCGGCAGACGCGACCAGTTGCTGCGGCCCGGCCGGTTGCAGGCTCGTCTGCACTTGCGACGCCAGATGGTGCACGGCCTCTTCGAGCGGGCGCACCGAAAGCATCGTGTCGACGAACAGACGGTAGGCGCGCGGCGTCGGCACACGGCCCGCAGACGTATGCGGGCTGGCGACGAACCCCAGCGCTTCGAGGTCGGCCATCACGTTGCGGATGGTCGCCGGGGACAGATCGAGTCCCGAATAACGCGAAAGCGTACGCGAACCGACCGGCTGGCCATCGGCGATGTACCGTTCGATCAGGGTTTTGAGAAGCGTTTGCGCACGTTGATCTAGCATGGCAAAAATTGTAACGCGAAACGTAGGTACGCGGCGCACGGTGAACCCTGACACGAGAACCGTTGCAGGCCGTGCGTGCCGATGGTTGCTGTCATCGACTTATGGTGTAATGGCGGCATGAAAACTGGGAGCCCCTTCAAGACCGTGGCGCTCGTCGGGAAGTACCATGCCGACGGCGTTGCCGAACCACTGCTCACGCTTGCGGCATGCATTGCCCAGCGCGGGCATCACGTCGTCTTCGAGCGCGATACGGCGCACAACATCGGCGCCGGCGCCGATCCGTACGGCACGCTCGACATTCAGGAGATCGCCGTCCAGGCCAATGTGGCCGTGGTCGTCGGCGGCGACGGCACGATGCTCGGCGTCGGCCGTCAGCTTGCCGCCTCGAAGGTGCCGCTCATCGGCGTGAACCACGGGCGCGTGGGCTTCATCACCGACATCCCGCTCGACGACATGCGACAGGTCGTGCCCGCCATGCTCGAAGGCCACTTCGAAGCCGAGCAGCGCACGCTGTTGTCCGCGCGCATCGAGCGCGACGGCCAGACGCTCTTCGAGACCCTCGCGTTCAACGACGTGGTCGTGAACCGCTCGGGAATCTCCGGGATGGTCGAGCTGCGTGTCGACGTCGATGGCCGCTTCATGTACAAGCAGCGCTCGGACGGGCTGATCGTCGCCACGCCCACGGGGTCGACGGCTTACGCGCTGTCCGCGACCGGCCCGATCCTGCATCCGCGCCTCGGCGGCGTGGTGCTCGTGCCGATCGCCCCGCATGCGCTGTCGAACCGTCCGATCGTGCTGCCCGATTCGAGCGACATCGTCATCACGATCACGGGCGGGCGCGAGGTCGGCGCCAACTTCGACATGCAGTCGTTTGCCGAGCTGCGTCAGGGCGACAGGATTCTGGTTGGCCGCTCCGAACATCAGGTGACGTTCCTGCATCCGGTGGGCTACAACTACTACGCCACGCTGCGCCGCAAGTTGCACTGGAACGAGCATATCTCCGACGAAGATACGCCGCAGAACTGACTTCACGCCTCACCCGACATCCCATGCTACGCAGTCTCTCGATTCGCGATTTCGTGATCGTCGATCGTCTCGACCTGGAATTCTCCGCCGGCTTCACCGTGTTTTCGGGGGAGACCGGCGCGGGCAAATCGATTCTGATCGATGCACTGGCGCTCGCGATGGGCGAGCGCGGCGACACCAGCATGGTGCGCAACGGGCAGACGCGCGCCGACATCACCGCCGAGTTTGCCGCCGACGCCGAAGCGCGCCCCGACCTCGAAGCCTGGCTGCAAGCGCAGGCGCTCACGCTCGAAGAACATGGTGGCGTGCTGCTGCGCCGCGTGCTCGATGCCGGCGGACGTTCGCGCGCGTTCATCAACGGCACGCCCGCCACGCTCACGCAGTTGCGCGAACTCGGCGAAATGCTCGTCGACATTCACGGGCAACATGCGCATCAGCAACTGCTGCGCCCCGACGCGCAGCGCCGCCTGCTCGACTCCCACGCCGGCGCCACGGCGCTTGCCGCCGACGCCGCCACGGCCCATAAGGAATGGCGACGCCTCGTGAAACGTTGCGAAGAAGCGCACGGACGCGACCGTGAGCTGCAACTGGAGCGCGAGCGTCTCGAATGGCAGACGTCCGAACTGGACAAGCTCAACCCGCAGGAAGGCGAGTGGGATGAAGTGAGTGCCGAGCATCGTCGCCTCTCGCACGCCGCGAGTCTCATCAACGGCGTACAGGGCGCGCTCGACGTACTCGCCGAAGCGGATGGCGCCGTCGTCCCGTCGCTCGGGCATGTCGTGCATCAGATCCGCGAACTGGCGGAGATCGACGCCGGGCTCGCCGATACGCTGGCCGCGCTCGAACCCGCCGAGATTCAGCTTCGCGAAGCGGTTCACTCGCTCACGCATTACGCGCAGCGCGTCGACCTGGATCCGGAGCGTCTCGCTGTGGTCGAGCAGCGCCTCGACGCGCTGCATTCAGCCGCACGCAAGTTCCGCATCACGCCCGAGCAGTTGCCCGCCGAACTCGCGGAACGCCGTGCCCAACTGGAAGAATTGACGGCGTCGGCGGACACCGCCGCCATGCAGGCCGCGGCCGACGCCGCGCACGCCATGTATCTCAAGCTCGCCAAGGATCTGTCGAAGGCGCGGGCGAAGGCGGCGGCGTCGCTCTCGCGCGAAGTCACGCGCGCAATGCAGGACCTGTCCATGCCCGGCGGCCGTTTCGAAGTCGCCCTCACGCCGACGCCCGAACCGCAGTCGTTCGGTCTGGAGACGGTCGAATTCCTCGTCGCGGGTCATCCGGGCGTGCCGACGCGCCCGCTCGCCAAAGTCGCCTCGGGCGGCGAACTCGCCCGCATCAGCCTCGCCTTGCAGGTCATCGCCAGCAGCGCGAGCCTCACGCCGACGCTGATTTTCGACGAAGTCGACTCCGGCATCGGCGGCGCCGTCGCAGAAGTGGTCGGCCGTCTGCTGCGTGAGCTGGGTCAGGGACGGCAGGTGCTGTGCGTCACGCATTTGCCGCAGGTCGCCGCGCTCGGCCATCAGCATCTGCGCGTGAGCAAGCGCAGCGACGGCGACACGACGATGAGTGAAATCGAACCGCTCGGACGCAGCGAACGTGTCGAAGAGATTGCGCGAATGCTCGGCGGTGTCGAAATTACGGCGACGACACGCAAGCATGCACGGGAGATGCTGGCGCTTTGATGCGCCCGGTCAGGCATCAGGCAGGTTGCATCCCGTCCGATCGTCAGAGACGTCAAAAGGCGCGCCTATCCGGGTCAATCGCATCGACTGACACCATGAAAAAACGAGCGGTGAATCATCACCGCCCGTTTGCATTTCGACGCTTTCGCACCATCTCGACGCTGAACCGTCAGACCGGCCCGGCGTCCGCGAACACCGAATCCCACAACGCCATCACCGCATTGCGTTCCGCCTCGATGTCGGCGCACGGCACGCGCGCCGCTTCCACGCCATCCAGACGCAACTTGTGCTGACGCTTGCGATACGTCCGATAAGCGGCGCCCGCATCGTCGGCAAGTTTTGCGTCGATCAAGCCGAGTTGCGCCGCTTCGCGCAGCAACGCGATATTGCCCGCATTGCGCAGCAGCGCGGGATGCGCGCCCGAATGCAGCAGCACCAGGTACTGCACGGTGAACTCGATATCCACCATGCCGCCCCGGTCATGCTTCAGGTCGAACAGCTTCGTCGGATTCGGGTGCCCTTCAAGCACCTTGCGGCGCATCGCCACGATTTCCTGCGCGAGCGGCAGCGCTTCGCGCGGCGTGGCCAGCACCTGCGCCCGAATATTCTCGAACGCCGCGCCGATGGTCTCGTCGCCTGCGCAGAACCGCGCGCGGGTGAGCGCCTGATGCTCCCAGACCCACGCCGTGTTCGCATTGCCTTCGCGGAACTGGTACTGACGGAAACTCTCGATGTTCGTCACCAGCAGGCCGGACAAGCCGTTGGGCCGCAGCCGCAGGTCCACGTCGAACAGCATGCCTGCGCCCGTGTGCGTGGTGAGCCACGTCACGAAGCGGCGGGCGAGCGCGGCGTAGGCGTCCGGCGCGCGGTCGTCGTCATCGTCGTAAAGGAAGATCAGGTCGAGGTCCGAGGCATAGCCCAGTTCCTTGCCGCCGAGCTTGCCGTATGCGATGACCGAGAAGCGCGGCACTTCGCGATGGCGCGTCGCCACGTGCGGCCAGACGGTCGAGATCGTCACGTCGACGATGATGTCCGCCAGTTCCGAGAGCCGGTCGCCGATGGCTTCCACCGACAGCGTGCCCTGCAAATCGAGCAGCAGGATGCGGAAGACTTCGGCGTGATGGGCGCGCCGCAGAATGTCCATCTGCACTTCGACGTTGCCCGCCGCCCCCGCCGCGTTCAGGCTCAACAGCAATTGCGTCTTGAACGACGGCCAGTCGAACGGGGCGGCGAGCGCTTCGTCGTCGAGCAGTTCGTCGAGCAGTTGCGGGTGGCTGATCAGGTAACCCGCCGCCCAGCGTGACCCCGCGAGCACCTTGACCACGCGCTCCAGCGCACGCGGATATTCGGTGAGCAGCGCGAGATAGGAGCTGCGACGGCTGATGGTCGAGAGCAGGTCGAGCATGCGGGCGAGTACGGCATCCGCTTCGCCGGTCCCCGCCGCGCCTTCGACAGCACGCTGGATGAGCTGGTCGAAGCGACGTCGGCTGATTTCGCCGAGCGCCTTGTAACGTGAGGACGTCCACACGGCGCGCAGACGGTCGAGCGCCCCTTCGGCATCGGCAAAGCCCAGTCGCGTCAACTGATTGCCGAGGTCGCCCGTCTGCGCTTCGTCCGCCAGACATTCGCTCCACAGCTCCGGCGGGCACTCGCAATCGCCCGACCCCGAGGCGCCGGCGCCGCCTTTGCCCTTCTGTGCGCCGCCATTGGCCTTGTCAGCGAAGATCTCGTCGAACTGACCGGCGACGAATTCGCGATGCTCGTCGAGCACCGTCATGAACGTCGCTTCGTCGGGGAATCCCATGGCGCGCGCGACCGCGAGACGGTCGTCACCCGGCGGCGGCAGGATGTGCGTCTGCGCGTCGTCCAGATACTGAATGCGGTGTTCGAGCTTGCGCAGGAAGACGTAGGCGTTCGCAAGCGATTCCGCCACGTTCTGCGCCAGCCAGCCGCGCCGGGCCGCCACGCCCAGCACCGCGAGCGTCGGACGCACCCGCAGTTCCGGCTCCTGCCCGCCGCGAATCAACTGGAATACCTGCGCGGAGAACTCGACTTCGCGAATGCCGCCGCGTCCGAGCTTGATATCGTTGATGCGGGCCGGTTTGGCGCGCGCACGACGCTCGGCCTCGTGGCGGATCTGCTCGTGCAGCGCACGAATCGCGCCGATCACGCCGTAATCCAGATAGCGACGGAAGACGAACGGCTGGACCAGCGAACTCAGCAACCGCTCGACACGCTTGCCCGGCTCGCTCGCCAGTTCGGACACGAGACGTCCCTTGATCCAGGCGTAACGCTCCCACTCGCGGCCCTGCACGTAGAAATACTCTTCGAGCATCGGCAGGCTGCACACGAGCGGCCCGGAGTCACCGTTAGGACGCAGACGCATGTCCACACGGAATACGTAACCGTCCGGGGTCAGCTCCGAGATCAGACCAATCAGCTTGCGGCCGAGCTTGGTGAAGAATTCGTGATTCGATAGCAGACGCAGGCGGTTGGCGAGCGCCGGATCGGCGTCGTCGGGCGCCGTGGTGTCGCCATCGTCTTCATACAGGAAGATGAGATCGATGTCGGACGAAACGTTCAGTTCGCGACCGCCGAGCTTGCCCATGCCAACCACGCCGAGCGTCTGACGCTCGCCTTCGGCATTGCGCGGCACGCCGTGAATCGCTTCGAGTTCGCGCGACAGCACCGCGATGCCCGCCTGCACGGCGAACTCGGCGAGCGCGGTCATGGCCTCGGTCACTTCGGACAACTCGGCGCGGCCGTCCAGATCGCGCTGCATGACAGCGCACAGCGCCTCGACGCGCAACACGCGCAAGGCCCGTGCCAGTCCGGCCTCGTCGATCCCGCTCACACCCGACGCCTGGTCGGGCGGCGAGAGCAGCGTGCCGGTGATGGCTTCGAAGCGGCGGGCGAGCCAGCGGGCGTCCACGGGATGCTCGGCAAGCGTGGGCAACGCCTCGGCCAGTGCCGGACGGCTCGCGAGCATGCGGGCGGCGTATCGCGAGTAGGACTGAATATCGGTCGGGATTTCGGGTGAACTCACTGGCGGGGTTCCGGTCAGCAAAGGATGGAGAGACTTTCGCATGCTTACCCGGGCGCGATGAAACGCCGGATCACACGTCTGATTGTCCTACGGCCGGGCCATCGGACGGCCTTGGGCTTGTGTTACAGTCTTTGCCACAGAAACTACCACATTACCTCGTAGACGCGCAGCATGACCGACCGCAAGCCGCCCGCCTCGCCCACCGCGACCCGGTCCTGGTTCTCGTCACTGCCGCGTGGCTTGCGACTGGGTCTGGAATGGCTGCTGGCGCTCGTCGTCATCGTCTACTTCGGACTGGGCGCCGTGATCCTCGCGACGCGCTACGTCATCCTTCCCCGTGTGTCCGACTACCGCCCGCAGATCGAAGCGGCGGCAACGCGCGCCATCGGGCTGCCCGTCACCATCGGCAAGATCGACGCTGTCTGGCGCGGCTGGCACCCCTACCTGTCGCTGGAAGATGTTCGCATCACGCCGCCCGCGCAGGCTGCGCAGCCCAAGGCGTCGACGATCGCCCGCGTGGTCGCGCCGCTGCGTCGGCACACGGCATCGGCAGCTTCTGCCGCATCCGCCGCACCTTTGGCGTCTGCGGCGGTGGCCTCCCAGCCCTCCGCGACGGACAACCCCACAGTGACTTACGCGCCGCCGGGCGCACCACCGCCGGTCGAACCCAGCCTCACGCTGCACCGGCTCGACGCCGTGCTCTCGTGGACCAGCCTGATCCATTTCGACCTGCGCCTGTCGGACCTCACGCTGTATGAGCCCGACCTGACCGTGGAGCGCCGCGTCGATGGTTCGATCCTCGTCGCCGGCATGCCGGTCGCGGGCAACGGCAAGACGACGGATACCACGGGGGCCGACTGGCTCATGCGTCAGGCGCGCATCGTGGTGCGCAACGGCACCGTGCGCTGGCGCGACGCCACGCGCGATGTGCCCGAAGTCGTCGTCACGCAGGTCAACGCCATGCTGCGCAATCGCGGCTTCGAGCATCGCTTCGGCATGCAGGCGAATCCGCCGCAGGGCGTCGTGGCGCCGCTGGACATTCGTGCGCGCTTCACGAATCCGCTGTTCGCACGCCCCGGCGAAGTGAAACGCTGGCGCGGGCAGATCTATGCCGACGTGGGCACGCTCGATCTGACCGAACTCGCCCGTTACGTCGATTTGCCGGGCAAGGACTCGCGCGGCCGTGTCGCCGGGCGCGCCTGGGTCGACTTCGACAACGGCGCGCTCACGGGGGCGACGCTACGCATGGCGGGCGCCGACACCTCGGTGCAATTGGCCGACAACCTGCCGCCGCTGACGTTCGACGCCACACAGGGCCGCATCGACGTCACGCGCATCGGCGCACAGGCCGACGCCGGCTGGAACGTGCGTGCGCGCGAACTGAGCTTGCAGGCGGCCGGGCGTCCCACGCTCGACATCCCGGACCTGCGCGGCAGCTTCACGCCCGGCACCGACACGCAGGGCCTGCACGTCGCCGTGGCCGGTCAACGCTTCGACATCGGCGCGGCCATGGCCGTCGTGCCGTCGCTGCCCATCGATCAGCAAACGCGCGACACACTCGCCAGCTTCCGTCCGCGTGGCCGTCTGACGAATTTCGACATCAACTATCAGGCGCCCAAGCCGCATGGCCCGACCAACTGGCGCGACCTGCCGGGCATCAAACAGCTGCCGCCGGAGCGCGATCGCTACCGCGTGGTGGCCGACTTCGACGGTCTCGGCATCGACAGCCAGCCCAGCCAGCATCCGCCTGTACGGCCAAATGCGCCCAACGCAGGGCGCCCGGGCTTCGCCAATCTGAGCGGTCACATCGACGCCGATCAGTCGCGCGGCAGCCTCTCGCTCAACGCGAAGAACGCCATGCTCGACTTCCCCGGTCGCTTCGACCAGCCGCGCATCGATCTCGACACGCTCACGGCGCGCACGTCATGGCGCATCTCGCATTCGGCGACGCAACGCGACGCCCCCGCGAACGTGCAAGTGCGCGTGGATGCCGTCCATCTGCAAAACAGCGAACTCACAGGGGACGTGAGCGGCACCTGGCATAACGGCGGCAAGGGCAATGGCATCGTCGATCTGAAAGGCAGCATCGTGCGCGCGAACGCCAATGCCGTGCCGCGCTACCTGCCCACGGACATCGGCGCCGCCGTGCGCGACTATCTGCAACGGGCGCTGCTCGCCGGCACGGTGCAGAACGCGCCGTTCGCCGTGCAAGGCGATCTCGAAGACTTCCCGTACGGCAAGGGTGGCGGCAAGTTCCGCATCGATATTCCGCTGGTGGACGTGACGTTCAATCCGTCGCCGCTGCGCCCCGGTCATACCGAAGTCTGGCCGCCCTTCGAGAAGGTACGCGGCAATCTGCGCTTCGATGCCGACAAGCTGCACATCGCGATCGACAGCGGCACGGTCTTCGGCGTCACGCTCACGCAGGTGCAGGGCGACATCAACGACATCGGTCAGGACGACTCCACGCTCACGCTCAAGGGCGACGCCCGCGGCCCCGCGATGGACTTCGTCAAGTATCTGAACAACAGCCCGGTCGGCCGCTGGATCGGCGACTTCACCGAAGACACGCGGGCGAACGGCAACACACAGCTCGCCATGCAGTTGTCGATGCCGCTCGACCATACCGATCGTTCGAAGGTCACGGGCCGTGCGCGCTTCCTGCGCAACGACATCACACTCATCAACGGTCTGCCGACGTTCGGCGCGGTGGATGGCGAACTGGCCTTCACCGAGCGCGGCATTTCGCTCGACAACCTGCGCGGCACATTCCTCGGCGGTGACGTGCGCGCCTCGGGCGGCAGTCGCGACGACGGCACCATCGTCCTGAACGTCAACGGTCAGATGAGCGCGCAGGGACTGCGCGAGAACCGGGAGAACGCCACGCTGGCGCAACTGGCCAAGCGCATGACGGGCAGCACGCCGTACACGGCGACGGTGACAGTGCGTCAGGGCATGACGGATGTGGCGGTGCAGTCAACGCTGGCCGGTCTCGCGGTGAACTTGCCAGCCCCGCTGGGCAAGAGTGCGGAGGCGTCCCTGCCGGCCCGCTTCACGATGCGTCCGCAGGCCAATCCGGGCGGACGCCGCATCGATACGCTCGACTTCGCCATCGGCAGCGTGCAGGCCAACTACGTGCAGCAGCGCACCCCGGGGGGGCGCGTCGAGGTACTGCGCGGCGGCATCGGCATCAACCAACCGGTGCCTGCGCCGCGCGAAGGCGTGCAGGCCACGGCGCAATTCGACACGCTCGACGTGGACGCCTGGCGCAGTGTCATCGCCTCGCTCGGCTCCGACGCCGTCACGCCGGGCACGCAAGGCACACCGCCCGCCCCCGCTGCCACGGCCGCCGCCGCGCGCGACGAGTTCGGCGCACTCACGCCGTACCTGCCCACACGCCTCGCACTGCACGCGAAACAAGTACGTCTGATGTCGCGCGGATGGCCGGAGCTGGTCGTGGGCGCGCAGCGCAGCGATCGCGACTGGCAGGTCAGTCTCGCCTCGGAACTCGTCTCCGGATTCGCCGAATGGCAGGCGCCGACCGACAAGAACCCGTCGGGCGCCGTGCGTGCGCGTCTGGCCAAGCTGGTGATCCCGCGCGAGGACCACGGCAGCGACGTGCTCACGCAGGTGCTCGACGAGCCGAGCGACGAATTCCCGGCCATCGATGTGATCGCCAATGACTTCGTGCTGCGCGACAAGCCGCTGGGTCGTCTGCAATTGAACGCCCACAACGACATCGAAGACGGTGTGCCGGTGTGGCAGCTCACCAAGCTGGAATTGAGCAACAACACGGCCACGCTCGACGTGAAGGGCAACTGGCGCACGTCGCGCCGCCGGGCGGCGCAGGCTGCACAGACACCGCAAACGAGTGACGACGACGTGCCGCGCCGCACCGTGCTCGATTTCAACCTCGACGTGAAGGACGCGGGCGGGCTGCTCGACCGGCTCGGGTTGCCCAAGACGCTCAAGGACGGCTCCGGCACCGTCTCCGGCCGTTTCGGCTGGCGCGGCGGCCCCGACGCCATCGACTACCCGACGCTGGGCGGTCGCGTGGCGATCGATCTGAAGCGCGGGCAGATCCTGAAAGCCGATCCGGGACTGGCCAAACTACTGAACATCCTGTCGGTGCAGACGCTCGCCAAGATCCTGACGTTCGACTTCAACAGCGTGATCGGCAGCGGCCTGCCGTTCGACAGCATCGACGGGAACGTGGCGATGCAGGGCGGCGTGGCGAATACGAGCGACCTGACGATCAATGCGAATGCGGCGACCATCAAGATCGACGGTCACACCGACCTCGCCCACGAAACACAGGACCTGAACGTGCTGGTGCTGCCGAAGATCAATGCGGCGTCGGCATCGCTCGCGTGGGCGATCGTCAACCCGGCGCTGGGCATCGGATCGTTCTTCGCGCAACTGGCGCTGGGCGACCAGCTCTCGCGCACGCTCTCGACGACGTATCACGTCACCGGCTCCTGGGACAATCCGGTCATCGGACAGGGCGGCGGCAATAAGAGTAAGATCGATGCATCCCCGGAAACCCGGCCAGAGGCGCAAAACCGCGCCCAACCGGCCGGTATGCGCGGCAACTGAGCGCAACGGCAGGATACGAAAGCACGCGAATGCGATACCCGCAGCCCCGGAAGTCTCGATAACGCCACGATCATCGCCCCGAATTCAGCCATTTCATGACGAGTCCCGACACGAAGTCAGCCGCCCTGAACGCCCCCACGGATTCCCCCGTGCGCGTGGCCGCCGCGCAGATGGTGAGCGCGCCGGACGTCTCGCGAAACCTGCAAGACGCTGCGCGTCTGGTGGCCGAGGCAGCGGACGCCGGTGCGCAACTGGTGCTGTTGCCCGAGTATTTCTGCTACATGGGACAGCGCGACACCGACAAGCTCGCATTGCGCGAGACACCGGGCAGCGGCCCGATTCAGGACTTTCTGGCGGAAACCGCGCGTCGGCACGGCGTCTGGCTGATCGGCGGTACGCTGCCGCTGGCGGCGCCGGAACCCGAGCGCGTGCTCAACACCACGCTCGTCTTCTCGCCGGAGGGCGCGCCGGCCGCGCGTTACGACAAGATCCACCTGTTCAACTTCGTCAAAGGCGAGGAAGCCTACGACGAGGCACGCACCATTCGCCCCGGCGATGCAGTGCGCACGTTCGAAGCGCCGTTCGGGCGCGTGGGCCTGTCGGTCTGCTACGACCTGCGTTTTCCCGAGTTGTACCGTGCCATGGGCGACTGTACGCTCATGGTCGTACCCGCCGCCTTTACCTACACCACGGGCCGCGCGCACTGGGAGTTGCTGCTGCGCGCGCGGGCCGTCGAGAACCAGTGTTATGTGCTGGCGTCCGCGCAGGGCGGCCATCATGAGAACGGGCGGCGCACCTGGGGGCACTCCATGCTGATCGATCCCTGGGGCGACATCGTCGCCCAGCGAGACACGGAAGGCGCCGGCGTGGTCGTCGGCGAGATCGACCCGGCCCGGCTGGCCGGCGTACGCCAGAGCCTGCCCGCATGGCGGCACCGCGTATTGCAGGGTTGACGTCCGACGACTTCGCCACGTTGCCATGTTGATATCCCGGCATTCGCCCTCATCTACCGAATACATTTCCTTGGCCTGACACCGCATGAAAATCATCGACACCGGCATCCAGAACCTGGCCACGGCCCGCGAGCTGCTGCTCACGCCGTACGGCCTCGACGAAAGCCATCTGCAACGGGCTCTCGGCGATATCTTCACGCACCGCGTGGATTACGCCGACCTGTACTTCCAGTACACACGCAGCGAAGCGTGGAGCCTGGAGGAAGGCATCGTCAAATCGGGTTCGTTCTCGATCGATCAGGGCGTGGGGGTGCGCGCCATCGTGGGTGATCGCACGGCGTTCGCCTATTCCGACGACATTTCCGAGATCGCGCTGAAAGACGCCGCCGCAGCGACGCGCAGCATTGCAACGGCCGGTCGCGGACGCGTCAAGGTCGGCAGCAAGCTCGCAAGCGCCAGCGGCCACGGGCTGTATCTGCCGTCCGACCCGCTCGCGTCGCTCGACGCCAACGGCAAGGTCGCGCTGCTCGAACGCATCGAAAAGCTCGCCCGCGCCCGCGATCCGCGCGTGTCACAGGTCATGGCAGGGCTGGCCGGCGAGTACGACGTCGTGCTCGTGGCGCGCAGCGACGGCGTGATCGCCGCCGACGTGCGTCCGCTCGTGCGCGTGTCGGTCACCGTCATCGTCGAATCCAATGGACGCCGCGAAATCGGCAACAGCGGCGGCGGCGCTCGCCTCGATTACGCCTACTTCACTGACGATCTGCTCGAAAAGTACGTCAAGGAAGCGGTCGACGGCGCCATCGTCAAGCTCGACGCCCGCCCGGCGCCTGCCGGTGCGATGACCGTGGTGCTCGGACCGGGCTGGCCCGGCGTGCTGCTGCACGAAGCCGTGGGCCACGGGCTGGAAGGCGACTTCAACCGCAAGGGCTCGTCGGCGTTCTCCGGACGACTCGGCGAGCGTGTGGCGGCCAAGGGCGTCACGGTGGTCGACGACGGCACGCTGTCGAACCGTCGAGGCTCGCTGAACATCGACGACGAAGGCAACCCGACGCAGTGCACCACGCTCATCGAGGACGGCATCCTGAAGGGCTACATGCAGGACAGCCTGAACGCACGCCTGATGAAGATGCCGGTTACCGGCAACGGCCGTCGCGAATCGTACGCCGCGCTGCCGATGCCACGCATGACCAATACGTACATGCTCGGCGGCGACAAGGATCCCGAGGAAATCATCGCGTCGGTCAAACGTGGCCTGTACGCCGTGAACTTCGGCGGCGGGCAGGTGGACATCACCAACGGCAAGTTCGTGTTCTCGATGTCCGAGGCTTACATGATCGAAGACGGCAAGATCACGTACCCGGTCAAGGGCGCAACGCTGATCGGCAACGGTCCGGAATCGCTCAAGGACGTGACGATGATCGGCAACGACATGTCGCTGGACTCGGGCGTGGGCGTGTGCGGCAAGGAAGGCCAGAGCGTGCCGGTGGGCGTGGGCCAGCCGACGCTGCGCATGGAAAACATGACGGTCGGCGGTACGGCCTGAGACGTCGGTATGCCATGTCCGACGGTGTGAAATTCCGCACTGCAAAAATGCGTCAAGCATAGCAAAGCGCCCGGCTCAAACCGGGCGTTTCCGCATGATTTCAAAAATCATAGAATTATTAACGCAAATATCCGATAAAAAACGCGGAGATTCCGCGCGTTTTTCATCCATCTGGCGTCCTCACGCGGTTGCAGCGTCATTCGATTCGGCGTATAAAGTTGTTTCTGTGCACGGCAAACCACCGGCCACGCAACGTCCTAGACATCCTTCATGAACGCCAATAAGTTTTACTTTTACTTTTTTGCGTATCTCACACCGCTGGCGGATGGAGAGGGACAGTTGCAGCAGTAAGCACCGAACGAATCCTGAAAAACCGCCAGCGAGTCTGGCGGTTTTTTTTTGCCCCGAATCCCGAGAAACGAACCGCAGTCCGAACTGCCCAGGAGAAAAACCATGCCTCCCCACAATACCGATGATGTCCGTATTCGCGAACTTAAGGAACTGACGCCCCCTGCGCACCTGATCCGCGAATACCCGTGCTCGGAAAAGAGCGCCGACCTCATCCATCGCACGCGCGGCGCCATTCACCGCGTGCTGCACGGCATGGAAGACCGTCTCGTCGTCATCATCGGCCCGTGCTCGATTCACGATCCGAAGGCCGCGCTGGAATACGCGTCGCGTCTCGTCGAACAACGCGAACGTTTGAAAGGCGAGCTTGAAATCGTGATGCGCGTGTACTTCGAAAAGCCGCGCACGACGGTGGGCTGGAAGGGTCTGATCAACGACCCGCACATGGACAACAGCTTCAAGATCAACGACGGTCTGCGTCTGGCCCGCGAACTGCTCGCACAGATCAACGAAATGGGGCTGCCGGCCGGCACCGAGTATCTCGACATGATCAGCCCGCAGTACATCGCCGACCTCGTGTCGTGGGGCGCCATCGGCGCTCGCACTACGGAATCGCAGGTGCACCGCGAACTGGCGTCCGGCCTGTCGTGCCCGGTCGGGTTCAAGAACGGCACCGACGGCAACGTGAAGATCGCCGTGGACGCGATCAAGGCCGCCTCGCAGCCGCACCATTTCCTGTCGGTCACCAAGGGCGGGCACTCGGCCATCGTGTCGACCGCCGGCAACGAGGACTGCCACCTGATCCTGCGTGGCGGCAAGGCGCCGAACTTCGACGCCGCGAGCGTACAGACCGCCTGCGACGACATCGCCAAGTCGGGCCTGGCCGCACGCGTGATGATCGACGCGTCGCACGCCAACAGCCAGAAGAAGCACGAGAACCAGATCCCGGTGTGCGAAGACATCGCCCGTCAGCTCGCTGGCGGCGACGACCGCATCATCGGTGTGATGGTCGAGTCGCACCTCGTGGCCGGTCGTCAGGACCACGTGCCGGGCAAGGAACTGACCTACGGCCAGAGCATTACCGACGCCTGCATCAACTGGGAAGACAGCCTGAAGGTGCTCGACACGCTGGCCGACGCCGTGCGTGCGCGTCGCGTAGCACGCGGCGCAGGAAACTGAAACCACGGGCGGCCGGGGTGCGCGATGCACGAAAAGCCGCCCGGCATACCGTCGGACGGCCGGTTGACGGGGTCACCGGCCACCGGCTCACCGGCTCGCCTGCTTTTTACTGCGCCTCGCCTTCCGGCGGCGCACTGCCGGAACGCTCACGCTGCCACAGCACGTCGGCCCCGCCGCCCGCACGATTGAGCACACGGGCCAGCACGAACATCAGGTCGGACAAGCGGTTGATGTACTGGCGCGGCGCCGGCGCGACCGTCTCCTCGGCGCCCAGGGCGACCATCGCGCGCTCGGCACGACGTGCCACGGTCCGCACGATGTGCGCAAGCGCCGCCGCCCGGGTGCCGCCAGGCAAAATGAATTCCTTCAGACGCGGCAGATCGGCGTTGTAATGGGCCAGCCACTCGTCGAGCTTGACGACGTGGGCGTCCCCCAGCAGCGTGTGACGCGGCATGCTCAGCTCGCCGCCCAGATCGAACAGGTCGTGCTGAATGTCGATCAGCATCGCGCGCACGTCCTGCGGCAGGTCTTCGCACAGCAATACGCCGATGTGCGAGTTGGTTTCGTCGATCTCGCCGATGGCGACGATACGCAGGCTGAACTTGTCCACGCGCGCGCCGTCTCCCAGACCGGTCTTGCCTCCGTCGCCCGTGCGCGTGACGATCTTGCTCAAACGATTACCCATCTTCTGACACCTACCCCTTGCGGCACATCTTGCCTGCCGGCGCCTCTCAAGCCGCCGGACGACCTGCCTTTTTGATTGAAATAGACCGTATCACCATCGATTGCTCATTTTTCAGGCAATTCCGATAGCGTCGATACACGGCAAGTCCGTATGATATGACGCAAAGTGTGGGGAAAAACGCGACGTCGGCGTAAAATCCCCGCTCATGAGGTGTCAGGGAGTGCACCGCACGCCCGAGACCCCGCCCGACATGGTGTCCGCCCTCGCCTACCGGCAACGGCGGCCCGGAGACCCGAAGGAGAAAGCCGTGAATCACCCCCACCTGCCGTTCGCCGCCAAGCGTCCGTTTCCCGACGCCCTGCTCACCGACTTGCAGACCCTGCTGGGCGAGCGCGTGAGCACCAAGGAGGCGCTACGCGAACATCACGGCCGTGACGAGTCTCCGTTCGATCCCATGCTGCCCGATGCCGTCGCCTTCGCGCACAGCACCGAGGAGGTCTCGCAGATCGTCAAGCTCTGCGCGAAATACGACGTTCCCATCATTCCCTACGGCGCCGGCTCGTCGCTCGAAGGTCATCTGCTCGCGGTCGAAGGCGGTCTGTCGCTCGATCTGTCGGAGATGAACCAGATCGTTTCGATCAACGCCGAAGACCTGACCGTCACCGCACAACCGGGCATCTCGCGCAAGGCGCTGAACGAAGCGCTGCGCGACACGGGCCTGTTCTTCCCGATCGATCCGGGCGCCGACGCCAGCATTGGCGGCATGTGCGCCACGCGCGCGTCGGGCACCAATGCCGTGCGCTACGGCACGATGCGCGAGAACGTGCTCGCCCTGACTGTCGTGCTGGCAGACGGCCGCGTGATCCACACCGGTACGCGGGCGCGCAAGTCGTCGGCCGGTTACGACCTCACACGCCTGTTCGTCGGCAGCGAAGGCACGCTCGGCATCATCACCGAAGTGACCGTGCGTCTGTACCCGCAGCCGGAAGCCGTATCGGCCGCTATCTGTTCGTTCCCGAGCATGACGGACGCCGTGAACTGCACTATCCAGACCATTCAACTGGGCGTGCCGGTCGCACGTGTGGAATTCGTCGATGCACTAGCCGTGCGCGCGATCAACAAGCATTCCAGGATGGAGCTGCCGGAGACGCAAACGCTGTTCTTCGAATTCCACGGCAGCGAGGCCGGCGTGAAGGAACAGGCGCAGACGGTCGAGGAACTCGCCAGGGACAACGGCGGCACCGGCTTCGAATGGGCCACGCGCACCGAGGACCGCAACCGCTTGTGGAGTGCACGTCACAGCGCCTACTTCGCCATGCTTCAGCTTCAGCCGGGTTGCCGCGCCGTGACGACGGACGTCTGCGTGCCGATCTCGCGCCTGGCCGAGTGCGTGGGCGAAACGGAAGAAGATCTGAAGGGTTCGCGGCTCCTGTGCCCGATCGTCGGCCACGTGGGCGACGGCAACTTCCACGTCGCGATCCTGATCGATCCTGATAAGCAGGAAGATATGGATGAAGCGGAGCGACTGAATCAGCGCATCGTCGAGCGCGCCATTCGCATGGGCGGCACCTGCACCGGCGAGCATGGCGTCGGCCTGCACAAGATGGGGTTCCTCGTGACCGAGCACGGTGAGGATGCCATCGATGTCATGCGGTCGATCAAAACCTCGCTCGACCCACATAACCTCCTGAATCCGGGCAAGATTTTCCGGCTGCGCGCCGCGGGCTGAGCGCCGCATGAACGCGCCCCAGACACCACAGATGCCGTCGCCGCAGGGCCAGCCCGGCTCGTCTAGTGCATCCGGTTCGTTTCAGACGGGCGCCTCGCCGCATGGCGGACCCGGCCATGACAGCGGCGACGCCGAAGCGCTCGCTGCGCGTCAGCGCCAGTTGCTCGAAGCGCTTGCGCGGATTCTGCCGCCGCATTGCATCCTGCATCGGCGCGAAGACACCACGCCATACGAGTGCGACGGCCTCGCCGCGTATCGTCGCGTGCCGCTCGCCGTCGTGTTGCCGGAGTCGGAGTCGCAGGTACAGCGCATTTTGCAGGCCTGCCACCAGCTCGGCATCCCGGTAGTACCACGCGGCGCAGGCACCAGTCTTTCCGGCGGCGCCATGCCGATGTCAGACGGTCTGGTGCTGTCGCTCGCGAAGTTCAAGAAGATCGTCGAAGTCGATCCTTACGCACGCACGGCCACGGTGCAGCCGGGCGTTCGCAATCTCGCGATTTCGGAAGCCGCCGCGCCCTACGGGCTGTATTACGCGCCAGACCCGTCGTCGCAGATCGCCTGCACCATTGGCGGCAACGTCGCAGAGAATTCGGGCGGCGTGCATTGCCTCAAGTACGGGCTGACGGTGCACAACGTGCTGCGTGTGCGCGCCATCACCATGTCGGGCGAGGCCATCGAGTTCGGATCGCTCGGCCCCGATGCGCCGGGTCTCGATCTGCTCTCCGTGTTCATCGGCAGCGAAGGCATGTTCGGCGTCGTGACCGAAATCACCGTCAAGCTCGTGCCGAAGGCGCAGACCGCACAGGTCATCATGGCAAGCTTCGACGACGTGGAGACCGGCGGCAATGCCGTCGCGGCGATCATTGCAGCGGGCATCATTCCGGCGGGCCTTGAAATGATGGACAAGCCCGCCACGCAGGCCGTGGAAGAGTTCGTGCACGCCGGGTACGATCTGGACGCCGCCGCGATTCTGCTGTGCGAATCGGACGGCACGCCCGAAGAAGTCACCGAGGAGATCCTGCGCATCTCGCACGTACTACGTACCTCGGGGGCGACACGCTTGCAGATCTCGCGCAGCGAGGAGGAGCGCCTGCGCTTCTGGTCCGGACGCAAGAACGCCTTCCCTGCCGCCGGGCGCATCTCGCCCGACTACTACTGCATGGACGGGACGATTCCACGCCGCGCGATTGGGACATTACTCAAACGCATCGAAGGTCTGGAACAACAATATGGGTTGCGCTGTATTAACGTCTTTCACGCGGGAGACGGGAACATGCATCCACTCATTCTCTTTAACGGCAACGACCTGGACGAATGGCATCGCGCCGAGGCGTTCGGTTGCGACATTCTCGAAGCGTGCGTCGAACTCGGCGGCACGATTACGGGCGAACACGGCGTGGGCATCGAGAAGATCAACTCGATGTGCGTGCAATTCTCGGCGCAGGAACGCGACGCGTTCTTCGGCGTGAAACGCGCGTTCGATCCGGTCGGACTCCTCAATCCGGACAAGGGCATTCCGACACGGGCGCGCTGTGCCGAATACGGCAAGCAGCATGTGCGCGGCGGCCTGTTGCCGCATCCCGATCTGCCGAGGTTCTGACATGCGCCCGCTGTCGGAATGGCTGCCGCACGACTGGCGGCAGCGTCTCTACATCATCATCTTCGAGGCCGATACCCGCGAGGGGCGGCTGTTCGACATTGCGCTGCTCGCCGCCATCGTGTTGTCCGTCCTCACGGTGGTGGTCTCCAGCGTGCCGGCGGTACAGGCCACCATGCCGATACCGATGGCGATCCTGGAGTGGTTCTTCACGCTGCTGTTCACGGCGGAGTACATTGCGCGCCTGCTGAGCGCGCACCGGCCGATGCGTTATGCGCTGTCGTTCTACGGCATCATCGACCTGCTCGCCATCCTGCCGACCTATCTCGCGATTCTCGTGCCGGAATTGCATGGACTGATCGATGTGCGTTTGCTGCGTTTGATGCGCGCGTTCCGGATTCTGAAGCTCACCGCATACGTCAACGAAGCCGGTATTCTCAGCATTGCGCTGTACAACGCCCGGCGCAAGATCCTCGTGTTTCTCGGCTTCATTTCGATCATCGTGGTGATCTTCGGCACGCTGATGCACATCATCGAGGGGCCGGAACATGGCTTCACGAGCATTCCGGTCGGCATCTACTGGGCCATCGTCACGCTCACGACGACCGGGTATGGCGACGTGGTCCCCGTCACCGGACTGGGCAAGGCGATCACCGGTTTCGTAATGCTGCTCGGTTACAGCGTGATCGCCATTCCCACCGGCATCATGGGTGCCGAAATTCATTCGGCCATGCGCCGCGCGCCGGTCACCACACGCACCTGCAAGCAATGTCAGACCGAAGGACACGAGCCGAACGCCCGCTTCTGCAAGCACTGCGGCAGCGAGCTGGATCCCTATCAATGCGATACGACACCACCGCCTGAACCGAGCTGATGACCGACACGAACGACACCCTCGAGAATTTCCGCGCCGTCATCGAACAGGCCACCGCTCGCCGTGCCCCGCTTCAGTTGCGCGGGGGCGGTACGAAAGCGTGGTACGGACAGCAGCGTGTGGGCGACGTGCTCGACACGCGTGCATACAGCGGCATCGTCGCTTACGATCCCGCTGAACTCGTCATTACGGCGCGTTGCGGCACGCCGCTGGCTGAAGTCGAGGCCGCGCTCGCGGAGCGCAATCAGTTGCTGCCGTTCGAGCCGCCCTACTTCGGGCCAGGGGCAACCATCGGCGGCGCAGTGGCCGCCGGGCTGGCCGGCCCGCGTCGCAGTGCCGTGGGCTCAGTGCGCGATTTCGTGCTCGGCGCCAAGCTGATGGACGGTCGGGGACATGTGCTGAACTTCGGCGGTCAGGTGATGAAGAACGTCGCCGGTTACGACGTCTCGCGCATGCTCGCCGGCTCGCTCGGCACGCTGGGACTCATTCTCGAAGTGTCGCTCAAGGTGCTGCCGCAGCCGTTCGCGGAATTGACGCTGCAATTCGAAATGAATGCCGTCGATGCGGTGCGCAAGCTCAACGAATGGGGCGGCCAGCCGCTGCCGATTACCGGTAGCGCCTGGCGCAGCGATTTGCTGGTGATTCGTCTGGCGGGCGCGTCGGCAGCCATCAAGGCCGCTCGCGTGAAGATGGGCGGCGAGCTGGTCGATGCCATTCATGCGGCCAAGTTCTGGCACGCCATTCGCGAGCAGACCGACAACTTCTTCGCCGATGCGGGACCGGGGCAGGCCTTGTGGCGTCTGGCCGTGCCGTCGACAGCCGAACCGCATCGTCTGCCAGGCAAGCAACTCATCGAGTGGGGTGGCGCACAGCGCTGGTGGATCACCGACGCCGACGCGCAGATCGTGCGCTCCGCCGCCCGTCAGGATGGCGGGCACGCCACGCTGTTCCGTTACGGCGAACCGAGCGTCAGTGTCTTCACCCCGTTGCCCGCGCCCGTCATGCGCATCCACCGAAATCTGAAGTCGGTGTTCGATCCTGCGGGCATCTTCAATCCGGGACGGATGTATCCGGAGTTCTGAGCCGTCCCTTATCCGCACCGCCAGTCCGAGATACAGTCAGGCGTGCGGCTGCTCATTCGGCTGTTCATGCGACCGTGGGTGCGGCCACAAGTGCAGCCCGGCTGACCGAGATCCGCTCAGCCGTTCGTGTCGAGCAGGCGGGTGACTTCGGTGGCCAGCGTCCGCACGGCCTTGTCGACGTCGCGCGTGAACGGCTGACCGCCATTCATCCTCAGGAAGTTGTCGTAGCGCGCCGAGTTGGAGAAAAGGCTGCCCGGTGCGATGCGAATGCCTTTCTCCAGCGCCGCGTCGAACAGTCGCTCGGAACTCACACCGCCCGGCATCTCCACCCACAAGCTCAGACCGCCCGCCGGTTGCGTCAGACGCGTGCCGGCCGGGAAGTACGTCGCGATCGCTTCAGCCATCGCGGCGCGGTGTTCACGCAACTGCGAGCGCAGACGCCGCAAATGACGATCGAATCGCGGCGAGTCCATGAACTCGCCCATGGCGATCTGCGCGAGCGCTTCGTTCGGGCGCGTCTGCGCATATTTCAGCATGTCGACCCGTCGCTGCCACTTGCCGGCAGCAATCCAGCCGAGCCGCATGCCCGGCGCAAGCGTCTTGTGCAGCGAGGCACAGTGAATCACGTTGCCCGTCGTATCCCATGAACGGATGGCCGCAGGCATGTTGCCGTCGTCACCCAGCGCGGAATACGTGTCGTCCTCGATGATGGCGATGCCTCGCGACTCCGCCCACTTCACGAGCTGCATCTTGTTGGCGTCCGGCATCACCGATCCGAGCGGATTCTGAAAATGCGGCACGACGATCACCGCCTTGATGTTGTCGTACGTTTGCGAGGCCAGCTCCAGCGCGTCGAGCGAGATGCCGGTTTGCGGGCTCGTCGGAATTTCCAGCGCCCGGATGCCCATGCTCTCAAGCGTCTGCAACAGCGCGTAGTAGGTCGGCGATTCGACCGCGACCACGTCGCCGGTGCTCGCCACCGCACGCAGCGCCAGGTTGATCGCTTCGATGCAGCCGTGCGTGACGATGATTTCATCCGGGTTGATGTTCATCCGCGCTTCCAGCGCACGGCGTGCAATCGCGCCGCGAAACCGGGCTTCACCGCCGCCGGGCGGCGGCATGCCGTAGAGCAGCGGATGGTCACGCAGTGCGCGGATCGTCGCCTGCCGCAACTCGTTGACCGGATAGAGCGACGGGGACCCGTGCGCGATCGCGAAATTGATCTTGATATCCGCCTGAAGGCCGCGCGCGAGAATCGACGAGACACGCTGATTGATGCCCACGTACTGCATCAGGTCAGGCACCCACGGGCGCGGCTCGGCCACCGGTACGGCGCTCGCGCGGGCGGGCGTGCGCACGAAGTACCCGGAACGCGGACGCGCTTCGAGCAGGCCCTGCGCCTCCAGATGGCGGCAAGTCTGTAGCGCCGTCGACAGGCTGATCTGGTGGCGCTCCATCAACGCACGCACGCTAGGCATGCGCGCGCCGCAGACGAGCGTCCCGGCTTCGATCGCCAGACGATAGTGATCCGCCAACTGGCGGTAAATCGGCGTGCGCTCTTCGGGAATGACGGGAAACACCGCAGGTCTCGCCGCTTCCGGGGCGCTTTGCGTGGAAACGGGCGTCGAAGCCATGGGGTCGGTCGTGTCGGTGACCATCAGGTCGGGGGTGGGGGCGTCCATGCGCAGATCATCGGGCATCGGATCGCACCGCAACAGATACAGATTTGAGAATTTGGCATCGTAACAGGTTGTCTGACGCCCATCTGTTACACAAAAAACGGTTCGCGGGTGTGCCTACCGGGCCGATGGGGCCATCGATACGCTGTAGCCATCTGTTCAACGCCCCGGAGCTTCGCCATGGAAACACATCCCGCCCCTACACCCGAGTACGCTTCGCTCATCCGTAGCCCGGTCGCGAAGCCCCCTGCAGCGCGTGCTGAGCGAGTCGATGTGCCGGTGACGTCCCGCGAGCGCACCGATGTCGGGACGCCCTCACCTGCCTTGCTCAAGCTCATGCGCGGGCAGTCGTTTCATACCTACGCGAGCCGGGGCACGGTGCTTCAGGTTCGTGACGGGAATGTCATGCTGACGCCCCCCGCCCGTTGGCTTGCCGCAGGCGTGTGGCGCCCGACCGTGCCGTTGGCGGCCGGGCAGGTGTATGTCGTGGAGACGTCCGGCTGGTTCGCGATCGCGAGCGATGGCGGCGCATCCGTCGCGAGTCGGGTCGGCGCAAGCGACCTCCGGCTTTCGGACGACCAGCGCCCCCCGGCCACCGGACGCCTTCAAGCCATCCTTCGATATTTCGGCCTCTGAACGGCCTTTGACACGGGCGCTCTGATGCGTGAGCGTCCGAGTGCCCGAGTGCTTACGTGCTGCCGTGCTGCCGTGCTGCCGTGCTCCCGTGCTCCCGTGCTGACGTACTTACATGCTGAACCGTTCAATTGCCAAGGTGCCTGAGCACCCGAGGATTCATCGACTCACGCCAGCAACCTTTCGATATCGGCGCGAATCGCTTCGGGCTTCGCGGTCGGGGCGTAGCGCGCCACCACCGTGCCCGACGCATCGACAAGGAACTTGGTGAAATTCCACTTGATCGCCTTCGTGCCCAGAATCCCGGGCTTCTCCTGCGTCAGATAGCGGTAGAGCGGCGCGGCGTCCGGCCCTTTGACGTCGATCTTGGCGAACATCGGAAAGGTGACGTGAAAGCGCAGGTCGCAGAAGCTGCGGATGGCCTGCGCATCGCCCGGCTCCTGCTTGCCGAACTGATTGCACGGAAACGCCAGCACCTCGAAGCCACGCGGCGCGAGTTGCTCGTGGAGCGTCTGCAAACCGGCGTACTGCGGCGTGAACCCGCACTCGCTCGCCGTGTTCACGATGAGCAGCACCTTGCCGCGATACTGCGACAGGCTGACGGACTCCCCCGCCAGCGTCTGGACCGAAAAATCGTACACGTGCTGTGTGTGCTGTGGATTCACGCTCATCGGCGGCTCCCTTCCCTGTGGATGTTGGCACCGCGCAGTCTGCCACAACCCCGGCCCGGCGGGCGATTCGCGCCGTAGCCACCTCCCGGTTATCCTTGATCGCCCGGCGAGTACGCCCCGGGTAGCACCTCCTTTTTTGTCGGGTAGCACCTGCGCCCGGAGCACGGCTATAATCGTTGACCGACGGGCCAAAGGGGTCTTTCGGACGCGCCCGGCCTTCCCGGTGTACGCTGGTTCGAAACCCGCGAGATCGACGATATCGACGACAGGTCGTCCCCGCGTCGTTACGACAACCCGGACACTCGATTCACCCGATTTCACCCGATCCGCCCGATTCGCTTCATTTGCCCGGAACCGCCGACACCGTCCAACCGCTTCGCTACGCCCGAACCTGCCGAACCCGCCGAATCCTTTCTATGTCGCCCATCGCAGCACATCTCGAAGACGTCCTCTCCCGGATCACCCGCGCCACCGCCGCTGCCGGCCGAGCCGACGGCAGTGTGCGCCTGCTCGCCGTCTCGAAGACCTTCGGCGCCGACGCCGTGCGCGAAGCGGTGACGGCCGGCCAGCGGGCTTTCGGCGAGAACTATGTGCAGGAAGCGCTCGACAAGATCGAAGCACTCGCCGGTGAGCGCGTCGGCGACGAACCGCTCGAATGGCATTTCATCGGGCCGCTGCAAAGCAACAAGACGCGGCCGGTCGCCGAGCATTTCGACTGGGTACATTCCGTCGACCGGCTCAAGATCGCGGAACGCCTGAGCGCACAGCGCCCGACACACTTGCCGCCCTTGCAGGTTTGCCTGCAGGTGAACATCAGCGGCGAGGCCAGCAAAAGCGGCGTCACACCGGACGAAGCCCTCGCTGTCGCCCGCGCTATCGCCGCACTGCCGAATCTGACGCTGCGCGGCCTGATGGCGATTCCCGAACCCGAAGACGACCCGGCACGTCAGCGTGAACCCTTCAAGGCGGTGCGCGACTTGTTCGATGCGCTTCGCGCCGACGGGCTGGCGCTGGACACGCTCTCGATGGGGATGTCGGGGGACCTGGAGGCAGCGGTTGCCGAGGGCGCCACCATGGTGCGCATCGGTACGGCGATTTTCGGCGCACGAGATTACGGCGCCAAGGCCTGAGCGCGGCATGCGTCCTGCGGTGAGCGCGTCACGACAACGCACCACCGCAACGATGCACCGCGCCCCGCACTGGACTCGCCACGAATAGCAGTAACGGTAACGAGTAACGACACACGCAACGCAAAGGATGGTTATGAGAATTGCATTCATCGGCGGCGGCAATATGGCCAATGCCTTGATCGGCGGACTCGTCAAGCGTGGCACGGCCCCGCGCGACATTCTCGCTATCGACGTCAACGAATCGACCCGCGAAAGTCTCGTCAAGCACCACGGCATCGAGACAGCCAGCGCCCCGAACGACCGCCTGCGCGATTACGACACGCTCGTGCTGGCCGTCAAACCGCAAGTGCTCAAGGATGTCGCGCAAGCGCTCCAGCCGCATCTGAACGGTCAGTTGGTCATCAGCATTGCCGCAGGGATCCGCGCTTCGGATCTCGCGCGCTGGCTCGGCGGTCACAACCAGATCGTGCGCTGCATGCCGAACACACCGGCACTGATCGGTAAGGGCATCACCGGCCTGATCGCGCTCTCGGGCGTGGATTCGGATCAGTGCAAGCGCGCCGAGACCGTGCTGGGCGCCGCCGGCGAAATCGTATGGGTCGAGAAAGAGGATCAGCTCGACGCCGTCACCGCCATCTCGGGCAGCGGCCCGGCCTACGTCTTCTACTTCATCGAAGCGCTGGAGCAGGCCGCACAGGAACTGGGCTTCGCGCCCGACAAGGCACGCCAGCTCGCCATCGCCACGTTCACCGGCGCCTCGCAACTCGCGGTAGACTCGACCGAACCGGCCAGCGTGCTGCGCGATCGCGTGACGTCGAAGGGCGGCACCACCTTCGCGGCCATCAGCTCGTTCGAAAAAGACGCCATCAAGGACGCCATCGTGCGCGGCGTCAAGGCGGCCAACCATCGCGCCAAGGAACTCGGCGACGAACTGGGCGACGCCTGATTGCGTCAGTCCGACACGCCGGCATCGTCTCGCACGATGCCGGCGTGAGCCATTTATGAAAGCATTCGCCGTCAAACGACGGCTACCTTGGGCGGATGTCAACAACGTGACCGATGCCCGATGCGCAATGCCCGACAGCCCGCCGATCACGACGCCGAACCGACGCCACGACGGGACTTCCTGCGGCAAGCGACGACCCTTGCCGCCACGCTGACGACCGCCTTACCGGCTTTACAGGCCAACGCGTCGACATTGCGCCCCTCCCCCGACGCTCCCGATCAAAATTTCGACCTCGACACCTCGATCCTGTCGGAAAATCGAGAGCCTCGCATCCACACGCTGGTGCTTCACTACACGGCAACGCCATTGGCGCAGGCGCTCGACATTCTGACGAACCCCAAACGCGGCGTCAGCGCGCATTACGTCGTACCGGACACCGCCCAATCGGGTGGGCGCTTCACCGTCTACCAACTCGTTCCCGAGTCGGAACTGGCGCATCACGCAGGGGTCAGCGCATGGTTGGGGGAACGGTTGATCAACGGCACGTCGATCGGCATGGAGATCGTCAATATCGGATTCGGCCCGGAAGACAACCGTCGGCCGCTGATGGACAGACGCTGGTACGCGTACCCCGATAGCCAGATCGACGTCGTCTGCCAATTAGCCGCCACGATCGTGCAGCGCCACGGCATCGCACCGAATCGGGTGGTCGGTCATGCCGATGTCGCGCCGGGCCGCAAGCTCGATCCGGGCCCCCTGTTTCCCTGGCAGAGGCTGCATGAACGCGGGATCGGCGCCTGGCCGGACGCGGCAACGGTGGCCTTCTATCGCGATCATATGCCGTATGCCGGCGACGTCGCGACCGTGCAGGCGAAGCTGCGAACCTACGGCTACGACACCCCGCAAACCGGCCAGTTGGACCAGGCGACGACGAACGTCATCGAGTCGTTTCAGATGCACTTCTGCGCGAGCCATCGCTACGACGGGGTTCCCGACGCACAAACGGTCGCAGTGCTCGACGCACTGCTGGAGAAATACCTCGATGTGCCGCGTCCGTCCGCCGACGTTACCGCGAAAAGCCGCAGCGCAGCGACGGGACCGAACGCACCGGACGACGCTGCCAGCGCCATCTACCGGCATCCATAGGCAGTGGACAGTGCAACGCGCCGGAATCTGCCCAAACGATTCCGGCGTGAACCTTTTTTGGAGTCCCCGACGTCCGCCGACGACTACGCTGGTCAAGTCTCAGCGACGTCATGGAATTCCAATGCACAATGTTCGCCCCGCCCCGAACAGCGCGGCAGTGCCCAAGCGGCAACCGTCCCAATGAGTGACGACGAGAAGTACCGGAAATTTCTCCTCAACGCACTGGGCCGCCCGCTGGCGCGGCAAGCCGGTTTGCTTGCGCGGCCAGGGAAGGTGCCGCCGATGGTTCGGGAGTGCAACGGCTACTTCATCGACAAAGGGCTGACACCGGCCAGACGCGAGCCGCGCATTCGCACGCTCGTGCTGCATTACACCGCGACCTCGCTGCTGCGCTCGCTCAGTGCGCTGACGAATCCTGCGGGCGATGCCAGCGCGCATTACGTCGTGCCCGAGACGGCCGACGACGACAATCGTTTCGTCGTCTACCAATTGGTACCCGAACGGCAGTTGGCCCGGCACGCTGGCGTGAGCGGATGGCGGGGAGAACGTCTGCTGAACGGCACCTCCATCGGCGTCGAAATCGTCAATCCCGGCTATCCGGCAGACGACGCGCGGCTCCCGCTCATGGACCGGCGCTGGCATCCCTTCCCGATGCCACAGATCGCCGTCGTCGGCAGACTCGTCGCCGACATCGTGGTGCGATACGGTATTGCACCGGATCGGGTACTCGGTCATGCCGACGTCGCCCCCGGGCGCACGCACGACCCCGGACCGCGGTTTCCGTGGCGGTGGCTGCACGAGCAATTTGGGGTCGGCGCATGGCCCGACGACGCGAGGGTCGCGCATTACCGCGATCATCGACCGTATCGGGGAGACGTTCCGGCGTTACAGGCGAAGCTGCTCGCCTACGGTTTCGACACGCCGCAAACGGGAGAACTGGACGCTTCAACGACCGATGTCATTGCCGCGTTCCAGATGCATTTCCATCCGGCACGCTATGACGGCGTGCCCGACGTGGAAACGGTCGCCGTGCTCGACGCATTGCTGGAAAAGTACGGCGAGACCGACCGCGCCATGACGGCGCGATGAGCACGCAAAGCGGGTTTCACGCGCGGTGCACGTGGGGCATGTCGATGCCCCGCGTCCGCCGTCAGCCCTGCGCAGTCAGCAGATAGTGCCCGGCGATACCGGCGAACACCGCTGCGCCGAGCCAGTTGTTGTGACGGAACGCCGCGAAGCAAGGCATGCGCTCGCGGCCGCGAATCAGGAAGTAGTGATAGATGGCGAAGCTCACCGCAACGGCCATGCCCAGCCAGAATGGCCAGCCGAAGCCGAGATACGCCCCGACCAGCGCCTGAATGCCGAGTGCGCCGACGTAACAAAGCATCACGGCCAGCACGTCGAAACGGCCGAACGTGATCGCCGACGTCTTGATCCCGATCTTCAGATCGTCGTCGCGATCGACCATGGCGTACTCGGTATCGTAGGCCAGCGACCAGAACACGTTGGAGAGCAGCAGCACCCACGCAATCACGGGCACCTGATCCTGCACGGCGGCAAACGCCATCGGAATGCCGAAGCCGAACGCCACGCCCAGATACGCCTGCGGCAACGCGAAGAAGCGTTTGGTGAACGGATAGGTGCCCGCCACGAACAGTGCCGGAATCGAGAGCCACTTGGTCAGCGCATTGAGCGGGAGAATCAGCAGGAAGCTGACGAGCGCAAGTGTCGCAGCCACGGCGACCGCCTCCCACGCCCGAATCCGTCCCGACGTGATCGGGCGTTCTTTCGTTCGCTTGACGTACTTGTCGAAGTCGCGATCGGCGTAATCGTTGATGGCGCAACCCGCCGAGCGCATCAGGAACGTGCCGAGCGTGAAGATGACGAGCAACAACGGGTCGGGATGCCCGTTCGACGCGATCCACAGCGCCGAGAGCGTCGGCCACAGCAGCAGCACGGTGCCGATCGGCTTGTCCAGACGGACGAGGCGGAAATAGAGCGGGAGACGTTGAGCGAGCAACATGGGCGTCTTGAGACTGGAAAGACCGTGAGGACCGGCGAAGCTGCGAGGCCGGAAGACCGGGACACCGGGACACCGGGACACCGGGGCACCGAAAGGCGATGCGCCGACGGGGCCGTGAGGTCGGCAAGCCCCGGCAGACCGGGCGACGTGTGGCGTCATTGTAGGCCACCGGCCTTCGGCTCGCCAATCCCGGCCATTTCACCGGCAGTGCGGATTCGCACCGACCGGGAAACGCCCTACGTCATGCACGCTCGTGGATCTTTGACTGTTACCAGATCCAGAACATCAGCAGCCAGAGCCAGTTCACGAGCGCCAGCGCCGCCACGATCCCGGCCATGCCGGCCAGACGCCGCATCAGCGACGTGGCATGCCGCCCCGTCACGCGCCAGCCCAGCCAGAGACTCCACAACGTCGTGGTCGCGAGAATGGTCGCGCGCACGTCGTTCGCCCAGTAGATAGGCAGATGCTCGGCGCGCAACAGGCTGACCGTCGTGGCCGACAGACCGATGAACACGCCCGCGCCGGCAATCGGAATCAGCGACTGCACGAGGTGGTTGAAGCGCGACGTGTCCCACTTGCCCATCGCCCGGTTGGCCAGCGCGAAGATGGCCGAGAACGCGAGGCCGAGTACCAGACCGTTACCGAGGATGTACGTGACGACCATCGCACCGTCGAGCCAGGTGAAGACATCGCTCTGTTCGGGATAGTTGGTGAAGATGAACCACGGCGCGTTCGTCTCGAACGGCCACATGATGTCGCGGTCGATCAGCCACGTGGCCAGGAACGTCTTGGTCGCAACGAACCACGGGTTCACCGTCCAGTGGAATGCGCCGATGGCCACGCCCAGCAGGCCGAAGTTGACCAGCACGCTATCCCAGAGACTGTTGTTTTCGGTCGCCCCGTACGTCACGATCTCTTCGCTCGGCGAGCGGCCCGTGAGCTCGATGGCGTCGCGATGTCCGGCGCAACGGCCGCACATATGACACTGCGCACCGCCCTTCATGTTGCGCAGCGGCACGAGCGGCGCGCAATTGATCGGGATGATCTTGTGACCCTTGGTGTTGTACGACTGACGCCAGGCGTCTTCGTTGACCTTGAAGTGGAACGGCGCCAGACGCGCGAGCAGCGAGAACACGCCATTGACCGGGCACAGATACTTGCACCACACGCGCTTGTCGCGCCCGTAGTAGTAGCCGATCACCATGGCCCCGATGGTCGAGCCGCCGAGCACCAGCAGCACCGCTTTCGGATATTGGTAGACGCTGACCATCTGACCGTACAGCGTGGTCCCGGCGAAAGCGACGAACGGCCAGCCGCCCCATCGCATCCAGCGCGGAATCGCACGGCCTTTGCCATGTCGGCTGGCGAATTCGGAGAGGGTGCCTTCGGGGCACAGCACACCGCACCAGATACGCCCCATGAGCACCATGCTGATGAGCACGAACGGCCACCAGATGCCCCAGAACGTGAATTGCGCGAAGACGGTGAGATTGTTCAGGATGTGTGCCGTCTCATCGGGCAACGGCAGCAGAACGGGCACGCAGATGAGGAACGCATAAACGAGCACGATGACCCATTGCACGCCACGAATCAGTTTGCCGTGGCGTTGCATCCAAAGGCCCAGACGGGCCAGTCGGTTCGGGACAGTAATGGCGATACTCATGCTCGGTGCTTGCGTCGGTCTTGCATCGGGGGATTACCTTGCGGGCTGACGGATCTCGTATGTTGCGCGTCCGTTCAGTCCGTTGTGCGCGCCGGGCGGGATTGCCGCCCGGTGCCACACGCTACGTTACGTCATGCGATATCGCGCAATGTCGCGCAATATCGTGTCATCTCGATCAGGCAGGCTTGACCTGCTTGGCCGGGGCGCCCGCTCGCTTGAGCAGCATCCACATGAACAGCCAGTACACGGCATACACCAGCAGATTCATGCCGGACGGATGGGCGCGATAGCCGGTCAGCGTCGCGACGAGGCTGCCAAACGGGCTGGCGTCATCCAGAATCGCGGAAGTATCCCACAGTTGATCGACCAGCGTCGGCACGAGCTCAAGCGAGATCAGACGATCCAGTCCCGACTCCAGCAAACCGGCCGCGAGGAACAGCAGCATGATTTCGGTGACGCGGAAGAACAGGCGCCACGAGAATATCTTGCCGCCCAGTTGCAGCAACCAGAACGTGACGAGCGCGAGCACGAAGCCGATCGCCACCGCCAGCCACATCGACATCGGCACGCTGCCGCCCTGACCGAAGCCCAGACCGTACAGGAAGATCGCGGTCTCGCTGCCTTCGCGGGCAATCGCCAGCGCCACCAGCACGAGCCCCCCCCACCATGTCCCCTGATCGTGATTCTTCTGCAGAGACGACTCCATGTCGCGCTTGAGCGTGCGCCCGTTGCGCTTCATCCAGAAGACCATCTGCACGATCAGCACGCAGGCAACGAGCACCATGCCGGTCTGGAAGTAATCCTGCGCGTCGCCCGAAAGCACTTCGGTGAAGCCGACGAGGGCGGCGCCCAGGCCGATGGCGGCGGCGATACCCAGCACGACGCCGGCCCACAGATAAGGCAGGCCACGCTTGGCGCCGTGATCCGGATTGGCCAGCCATGCATGGAGAATACCTACGACCAGCAATGCCTCGACGCTTTCGCGCCAGACGATGAACATGACCTGACCCATCGTGTAATTCCTTTTGTAATGCGTGTACTGCGGTGTGACTGGAACGACCTGAGCTACGCCCGGCTTACTTGGCGACGATCACGCCCTGCGCCTGCTGATGGAAGTCGTCGAAAAACTTGTATTCGCCCGGTTGCAGCGGTGCGATCACGACAAACGACTGCGCACCGGGTGCGAGCACCTTTTCCTTGCGCAGTTGAAGGCTTTCAAATTCGACGGCGTTCGTTCCGGTGTTGTGCACCTCGATCTTGATGCGCTTGCCGGCCGGCACTTCGATGCGCGCCGGATTGAGTTTGCCGTTGTTCATTTCCAGCTTGAAGGTGGGCAGGTCGTCGGCGCGGGCGAGCGACGGGCCGCCCATGGCCAACAAGGTCACCACCACGGCCGTCATCGTGGCCAGCAGGCGCGCGATGCGCTGAATCATCCTTCTACTCCAAAGGAAAACAGCGTTGGTCCGCTGACCAACGCTGCATCAGATTAATCCGGCTTAGTAGCCGCCCTTCTTGCCCACGGTCGCGAACGTGAAATCGACGACCTTGGTGATGGGCTTGAACCATGCGCCCACGCCGGTTTCCTTATCGACGTGACGGCCGAAGCACCATGGACCCGCGCCGCCGTGATCCATATGACCGCCGGCCATCGGCTTGGCATTCTTGTCGACCACGCAACCGAATTCCTTGAGCGTGCCCGGCGCGTTGACGACCATCGTCAGTTGATACTTGCCCACGCCGTTGAGCTTGACGTTGTCGCCGTAGTGCGGGCCATCGCTCGCCACCATCGGCATCATCAGGCCCTGAACGATCGGGCCGTCCGGCGTCTTGCCGTCCGACTTCATCTTCTGGAGCTTGTAAGTGATTTCGAGACCCGGAATCCAGTCGCCTTCGGCGTAACCGTTCGGGTTCTCCTTGATCGCGTGGATGTCGGCTTCCAGGTGGATGTCCGACTTGGCGGCGTCGCGCATCATGCCGGCCGGCTCCATCGTGATCGGCTGGAGGTACACCGTGTTGATTTCCATGCCCGCGGTGTTCAGCGGTTTGCCGATGGGAAACTCAGCGGCCTGGGCCAGGGTGGCCACACCGGCAAGCAGCATCGCTGCTGCGAGGGATTTCACACGCATACACACTCCAGATTTGGTCGATTAGTTAATGCAAACAATTCTCAATAATTTTAGCACTATCGCCAAGGGCAGACAAACCGACCAAGTCAAGGGAACACGGGGAAATTTGGGAGTTTTGAGGGTTGCGCGAGCATCGGCGGGGGCGCTCGCCCCCTGAGCACGGATTCTTAGGCGTCGGTTACGGATAATTACCGGCGTCTATCAGGGCAGCACGCCGCCCCGGTCGATCTTGCGGGCAAGGACGACGGACGTCGTCGTGCGCGTCACGCCATCGATCTCACCAATGGTGTCGAGCAGCGCGTCGAGCTGGTCGGCAGACGCCGCATGCAGCCATGCCACGTAGTCGAACTCCCCGCTCACGGAGCACAGCAGATGGATCTCCGGCATCTTGTTCAGGCGCCGCAGCACGTCGCGCCCCGAGCGAGGCTGAACGGCGATGCTCACGCACGCCTGCAACCCGCCGCCTGCGGCGTCCTGGCCCAGTCTCACCGTATAGCCGGCAATGACCCCGGCCTGTTCGAGACGACCGAGACGGGCCACGACCGTGGTACGCGCCACGCCCAGACGCCGCGCCAGATTGGCCGTGCTCTCACGGGCGTTCACGCGGAGCAGGGCGAGCAGATTGCGGTCGAGTTCGTCGAGCGCGGTGGCAAGAAGCGTCATCGGATATCGGGAAGTGGGGGTCGAGTACGTCGAACCGGTCGCCTGGGCAAGCGCTGATTATAGAGCGCCGCCATCCCGCAGATGCCGGAACGTCGCTCCCCCCGATCCGTCGATTTCCCACACCAAGAGATACGATGACAAGGGTCTGAAGCCGCCCGCCGTCAACCCATCGTTGAGGACGCTTCACGCAACCTGCGGGGCACCGCCCCACAGTTGAAAACGGCCTTTAACCCTTGTCCTATAAAGGCAATAGCCAAGGGTATCCCCCCAAGCGATTGCTATTGACAATGCCGAGGGGCGATGCGCAAAATCACATCACTTATATGACGACGTACAAGAAAGACCCACCACGGCTGCTGCGGATGTCATAACCGCAACGATGGCTGCCTGGCGCGTCGGCCCCGAACGTCACCGGAGACAGGCGTTTGCCATGCATTTCTCGTTGAATTTCGCCCCGCTGGTTCCTTACTGGCCAGTTTTCCTTGAAGGCGCGTGGCTCACGCTGAAGATGACCGTATTCTCGGTCGTCATCGGCACGGCCCTGGGCACGCTGGTCGCCTTCGCCAAACGCAGCCGTCACCGCTGGCTGTCGCGCCTGTGCGGCATCTATATCGAGTCGGTGCGCAACACGCCGTTCCTCGTCCAGATCTTCCTGCTGTACTTCGGCCTCGCCAGCATGGGCGTGCACTTGCCGACGTTCACGGCATCCGTGCTCGCAATGGTGATCAACATCGGCGCCTACGCGGCCGAGATCATCCGCGCCGGTCTCGAATCGGTGCCGCGCGGTCAGATCGAAGCGGCAGAGTGTCTGGGGCTGTCGAAGTGGCGCATCGCGTGGCACGTGATGCTGCAACCGTCCATCGAGAAGGTGTACCCGTCGCTCACCACGCAGTTCATTCTGATGATGCAGGCCTCGGCCATCGCCTCGCAGATTTCCGCCGAGGAACTCACGGCAGTCGCCAATACCGTGCAGTCGGATACGTTCCGCTCGCTTGAGACGTACATCGTCGTGGCCGCGCTTTATCTCGCGCTCTCGCTGCTCGTGAAGCTCGTGGCGTGGGCCGCCGGCGAATACTTCTTCAAGCGCCGCCGCACCGTGCGACGCGCCGCAGCACAGACCGCGCAGGCCGCACGCCGCCGTGCCGCCGCTGCGCGTGCGGGCAACACGAACGCCTCCGGCACGTCGGCGGGCAACACCGCGCAACGGAGCGCTTCATGATCGGCAATTTCTCGTTCACGTATCTCGGCTACATGGTGCAGTCCATCGGCTGGACGCTGGTGCTGTCTGCCCTCGCTTTTGTGCTGGGCATGGCCGGCGGCTTTCTGGTGATGCTCGGACGTATCTCGCCGCGCCGCTGGCTGCGCCTGCCCACACAGGTTTTCATCGAAGCGATTCAGGGCATTCCGCTGCTGATCCTGCTGTTCATCGTCTACTTCGGTCTGTCGGTGTACGGCTTCGAGCTGCCCTCGATCGTGGCGGCCGCACTGGCGCTCATGGTCTACACGAGCGCGTATCTCGGCGATATCTGGCGCGGTTGTGTCGAAGCGATGCCGCGTGCGCAATGGGAAGCGGCAGAGTGCCTGTCGTTCACCCGCTGGCAGACCCTGCGTCTGGTGATCATTCCGCAGGCGGTGCGTCTGTCGCTGCCGCCGACCATCGGTTTCCTGGTGCAGATCATCAAGATGACGTCGCTCGCTTCGGTCATCGGTTTCGTCGAACTGACGCGCGCCGGACAGATCATCAACAACTCGATTTTCCAGCCCTTCCTCGTGTTCTCGCTGGTAGGGGTGTTTTATTTCGTGCTGTGCTACCCGCTCTCGCGCTGGAGCGCATCACTGGAGGACAGGCTCAATGTCGGCAATCGTTAAGGTCAAAGAGATTCACAAGCGCTTCGGCGACAACCCTGTGCTCAAGGGCGTGTCGTTCGAAGTCGAGCGCGGTCAGATGGTCGCCATCATCGGCGCCAGCGGCTCGGGCAAGAGCACGGCCTTGCGTTGCATCGACCGCCTGGAGACCATCGACGAAGGCTCCATCGAAGTGTGCGGCATCCGCGTGGAAGATCCGTCCATCGACCTGCATCAGTTGCGTCGCGAAGTCGGCATCGTCTTCCAGAGCTACAACCTGTTCCCGCACCTGAGCGTGCGCGAAAACATCATGCTCGCGCTGCGTCACGTGAAGCGCATGGCGCGCAGCGAAGCCGAAGAGGTCGCCAAGCGCGTGCTCGCACAGGTCGGCCTGTCGGACAAGGCGGACAGCTATCCCGAACAACTCTCGGGCGGCCAGCAGCAGCGCGTGGCGATTGCACGCTCGCTCGCCATGTCGCCGAAGGTCATGTTGTTCGACGAAGTGACGTCCGCACTCGATCCGCAACTCACGGGCGAAGTGCTGCGCGTGATGGAAGACCTCGCAGCCGACGGCATGACGATGCTGCTCGTCACGCACGAAATGGCGTTTGCCAAGCGGGTGGCCGATCAGATCATCTACATGCACCACGGCAAGGTCTGGGAAGTCGGTCCGGGCGAGATGCTCGACAACCCGCAGACCCCCGAACTGCGTGCGTTCCTGGCGAACGGCCTGTAAGCCGCGGTCACGATCCACGACGCCCGTTCAAGCAAGACAACAATCACCCGAAGGAGACCATTGCATGAAACTCAAGACGTTCCTTACCCAAGCCTGTGCCGCCGTTGCGCTGGGCGTGATGGCACACGCCGCGTTTGCCGATCAACTGGACGACATCAAGAAGGCAGGCAAGATCCGCGTGGCCATCGCGATGGGTACGCCGCTGTACTCGTATGCCGATGCGAATCTGAAGCCGGTCGGCTCGGACGTCGAGACCGCTGAGTTGCTCGCCAAGGATCTGGGGGTGAAGCTCGACATCGTGTCCGTGACGAACGCCGCGCGCGTGCCCACGCTGCAAGCGAACCGTGCCGACATCGTGGTGGCCGACCTGTCGATCACGCCGGAACGTGCACAGGTGGTGGACTTCTCGATCCCCTACGCCGTGATCTCGATCATCGTGGGCGCGCCGAAGAGCATGAACATCAAGGGTTACGCCGATCTGGACGGCAAGCGCATCGGTCTCACGCGCGCCACCGTCAACGACACGCTCACCACGGCGAACGCCAAGGGTGCGCAGATCGTGCGTTACGAAGACGACGCCACGCTGATCACGTCCATGGTGACGGGTCAGGTCGACATCTTCTCGAGCACGCCGTCGAACCTTGGCGAAATGCAGAAGCGCGCTCCGGGCAAGAACCTGGAACTGAAGTTCGCGCAGAAGGAATTCGATCTGGGCATCGCGTTGAACAAGAACCAGCCGGGCCTGAAGGATTGGGTCAACAACTGGGTCAAGACCAACCTGAAGAACGGCAAGCTCAACGAGATCTACAAGAAGTACCATGGCCGCGATCTGCCGGAGAGCGTGACCAAGGGCGGCGCATAAGCACGCCAGCATTTGCAGGGCCGATAGCGACATCGCGAAAGGCCGTCTCTGCCTCGGCAGGGACGGCCTTTTTTCATGATCTCTTTACTGGCAGTCCTTCGCGGAAAGGGGTAAGTTAGCGGCTTGCTTTCGTTATCTTTCCTCGCGACCTCTCTCTCATGCTGCTTCCGATGAAGGCGCTTAACGCGTTGTCCGCATTTCACCTCTCGTGCGCCGCCGGCCTGCGCGCGGGCCTTCTCGCGCTGACGCTGTTCGCTGCGGCGACACCCGCCTTTGCCGCAGGCAACATCGAAGCCGGCAAGGCGCTGTTCGTCTCGCGCTGCGCCTCGTGTCATTCGGTCGGGCCGATGGCCGCGTCGGGCTTCGGCCCGCAACTCAACGGACTCTCGACGCGCCGCGCGGGCAGCCTGAAGGACTTCGAATACTCCGCCGCCATGAAGCAGTCCGGCATCGTGTGGGACGACAAGACCCTCGCCGCCTTCATCGCGAATCCCGGCAACACGGTCCCGGGCACGAAGATGCGCTTCTGGGGCATCGGCAACGAACGCAAGGTCGCCGATCTGATCGCTTACCTTCACACGTTCAAGTGATTCGCATCGCGCGACCTCACGCCCCGGCATTCAACTCGGGAAAATTTCCTCGGACGTGATGCCGATGTGTGCGCGCAGCGCCTTGGTGGCCCTCGCAATGTCGCGCGACGCCAGTTCCTCTGCCAGAGACTCATGTTCGGTGACGAACTTCTTCACGTCGAACAACTCGTCGAACGCAAGACGCCGGTAACGCACCCCTTGTCGGTAGAACGTCGCCTGCAACTCGGACAGGCGCGGTGAGCCGCAGCCTTCGATGATTGCGCGATGGAATTGCCAGTGCGCCGACTCCAGCGCGGCCATGCGTTCGTCGGCGTTGTCGTAACGGCGATTCGCCGCGAGCTTCAACCGCTGCAACGCGGCCACGATGCCCACTTCCCACTCGTCGCCCGCATTTCGAATCGCCAGTGAAAGCGCCTCCGACTCCACGGTCTTTCGCACGAGCGCAATGTCTTCCAGGTCGTCGCGCGACATGGGGGAGACGCGAAACCCCCGGTTCGTCTCACTGACCACGAAGCCTTCCGTCGCCAGTCGGGCCAGCGCCTCGCGCAATGGCGAAGCGCCTGTCCCGTAACGCTCCTTGAGCATCTCAATGCGCAGGTTCTGCCCTGCGTCGTAGGCACCTGCCACGATGTCGTCGCGCAGGCGTTCCAGCACCAGTTCCGTCAGCGTGCCTTTCTCGATCTCCATGCCTCTCACCGGATGCCGGACGAAGTCCGGGCATCTTCTCTGTTATCAGGAATCGACATTCTCTCCGAGCATCATATTTTCGTCAATTTGCATTTTTATCGACAAAGTTATATCTTGACGATAAAACAACGTCGAATGACCGCGTGCTTCGACGACGCAAACGACAGGAGACAACGTGAAGCTGGCCACCCGAAAATCCCCCAACCGCGATGGCGAATTGCTCGTGGTGTCGCGCGACCTGTGTCGTGCGGCGGCCGTGCCCCAGATATCACCGACTTTGCAGGCTGCGATAGAAGACTGGACGTCGACCGCGCCGCGCTTACAACGTGTCTACGATGCACTGAACGCCAACGAGTGTCCTTACGCCTTTGCGTTTGATACGACGCGGGCAGCCGCCCCGTTGCCGCGGGCTTACCAATGGCTGGACGCCTCCGCGTTCGCCAATCACGGCCAGTTGATGATCACGGCCTTCGGGATCGCGCCAGCGCCGGGCAACGACCACATTCCCCTCATGTATCAGGGCGGCTCAGACGACTTTCTCGGCGCCCACGACGACATCGCGCTGCCGAGCGAAGCCGACGGCATCGACTTCGAAGGCGAGATCGCGGTGGTGCTCGACGACGTGCCGCTTGGCGTAGCAGCGCACGATGCCGGACGGCACATTCGTTTGCTGATGCTCGTCAACGACGTGAGTCTGCGCAGCATCGGCCCACGCGAAATGGCCACGGGCTTCGGCTTCCTGCAAGCGAAGCCGTCGTCGTCGTTCTCCCCGGTGGCTGTCACGCCCGACGAGCTCGGCGCGGCGTGGGACGGCAACCGTCTGCATCTTCCCGTGCGGATCTCGTGGAACGGCGAACGCTTCGGCGAACCGAACGCCCGCGAAATGACCTTCTCGTTCCCGGAACTGATCGCGCATGCCGCGCGTACCCGTCGCTTGCGCGCGGGCACTATTCTGGGAAGTGGCACCGTGTCAAATCAGGACCGGGCAGCCGGCTCTGCCTGCATTTCGGAGCGGCGCGCCATCGAGGTAATCGATACCGGTGCGATTCAGACGTCATTCATGCGCTTCGGCGATCGAATTCGCATGGAGATGCTTGATGCGAGCGGGGCGTCGGTTTTCGGCGCAATCGAACAGGTCGTACGGCGCGCGTAACGCGCATAACGCGCATAACGCCGGCGACAAACGCTTTCGCAGTTCGGCGCAGCGACCGGGTATCGAGCAGGACACCCCTCGAAAACGTTGCCCGCAAATCAGGAATCAAGGAGACAGGCCATGCCTCGCATCGTCGACCTTTCCATCTATCTGGAAAATGACGTGCTTTCGGATCCGCCCTCGCTGGCGCCGAAAATTACCTACGAAGATCACTCGCAAACGATGCCGTCGTTTCTGCATCTGCTGCCGGGCACCAAGGCCGAGGACTATCCCGAGGCACAGGCGGCCGCCGCCGAGTGGGTGACGCTCACGACCCACAGCGGCACGCATCTCGATGCGCCCTATCACTTCCACGCCACGCAGGACGCGAAGCTCGGCGGGTCCCGGCCGTCGATCACCGTCGATGAAGTGCCGCTCGACTGGTGCTTCCGCCCCGGCGTGAAACTCGATTTCCGTCATTTGCCCGATGGTTACGTTGCTACGGCCGAAGACGTCGAAGCCGAACTGTGGCGTATTGGTCATACGCTTTCGCCGCTCGACATCGTTGTCGTCAACACACGTGCCGGTTCACGTTACGGGCACAACGACTACGTCTCAGCAGGTTGCGGCATGGGTTACGAAGCGACGATGTACTTGCTGGAGCGAGGCGTGCGGCTGACCGGCACCGATGCCTGGAGCTGGGACGCCCCGTTCGTCTACACCGCAGAAAAATTCGCCGCGACCGGTGACAAGTCACTGCTCTGGGAGGGTCACAAAGCCGGACGCGACATTGGCTACTGCCATCTGGAGAAACTTCACAACCTCGAAACCCTGCCCCCCACGGGCTACACGATCTGCTGCTTCCCGCACAAGATTCGCCGCGCCTCGGCAGGCTGGACAAGGGCGGTGGCGATCTTTCAGGACTGACCATCGGTGCCGAAAAGACTGAAACAGCACGGCACCCACTAAATCGCATTCATCCGTAGTCTGGAGGAGACATGAACATGCCTGACAACGGGCAGGCCGGTGGTCGCACCTACCGTGCGCTGATCGATGCCCATCCCCTGTCGTCCCTGCAATGGACGATCTTCGTGCTGTGCTTTCTGATCATGCTGCTCGACGGCTTCGACACCGTGCTCGTCGGCTTTCTCGCGCCCTTCATCGGCGCACAGTGGCATTTGCCCCGCCCCGCGATGACGCCGGTCTTCACTGCCGGTGTCGCCGGCCTGATGCTCGCCGGCTGCGTCGCGGGCATTCTCGCGGATCGCATCGGGCGACGCCCGCTGCTGATCGGCGCCGCGGCCCTGTTCGGCGCCGCAAACCTCGCCACGGCATTCGTACCGTCGGTCGATGCACTGATCGCGCTGCGCTTCGTCACCGGTCTCGGACTGGGCGCCGCGATGCCATGCGCCGTCGCGCTCGTCTCGGAATATGCGCCGGCGCGCCGACGCGCCCTCATCGTCACCACGATGTACTGCGGCTACACGCTCGGCGGCGCCATGGCCGGCTGGCTCACGCCGCTGGTGGTGCCCCACGTCGGCTGGCGCGGCATGTTTGTCGTCGGCGCGGCGCTGCCGCTCGCCTTGCTGCCAATGCTGCTGTGGCGGCTGCCGGAGTCGATTGCATTTCTTGCGGAGCGCCGCGCGGACGTGACACGTGTCGTGGCGCTGCTGCAACGCATCACCGCGCGCGATCTCGATGAAGGCGAAGTGTCGTCGACACGAACCGAGCGCTCGGCAATCACCGCTGGACCGCTGCGCACCATCCTCTCGCCGACCTACCGTCTGCGCACCGCCCTGCTGTGGATTGCGAACGGTTGCGGCTTGATGATGATGTTCTCGCTGATCAACTGGTTGCCGAGTTTCCTGACGTTCAAGAGCATTCCCGCGCCGGTCGCCGCGACGATTGCCGGGAGTCTTCAGATCGGCGGCGCGTTGGGCGCTGTCGTCGTGGGCTGGCTGATCGACCGATGCGGTGCGCGCCGCGTCGTCACGCTGACGTATCTCGCGGGTGCGCTGGCGGCTTGGCTCTGGGGACCGGCAATTGGCGCAGACACCACGACGCTGCTGATCGTCGGACTGCTCACTGGAATCGTCGTCTTCGGCGGACAAACCGGGTTTCAGGTGCTCGCGACAACGCTATACCCCGTCACGGCACGCGCGACGGGGCTCAGCTGGATGCAGAGTATTGGCCGGCTAGGCGGCATCCTCGGCATTCAACTCGCCGGGTACGGTGTGGCACGCGAAGTCGATCCCGTGATACTGCTCGGCTGTCTCGCCGTGCCTGCGGTGCTCGCCAGCCTCTGCGCCGTATGGCTGGGCGCGGGCGATGCAACGTCGACATCGCCAGATAGCCACGGCGTCGCCAATATCAGACACCCACGCGACGTCAGGCGCGCCCCCTAGACCCGAACACCTCACCTACGGTGCGCACCTGCGAGCGGCGCGCACCGCCCCCCCCGGTCTGTCCCGCTCGCCAATCCGCACATCGCAACGCCAGTCACGGCTGCGACGCCGCACGCCGTGTGGCTTCGTGCACCCGAAAACTTCTCGCATCTCACGACAAACAAGAACGGAGACAAATCATGAAGTGGTCGTTCAACCCCATTCCCGGGACACTCGGCGCGCTGCTGAGCGCCACGATTTACGCCGGAGGCGCAGGCGTCGTGCATGCGCAATCGATGACGCTTTACGGCGTGATCGACACCGGCGTCGAGTACGTCAACAACATCGGCGCAGACAACCGTTCGGTCGTGCGCGTGCCGTCGATCACCGGCTCGACGCCTTCGCGCTGGGGCATGCGAGGTGTGGAGGACCTCGGCGGCGGTATGAAAGCGATCTTCACCCTCGAATCCGGGTTTGCGATGAGCAGCGGAAGTCTGAATCAGGGCGGACGGCTATTCGGACGTCAGGCATGGGTCGGCGTGAACAGCCCGCAGTGGGGACAACTCACTTTCGGGCGACAGATGACGATGCTGCTCTGGGCCACGATGGACACCGACGTGCTCGGCCCCAACATTTACGGCAATGGCTCGCTCGACAATTACATTCCCAATGCCCGGGCCGATAACGCCGTGGCGTACAAATTCGAATCGGGTGGCTGGACGGTAGGCGCGACCTACAGTTTTGGACGCGACACGGTCAACGCGGGCCCCAGCCCCGCCGGCATGAACTGTCCCGGACAGATTCCCGGCAACTCGCGCGCGTGCCGCGAATGGTCGGCGTTGCTGATGTACAAGACGAGCCAGTACGGCGCCAATATCGCCTACGACTCGTTGCGAGGCGGTGCCGGCGCGTTCGGTGGCCTGAACAGTCCGGCGCAGACCGACGACCGGATGCTTGTCGGTGCGTTCGTCGCCATTCCGAACGGCCGGATTGCCGCAAGCTGGCTACGTCGCACCAACGACGCCAATCCCAAACCTGTCAGCGATCTGTTCTCGCTCGGCGTCTCCTACGATGCGTCGCCGGCGATCAATCTCGCCGCGCAGGTCGCATGGCTCGGCTATCACGGCAGCCCGAATCAGGCATGGCTGTATGCGGTGCGGGGCATGTATTCGCTGAGTAAGCGCACGTCGGTCTACGTCACTTCGGGTCTGATAGACAATCGTGCCGGACTCGCACTCGCGGTGAGCGCCGATGCCGTCGGCTCGGCGCCTGCGGCGGGCAAGAGCCAGTTCGGCACGATGATCGGCATGCGCCACGCATTCTGATGCGCTGACGCGGCGGCGCAATGCTGTCGTGCGTCGATGTTCGCGCATCGACGCATGGCGGTCACAACCGCCAGTACACCGATCGGCACGCTGGTGCTGCGCCGGTCATTGATCCCCTCGTTACGTCGTGACGAGACGCACCCCTGCCCGTTCGAGCAGACGTTGATTGCGCGACGAGAGATGAACGAAGCGCAGGTGCCGGCCGGCTTTCCGGTAGCGCTCGACCAGCGTCTCGAACGCCACGATGGCCGAGTGATCGGCAACGTGGAGATGGCGGCAATCGACCGTGACGTCGTGCACGTCGGTGGGCGGTGCGAACAGTTCCTGGAAATTCGCCGTCGACGCGAAGAACAGCGTGCCGTGCAGCACGTAAGTGCGGGCGTCGGGCGCGTTGTCTTCAATATCGGCGCGAATCTCCCGCGCATGCTGCCAGGCGAAGTTGAGCGCAGCGATCACGATGCCGCACAGCACCGCCACCGCCAGATCCGTGAAGACGGTAATGACCGTCACCGCGACGATCACGATGGCGTCGTTGCGCGGCACCTTGCCGAGCACCCGCAGCGATCCCCACGCGAAGGTCTGCTGCGCGACGACGAACATCACGCCGACGAGCGCCGCGAGCGGAATCCGCTCGATCAGCGGTGAGAGAAACAGCACGAACAGCAGGATCATGATCCCGGCGGTGGCCCCCGACACCCGCGTGCGTCCGCCCGAACTCAGGTTGATCATCGTCTGCCCGATCATGGCGCAACCGCCCATGCCGCCGAACATTCCCGACACCACGTTCGATACGCCGAGCGCGAGGCATTCGCGGTTGGGACGGCCGCGCGTCTGCGTGATCTCGTCCGTCAGATTGAACGTGAGCAACGTCTCCAGCAGACCGACGATCGCCATGAGTAGCGCATAAGGGAAGACGATACGCAGCGTGTCCAGATTGATCGGCACTTGCGGCAGATGGAGCGTCGGGAAACCGCCCGCGATGTGCGCCATGTCGCCCAGCGTACGTGTGGGCAGATGCAGCAACTGGCTCACGACACCAACGCCGACAATGGCGACGAGCGCCGGCGGCACCGCCCTGGTGACGCGCGGCAGCACGTAGACGATCAACATTGTGACGGCAACCAGTGCACACATGATGACGAGCGGCGTGCCGTGCAGCCAGACGTCGCCTTGCGGCGTGGCCTGCTTGAAGTGTTCGAGCTGCGCCATCGCAATGATGATGGCCAGTCCGTTGACGAAACCGATCATCACCGGATGCGGCACCATGCGGATCAGTTTGCCGAGCCGCAACATGCCGAAGCCCATCATCAGCAGGCCGCTGAGCACGACCGTCGCCAGCAGATACTGCACGCCGTGCTCGACGACGAGCGCAACGATCACGACGGCCATCGACCCGGCGGCGCCGGAGATCATGCCGGGGCGTCCGCCAAAAATGGCCGTGAGCGCACAGATGATGAATGCGCCGTACAACCCCATCAGCGGATTGACTTGTGCGACCAGTGCGAAGGCGATGCACTCGGGAACCAGCGCGAACGCGGTGGTGAGCCCGGCAAGGACGTTACCGGGGAGATTCGGGAACCACTGATCCCGAAGCGTTGGAGACTTCATGAATGACGTTGAAGCAAAGATGCGGCGGACGCGCATTTTACCAGCCGGGCGCGCGCTGCCACTTCGGGCGTTTCGCGAACGGGTCGATACCGTCGTGGGGCAAGCGCCTGCGCAGACATGCTGAGCGCACCTGTATTAATCGCAGTTTCGCCATCGAGCACGAAGTCGGATACTTCATTCAACGGCTCACGCAACACCGCGAAAGCCCCAACCAGGAGAACCACCATGCCGATCGTACCCGCCCTGATGTATGCCGCCGAATACGCCTTCCAAGGCCTGATCCTGCTCTCGGCGACCAGCCCGTTCTGGCAATAAGACGACACCACCGACGTATCACCCTCACCATCATCCGACTTACTGAAGGAGAAACACCATGCCCCTGCTCCCCCTGTTCGCTGAAGGCGCTCTGTATCTCACCGGCCTTATTTCCGCAGCATCGCCCTTCTGGCAATAAGTGCATCAAGCGGATCTACGCCGATGGCCGATGGCCAACGCAAATGAAGAAAGCCCTGACGTGTCAGGGCTCTCTCCGTTTGCGACGCGCCACCGAGCGTCATGCGCTACACGGCAAGCAATGCGGGCGTCGTGCGCGACGCGAGTATCGCGTCGGCGAACTCCACGAATCCCGCACCGCCCGGGCCTTGCGTGATCCAGCGCGGCGGCACGGGAAGTTGGGGCAGATAGTCGACCACCGTGCTCACCCCCGCCGTGTGCCGGAAGTAGCCGAACATGGGCGCGTCGTTGGTCGAATCGCCGGAGTACGCGATCAGGTCGGACGCCGCCTCGGCGTCGATGCCGTAGACGTCATCGAGAATGCGTAGCGACATGGAAAGCTTGTCGTATCCACCGACCCAGCCGAGCACCCACAAGTTGTTGATCGTGGCGTTGGCGCCCGCCTGAATGAGCGCGTCGAGAATGCGTTGATCGAGATCCGTTCCCGTGCGGCGATACGCAAGGCTCGTCAGTCTGAAAAGCTGATCGTCGGCGTGCTCCGCTTGCGGCACGGCGTGCGCTACCGCCCGAGCAATCGTCTGAAGTTGTTCGGTCGCATGCTCAATGGTGTCCGACGTGTGCCAGTAGTGCCGCTCCACGCGGTGCCCGTCTTCCGTTCTTCGCAGGAAGAGTCCACCGTTCTCGGCGATGACACCGTCAACGGGCCACATGCGCGCCATCTGATCGCACCATCCCGCAGGGGCGGCGGTGACGGGAATCACGCGAATGCCCGCCGCTTCCAGACGCGCCAATGCGTCGTAAGTCTGCGCGGGCAGACGCCCCCGATAGGTGAGCGTTTCATCCATATCCGTCAGCACGAACCGGACGGAAGAAAACTGATCGAGAGGGGCGAGAGACAGCGGTTGCATGACGATCGATAGGCGCGAGGAGCCTTCGATTATGCGACGTGATCGGCCATGGGCTTAGTTGAATTGCGCATATGCATATTCGGTCGCAGTCACGGGGTTGCGACGCAGCGTTGCAGGACGACGAAATGCCCCGACGAATCGGGGCATTCGCATTTCTCGCTCACTTGTTGTGCTCGGCCGGACTCAGATGCGTGCGTAATTCTGCGAGGCAAACGTCCAGTTCAACTTCTTCGCGATCGTCTCGGCGAGATAGTCCGGGCGACGATTCTGATAGTCGAGGTAATACGCGTGCTCCCACACATCGACCGTGAGCAACGGCAGTTGTCCGCTACGCGTGAACGGCGTCTCTGCATTCCCCGTCTTCACGACGGCCAGCTCATGCTTGTCGTCGACGACGAGCCATCCCCAGCCGCTACCGAATTGCGATGCCGACACCGACATCAGTTGCTTCGACAGCGCTTCGACCGAACCGAACTTGGCGACGATGGCCTTGGCGAGACGCTCGTCGGGCTGCGTCTGCACGGGGCTCAGCGACTTCCAGTAGAAGTTGTGATTCCACGCCTGTGCGGCATTGTTGAAGATGTCTTCCATGTCCTCGCGGCCATGCGACTTCAGAATCAGTTGTTCGAGCGTAGCATTGGCGAGCGGCGAATCGGCCAGCAGCTTGTGAAGATTCGTGAAATAGGCTTGATGATGCTTGCCGTAATGAATGCCGATGGTGCGAGCGGAAATGACGGGTTCGAGCGCGTCCTGCGCGTAGGGCAGATTGGGCAGCGATTGCGGCGACGCACCGAGATACGCGAGCAGCGCGGCTTCGTCGAGCTTTTTAACCGACTTCTTCGGCGGGTACGACGGCGGCTGCGCAAAGGCCAGGTTCGACATGACGAGCGCGGCACCGCCGAGCGAACCGCTGGTGAGCATCCGACGGCGAGACAGAAGCGTTTGAGACATGATCATTTCCGATTCGTTGGGGGGAATGTGAGGGATATCAATAGCACCTCTCACTCCCATAACGACTCGTCGTGTCGAGTTATTCCGCGCTTTTCAAAATTTTTCAGCGAAGGGGGTTGCGCAAGTCGGAGCGGAGTATCGGTGCGGGTGGTCGCCAACGTCACGCGTGGCAACGATGCAAGACGGGTATGGAATCCCGTCGAAATGAATTGCCGCTAGAAAGTATGAGACTATCCGCGAATCGAGCAATTCAGCCAGATCGGTTGGGCCACCCCTCGGGAGTCGGAAATGCGAAAACTGCTTGCTTTCCTGCTGTTGCTTGTGTCGTTCCAGTCCTTCCCCGCGTTCGCGGACAAATTCAGCTTCCCTTCGGATTTCCGGCACCAGACCATTGCGACCAATGGCGCGAAGATTTACGTGCGCGTCGGCGGGCAGGGTCCGGCGGTCGTGCTGTTGCACGGTTATGGTGAAACGGGCGACATGTGGGCGCCGCTGGCGGCGAAGCTCGCGACGAATCACACAGTGGTGGTGCCCGATCTTCGCGGCATGGGGCTCTCGGACCATCCGGCCGGTGGCTACGACAAGAAGAACGAAGCCAGAGATATCGCCGGCGTGCTGGACTCGCTCCATATCGGCCGCGTGGATGTCGTGGCGCACGACATCGGCAATATGGTGGCGTATGCATTTGCTGCGGAGCAGCCCGATCGGGTCACGAAACTGGTGCTGATGGACGCCCCGATTCCCGGCGTCGGCCCTTGGGAAGACATATTGAAGAGCCCGTTGCTCTGGCACTTCCGGTTTGGCGGGCCGGACATGGAGCGTCTGGTGAAGGGACGCGAACGCATTTACCTCGACCGTTTCTGGAACGAGTTCTCCGCAGACCCCAAGCATTTCGACGAAGCGTCGCGCCGCCATTACACGCGGTTTTACGCTTTGCCCGGCGCGATGCACTCCGGCTTCGAACAATTCCATGCCTTCGATCAGGACGCCATCGACAACAAGGCGTTTCTCGCGAAGGGTCCGCTACCGATGCCGGTACTGGCCATCGGTGGCGAGAAGTCATTCGCCACGATGATGGCAACCGTCGCGAGCGCTGCGGCAACGAATGTGAAAGGCGTCGTCATTCCGAACGCCGGTCATTGGTTGATGGAAGAACAACCGGCCGCGACGATGGCGGCGATTACGGCATTTCTTCAGTGAGGGGGATTAACCGCTGGCGATTTCGCGTAATGATGGCTAGCGACATCCGATTGCGTCGTGGAGCATTGGCAACCATACCCATTCCCATGTCGATTCGTGCCGAAGACCACTTCTGCACAAACGTCGCAGAATGGCTTCACGCGACAGACTGTGGCGAGCCACTTGCCGTCATCGAACAATGACTGCGTAGGGGCGAGCAGAATTCCACCGGAGCAATTTTTTTGCCAGTCAACACCGAATTTATCGATGCCCGTTCCGCCGAAAAAAATCTGATTCGGCGTGTTATCTGCGACCTCAGAAAACCAGCAGAGCGAGAAGCATTTCTACAAGCCCTCGAAACGGCAATCATGACGCAGCCACCGCATGGCCTCGTTTACATTGCCTCGATTGAGGTTTCTCCAAACGACCTGGCGGCGGCTGAGCGTATTGCCTGGCTTCGGGCCAACGCTTTTACGATTGACTCAACTCCCATAGAACAGGACATAGTGGGTGCCCTGGGAGAGTGGGCATTGCTTCGCGTTCTGGCGCTTCATTCGTCCGTAAAGCCAGTGAGTTTGGTGTCGCTTGCCCCGGAGTCAAGACCAGACTTCGTGGTCAGGTACAGCGGCTTCGAGGCATTATTCGACATCAAGACGACTGTATCTCCGCAAGAGCCTTCCGCGTACATAGATCCCGCTCTTCATGAAAAGAAGGGCACCCCCCATGTCATCGGAATACATCTCAGCGATAAATTGGCAAAGATCCCCAAGCGGGCAGATGTCTATTTTATTCATTCGAAATCTTTGATTACGCCCGTCGAATACGAGGAGTGGTGCACCCAACAGGGCGGTCGTCCACAATATGTATTAAGTATCAAGGGATATCTCGATTGAATGCGCCCAGTTCGGTATTCATCCCTTATCGAGCGGGCCGCGTTCCCGCACCGATCTGCGGTAGGAAGACATTGCACAAACCCTTGAAATCATAGGGTTTGCGTTGTAAGACATGAGTTGGCTCGAAGCCTCAGTGGTAGCGGGGACCAGAATCCTATAACTAATTAGATCAATAAGATATTTTCAATCGGCGCACCCTTGGTGCACCGATGCGAGAATTTTCACCGAGGGAAATTGGTCTACTCGGATGACCGATTCCGACCCGAAGCGGTCATTCAATGCAAACGTGCGGGTGACGACAACACCGCAAACCAGATACCTCAACCGACTTTGTTGATTCTTGGCGGCTTCCACGAGCCGTCGAGAATCGGCGACTTGCCCCAGTACGCACGGATGTACAAAGAGAATTTCCCGGCGGGCGCCGGTAGCCAATTCGCCTCTTTATCAACTCCTGGGGACTTAGTGCCAGCGTATAGCGACAGTGAGCCGTCCTGATTTCGCTTGAGCGTGATGTTCTTTGTGCCAAGCGAATAACGCTTCAGATCGTTGGGATGGAACAGGTGCTTGTCGTTGTAAAGCGTGAGTGACCAGAAGCCATTGACGGGCGGCTCTTCCCCCTTTGCAAAGACGATCTCGTAGGTGCTGCCACCGACCAATTGCGCGCCCGAGGCGTCAACGTCAGTGTAAAAATACTGTGTTTCCTCGGGGCGATTGTCGAACATGTTCGACTTTGCCGTGCCGGTGCGGTCAAAGTAGTCAAACCCGCTCTGCGCGTTGTTCGTTGAGCGATTCCAACCATTGCCCGCAGGCACACCGTTATGCCGCCATTGGAAAAACGGATCGATGGCATCGCGCTCCGTATCAATGGCAGTCTGCACGATCGTTTTCTTGATTTCAGCATCGCGCCCCGCGACTTCCATCAATGACCGGAACTGAGCATACATCGCTTCCTCGCCCGGTAGAGGGGGTACCGTGCTCAGTACCTCACCGAACTGATCGAAGAACTTCTCCGGGATCACCCATTTCGTCTCCCCCGCTTCCGCCTTTTCGGTATTTGCCTGAGTGGGCGGCGTGATGACGGGGGCGTCACGCCACACGATCGTTTTCATTTTTCCGTCGAATTGCGTCAGCGGATAAGCGACGACCTGATTGATCACGGATTGAATCGCCTTGCGGTCCTCTTCGGTGTCGTTCATGAAGACACGCGGAATCGCGTTGGCAAGCGCCGTTGGACAGCGCACGACTTCGGTGATGCCTGCCGGCGCCTTTCCCTTCCAGTTCGGCCCTGCCAACAAGTAGAAACCACGGCGCGATTTGTACGGCTTGCCGACGTGTCCGAACTGATTCGTACGGGCGTCATACAGCGCATAGACCCAGAAGCGATTGCCGAAATCCGGCACTTGAATCACCACGGGTTCTTCATCGAGCGAAAAGAATCCCAGGCCGTACACCACATCCTGATTGGGACAAGTAACGAACGTCTCGGCCGGATCGATGTAGTCGTGCAGCATGCCGATCTGTCCGCGCGGTGCGGCCGGAAGCACGCCGTTGAGTAATCCGGGATGCGGGGCCTGGGTAATGCGTGCGAAGCGGTTCAGCATGTTGACCATCGGCCAGCCCCAGACGTACGCCAACTTCGCGACGACCTGCGCGTACCCCGCATGCATGACGATGCCTTTCGGCGGCTGAACTTGTGTCGCGGCGGACGGACCAGTCCTTGCCGACTCAGCTGCGCCAGTCTCCAGGCGCTTCGCCTGTGGCGCTGCACTCGCGTCGCGCACACCCGCAAAGGTGGAGGCGTAGGCAACGGGCGCGATGCCACCCAGTACAGCCACCAGCCTGCGGGTCAGATTAACGTCTTCACGATCTGCCATATCGCCTCGCAATATCTCAGTGATTTCCGCGTGTCGCGGTATGCGCGCGTTGAACCCAAAGCACGACAATTTTCAGTATCACTGGTGCGTTTTCCATTAGCGATAGGGATTTAGGGCAAGGCGTCTGCCCTTTGGTGCAATCTGGGGCAAGCGTCTTTCATTTCCACCAACGGCTCGCTAAATTTCCCACAGATATGCCGCGTTGTTATCTGTCTCTCCCTCATCGGGTCGGCCGTCGGCCGTCCAGCGTCACGGGAAAGTTTTCGCTATCACTTCGGAGCCACGTTCATGAAGCCGCTGAGAAGCACGCGCACTCGAATTGCAACCACTGCCTTCATGCTCTGTCTGGCGACGGTGGGCTATGCGCAAACGTCTAATTCACGGTATCAGTCTCTGGCGGACTTGCCATTCGAAAAGGATTATCCGACCGCAAGTACTTCGCGCACGCTTCAGGATGAACTCATTTTTCAGCGCGCGACCCAGACATATCTCTGGGCGCTTCCCGCGGTGAATATGTGGGCGATGAAGGAAGGCTCTGAGAAGACTTTTGGGGCGGGCTACAACGTGCTTCCGGTGTGGAAGGAGCGCATCAAGGCCACCACACAGGTGACGACGCCAAATTCCGATGTTGTGTATGCCATGGGGTATCTCGACCTGCATAAAGATGGACCGCTCGTCGTTGAGGTGCCTGCCGGCGTGCAAGGCATTTTCGACGATTTTTTTCAGCGCCCATTAGTCGGCCCGACGCTCAACGGTCATACGTGGACGGGGGATGTCGGCTTCGCCGGACCCGATAAAGGGAAAGGGGGCATCTATGTGCTCCTTCCTCCCGATTTCAAGGGTGAGCCGAAAGATGTACCCAAAGGATCGTTTGTCTATCGCTCGCGCACCTACAACGTTTTCCTTTTCTGGCGGGCCTTCTTCTCCGATCCGAAAGACCTATCCAAGCCGAACGCCGAGATCGCCTCGACGCGCATCTATCCGCTCGGGAAGAAGAGCGGCGCGAAGCCAATGCAATTCCCGGATGCAAACCAGACCCCGGCGAATATGCTTTTCCCGAGAGATGGTGCGTATTTCGGTATGTTGTCGCGCCTGATCGAAAGCGAGTACGTTGATCCAAGTGATCTGGATATGCGAGGCTTTCTGCACACTATCGGCATCGAGAAAGGCAAGCCGTTCAACCCGACGCCTGAGCGGCGGACGCTGCTGGATCAGGCAGCTCAAATCGCGTTCAAGATGAGCAAGGTCGTCATGGTGGACATGGTGCCGCACGAGCCGGGAGGCAAGTATTATCCCGACCGTCAGTGGATCAACGTGTTTGCCGGTGAAAATACGGCTTTCCAGGCGGGGGGCATGTTCATCAACCTCGAACAGCGCACCGGCTTCTACACCAGCGCTTATTCGGCAAGTCCAGGTATGGTTGTCAATCTCGTTGAGATGGGCGCCAAATACCCGGTGACTTTCCGCGATAAAGATGGCAATTTCCTCGACGGGGGAAATGCTTACACTTTGCATCTGCCGCCGAATATTCCGGCGAAGAACTTCTGGTCGGCGACGGTCTATGACGGGACCACGGCTTCGGGGCTCGCCAACGGGCAATCGTTCCCATCGCTTAACCAGATGGATAAGCCTCTAGAGAATGCCGACGGCTCTGTCGATCTTTACTTCGGGCCAATGGCGCCCGCAGGCAAGGAAAAGAACTGGTTGCGTACAGTACCCGGTAAGGGATACTTCGTGATCTTCAGACTCTATTCTCCGAAGCAAGCGTTCTTCGACCAGACATGGAAGCCCGACGACATCGTTAAGACCCGCTAGCGCGGGAGCCGTCCTCCCCTTCGAGGCAATGTCCTACCGACCGGGCAAAGCAAATCGCCAGTGCGACTTCTCCATTCGCGTGAATGTTGCACTGGATGAAGATTTACGGGGATTGAGATGACGCAACTTGTGCATCACCCGGCATACCTTTTCCTGACATTGATAGTGCTGCTATCGGTCGCTGCGGCGATGGGCGCGGTGGGTCTGCAACGGGTAATGCCCATATCGGACGACGCACGCGATAACTACACCGTCGTCCAGGGGGCAACCCTTACCCTGCTCGCATTGCTCATTGGTTTCACGCTTTCGATGGCCGTGAGTCGATACGATCAGCGAAAAAATCTGGAGGAAGAGGAGGCGAACGCGATCGGTACGCAGTACCTGCGCGCCGAACTGCTGGGAGAACGTCAGGCCACGAAGCTAAAAGCGCTGCTGCGTGATTATGTGAAATTGCGTATCGAGTTCTACAGAACGCGCGACACCGATCAACTCGATACCATTAACGCAAAAACGGCAGATATCCAGACCCAATTGTGGAATGGCGTGCGGGAGTCCGCAGCCGAACAATCGAATCCGATCGTCGCCCTCGCCGTCGCCGGAACGAACGACGTCATCAACACGCAGGGGTACACCCAGGCGGCGTGGCTCAATCGTGTGCCGATCTCTGCGTGGACGCTCATGATAGCGATCGCTTTTTTCGGCAATCTCATGCAAGGGTATGGTGCACGAGGTGCTGCCGGGCGGCGCATTTTGTTGTTCGTGCTACCCGTCACGTTATCGCTTTCGCTTTCCCTCATCGCCGATATCGATAGTCCACGGGGTGGGCTTATTCGCGTTGTGCCTCAGAACCTGCTCGCATTGCAACAATCGTTACCTTCAAGCTGAGGTGAGCGACGATTAACAACAGCCGCTGACATTCGTCATAGAAATAATTAAGCGGCGTGTTGTAACGACTTACATGGCCTGCGGCTAAGTCCACACGGTATATCGAGGCAGCAGTCCGACCACCGCTTGCCGCCTCTTTCACAGCCAATCAAATATTTGCAGTTCACTGCATCCGAATTGGCATCTCGTGTGTAGAGAGGGTGATGCTCCCGAAATCGAGACATCTTGCCCGTCAAACTTCCACAGGAGTCATGCCATGAAGCGCTTCGTCCTTGTCAGCGTATTTGCCCCTGCCGTTCTCGGCGCTTGCGCCGGAGGCACGCAAATGAATGCCTCTTCGGCACCGGTTGCGGACGCCGTGAAGGTTCCCGATGGCCATCGGGTCGTCATGCAGACGCTCGGTAAAGGGGAAATTCTTTATGAGTGCCGGGAAAAGAAAGACGTGGCAGGCCAGTTCGAATGGACCTTTGTTGGACCTGACGCCACATTGAGTGACCGGTCGGGCAGCGCAGTCGGGAAGTATTATGGCCCGCCCGCAACGTGGGAATCCATGGACGGCTCCAAGGTGACTGCGACGCAGGTGGCAGTGTCGCCCGCAGGCGCCGGCAACATCCCGCTGCAGTTAGTCAAGGCGAATCCTGCGACGGGGGCCGGTGCCATGCAGGGGGTGACGTACATACAGCGACTGGCGACGCGAGGTGGCACAGCGCCGACCACGCCATGCAACGTAGCGTCGAAAGGCGCGAAACAAACCGTCAAGTATCAGGCCGACTACATTTTCTGGAAGGCGTCTTGACAAGGCCTGATACGAAAGGCATGTTCCGGAAAGCGTAGTCGATTATCGGGGGCATGCTCGCGCATGCCCCCTATTGCTTCCGAGAGCTGCCTGTGCACGACAATACGGATGCGTTTGACTACGAATCATTGATTGCAGCGTGCCGCAGGCAAGACGCCAAGGCGCTGCGGCAACTCTATGAGCGCGACGCCGGCGATCTGCTTGGCGTTGCGCAGCGCATCGTGCGCGACCGCCAGTTGGCCGAAGATGTATTGCACGACGCGTTCGTCAGTATCTGGACGCAATCCGCAACGTTCGACGCCACCCGCGGTTCCGGGCGCGGGTGGATTTTCAGCATTGTCCGTCACCAGGCACTCAATACCGTTCGTCGTCGAAGCAAGGAAGTCAATGCGGATGACGATACGCTTGATGCCCATATGAACGCCGACACCACGTCAAGCGCAATGTCGTTCTCGTTGGCCGCTGACCCGGTGATGCGAAGCCGTCTGGCCGGGTGTCTGGATCGGTTAGATGGTCCCCGGCGCGCCAGCATCCTCTACGCGTATCTTGACGGCTGCTCACATAGCGAGATAGCAGAGCGTCTCCGGTCACCGCTGGGGACGGTGAAAGCGTGGGTACGTCGCGGCCTCCAATCCCTTCGTGAGTGCATGGAATGCCCCCAGAGGAACTCACTGCGCTTGACGATCTCGCTGGTGAGTACGTCATCGGCACCCTGTCTTGGGAGCAACGACAGGCCGTGGCATCCAGGCTGCGGCACGAGCCAATCCTGGCCGCGAAGGTCGCCGAGTGGGAGTCCCGTTTGCACCCGTTGGCCGAAAGCGTGGCGCCGCTTGAGCCTTCGGTACAACTCTGGCAGCGCCTGAGCCGGACGCTTTCTGTCACACAGCGTTCAGTATTGCGTCGCTTATGGGACGACATCCGCTTTTGGCGATTCACGTCCGGTGCCGTTACCTGCGCCGCACTGTCTCTATCGATTGTGCTAGCGGTGAAGCTGGGAACATCGCCTCCGCCACCACGCTTCGTCGTCGTACTGGCCTCTCCTCAGGACAAAAGTCCGGGCTGGTTGTTGCAGGTAGGCGCTGACCGAAAGTTGCGATTGATCCCATTGAAACAAGAGCCAATACAGACGGACAAGACACTGCAACTATGGACGAAGGCCGATGGCTGGTCCGCTCCGGTTTCGTTGGGACTGTTAAGGGCTGGCGTACCGGTCGAGGTATCGATCGAGAAGCTCCCGCCACTTCTGCCCAATCAGTTGTTTGAAATTACCCTTGAGCCCCCCCAAGGCTCCCCGATCGGACGGCCAACCGGGCCAATTCTTTCAATTGGGCGGGCAGTGGCGACGTAATCTCCTTCGATGCCGGCGAAGTTGGGCGAGCGGGAATGGATCCGATTGAGGTCCATAAGCGCCCCCTGATTGAGGAAATTGTTAGCGATCAAACCAAAGAGGCTGAATGACGGTTCATGGCTGTGGATTGACCCGATGAATGCAACGCACTAGCGCTGATTGACCATCGGATTCATTGACTAGCCAGCCGTCGCGCGCCTCTATTGCCTCTTGATCCGAAATCTTCACATTGCGCTTTCGAGACTTTCGGTTTTGCGTTATCGCGGGCAGTGCCTTCTGCGTGCCAATCAGGTTAAGAGTGGCGTCGCAATATTCGACCTCATCGGAGTCTGAGGTGGTTGCGAATATCTCCCGCAATTTTCTTCAGCGGCTACGCTTGCGCAGCGTCGTCCTTCCACTCGGTGCCGGTGCAAATTTCGGTGCAAATCTGGTGCACTGAGAAGCCAAAATAGCTTTCCTGGGCTACTTTTGGCTACGTTATCGCACGGCTCCTGGAACGGAGAATCTGACACAACCCACTGAAACAATAGGGATTACTACGTCTGGCTTGATGTGGCTCGAAGCCTAAGTGGTACCGGGGACCAGAATCCTATAACCAATTAGATCAATAAGATATCGTTAATCGGTGCACGTTTGGTGCACAGATCCGAGAGTTTTCACCGAGGGAAATTGGTCGTCTCGGATGGCCGATTCCGACCCGGAAGAGCCATGCATCACAAGGACTTGCGGTGTATCTCAGAGGTACTCCGCTGCGATGTCATCCAGACAGCAAAACCGGAAACCTTTCACCCCGATTTCCAAAAGACGATCCCGTATTCGTCTTGACACACAGAGTATCTGCGCGTCATTCAGAACGAAAACTTCGCTGCTGCCTATGATGTCCCACTTCAGGAACAGCGTTCTGATCTTCCTAATGCCCCCGCCCGCTTCTTCATTCCACATTAGCAATTCACTCTTCTCGTGATCAACGGCCTCAAATACGTCCATCGCGTGAAATAGCGAATAGCCAGGATCTTTCACTAGCACGGTCCCGTTGAGCGCTATGAAGTCCACGAATTCACAATTTGCTTCCCTTCGTAGAAAATCAGAAACTCTCGTCGAAAAAAGCTGCACGAAGCTGCAAGGGATATAGTCATAACCTTCGCAATTTTTTACAATCTTAAATACGGCCTGCTCACCTGATTTCGAGATTGGGGCCGCGCGAGTGAACGCTCGGCCTTCTCTGAAAAGCCAAAAAACGTCTTCCAGCTCGAAAATACCAATTTGGTATGAATCAGAAAAAGAAACCGAGAAGTAATCACTTTCAATTCGGTTGCTCATGCACTACCCCAAAAATTCGAAATTCGTACATTTTCATCGGGTATTATATCTAGCGAGCGGCGCGCTTATGTGGAGGCTACCCCAAACCAAGTGCTGCTGCTCACGACAGCCGACTTGTCACTTGCAGAGGCAAACCACTGCGATCAGTGGCCGTGGCTACCCCGGAGGCGGCGTCTGGCCGAATTCGGCTGACCTGCCCCCTACAAACAGGGCCAGCCGGAGTCTAGTAAAGTTCGTTTTCGGAGAAGAAGACGAACATGAAGAAGCGATTTACGGAACAGCAAATCATCGGGTTTCTGAAGGAAGCTGAAGCCGGGATGCCGGTCAAGGAACTGTGCAGGAAGCACGGGTTCA
>NZ_PTPY01000027.1:0-125319 GCF_022696215.1 Pandoraea sp. LA3 | reverse complement strand
GCGTCGGCTAATCCGGCCGTGCCGGTGAGCAGTACGTGATTGCCGTCCTTGTCACGCGTGAAGCGCAACTTCAGATCGGTGCTGATGGCGCCGCTCTTGATCTGTGCCGGGACCGTGACGGGCGATTCGGCGTCGTTGGCGACGTCGGTCTCCTGCGCGGCTTCAGTCGATTCCCCTGCCACTTTCGCGGCGGCCGAGCCGAACACCGGCGTATCGGCGCTGACGCTCAGGCCTGCGCCGCGCCAGCCGGGCAACTCGGACAGCGTCTTTTGCTGTTCACGCAGCTCGGCGAGCATGTTGCAGAAGAGGGCGCCTTGTTCGAGGGCGTCGTCGAGCGCGACGTGGGTGTGCGGCAGCGGATCGAGCCAGACCTGCGGCAGACGCGGTTTGATGCACTTGCGATACGGCATGCCGGTCATCGCGAAGGCAAGCGTCTTGATGTCGAGCGCGGACCACGAGAACGGGCAACGACCGACGAAACGCATCATGTACCAGAACATGAAGGTGAAATCGAAGCCCGCCGGGTAGGCGACGAACACCGGCTTGCCGGGCAGCTTCTCGACCCACTTCACATACGCCTTGAGCGCCTTGGCCGGATCCTCCGGGTCAACGCGGCACGCCGCCCACGCCTCGGGTTCGGTCTTCCACCATTTCATCGTGAGCGGATGGCCCTTCGCGTCCGGCAGGCATTCGAGGTTGGCGCTGAAGGTGCCGATCAGTTCCTTGTCGGCGGTGTAGGCCGCCGAGGCGAAACTGAGCATCGAGTGCGGACCGGGAATCGGGCCGTCGGCTTCGACGTCGGTACTGACGAAGATTTCCTCGTCGACAGGAATGATGCGCGACGGGGTCCGGGACATCGCCTCGCTCATGAGGCGCTCCGGGCGAGCACCGCATCGGCCACATACGGGTTCGTCTGACGTTCCTGCCCGAACGTGGACACCGGGCCGTGACCCGGGATGAACGTCACGTCGTTGCCCAGCGGCCAGAGCTTGTCGCGAATCGACGCGATCAGATCGGCGTGATTGCCGCGCGGAAAGTCGGTGCGGCCGATGGAGCCGGCGAAGAGCACGTCGCCCACGCTTGCCAGACGTTCGTCCTTCGAGAAGAACACCACGTGACCCGGCGTGTGGCCCGGGCAGTGGAAGACGTCGAGCGTTACGTCGCCGAAGGTCACGGTGTCGCCGTCGCCCAGCCAGCGATCGGGGGTGAACGGTTCGGGCTCGGGAAAACCGAAGCGCGCGCTTTGCGCCTGAAGCTGGTCGATCCAGAAGGCGTCGTCCGGGTGCGGGCCTTCGATGGGGACATCGTACTTGGCCGCCAGGGCGCCGGAGCCACCGCAGTGGTCGAGGTGGCCGTGCGTGAGGAAGATCTTCTCCAGCGTCACGCCCTGGCGTTCGATCTCGCCCACGATGCGGTCGATGTCGCCGCCGGGGTCGACCACGGCAGCGCGCTTCGTGGCGTCGCAGACGAGCAGGGTGCAGTTTTGCTGGAAAGGCGTAACGGGAATCAGGGTGACGTTCATGAGTGATCGGGGACGCGATTTTTGTCTATTGTATTCGGCCCGGCGACCCGTCGCGCGTCGCGGTACCCCGCGTGCCACCCCCCAGCCTTGCCCGGTGCCGATGTGCGGTCTTTCGCAACGCGCTTATCGGTGGAGGATGCCCATTTTGAGGTAACGCTTTGTAATCAAGTCTTAGCGAGTAAGTGAACGCTCGCTGATGGGTTGATTTTTACGTCGTGTTAGACTTGCGGGCTATGCGAACACGCGACATGCTCACACGGTTCGCGGTCTGCTGCGCCCTCGCCCTGACGTTGACAGCCTGCACAACGCCGCTCGAACCCCCCAGCCAGACGGCTGCCGCCACTTCGGCGACAGGCGCGCGCGCCCGTGCGCGCGAAGCCAATGCGCCGGTCGGCTCCAGCTTCGATCTGCATTGGCCGGGCCGCACGTATCGCAACGAAGGCCTCAATCCCGGTGACCCCGATGCCCCGGATCGCGACGGCGAAGCGCGTCTGCGTGCCGATGCGGGGACTTTCTTCCAGACGGGCACGGCATCCTGGTACGGCAAGAACTTCCACGGCCGACGCACTGCCACCGGTGAAGCGTTCGACATGAACGAGGCGACGGCCGCCCATCCGACGTTGCCGCTGGGCAGCTTCGCACTGGTGCGCAACGTCGCCAATAACAAGACGGTCGTCGTGAAGATCAACGACCGTGGCCCCTACTCCCGCAATCGCATCATCGATCTCTCTTACAGCGCGGCCAAACAGCTCGACTTCATTCGAGCCGGACACGCCAAGGTCGAAATCCGCCGCCTGTCGCGCAGTGAAGTCGCTGCCCTCGGCCTTGACGAGAGCAACAACGCACCCTGAAGTCCGCACGCGCGCATTCGCCGCGCAATCTGGTGCAACTTCCATAGCGTTAATTCCGAACATCATTCTGAATAGGTGCCGATCCCTCTCAAAAAGTGGGACGTCGGTCGCCTTTTTATTGTGAAAAAGCGACTATCCGTGGTGAATTACTGCGCATTGTTTCGTTTTTCAGTGGATCTCATTGGCTGAACGCGTCGCATGAACGTGCGCATATTGGAACGCTTGCGACCGAATCGACTATTTTTTTTCCGATTGCCGCATCAATCTGCCAGCGTTTGGGCGCAATCCGATGTTCCACGGGCTTCCCGGGAAGTTGCGTTGGCAACCGTTGTTCGCTGCCGGGGATGTGGGTAGACTGTGCCCCACGCGCAGGTGCACGCTTTGTGTGCATCCGAAAGAGGCTCGCGGAGACCCGGGCCCGGCGCACCGATATCTACTATCAAGAGCATTCCTGGAGGAGTTTTGATGTCGACGATGGGTAAATTCGCCACGCGCACCGTGCTGTGCGCAGTGGCCGCAACGTTGTTGGGGACGACCGGCGCGGCATTCGCGGCGGAGACGAAGTCGGTGGCCGTCGTGGCGATCGTGGAGCACCCGGCACTCGACGCCATTCGCGACGGCGCGAAGGACGAACTCAAGGCGGAAGGTTACGAGGTCGGCAAGAACCTCAAGTGGGAATACCAGAGCGCACAGGGCAACACCGGTACCGCCGCGCAGATCGCGCGCAAGTTCGTGGGTGACAAGCCGGACGCCATCATCGGTATCGCCACGCCTACGGCGCAGGCCGTGGCTGCTGCGACCAAGTCGGTGCCGCTCGTGTATTCGGGCGTGACCGATCCGGTCGCCGCACAACTGGTCAAGAGCTGGGACGCCTCGGGCACCAACGTGACCGGCGTGTCGGACAAGCTCCCGCTCGACAAGCAGGTGGCACTCATCAAGCGTGTCGTGCCGAACGCGAAGACCGTGGGCATGGTGTACAACCCGGGTGAAGCGAACTCGGTCGTGGTCGTGAAGGAGCTCGAGAAGCTGCTGCCGGCCGCCGGCCTCACGCTCAAGACCGCCGCCGCGCCGCGTACCGTGGACATCAGCTCGGCCGCCAACAGTCTGGTCGGCAAGGTCGACGTGATCTATACCAACACGGACAACAACGTCGTGTCGGCATACGAGTCGCTCGTGAAGGTCGCCAACGACCGCAAGATCCCGCTCGTCGCTTCGGACACGGACAGCGTGAAGCGCGGCGCCATCGCGGCACTGGGCATCAACTACTACGACCTCGGCCGTCAGACGGGCAAGGTGGTGGGCCGCATCCTGAAGGGTGAGAAGCCGGGCTCGATCGCCTCGCAGACCAGCTCGAATCTGGAACTGTTCGTCAACACGGCCGCCGCCGCGAAGCAAGGCGTGAAGCTGTCGGACGATCTGGTGAAGGAAGCCAAGACGGTCATCAAAGAGTAAATAGAACGAAGCAGGAAACCCGCGCGCGAGTCACGCGCGGGGTGCCGATGTCGCGAGCGACCGTTTGCGACACCGGCAAGCGACAGGGCGGCGCCCGGACACGATCTGTCCCCGCCGCTCTTTTCCTATCGAATGGGCGAGATGGCTCCCCCCGAAACGCGGTCGCACAACGACCGGCTATGACCTGAACTGGCCGACTCGGCCGTGCGGGCGCCAGTGTCGAGACCCGGCACAGGCTGTCTTGCGCAGTGGAATTACGACAATGTCCTTCTTTTCTCTCATGGGCGCACTGGAGATCGGCCTGATCTTCAGCCTCGTGGCGCTCGGGGTGCTGATTTCCTTCCGCATCCTCAATTTTCCCGACCTGACGGTTGACGGCAGTTTCGCGCTTGGTGGCGCGACGGCGGCCATCCTGATCGCCAACGGCGCCAATCCGTTTGCGGCGACTGCCGTGGCGATGGTGGCTGGCGCGGCAGCGGGTTTCATCACCGGCTGGCTGAACGTGCGTCTGAAAATCATGGATCTGCTCGCCAGTATCCTGATGATGATCGCGCTCTACTCGGTCAATCTGCGCGTGATGGGTGCACCGAACGTGCCGTTGATCACGTCGCCTACGGTCTTCACAATGCTGTTGCCGGAGAACGCACCGGCCTGGTTGCCGGACTATGTGTTGCGCCCGGCGATGTTGCTGCTGGTCGTGGTGGTAGTGAAGCTCGGTCTCGATTACTTCTTCTCGTCGCAGCAGGGTCTCGCGATGCGCTCGACCGGTGCGAATCCGCGGATGGCGCGTGCGCAGGGCGTGAACACTGGCCGCGAGATTCTGGCGGGCATGGCGCTCTCCAACGCGCTGGTCGCGCTTGCGGGCGCATTGTTCGCGCAGTCGCAGGGCGGCGCGGATATCTCGATGGGGATCGGTACCATCGTGATCGGTCTGGCGGCGGTGATCATCGGCGAGACGATTCTCCCGGCGCGACGCCTCATTCTCACGACGCTGGCCGTGGTGATCGGTGCGGTGCTGTACCGCTTCTTCATCGCGCTCGCTCTGAACAGCGATTTCATCGGTCTGAAGGCGCAGGACCTCAATTTGGTGACGGCATTGCTCGTGGCGGTGGCACTGGTGCTGCCGGCAACGCGTCGCAAGCTGTTCGCCCGCAAGAACGGAGGTGCCTGATCATGTTGAGCGCAAAAGACCTCAAGATCACTTTCAACCCGGGCACGCCCATCGAAAACCGTGCACTGCGCGGCATGACGCTGGAAATCCCGACGGGCCAGTTCGTCACGGTGATCGGCTCGAACGGTGCGGGCAAGTCCACGTTCCTGAATGCCATCAGCGGCGATCTGTCGGTGGATTCCGGCACGATTTCCATCGACGGCAACGACGTCACGAAGAAGACGGCGTGGCAGCGCGCCAATCAGGTCGCGCGCGTGTTTCAGGACCCGATGGCCGGCACGTGTGAAGCGTTGACCATCGAAGAGAACATGGCGCTGGCGGTCAGGCGCGGTGAGCGTCGCAGTTTCCGCTTCGCGCTGAACAAGGACCTGCGCGAGCGTTTCCGCGAAAAGCTGAGTCTGCTCAATCTCGGGCTGGAGAATCGTCTTTCGGATCGCATCGGTCTGCTCTCGGGCGGACAGCGTCAGGCGGTGAGTCTGCTGATGGCGTCGTTGCAGCCGTCGCGCATTCTGCTGCTGGACGAACACACGGCGGCGCTTGACCCGAAGACGGCTGCGTTCGTGCTGGAACTGACGGCGCGCATCGTCGAGGAGAGCAAGCTCACGGCGATGATGGTCACGCACAGCATGCGCCAGGCGCTCGACTACGGCACGCGTACCGTCATGCTGCATCAGGGCAAGGTGGTGCTCGACGTTGCCGGCGAGGAGCGCAAGGGCCTCGACGTGCCGGACCTGCTGCAAATGTTCGAGCGCACGCGCGGCGAACAACTCGACGACGATGCGTTGCTGTTGAGTTGAGGGTCATGCGCGGTGGTGAGACGTTCGCGTCTGCCGCCGCCGCTTGAGAGATGCCACACACGATGCCCCCGGCCTTCCGGGGGCATCGTCGTTTCTGCGTCCTGACAAGGCGTTACCTGTTATCGCTCTCAGGCGACTCGCCGGTACATGAGGCTGCCGTAGCCGCTGGGCGAGTTTCGCTTTGAACTGTCGTTGAACGGAGGCGTTGAGGGCACGCCACTCCTTGAGTCGGTTATCGGCGCGGAAGTTTGGGGAATTACCGAGAAATACGCCGGAAACTTCCGATTTTCCGGCGGCGTGGATTGTCGGCCGATCCACGCCTCGCGGCGCTGATCATTTAGCCGTTTTTCAGGGCCAATGCGCGCTCGTAAAGCGCATTCTTCGGGGCGCCGGTGATGGCTGCGGCGAGCTTGGCGGCGCTTTTCGTCGGCAGCTCTGCGACCAGTAACGTCAGCACGCGCTGCGCCTCGGCATCCACGCCGTCGTCGCTCGCGCTGGCCGCTGCGCCGGAGACGGCGAGCACGAATTCGCCGCGCTGACGGTTGGCGTCCGCCTTCAGCCACGCCACCCCTTCGCCCAGCGCGCACTCATGGATGTCTTCGAAGCGCTTGGTCAGCTCGCGTCCAATCAGCAACCGGCGCTCGCCGCCCAGCCCGTCGGCCAGTGCGGCAACCGTCTCCACGATGCGGTGAGGCGCCTCGTAGAGCACCTGCGCTGCCGTGGACCCGGACAGCGCCGTGATGGCTTGCGCACGCTGCTGTGCCTTCGACGGCAGGAAGCCCACGAACGTGAACGTCTCCACCCACGCGCCAGCGGCCGACAGCAACGTGATCACCGCACTCGCCCCCGGCACAGGCACCACGCCGAGGCCCGCAGCGCGGACCGCGTCGACAAGCCGTGCGCCAGGGTCCGAGATGCCCGGGGTGCCGGCGTCGGAAATATAGGCAATACGCTCGCCGCCGCGCAGGCGCTCCACCAGTCGTGTCGCCGCTTCGTTCTCGTTGTGTTGATGCGCCGCAATCAACGGCCGATCGATGCCGTAACGCTGCAACAACAACGCGCTGTTGCGCGTATCTTCACAGGCGATGGCATCGACCATGCCAAGAATATGCAGCGCCCGCACGGTGATATCGGCGGTATTGCCCAGCGGCGTGGCCACCACGTAGAGCGTGCCCGCCGGGTAATGCTGGCCCTCGGCCAGCGACATCAGGCGTTCATCCATCGCATCGGACTCCCGCGTTCTGGGGCGCACGCACGCGAGGCGCGGCGCTCATCGGAGCTTGCACAGTACCGGCGTGGCCGGTCAGGGAAAACATCGGAACAACCATGTCGAATCAGCTAGGAGTGTCGTTCGAGAACCGCGCGCAGACGCTACTGGAGCGGCGCGGCTGGCGGCTCGTCGCCCGCAATTATCAATGCCGGGGCGGCGAAATCGACCTCATTATGCGGGATCGGGCCGGCGTGCTGGTATTCGTCGAGGTCCGCGCGAGGGCGCGCAGCGACTTCGGCGGTGCCGCGCAGAGCATCACGCACGCCAAGCGGCGACGCCTCATGCTGGCCGCACGGCACTATCTGCTGCGGCGTCCGGCGGCACGCTGCCGCTTCGATGTCGTGACCTTCGACGGGCGGCCGCCCGTGGTGAACTGGCTGCCGGATGCCTTCCGGGCCGACGATCTCTGAGGAAACCCGCGCCCGCCACCCCTGTTACACTTGCGAAATTGCCGTGTGTTCACCATGCACGGCATTCGTAGGCCGGCCCGGCAGATGCGCCCCAGGGGACGCTGCTCAAGGCAGGCAGCTTTTGCGACACCCTGGCAAACGACCATGTCGATCGAACGAATTCAGAAACACTTCACGGATAGCGTCGAGACCAAGCTGGCCGCGCGCGATGCGCTCGCAGGCCCCATCGCCGCTGCGGCGGATGTCATGGTCGAAGCGCTGACCAACGGCAACAAGATCCTCGCTTGCGGCAACGGCGGCTCGGCCGCCGACTGCCAGCACTTCGCGGCGGAACTCGTCGGTCGTTTCGAGCGCGAGCGCCCGGAACTGCCGGCCATCGCACTGACCACGGACTCGTCGATCCTGACGGCCGTCGGCAACGACTACAATTTCGACGTCATTTTCTCCAAGCAGGTCCGCGCGCTGGGCCAGGAAGGCGACGTGCTGCTGGCCATCACGACCTCCGGTAACTCCGGCAACGTGCTCGCGGCCATCGAGGCGGCTCACGAGCGCGGCATGCACGTGATCGCGCTCACCGGCAAAGGCGGCGGCAAGGTCAACGACGCGCTCTGGGAACTGGACGTCCACATCTGTGTGCCGGCCGTGCGTACCGCCCGCATTCAGGAAGTTCACCTGCTCACGATCCACTGTCTGTGCGATCTGATCGACTCGGCGCTGCTGGGCGACGAGTGAACCTATTGTCATCTTAAGGCGTCAAGATCATGTGACGGGCACCGGGTCGCGGGGGCGGGCGGTGCCGATTCGGCGTGGCGGGGGCCGTCCCGTTCGACAATCCAATAAGGAGAAAGCCCGATGAGTTTCCGACGCGTCCAAGGCGTTGTTAAGCCGCTTGCAGCGGCAGTGTTGATTGCAGCGACCCTCGCGGGTTGTGCCCCCATCATCCTCGGCGGCGCCGCCACCGGCGCACTCGTCGCCACCGACCGGCGTTCGGTCGGCGCGCAGACGGAAGACCGCGAAATCCAGGTCAAGGCCGAAGCCAACATCGCCAATACGCTGACCGACGACGCCGTTCACGTGAACGTGACCGTCTTCAACCGCCGCGTGCTGCTCACGGGCGAAGTCCCGAACGACGCCACCAAGCAGGCTGCGGTCAACATCGTCAAACAGATCAGCAATGTACGCGGTATCGTCGACGAACTCGCCATCGGACCGAAAAGCTCGTTCGGCTCGCGCTCCAACGACGCGTGGATCACCAGCAAGGTCAAGGCCAACCTGATCAACACCAAGGAGATCTCGGCCAACGTCTTCAAGGTGGTGACCGAGCGTGGCGACGTCTATCTGATGGGGCTGGTCTCGCCGGAGGAGGGCACCATCGGCGCCAATGTGGCGAGCCGTATCGACGGCGTGCAGAAGGTCGTGAAGCTGTATGAGTACGTGAAGCCGGAAGAGGCGCAGCGTCTGTCGACCGAAGCCGAAAAGAACCCGGCGCCTGCACAGGCCGAAGACAGCAACGCCGCGACCGTTACAGCCACCCCGATCGGCAACGATACGGTCACGGCCCGACCGTTGTCGTCGCCGGCGCCGATCAGCGAAGGTCCGGTCAAACCGGGACCGTCGACCAAGACGGGTAACTGATTCACCGCGCTGCGGATCACCTCCTCTTGCGCACCCGCCTGGGCCATCGCCCGACACCGAACCGCCACGCGCTGCTGCGTCACTCTCGTGTGACGCAGCGGCTCGTGGCGGTATTCGTTTCGGCAACCGTCGGGGGCTGGCTCGTCATGCCGGGCGTTGCGATGGCCGGCACGACGGCGGCCACGCCCTCCCAACCCGACTGGCAAGCCCGCGATTGGGCCATGGCCTGCATGAGTTGCCACAATGCCGCAGCCCCGGTGCATGCAGGCAAAGCGACGTTGCGCGCCCTCGAAGGGCGCTCGGCGACGGCAATGATGGCCTCGCTCCAGGCGATGCGCGACGGACGGCAACCTGCCACGCTGATGCCGCAACTGCTCAAGGGCTATCGCGACGACGAGCTGCAACGCATCGCCGCGTATTTCGCTGCACAACCGACATCGACGGTGGGGACGTCGGGGAAGTCGGCGACAGGTTCCGCCGCTGCCGCGTCATCGTCGCCGAGGCCTGTCGGGACTGAAGCCTCTTCTGGCGCCCCTCACGCCCCTTACTCTCCATAACGCCTCTCCCATGGACCGTCGCCGGATGCTTCTCGCTGCGGGTTCAACGGCCGTGCTGGCCGGGATGGCGGGCGCCTCGCGTGCCGCTCCCGTGTCCCTCTGGCCCACGCCGGTCGGAGGACGTCCCCGCGTCGTCGTTATCGGCGGTGGATTCGGAGGCGCTACGGCCGCGAAGGCGTTGCGCGTGTTGTCCGGCAACACCGTCGAGGTCACGCTCGTCGAACCGGGCGCAGCCTTCGTTTCGTCACCCCTGTCGAACCTCGTCGTCGGCGGCAACTTGCGCGTGAGCGATCTTACGGTGCCGTACGACCGGCTCGTCGCGCGGCACGGTGTGACATGGCGGCGTACGCGCGCCGACGCTATCGATGCCGAACGCAAGCAGGTCCGGCTGGCCGATGGCGCAACACTGCCCTACGACAAGCTGATCGTGTCCCCCGGTGTGTCGCTTCGGCGTGAAGCCATTGCCGGGCTGAACGATCCGGCGGTTCGCGAAGCGCTTCCCGCCGGCTGGACGGATGCGCGCGAGAGTGCGCTGCTGCACGCGCGTCTGAAGGCGATGTCCGAGGGCGGCGTGTTCGCCATCACGATTCCCGAAGCGCCGTTCCGTTGTCCGCCCGCACCCTACGAACGGGCGTGTCAGGCCGCCGCGTGGCTCAGGCAACACAATCCGCGCGCCAAAGTGCTCATCTTCGATGCCAACGATCAGGTGCTGGCCGAAGCGGAACAGTTTCAGGAGGTCTGGCGCTCGCAGTTCGCAGGGATCGTCGAGTACCACCCGCAGTTCAACTGCACGGAGGTCGCGGCAGACGGCAAGCAACATCTGGCGCGTTTCGAACTGGGCGAGGAAGTGCGCGCCGACGCGCTGAACGTCATCCCGCCGATGCGCGCGGGCGATATCGCCGTGCGCAGCGGTCTTGCGACGGCCAACGGTCGTTGGTGCGACGTCGACTTCCTGACGTTCGCGTCGAAGGCGCAGCCCGACATCCATGTGCTTGGCGACGCCATCCAGATCGCGCCGCAAATGCCCAAGTCCGGCCACATGGCCAACCAGCACGGCAAGGTCTGTGCGGCGGCCATCGTGGCGACGTTGTCCGACAGGCCGGTCAATCCCGAACCGCTCTACAGCAACACCTGCTACACGTTCGTTTCGTCGACCGAAGCGATGCACGTGGCGAGCGTGCATCGCTATGACGTGTCGCAGCGCACCATGATGCCGGTGCCGGGTACCGGCGGCGCGTCGCCACGGGCCACACGGGACGAATTCGCGCTGGGACTCGCATGGGCGCAGGGGATCTGGGCCGACATGCTGGCCTGACGCGGATTCCGGCGGCATCGATCGTGCTCCTGAAGGGTTTGGAAAGGCTGCGCAATCGCGTTTGGAGGATTGGCTCTAAGCGCTGAAATCTACGTCAAAGGCACGCCCCGGTTACCCCTGTCCGAAGCGTCCGCGCGCCGTGTTGTCCGTGCGCTGCAAACCCCCGGTTTCCCTTGTTGACGGGGCCTCACCCCTCGCGGTTACACTGGCTCCACGAAAAAATAAGCGTTGGGGGGCATAGGGATGGCGCATCGCCAGGGAGAGTCCCGTCTTGCGTCACGCGTCGCGCGTGAGGGCTCGGTCAAGTCTGTTCGCAATCGCAGTGTTCGTAGTGTTCCCAGTATCCGCAGTGTCGCCGTCTCCGTTTGCGTCTCGCTTGGCTCCCTGAGTCTGCTCGCCTCTCAGCAGGCCTGGGCCGATGCCAGCCCGGTGCGCGGCGATCCGATGCAAAGCATTCCGAAGATCGAGGCGCCCAAAGCCGCCGCGCCCACGATTCACATTCAGCCACCGACGCAGGAGGACGCCCTCAAGTCGCTGCTCGCGCGCAAGATTACGCCGCAGCGCTTCGGTATCGAAGGCGTGAAGTCGCTGCCCTTCGAGCAGGTCGCAGGCCTGTTTGCGCCGTTGGCGGGCAAGGAAGTGTCTATCGGCGATCTGGTCGAGAAGGCCAATCAGGTCACGAAGATGTATCAGGACGCGGGCTATCTGCTGTCGTTCGCGTTCGTCCCTGCGCAGGATTTCAACGACGGCTTCGTTCGCGTGACGGTCGTCGAAGGGTATATCTCCAGCACCAGGATCACCGGCACGCCGGGGCCGTCCGAGCAGCGTCTGCGCGACATCGCGGCGCACATCGAGGCGGAGCGTCCGCTCAAGCGTGCGACGTTCGAGCGTTACCTGAACCTGCTCACGCTCGTGCCCGGCATGAAGATCAAGGCCGACGTGCAGCCGCCCACGCAGACCGACGGCGCGACCGAACTCTCGCTTGACGTGTCGCGTCAGCCCGTCGCGCTGGGTACATCGCTCACGTACAACAACCCGGGCATTCGTGGCGTCTTTACGGTAACCAGCAATGCGCTGACGCCGCTCGGCGAGCAGATCCAGCTCACGGCCATCGCACCGAAGGGCCATAACGACGAAGAGTTCTACGCGGCGTCGTATGTGCAGCCGCTGGGCTCGAACGGGCTTCAGGCGCGCCTCGATGCCTCGCACTATCGTGGACAGCCGGACGACCAGGCGCTCGCCGGGCTCACGCGCCATCTCGATACCAAGCGCGTGGCGGTGAGCCTGTCGTACCCGATCCTGCTCAACAATCAGCGCAGCCTGACGGTCAGCGGCGGTATGTACGGCGTGAATTCGCGCGATCGCTATGAAGTGCCGAATTCGCCGAACAACATCAACTCCCAGACGAACGTGCGCGCCACGCAGGTGCAACTGGCATACAACGAGGTCACGGAGAAGCAGACGCGCAGCGCCACGCTGGGCGTGTTCAAGGGCTTCAACGGGATGGGCGCCAGCCAGTCGTATACGACGAACCCCGCCGGCATTCAGCAGATTCTCGGGCCGTACGATCTCGCCTTCTGGCGCTTCAACCTCGACGCCAAGCAGGGCGTGGTGCTGCCGTGGGAGTTCGGTGTCGTCGTGTCCGCCGGGGCGCAGTACAGCGGCAACACGCTGCCAACGTCTGAGCAGGCCACGTTCGGCGGGCAGCGCTTCGGTCTGGGCTATCCCGCCGGGGAAATTGCCGGGGACAAGGGCTGGGGCGCGTCGATCGAGCTGAACCGGATGTTCCGCACCGATTTCCGCTATCTGAAGACGATCCAGCCGTATCTGCTGCTCGACACCGCGCGCGTCTATCTGAACTACGGCCAACTGTTCCACAACCAGTTGGCGTCCGTGGGGCTGGGCGTGCGGATCTCCGACAGCAAGTACTACACGCTCGACCTGTCGGTGGCCAAACCGATGGCCGATGCGCCGACGAACTCGCCGAACCGTCCGCTGCGCTTCAACGCGAACTGGTCGTATCAGTTCGAGTAAATCCGCGAGCGCGAGACAGGGATAGCGGTCACAGCACTCGCCATCTCTGGCTCGCGCCTTGCCAATTCCCCGACTCTCATCCACTTCTGATCCGCCTCATCCATCCGATCCGTGGCTTTCTCGCGTCGTCTCCCGTCATCTTTTTTATCGGGTTTTTCCCTGATGCGTGAACGCGCCATGCCGCCATGCCCTCCGATGTGCGTTTCAGCGCTGGTGCAAACGGGCGTCTCGCAGTCTTATGCAGCGTCGCGCGCTATATCCAGCGGTATACATGGAAACGCCTTGATTCCCGATGAAATGACGTGTGGCGACGACGATATCTCGGTGTCCGACGTGTTGCAGTGCAGCTTGCTTCCGTCGCCCGTTATTTTGATTATCCGTATATGCGTATGTAGGCATATACGAACCTCTCTGTGCCTTCGCACGAATTTGAAGACTGACCGTCATGGAAGAACTCGATCGCGTATTCGAAAAGGTATCGCACTACTTCAGCCTGCTTTCCGAGCCGACGCGGCTGCGGATTCTGCACGCGCTGTGCGGGGGCGAGCGCTCGGTGAACGAGGTGGTGACGGAAGTGGGTTCGTCGCAGACGAACGTGTCGCGGCACCTGGGGGCGATGTATCAGGCGGGCGTGCTCTCGCGGCGTCGCGACGGGAACCAGGTGTACTACACGATTGCGGATACCGGGGTGGTCGAGATCTGTCGCGCGGTGTGCGTGCAGGTGGCTGGCCGCATCGAGGAGGAGGCGCTGCCGGAGCGTGCCGTGGACGGCTTCATGCCGCGCGGGAGCTGAACCACGCCATAGCGCACAGCAGGACCGTAGCATCGCAGCACAGCAAGACCCGTAACAAAGCGCGACAAGAAAACGCAGACGAGGCCCGCGTGCCCGTCAATCGTTCGTAGCCGCCGGTGTCCTCGCGACGCTGGCGCACGCCACAAAACGCGAGGAGACAGGGTGAGCAAGATCAGCGATGGCGTATCGCGAGCCGGCCGTTTGCGCCGGGCGCCGGAGAATTTCGTCGACGGCCCGCTGGCCGACGACATCGTCCGCAACGGGATGAACCCGGCGCGGCGCGGGTTCCTGCAACGCAGTTTTCTCGCCGCCGGGGCCGCCCTCGCGGGGGGCGCCGCTTTCGCCGCCGACGCCCCGTCGGCCGCCGGCGATCCGATGATTCTCGAGCCGCGTCCGTGGGCGACGTCGCTGGGGCAGCCCGTGGCGGCGCGGCCGTACGGCATGCCATCGAAGTTCGAAGCGAACCTGCAACGGCGTCAGTCGCCGGGCCTCACGCAGACGGCACAGGCGTCCGTCGCCTTCACGCCGCTGCAAGGGCTGTTCGGCATCATCACCCCCAGCGGTCTGCACTTCGAACGCCATCATCAGGGCTGGCAGGAGATCGATCCGACGCAACACCGTTTGATGGTGCACGGCCTCGTGCGCGAGGCGAAGGTGTACACGATGGATGACATCATGCGTCTGCCGTCCGTCTCCCGCATGCACTTCATCGAGTGCGGCGCGAATACCGGCATGGAGTGGGGCAATGCCGCCGTGCCGACCGTCCAGTACACGCACGGCATGCTGTCGTGCTGCGAGTTCACCGGCGTGCCGCTGTCCGTATTGCTCGACGACGTGGGCGCCGACACCAAACGCGGCCAGTTCGTGCTCGCCGAGGGGGGCGACGGCTCGGGCATGACACGCACGATCTCCATGGAGGCGGCGCTCTCCGACGTGCTCGTCGCGTGGGGGATGAACGGCGAGATGCTGCGTCCGGAGAACGGCTATCCGCTGCGCCTTGTCGTGCCGGGCGTGCAGGGCGTGTCGTGGGTGAAGTGGCTGCGTCGCATCAAGGTGGGCGACGCCCCGTGGAATACCAAGGATGAAACGAGCCACTACGTCGACCTGATGCCGGACGGTCAGCACCGTCAGTACACGTCGATTCAGGAGTGCAAATCCGTCATCACCTCGCCCTCGGGCGGACAGGCGTTGCTCGATCGCGGCTATTTCAACGTGACGGGGCTGGCGTGGTCCGGGCGTGGGCGCATCAAGCGGGTGGACGTGTCGACCGACGGCGGCAAATCGTGGCGCGCTGCAAGACTCGAATCGCCGGTGCTGCCCAAGTGCCTCACGCGATTCAACTTCGACTGGCAATGGGATGGCTCGCCCGCATTGCTGCAAAGCCGCGCAGTCGACGAGACCGGCTTCGTACAGCCGCGCTACCGGCAACTGCGCGACGTGCGCGGCACCAAGTCGATCTATCACAACAATGCGATCCAGACGTGGCAAGTGGCGCAGAACGGGGAGGTGACCAATGTCCACGTCGACTGATCGCCAGCGGGCCGCCATGGCGATGACCGCCAGGGCGCCGGCGCCCGCGCGGTTGCAGCGCCGGGTGCAGGCCTTCGTCGTAGGCGCCCTGTGGGCCGGCGCACTGACGCTCGCCGGCATGACGATTGCCGCGTGGTTCGCATCGCCCGCCCACGCCGCACCGTCCGCGGCGGCGAGGGCCGCAGGGTCAGTGCCGATGGCCGCCACGCCCGCGTCTCCCGTCAAGGCGCCGACCGGCATGGCCGCTATCGGCCGCGATGCGACACCGGCGGAGCTGGGCGCGTGGGACATCGACGTGCGTCCCGATTTCAAAGGCTTGCCGAAAGGGCAGGGTTCGGTCGCGGACGGACAGAAGCTCTTCGATGCGCGCTGCGCCTCGTGCCACGGCACCTTCGGCGAGAGCAACGAAGTCTTCAATCCCCTGGTGGGCGGCACCACGGCAGACGACATCAAGACCGGGCACGTGGCGTCGCTGCGCGCGAACAACCAGCCGGTGCGCACCACGCTCATGAAGGTGGACACGATCTCCACGATCTGGGACTACATCCGTCGCGCCATGCCGTGGAACGCGCCGCGCTCGCTCACGCCCGACGAGGTGTATGCCGTGACGGCGTACATCCTGAATCTCGGCGAGATCGTGCCGGCGGACTTCGTGCTGTCCGACAAGAACATCGGCGACGTGCAGAAACTCATGCCCAATCGCAACGGCATGACGCGTGCGCACGGCATGTGGCGCGTGGGCGACAAACCGGATACCCATAACAAGGCGTGTATGCAGGATTGCCCTGAGGCTGGTATCGTGACGTCCGCACTCCCTGCGTACGCCCGCGACGCACATGGAGATCTGGCCGCGCAGAACCGGGTCATCGGCCCGGTGCGTGGTGTCGATACGAAGCTGCCGCCGCTGTCGGGCACCGCCGCGCAAAATGCGACGGTGCGCAAGACCGCGGCCCTCGCCACGCTTGGCATGGCGAGTCCGGACGCGCCGGCTCAAACCGCCGCTGCGACGTCACCGGCAGCAACGCTTGCGGATAAGAACGGTTGTCTGGCCTGTCACGGCGTTACCGACAAGAAGATCGGGCCCGCCTTCTCGGAGGTCGCCGCCAAGTACCATGGGCAGTCGAATGCGACTGAAATACTGGTGGCGAAGATACGTGCCGGAGGTGCCGGTAATTGGGGCAGCATGCCGATGCCGCCCCAATCACAGGTCGCAGAAACCGATGTCCGTACGATGGTCGACTGGATTCTTCGTGGTGCACATTGAGCGGGCAGGGTGTCCGACGGATGCGCCGACGATGTGTCGTGCCGCCGCAGGACCCCGTCCCCTACACAAACCGAAGGAGCAAGAATGAAGAAGATGCTGATCGCTGCGGCCATGCTGGCCGGCACCTCGCTGGCTCACGCCGGCGTCGACGTCGCCGCTGCGACCAAACTTGCCGGTGCCAACGCCTGTATGGGTTGCCACGCCGTGGACAAGAAGCTCGTCGGCCCGTCGTATCAGGAAGTCGCCGCCAAGTACAAGGGCGACAAGGATGCCGTGGCCAAGCTGGTGAAGAAGGTGAAGGGTGGCGGTTCGGGTGTCTGGGGTCCGATCCCGATGCCGGCGCACCCGAACATGTCGGATGCCGACGCCAAGATCCTGGTGGATTGGGTTCTGGCGGGCGCCCCGGCGAAGTAAGTCCGGGGCAGGGGGCTCGCCGCAGTACCGGGCGAGCGAACGGCGGCCGGTGCAGGTCGTGATGTCATGACCGTTGCACCGGCGGCCTTCAGAGAAGGAAACACACAGAGATGAACCAACAGCGACGCGACATGCTGCGGTTTTCCGCGGTAATGGGACTGGCGGTGGCCGCCGGGCTGATCAAGCCCGAAGAGGCCCGCGCGGCACAGGTGGAATGGAACAAGGCGGCGTTTGCCACCAAGAGCGTGGCCGACACGGTCAAGGCGCTCGGCGGCACGAGCGCGAGCCCCAGCGACCTGGTCGTGCTGACGGCTCCCGACATCGCCGAGAACGGCGCGGTCGTGCCGGTGGCGGTCACGAGCAAGGCACCGAACACGCAATCGATCGCGATCCTGATCGAGAAAAATCCGAATACGCTCGCGGCATCGTTCGATATTCCGGACGGCACCGAGCCGTCGGTGACCACGCGCGTGAAGATGGGGCAGACCTCGAAGGTCTACGCGCTCGTCAAGGCGGACAACAAGTACCTCGTGGCCGAGAAGGAAATCAAGGTCACGCTGGGCGGCTGCGGCGGTTGAGCGACACATCGTATAAGGCTAGAGGAGCACAACATGGGTAATCCGATGCGCATTCGCGCAACCGAGGCCGGCGGTGTCGTCGAGGTCAAGGCGCTGATGAGTCACATCATGGAAACCGGCCAGCGCAAGGACGCTTCCGGTAACATCGTCCCCGCACACTTCATCCAGACGGTCACGGTCACCTGCAACGGCAAGACGGTGCTCACCGCCGAATGGGGTCCGGCCGTGTCGAAGGATCCGTTCATGTCGTTCAAGTTCAAGGGCGGCAAGAAGGGCGACAAGGTTGCGGTCACGTGGACCGACAACAAGGGCGATTCGCGCACCGACGAGGCGACCGTCGCCTGAGTCGGCATGCCGGGGGTGTGTCGCACCCACCTACCCCACAAAGAGGAGAGCCAGATGAAAGATGCGCAACATAGCGCACAGGCGACCACCCCTGCGACCGTTCGCGGTGCCGCATGGTTGCGTCGCACCGTGCTCGGCGGCATGCTCGCCGTCGCGGGCGCCAGCGTTCCCGTAGCCACTGCGTTGGCCGCCGACAGCTCGACGGCAGACGCCATCGCGCAATATCGCGAGATGCTGGCCGACGGCAACCCGGCAGAACTCATCGAGATGCGCGGCGAGGAACTCTGGAAGACGCCGCGCGGCCCGAACAACGTGTCGCTCGCCCAGTGTGACCTCGGGCTCGGCGCCGGCGTGCTGAAAGACGCCTACGCGCAACTGCCGCGTTACTTCCCCGATGCGAAACGCGTGCTCGACGCCGAGTCGCGCATCGTCGAATGCATGGTGAATCTGCAAGGCTTCAAGCGTGCCGACGTCATCAAGCAGCCGTTCTCGAAGGAAGGTCAGGACCCGACCGATCTCGAAGCGCTCACGGCTTACGTGGCGGGACAGTCGCGCGGCGCGCAGATTCGTGTGCCGCAGTCGCACAAGGAAGAGAAGGAAGCCTACGCGCGCGGCCAGAAGATCTTCTATTACCGTGCCGGTCCGTACGATTTCTCGTGCGCGTCGTGCCATGGCGCCGACGACAAGCGCATTCGTCTTCAGGATCTGCCGAACCTGACCAAGCCGGCGGCGGCGCGTCAGGCGTTCGCCACGTGGCCGGGCTACCGTGTCTCGCAAGGCGCGCTGCGCACGATTCAGTGGCGCATGTACGACTGCTTCCGTCAGCAGCGCATGCCTGAGCTGAATTACGGCTCGCAGGCGTCGATCGATCTGATTACCTTCCTCGGTGTGATGGCCAACGGCGGCAAGATGGACGCCCCCGGCCTGAAGCGCTGACCGATCACGAGGCACACCCATGAAAACATTCGCATTGCGCGCGACAGGCGTCGCGCTGGCAGCGGCCGGGGCTCTCGTCGTCGGCATGGCCTTCGCTCAGGGTGAGGGCGCGAAGCTCGTCACCGGCACCACGGACGCGGCGGTCGTGCAGGAATTGCGCGACTCGTTCCGCGGCGCGGGCATCGCCCAGCTCGATCGCATTGACCAGAGCGAATTGCAGAAGCTGTGCACGCAGTACGCCGTGAAGCCGATGCCGGCGAAGATCGCCGAGCGTCTGCAAAAGGCCGAGTTGGCGAACGTCAAGGCGCCCGCCGACGGCAAGTATCTCGGCGACTGGAAGGAAGGCGAGAAGGTCGCCCAGAACGGACGCGGCATGCAGTTCACCGACAAGGCCGACACCGTCAACGGCGGCAACTGCTACGCCTGCCATCAACTGACGAAGAGCGAAATCTCGTTCGGCAACATCGGCCCGTCGCTATATAACTACGGCAAGCTGCGCGGCGATTCGCCCGAGGTCGTCAAGTACACGTGGGCGAAGGTCTACGACTCGCACAGCTACATGGCGTGTTCGAACATGCCGCGCTTCGGTGCGGCAGGCATCCTGACGGAACAGCAGTTGAAGGATGTCATGGCGTTGCTGCTCGATCCGGCCTCGCCGGTCAATCAGTAAGGCGCGTCGTCATGGTGCGCGGCGGCGTCTCCCGTCTTGCGATGGGGGCGCGCCGCCACCGCCTTCCGGAGTCCAGCATGAAATCCCTGATCGGTTCGATGCGTCACGTGATCGCACGTGCGCTGGCGGTGTTCGTCGTCACGCTCGGCGCGGCGGCTGCCCTGGCCAGTGCGCCGGCGCATGCGGTGGAGGTCGGCGACACGGTGACGCTGCCGTCGCTCACGTTGCTCGATGGCAAGACGATGCCGGCGAGCGCGTTCCGGGATCGCACGGTCATCGTGGAGTACTGGGCGTCGTGGTGTCCGTTCTGCGCGCAGCAGAATCCGCACCTGCAGAAGCTTTACGAGGCGACGCGCGGCAAGCCGATCCAGATCGTCACGCTCTCGATCGACAAGAAGCAGCAGGAAGCGATCGACTACCTCAAGGCCCACAAGTACACGTTCCCGGCGGGGATGGAGACGGACGCGTGGCAGGCGGCGCTCGGCAAGCGTCGTGGCTTGCCGGAGCTTTACGTGATCGGCCGCGACGGCCGCGTGCTGCGCAAGGAAGTGGGCGAGATGTTCGGCGAGGACGTGGCGGCGCTCGCGGATTACGCGGGCAAGTAAGACAGGTCGGTCCGGGCCAGCCGGCCGGGCGAACCGTCGACGCATGACAGCGGCTGCGCCATGGGTGCGGCGCCGCAAGACGGATGCGCAGGGTGCGACGCCATCGTCGCTCAATGGAAGACGAACGGATAACGACAAGATCGGCGCACTGCACATGCATGTGCCATGGAGACGAAATGAATCGACGCGAGTTCATGCAGGTGCTGGCCGTGGCGGCCGCTGGCGGGATGGCCCTGTCGCATCACGAGACGGCGGCGGCGAAAGCGGCGGCTGCGTTCTACGACCTGCCGAAGTTCGGTAACGTGCACCTGCTGCATTTCACCGACTGCCATGCGCAGTTGCTGCCGATTTACTTCCGTGAGCCGAGCGTCAATCTGGGCATCGGCGAGCAGGCCAACAAGCCGCCTCACCTGGTGGGCGACGCATTCCTCAAGGCTTACGGCCTGCGTCCCGGCACGCCCGACGCCTATGCCTTCACCTATCTCGATTTCGCTGCCGCCGCGCGCACGTACGGCAAGGTCGGCGGCTTCGCTCACCTCGCGACGCTGGTCAAGCGGATGAAGGCGTCGCGCCCCGGCGCGCTGCTGCTCGACGGTGGCGACACCTGGCAGGGGTCCGGCACGGCCATGTGGACGAAGGGGCAAGACATGGTGGACGCCACGCTGGCCCTCGGCGTGGATGTCATGACGGCGCACTGGGAGTTCACTTACGGCGCCGATCGCGTGAAGTCGGTCGTCGAGGAGCAGCTCAAGGGCAAGATCGATTTCGTTGCGCAGAACGTGCAGACGAATGACTTTGGCGATCCGGTGTTCGCGCCGTACACCATGAAGACGATGAACGGCGTGCCGGTGGCGATCATCGGGCAGGCGTTCCCGTACACCCCCATCGCGAACCCGCGTTACTTTGTGCCGGACTGGACCTTCGGTATTCAGGAGGAGCGGTTGCAGTCGATGGTCGACGAAGTTCGGGGCAAGGGCGCGCAGGTGGTGGTCGTGCTCTCGCACAACGGCATGGACGTCGATCTGAAGCTGGCGTCGCGCGTGCGCGGCATCGACGCGATTCTCGGTGGCCACACCCATGACGGCGTACCTCGACCGGTGGTGGTGGAGAATGCCGGTGGCAAGACGCTCGTCACCAATGCCGGTTCGAACGGCAAGTTCCTCGCCGTGCTGGACTTCGACGTGAAGGGCGGCAAGCCCGTGGACTTCCGCTACAAGTTGCTGCCGGTGTTTGCGAACCTGCTGCCGGCGGACACGCAGATGCAGGCGCTGATCGAGCGCGTGCGCGCGCCGTTCGCCGCGAAGCTGGCCGAGCCGCTGGCGGTGACAGAGGGCGTGTTGTATCGCCGGGGGAATTTCAACGGCACCTTCGACCAGTTGCTGCTCGATGCGGTGATGGCCGAGAAGGACGCCGAGATCGGTTTCTCGCCGGGTTTCCGCTGGGGCACGTCGTTGCTGCCCGGGCAGGCGATCACGATGGAACAGTTGCTCGATCAGACGGCGATCACCTATCCGTACACGACGCTCACGCCCATGACCGGCGAGACCATCAAGACGGTGCTCGAAGACGTGGCGGACAACCTGTTCAACCCGGACCCGTATTACCAGCAGGGCGGCGACATGGTGCGCGTGGGGGGAATGGATTACGTCATCGATCCGATGGCGCCGATGGGGCAGCGGATTACGGAGATGCGTCTGAACGGCAAGGTCATCGAGGCGGGCAAGACGTACAAGGTGGCCGGCTGGGCGCCGGTGGCCGAAGGCGCGCAGGGAGAGCCGGTGTGGGACGTCGTCGCGCGTTACCTCAAGGCCCAGAAGACCATCGTGGCGAAAGCGCCGAAGGTCCCGGCCATCAAGGGCATGAAGGGGAATCTGGGTACGATCTGAGCCCGCGGGGCCGACGGCCGAATGTGGGCGGCCCGGCATGACGGTATTCCCGAGCAATTTTGTCGGCGGCTCGCCGCGCTCGGAAAAATCGATATAATCAAAGCTTCGTGTGGGGCGGTAGCTCAGCTGGGAGAGCGTCGCGTTCGCAATGCGAAGGTCGGGAGTTCGATCCTCCTCCGCTCCACCACATCGCTTCACGGCGCGCCGCGTCTTACGCACAGCGCCCCCTCCTCTGCCTCATCCGGCTTTCCCGCTCCCCTGCGTTGCTGTTCGCGCTGGCTATCGGGTTCGGCCGTTTCCATTCCGCAGCGATTCGTCTCATCGTCAATTCTGTTGTCCCCGGATGTCACAAGCGCGCCTTGACGTCGTGGGATCGTCTCCCGCTGCCCCAGCCGTCATGCGGGAGACGGGGATTTGTAAAATATCTTGTCACGCGCTTGTCCTTGGTATTGCACGGCAGGTAGAATTGTTCAAGTTTTGACAAAACCCGCCGAAACGTTGGGCGGCTGCCATGGCGCGGCGCTCACCGGGGTGTGCTGTATCGATCCGCCGACGTGAATTCCCGCGTCGAATCAGTCAATCCAGAGGGACCGCCACCCCATGACGAGCCGTCAAGCAAAAGTGCAGGAAGATACGTACTTCCGAGTGATGCGCATTCTTCAGGAAAATCCGGATCTGACGCAACGTGAGTTGGCGGAGAAGTTGGGCGTGAGCGTCGGCGGCCTCAATTACTGCCTCAAGGCGCTCATGCTCAAGGGATGGGTGAAGATGCAAAACTTCGCTCACTCAAAGAACAAGTTCGGTTACGTCTATGTATTGACGCCAAGCGGCGTCGCTGAGCGCGCCGCGCTCACCAGTCGCTTTCTCAAGCGCAAGATGGACGAGTACGAAGCACTAAAAGAAGAAATAGAAGCACTTAAAAGAGAGTGCGAAGTCGGCGACGAAATTCCGACGCAACATAGCTAAATGCATGCTGCATAAGAAATACATGCCGTAATGGCAGTCGTAAGACGATCGTAAAGTCGATCTCTGATCTGGTAGCATCTGCATCCATTTTGCGTTCACCCGATGCAGGTGGATAAAGCTGAAATTGGTAACCTCTCGGATTTTGGTATCCGGGGTCGTGGAGCGATTTATGAATCTAGCGGGTGTGAGACTTGCAATTGTGGGGCTGGGTTATGTGGGGTTGCCGCTGGCTGTAGAGTTCGGCCGCACACGCTCTGTGACCGGTTTCGACATTAATCAGCGTCGCATCGGGGAATTGAAGGGCGGCAACGATTCCACATTGGAGACGACCGCAGAAGAGCTTGCTGAGGCAAAGCATCTCTCGTTCACCACGGACGTGAACGATCTTCGTGAATGCAATTGCTACATTGTGACGGTGCCCACGCCCATCGACGACTTCAAGCGGCCCGATCTGACGCCGCTCATCAAAGCCAGCGAAACGGTTGGGAAAGTGCTCAAAAAGGGCGATATCGTCATTTATGAATCGACGGTATATCCCGGCTGCACCGAGGAAGATTGCGTGCCCGTGCTGGAAAAATATTCCGGTCTGAAGTTCAATGTCGACTTCTTTTGTGGTTACAGCCCTGAGCGCATCAACCCCGGCGATAAGGAACATCGGGTCACCACGATCAAGAAGGTCACGTCCGGTTCGACGCCTGAGATTGCAACGCTTGTCGACGATCTCTACAACGAGATCGTGACCGTGGGCACCCATAAGGCAGAAAGCATCAAGGTCGCAGAAGCTGCCAAGGTCATCGAGAACACGCAGCGCGATCTGAACATTGCGTTGATCAACGAACTGGCGCTCATCTTTAACAAGATGGGAATCGATACGGAAGCCGTCCTGAAGGCGGCGGGAAGCAAGTGGAATTTCCTCCCGTTCCGTCCGGGTCTGGTCGGTGGTCACTGTATCGGTGTGGATCCCTATTACCTCACGCACAAAGCACAGGCTATCGGCTACAACCCCGAAATCATTCTGGCCGGCCGGCGCCTGAACGACAGCATGGGTATGTATGTCGTGGCGCAGCTCGTCAAGGCGATGACCAAGAAGCGCATCCATGTGGAAGGCGCGAAGGTGCTCGTCATGGGGCTGACGTTCAAGGAGAACTGTCCCGATCTGCGCAATACGCGCGTTGTGGACATCGTGGCAGAGCTCAAGGATTACAACTGTGAGGTCGATGTCTACGACCCATGGGTGAGCGCCGAAGAGGCCCATCACGAGTACGGCATCACGCCGGTCGAGTCGCCGGTTCCGGGAAGCTACGACGCGATCATTCTCGCGGTGGCGCACGAGCAGTTCAAGGCGATGGGGCCAGACGCCATTCGTACTTTCGGTAAGACCACCAGCGTGCTCTACGACCTGAAATACGTGCTCACGGCGAACCAATCCGATCTGAGACTGTAAGAATGACAGCTTTCGACAATCTTAAATTGCACCTCAGTACCACCCCGCAAACCTGGCTCGTCACCGGTGTCGCGGGTTTTGTAGGCAGCAATCTGCTTCAGGCGCTGCTCACGCTGAATCAGCGTGTGGTCGGTCTCGACAACTTCAGCGGCGGGCATCAACGGAATCTCGACGAGGTGCAGCGTCAGGTTTCCGCCGGACAATGGTCGAACTTTCGCTTCGTGCAGGGTGATATTCGCGACCTCGAGACGTGCCAAAAGGTATGCGACGGCGTGGACATCGTGCTGCATCAGGCCGCGCTGGGGTCGGTGCCGCGCAGCATTGCCGACCCGATCAATACGAATCAGAACAATATCGACGGTTTTCTGAACATGCTCGTGGCGGCGCGCGACGCCAAGGTGAGTCGCTTCGTCTACGCGGCGAGCAGTTCGACCTATGGCGACCATCCGGGGCTGCCGAAGGTGGAAGATAAGACCGGAAAGCCGCTCTCGCCCTACGCCGTGACCAAACTGGTCAATGAGCTGTACGCCGATGTATTCGCCCGTACCTACGGGCTCAAGACAATCGGCCTGCGTTATTTCAATATCTTCGGACGCCGTCAGGATCCGGACGGCGCCTACGCAGCGGTCATTCCCAAGTGGATCGCCTCACTTGCCCGTAACGAAGCCGTATTCATTAACGGCGACGGCGAAACGAGCCGGGATTTCTGCTATGTCGACAACGCCGTTCAGGCCAATCTGCTTGCCGGCACCGTCACGAACGATGAGGCCATCAATCAGGTCTACAACGTCGCCGTCGGCGATCGTACGACGCTGAACGAGCTCTACCATCATCTGCGCGAAAACCTCGCCGCGAAGTATCCGCACCTGAATAACGCGCAGCCCGTCTACCGGGATTTCCGCGCGGGCGACGTGCGTCATTCGCTCGCCGACATAGACAAAGCGCGGCGGTTGCTGGGTTACCAGCCGACACATCGTATTGGCGAAGGCCTGAAAGAAGCGATGGATTGGTACGTCGATTTTCTGGAAACGCGCCCTGCCTGACGGCGCTGGGGCACCCGGATACCGACAGCGTCGGCACCGGCGACACTTTTGAAAAAGCGATTCGCGAAGGGAGCTGGAGATGGAAATCGAGCTGGTTCAATTGCAAAAGCACGGCGATGATCGTGGCGCGCTGATCGCGCTGGAAGACCAGCGCAACGTGCCTTTCGAAATCAAACGCGTTTATTACCTCTTCGGCACGAAGGAAGGAATCAAGCGCGGCATGCATGCCCACCGCAATCTCCGACAGATGGTGATTGCCGTGCGTGGGCAATGCCGCTTTCTCTTGGACGATGGCAGTGAGCGTGTGGAGTTGTTTCTGGACAACCCGGCGCAGGGCCTGCTGATCGAATCCATGATGTGGCGCGAAATGTATGACTTTTCGCCGGATTGCGTGTTGATGGTGCTGGCCAACGCACATTACGACGAGTCCGACTACATTCGCGACTACAAGGAGTTCCTGGAAATCGCAAAGGGAGAATCGCATGACAGCTAAGAAAGTTTTCATCGTCGGCGCAGGCGAATTTGCTCAGATTGCATACGAATACTTCACGTACGACAGTGATTACGAAGTCGTCGCCTTCTGCGTGAACAAGGAATACATCAAGGAGCCGACGCTATACGATCTGCCGGTCGTCCCTTATGAGGAGGTCGAGGCTCGTTTCCCGGCTGGCGAATATCTCGCCTTCACGGGCATTCCGGCATCCGACATGAACCGCACGCGTACCCGTTTCTATCAGGATCTGAAAGCGAAGGGCTACTCGTTCGCGACTTACGTCAGCAGCCGTGCGTTCGTCTGGCGAAATGCCACCATCGGCGAGAATTCGTTCATTTTCGAAATGAACACGATCCAGCCGTTCGTGACCATTGGCAATAACTGCATTCTCTGGAGTGGCAATCACGTCGGTCACCGCAGCGTGATTAATGACAATTGTTTCGTCACTTCGCATGCGGTGATTTCCGGCTATTGCGATATCGGTTCCGGTACCTTCATCGGCGTCAATGCGACGCTCAACGACAACGTTCGCATTGCCGAGAATTGCTTGATTGCGGCCGGCAGTCATATCGCAAAGGACACGGAAGCCGAACGTATTTACGCCGGCAGCCCGGCCCGGGCCGTCCCGGGTAAATCGAGCTTCGAAGCCGGGATCTGAGGGGACGTCATGTGGAACAAACTGGGGCTGGTGTTCGACGCCGCCAAATACACGAACCAGCAATGGTTTTGTAACTCGGCGCTAACGCCGCAACCGTTCCGTCTCAATGATGAAACGATTCGCGTGTTCGCCGGATTTCGCGACGCAGAAGGCGTGAGTCGCATTGGTTACGTGGACATTGCTTCAGGCGATCCGTCGCGAATTCTTGGCGTCTCGAAGACGCCGGTGCTCGACATCGGCCGCGACGGATGCTTCGACGACAACGGCGTCATCATGGGCGATGTCGTGAAAACGCCGTCCGGCGTCTATTTGTTTTACGTCGGTTTTCAACTCGTCAGGAAAGCAAAGTTTCTTGCGTTCTCCGGTGTGGCGTTGTCGGAGGATGGCGGCGAGACATTCCGTCGCCTGAGCGAATCGCCGATCCTTGAGCGGGACCGTTTCCAGAGCACGATCGGCGCAATTCATACCGCGCGTTACGAAAATGGTGTCTGGCGCATCTGGTTCGCGCGCGGCGACGGTTGGGAGATGATCAACGGCGTCCCATACCCGCAGTATCACATCTGCTACACCGAGACGAAGGATCTTCTCAATATCCCGCGTTCGGCCGTGACGTGCGTGGAAGCCGTTTCGCCGGAATACCGGATCGGCCGTCCGAAGGTCTACAAGGTCGCCGATGGGTCCTACGTGATGTATGCGACCAAGGGCACTATTTCGGGCGAATACACGCCGAGCTTTTTCCGTTCGAACGACGGGATCAAGTGGGAGCGCGACGACTCGAGCCTTGGCATTGCGCCGTCCGAATCGGGTTGGGATTCCGAGACGCTGTGCTACCCGACGCTGATCAGCGACGCCGGTCAGACGCTCATGATCTACAACGGCAACAAGATGGGGCTTAACGGCTTCGGCGCGGCTGTCGGCAACCAGGTTGTGCTCGCATGACCGTGGGCTCGGTAACGCGTTACGGCCCTGAGCTGAAAGATGCCTGGGACGGTGTCGTGCGCAATTCGAAGAACGGCACCTTTCTCCATCTGCGCGATTACATGGATTATCACGCAGACCGTTTTACGGACTGCTCGCTCCTGTTTCAGGAGAATGGCAAGGTGGTCGCGGTGTTCCCGTGCAGCGCGCATGGCGACAGCGTAGTGAGCCACGGTGGTCTGACATACGGCGGGCTGATCTACGGAAAAGACGTGCATGCGACGACGGTGTTAAGCATGTTCGACACGCTCGCCGAGCACTTCAAGGCGGCGGGCTTCCAAAAGGTCGTCTATAAGCCGGTGCCGCGCGTGTTTCACACGTATCCCGCCGACGAGGATCTCTACGCGCTGTTTCGAATGAGCGCACGGCTCTACCGACGGGATCTGTCGTCGGTGATTGAACTGGCAACTCGCCCCAAGTTCAGCGATTCCCGGAAGAATACGGCGCGTAAGGCCCCGAAGGCCGGTGCGCGTTTCGAAGAGATCGACGATACGGAGGGCTTCCACGCGTTGCTGGCCTCCGTCCTGGCCCGATTCGGTAGCTCGCCGGTGCATTCCGTTGCGGAACTCCGACTGCTCAAATCGAGATTTCCGGAGAACATCCGGCTTTTCGGCGTTCTCCTGGAAGACAGACTGCTCGCCGCATCGCTGGTATTCGATCTTGGCCCCGGGGTGCATACCCAGTACATGGCGGCCTCGGACGAAGGCCGGGCCTTGGGCGCGCTCGATTTCTTGCTGGTCAATCTGATCGAAAACACTTTCTCCGAAAAGCAGTATCTGAGTTTCGGCATCTCCACCGAACAGCAAGGCCAGTTTCTGAATGAAGGTTTGATCAAACAGAAGGAAGGCTTCGGCGGTCGCGGAATGGTTCACGACTTTTACGAATGGGACTTGTAAGCATGATTCAATTTCTCGATATCAAAGGAATCAACCTCGCCCTCGAAAGCGAACTGAAGCAAGCCTTCGACCGAGTGTTGCACAGCGGCTGGTTCATTCACGGTCAGGAAGTGGCTGCGTTCGAGTCGGAATTCGCGAGCTATTGCGGGACGTCGGGGAGCGTTGGGGTCAGCAATGGCCTGGATGCGCTTCATCTGATTCTGCGCGCATACGATATCGGCCCGGGCGACGAGGTCATCGTGCCGTCCAACACGTTTATCGCGACATGGCTGGCTGTTACCTATTGTGGTGCGACGCCGGTCCCGGTAGAGCCGTTGATCGAGACGTACAACATCGATCCTGCGAAGATCGAAGCCGCGATTACCGAGCGCACGAAGGCGATCATCGCGGTTCATCTTTACGGTCAACCGGCCGATATGGACCCGATCGTCGCCATCGGCAAGAAGCATGGACTGCGTGTCATCGAAGATGCGGCACAAGCGCATGGCGCCACATACAAAGGACGTAAGGCCGGGGCGCTCGGTGACGCGGCTGCTTTCAGCTTCTATCCAGGAAAGAATCTCGGCGCATTGGGTGACGGCGGTGCGGTGACGTCCAACGATCCCGACCTCATCACCAAGGTGCGCATGCTCGGCAACTACGGTTCCCAGATCAAGTACAAGCATGAAATGCGCGGGTACAACGCGCGTCTGGACGAGATGCAGGCTGCCTTCCTTCGCGTCAAGCTTCGTCACCTCGACGCTCAGACGGAAATTCGCCGTCAGATCGCCGCGACCTACTCCGACAGTCTGCGCGACGTCGTCGTCCCGCAAGTCATGAGCGACGCGAACCCGGTCTGGCACCTGTACGTCATTCGTACCAAGCAGCGCGATCAGATGGTTCAGCGCCTCAAGGAGCACGGTGTCGCGGCCTTGATCCACTATCCGATCGCTCCGCATTTGCAGGACGCTTATGTCGATCTCGGCTACGGTAAGGGGGCATTCCCGATCTCCGAGACCATCCACGATGAGGTACTGAGCCTTCCGATGGGGCCGACGATGGCCGAGTCCGATATTCGAACGGTGATTGAAAGCGTGGCCAAAAGCCTGTAACGCCGGCACCGTTGGACGGCAACGGGATTCTCTATCGACATACGCAACGCGCCGTGATTGCCGGCGCAATCCGGCAACCCGACAGTGCGACGTGACAGCACCAGCGCCGGCGCGCCTGAATCCCGGGCCTGCTTCGACCCCGGACCGGGGCGCCGGTGAGCGCCGCGTTATCAAGGAAATGCTTTGAGTAAGAAAGACGTCCTCAGCGCGATTTTTGGCTCGGGGTTCTCGCGTGGCTACGTACTCGGCTCGGAACTGGTGCTTCTGCTCATCACGACCTCGTGGATGAGGCCCGTTGATCGAGGGGTTTATATCGCCGGTTTTTCACTGTTGAAGACCGTGTCGATTGTGAGTTCTCTGAGTTTCGGGCAAATCGCCATCCACCAGATCGGCGAGCGCCGACAGCAGTCGGTCGGTGACATCGGGGGAAGTCTGCTTGTCGGATGTGTCTTGTTTCCCGCGATTGCGATACTCGCGCTGTATGCATACGGCTGTGTGTCAGACGACTTCCGGCGAATCTATGTCGAACCTTATCTGCTGCTTCTGGCGATCGGTTTGCCGATATTTGTCCTCGAACTGTACTTCTATGCGTTCCTGACGGCGCTGGGGCGGCTCAACACCGGCAACAAAGCCATCGTGGTGGGCAAGACGGTAGCGTGGGGCGGTGTGTTGGTGATGGGCTTCCTCAGAGGGCATCTCGACGCGGTGGAAGTGCTCGCATCGCTGGTTGCAGGCCAGTTGGTGATCGTGCTCGGGTATTGCGTGGGGCTGGTCTCGGAGTTTCGTCGACGTGACATCCGTCTGACGTTCGAATGGACGGCGTTCCTGGGCATGCTGAAAAAATCGGTGAGACTGCATCCCAGCATCATCGGCACCGTAATCTTCGGTGGTGTCGACGTGCTGATTGCGTTCAAACTCGCCGGCGCCAAGGCAGCGTCCGAATATCAGATTGCGGTCCAATTGCTGACGGCCCTCTCGATCCTGCCTTTCGCGATTGCACAGTTTGCTTACAAGCTGGTGCCGCAACTTGGCGCGAAGGAAGCCTGGATGCGCTTCCGTGGCGTGCTGTATAAGGGGCTGGCGGTGCATTGTCTGCTCGCGGTGCTCTCGGTCGGTGTCGTTTGGTTCGCCGCACAGCGCTTCTTTCACGGGCAATATGCAAACGTCGGCACCCTATATATTTTGCTGGTCCTTGGCGCTCCCGGACTTTTCCTGAGTCTGGTGATGGCACCATTCTGGATTGGGTTCGGTTACTTTGCCGCGACATCGACACTGACTATCGTGACGGGCGCGCTGATGCTTCCGCTGGGCTACTTCCTGACGGCCCGCTTCGGGGTGACGGGTACGGTAGCGACCTTTGTCAGCGGGCAATTGCTGTCCGTCGTGATCAACGGATTTTTTATCAAGCATTTGGGACGCGCGCATCATGCATGACGACAAACGCCCGGCAAAAGTCAGCGTACTGGTTCTGACTTACAACGCATCGAAGTTCATCCGGGAATCGCTGGATTCCGTACTCGATCAGAATTACGACGATCTTCAGATCGTCGTGTCCGACGACGCGTCCCGCGACGGAACGCAGGACATCGTGCGAGCCTATGCCGAGAAGTATCCGGGCATTTTCACCGTCAATCTGAACGAAAAAAACGTTGGCATCACGCGCAATGCCAATATCGCGCTGTCGTTGTGCTCGGGCGATTTTGTCGCCTTCCATGCGGGCGACGATGTCATGCTGCCCGGCAAGATTCACGCACAGGTCGACTACTTCCGAAAGCATCCGGACTGCGTGCTGTGCTACCACAACCTGGAAATCTTCGATTCCGCTACGGGCAAAGTGCTCGGCTACTACAACGGCCGAAAGAACCCGGCTCGCGAAGGCACCGTGCGCGAGCTGATCGTCCATGGGTGCTTTGCAGGCGGTAATGCCGTCATGGTGCGGCGGGAGTCGCTCCCGCCCGGCGGTTATAACGAAGCCTTTCCGGTCGCATCGGACTGGTTGCTGTGGATTGCCACGACGGTCAACGGCGGGCGCATCGGCTATGTGAACAAGGTGTTGGCGAAGTACCGTCGTCATGATTCGAACACGACGTCGACATCGTCTTCACTGAATCGCCAGGCCATTCTGGATGCGCTGAATACGACCAACTGGGTTGCCGTCAATCATCCCGAATATGTCTTTGACGCGCTGCGCAGCTACTCCATTCATCTCCGTCTGTTGCGCCGACTCGACGGGCGCAAGCATTACCTGCGTGCCTTGTTTGCCAGTATCAAGGTCTGGCCTACCATCGAGGCGTTCGGCGCGATTGCGATTTCGCTGCTCACCCTGGGGCGAGTGAAGCCATGAGGGCCAGCGCCTGGATGGTTCTGACCGGCGTGCTTTTCGTGGCGCATGTTCTGTCGTGGGACGCAGGGATCTTTTATCCGTTCAGCGACCGTTACTGGTCGGTCATGCTGATCGGTCTGGTGTGCTTTTACGTCGGCTATTGGCCCACGGCGTGGGTCGCCACGCGATTGGGTGCGATCGGGGCGTTATGTCAGTTTTCCCGGCTCGGACTTCGGGAGCATGCGGCGCATCGCACGTTTCTGGCAATGTTCTGGCTGTTCTTCCTGCTCGGGTTACTCGATCGTTATCTGATGGTCGGCCCGGGGTTTTTCCTGCCGGATTCGGTGATGCAATATCGCATCATCATGACGGTAGAGGGCGGCCAGAATGCCATTAAGGGGTTGTCGCTAGGTAACTTCTTTCTGTTCCTCATGCCTGCTTACATCATCGCGTATCGACGTCGCTTCAATGCGATGAGCCTCGCGCTGGCGGTCATGGCGGTCATTTTCAACATCTATCTGTCGTCAGCGCGCTCCGCCTTGTTTGTGTCCGCGTTGACAGCGTTCTACTTCTGGATGCTGCCCAAGCGGATCAATCTCAACGTGACGATTCGCGTCGCGGTCGTTGTCTCAGTTCTCTTCTACGGTTTTGCGCTGATCGGGCAGATCGTGGGTAAGTCGACGGCGGAATTGGGGTTCGTCGTTTATGCAGCGGCACCGCTTCATGCATTCGACGCCTTGCTAATGGGGCAGGGTACGCTGGACGGCTACTTCCTGTCGTTCTATCCAATTCACTCGATTCTGGCGAACTTCTTCGACTTCACGCCGACGACGATTCTGCCGAACGTGTTCACGCCGCTGCCGACCAACGTCTACACAATGTTTGGCGTGTACTTCATCGACTATGGAACGGTTGGCCTGTATTGCGCGATGTTTCTCATCGGGTTGCTTTCCGGCACGCTGGACCGAGCCTATCGCAAGACCGGGAATGGACTGTTGCGCGCATGGGCGGCCGTCAACATGACGGTGTTGTCGTTATCGGTGTTTTACGACTACTACACGACGTCTGGCGTGATCTGGATGTCGATCGCGTTGTCGCCGTTCTTCTTCTCTCGCTCGGCACTTGCGACAAAGAGGTCAGAGAGGGTGGCGCCGCAACATGAGCCTGTGAACCAACCTTGACATGAGGAAAATCCTCTTGCCGGGCGAATGACATGCCCCGTCTGTCGGGTTTGGGGATGTTGATTTGCCCTTCCTTTTTTTCGAGACGCTGACTCATGTGTGGAATCGCAGGATTTTTGATGGCTGGCGCAACCGGCGCGAACGAGATGAACGGTTGGCTGGGGGCGATGTCCGATGCCATCCTGCATCGCGGCCCGGATGCCGGGGGCGCGTGGGTCGATGCGGATAACCACATCGCGCTCGGGCACCGCCGCCTCGCCATCGTCGACTTGACGCCCGCGGGGGCGCAGCCGATGACTTCGCCGAGTGGCCGCTACGTAATGATCTACAACGGCGAGGTCTACAACCACTTGACGATGCGCGCCGAACTGGAGCGTGACGGAGGGGGCGCGCAATGGCGTGGGCACTCCGACTCCGAAACGTTCGTCGCCGGATTCGACGTTTGGGGTATCGAAGCGACCTTGAATCGGGCGGTTGGCATGTTTGCGCTGGCCATCTGGGACCGCGAGCAGCGCACGCTGACGCTCGCGCGCGATCGGCTCGGCGAAAAGCCGTTGTACTATGGCTGGCAGGGCACAGGTAGCCAGGCTGCGTTCCTGTTTGGCTCCGAGCTTGCCGCGCTGCGGCGTCACCCGGCGTTCGGTGCGGAAGTCGACCGGGATGCACTGGCGCTGCATATGCGCTACAACTGCATTGGCTCGGTGCACTCGATCTATCGAGGCATTCGCAAGTTGGCGCCGGGCAATATGCTGACGGTCTCGGTGCATCGCCCCGAGCCGGAAATCAAAACCTGGTGGTCGGGAATCGACGTCGCTCTGCGCGGTACCGCCAACCCTTTCCGGGGGAGTGCCGACGAAGCGGTCGACGCGCTGCAAACGCTGCTGATGGATGCGATCGGGCAACAGATGATGGCCGACGTTCCTCTGGGCGCTTTTCTGTCGGGGGGGATCGATTCCTCCACGGTGGTTGCATTGATGCAGGCGCAGTCCTCGCGACCAGTAAAGACATTCACGATCGGCTTTCATGAAGAGGGCTACAACGAAGCCGAACATGCGAAGGCGGTCGCCAGACATCTCGGCACGGAACACACGGAGTTGTACGTCTCGCCTGAGCAGGCGCTTGCGGTCATTCCGCGTTTGCCGCAGATGTATTCGGAGCCCTTCGCAGATTCGTCGCAGATCCCTACGTTCCTGGTGAGCCAACTGGCGCGCGAGCACGTGACCGTGTCACTTTCCGGCGATGCGGGTGACGAATTGTTCTGCGGCTATCGCCGGTATCAGATGACCGCTGCCCTCTGGGGAAAGCTTTCGCGGGTACCGAAACCGTTGCGTATGCTGGCTGCGAGCGCTATCAGTGCTATCCCTCCGCTAGGTCTGGACAAGGTGGGGGCATGGTTTGGCGTGGCTCGGGCGGGCGACAAGCTGCACAAGGGCGCCAGTCTGCTAGGTAACGAGACCGTCTCGGATTTGTATCGCGGCATGGTTTCCCACTGGTCCGAGCCGGATCGTGTGGTGATCGGCGCGGCTGAACCGGTTAGTGAATTTACCGATCAATCTGCAGCGCTGCATGCGCTTGGTGACGTCGAGCGCATGATGGCGCTCGATATGGTGACGTATCTGCCAGACGATATTCTTGCCAAAGTCGACCGTGCCGCGATGAGTGTGAGTCTCGAGACGCGCGTTCCCTTCCTCGACCATCGGGTTGTGGAGTTCGCATGGTCGCTTCCGCTTGAGTACAAGCTGCGCAATGGCGTGACCAAGTGGCCATTGCGGGAGATTCTGTATCGCCATGTGCCGCGGGAACTGATCGAGCGTCCCAAGATGGGGTTCGGCGTGCCACTCGATCGATGGTTGCGTGGACCGCTGCGTGAATGGGCGGAGTCGCTGTTGTCCGAGTCGCGTTTGCGGGCCGAGGGGTTTTTCCAGCCGGAACCGATTCGTCGGCGCTGGCAGGAGCATCTGAGCGGACAACGCAATTGGCAGTATCAGCTTTGGGATGTGTTGATGTTCCAGGCGTGGTTCGAAGCGTCGCGACAGGGATGACCTGCATGACATACGCCGACGCGGCATGCGGCACTAGTCCGCCTGCTAAAATACGCCCCAAAGTGCAAAGAAAACGGGAAGGGAAGGAGCGATGAGTCGTCAGGTGCACATCACTTACGTGATCAACCACGCAGCCTTTTTTGTGTCGCACCGCCTTCCGCTCGCCATTGGGGCGCGCAAGGCGGGTTATCAGGTGGATCTCCTCACGGGACAGGCGGGCAGTGCTTCGATGGAACCGCACGCCGAAGCCGTGTTGAGCAAAGCGAACATCGCTCACAAGCGCGTTGCCTTTCGTAGTGCCAGTGTGAATCCGTTGCTGGAACTCAGGGGGCTGCTGGAGTTGGTGTTTTCCATGCGACGGTCGCGACCCGACCTGGTGCACTGCGCGTCCCCCAAGGGATTGCTGTATGGCGGTCTAGCTGCGCGGGTCAATGGTGTGAAAGCGGTCGTACTGGCAATCTCAGGGGTGGGTTTCGCGCAGACGGACGCCGGTAAAGGTGGCTGGAAACGCCGCATCATCGGCATGGTGTACCGTCAGTTGGCCCGGTTTGCTTACGGGCACAAAAACCTGGAAGTGATAGTCCAAAATCTTGACGACAAAGCGGCGTTGCTCTCGCAGGGGCTGGTCAAGGAAGCGCAGATTACGTTGATTCCCGGTTCAGGCGTGGAACTGTCCGCTTTCATCGACGCGCCGATCGAGCGGAAGACGCCGATCGTGATGTTGCCCGCGCGCATGCTCAAGGACAAGGGCGTCATTGAGTTCGTCAATGCCGCACGGGCGATCAAAGCGGCAGCGCCGGACTGGCGTTTTGTTCTGGCAGGCGCGGCGGACTATGGCAATCCGACCAGCGTTAGCCGAGAGCAGATTGCCGAGTGGGAAGCCGAAGGGCTGGTTGAGTTCCTCGGGCACGTCGAGAACATTGCGCCGTGGTTCCGCGAGGCAAGTATCGTCTGCTTGCCGTCATATCGGGAAGGCATGCCCAAGGCGCTTCTCGAGGCCGCCGCCGCGGGATGTGCCGTCGTCACAACCGACGCTATCGGATGTCGCGAGGCGATTGTCAATGGCGAAACCGGTGATCTGGTACCGATTCGGGACACCGAAGCGCTGACAGCAGCGCTTTTGTCGCTGATCAATGACCGAGCACGCCGTGAACGCTATGGTGAGGCAGGTCGACGTCTCTCTATTTCGAAATTCGGCATCGAAGCCGTCACCAATACAACGCTGGCAATATATGCAAGGCTGCTAAAACATGCATAGTTCACAATCCTCAGTGCGTAAGCGACTCGTTCTCGTCGAGTTGAACGAAATCAATTTCGATATCGCGGCAGATTACGTCCGGGAGTACCCGGGCCGTTTCCCCGCTTTGGCAAAGCTGATTTCGGGGGCGGGTGTTCGTTCCACCTGCGAACAGAACTACGAGGAGATCGAGCCTTGGATTCAATGGGCTTCGGTGCATAGTGGCAAGACGTATGCCGAACATGGCATTTTCCGTCTCGGCGACATCGTCGGTTCAAATGTGCCGCAACTGTTCGAGCAGCTTGAGCGCAACGGCCTGCGGGTCGGCTGCGTGTCCGCAATGAACGCGGAAAATCGTCTGAATGCGCCGGCGTATTTCATTCCCGATCCGTGGACGGCAACACCGAGCGATGGCTCCTGGTGGAGTCGTGTATTGACCGAAGCCGTGTCGCAGACGGTCAACGACAACGCTCAGGCGCGCATTACGTTCAAGAGCGCCATGCATCTCGCATTGGGGCTGCTGCGTTTCGCGCAGCCGAAGCACTATGGCCTGTATGCCAAGCTCGTGGCCACGAGCAAGGGAGCGTCGTGGAGAAAGGCGCTCGTGCTCGATCTCTTGCTCCACGATATTCACGCGAAACTGTTCCGTGCGAATGCGCCCGACTTTTCCACCGTGTTCCTGAATGCCGGCGCGCACATCCAGCACCACTATTTCTTCAACTCCCGAATCGTCAAGGGCAAGACGAAGATTGCGAATCCGGCGTGGTACGTGTCGGGAGAAGTCGACCCGATTGCGGAAATGCTTGAGGTCTACGACCGGCTGGTCGCCGACTACCTCAGCTTCGAGAACACGGAAGTGATTGTTGCCACAGGGTTGTCGCAAAAGCCGTACGACCGGGTGAAGTATTACTACCGCCTGAAGGATCACGCGAGCTTCATGGACAAGCTCGGGATTCGCGTCAAGTCGATTCAGCCTCGCATGACACGCGACTTCCTGCTGACGTTCGACTCTGCCGAGCAGGCCGCAGCTGCACAGGCGCGGTTGTTCAGCGTGACGACAGTCAAGGACGGCACTCCGATATTCGGCGAGATCGATAACCGCGGGGACAGCCTCTTCGTAACGCTGACCTACCCGCACGAAATCGATGCAAATCTACGTGTGACCCTGGATGCAAAGGAGTGGCCGCTCGCGCCGGAAGTGGCCTTCGTGGCGATCAAGAACGGTATGCACCAGCAAACCGGATTTTCGTATTTCAGTTCAGGCGTCGCGCAGTACGCGCCCGCGGATCAGACCCACGTCAAGGAGCTGTATTCGACGGTGCTGAGATTTTTCGAGCGCCGCACTGCAACAACGTCGTAAGTTCTCTCTACCAACGAGATCAAAACGGGCCTGGCGGCCCGTTTTGCGTATACGGCGCCACTCGGTTCACCTTACCTTGACAGACGGCATTCTCGAACTAGCCTTAGAAACGTAGCCAGAAATGGCGGCCCCCGCCGCTCTTGGCTACGGCGTTGCGGCGACCCCCGACACACATCGGTTGCCGCACGTAGAGGAGGGCGCCAATGATAACGATAGTGCTGTTAAGCGGCCCATTGTCTTGTCGGGATGCGCGGGAGAGGGCGAGCGTGCCATGGCGCTACCCATCCTCCTGATCGTCGTCGTCGCTGCCGCGCTCGCTTTTCATTTCTGGAGTCCGTGGTGGCTGACCCCGCTGGCGTCGAACTGGCGGCAGATGGACGACACCCTCACGATTACGCTGGTGATCACCGGCGTTGCCTTCGTTGTCGTCAATCTTTTCGTGGCATGGGCGATCTTTCGCTATCGGCATCGCGACGGGCATCGGGCGGCGTACGAGCCCCATAACCGCCGCCTCGAAGCCTGGCTGATCGGTATCACCACCGTCGGCATCGCGGCCATGCTCGCCCCCGGGCTGTTCGTCTACGCCAAACTCATCGATCCGCCGAAAGACGCCCGCGTGGTCGAGGTCGTCGGCCAGCAGTGGCAATGGCGCTTCCGGCTGCCGGGACCGGACGGGCGTCTGGGCACTTCGGACCCTCAATATGTCACCGCCGACAATCCGCTGGGCCTGAATCCCCGGGATCCCGCCAATCAGGACAACCGCATCGTCGATGCCCCGGAGCTGCATCTACTCGTCGGGCAGCCGGTGAAATTGCTGCTGCGCGCCAAAGACGTGTTGCACGATTTCTACGTCCCGCCGTTTCGCACGCGCATGAACATGGTGCCGGGGATGGTTACGCAGATGTGGCTGACGCCGACGCGCACCGGGCGTTTCGACATCCTGTGTGCGCAACTGTGCGGCGTCGGGCACGCGAACATGCGTGGCGTGGTGGTCGTCGACGACAAGCCCGCTTACGACGCCTGGGTGGCCACACTACCGACCTTCGCGGCATTGCAGGCGAAGCACGCCGGCGCGGCGGCGGCCGATCCGCTCGCGGCGAAAGGCAAGTTGCTCGCGCAGGCCAAGGGATGCGCAGGCTGCCATTCGGTGGATGGCTCGCCCGGCGTCGGACCGACATGGCACGGTCTCTACGGCAAGACGGAGACGTTTCAGGACGGTAGCTCCGCGCACGTCGACGAGGCTTACCTCGCCACGTTCATCCGCAATCCAACGGCGCGGGTACCCAAAGGCTTTGCGCCGATCATGCCTATAGTAGAGCTGAGCGACGACGAACTGAAGGCGCTGATTGCCTACATCCGGACACTGGGCACGAGCCCGTCGGCGAAACCGGATGCCCCCGCGCCCTCGGCTCCATCAGCTCAGTCAGCTCAGTCAGCTCAACCGACTCCACCCATAGCCTTTTCTTCGGTCGATATGTTCAAACCTCTTCAACGTGCCGCTGCCGTCGCGATCCTTCCTCTGGCCATGGCGTCGGGCGCCGCACACGCCTCACCGTCCGCGCAAACCGCTGCGCTGACGCTCGCGCAGAACGCGCAGAACACGCCGCTGACACCGCGTCCGCCGGCGCAGTACGCGCCACTCACCCCGTCATCGCCGTCGTCGGGCAACGGCGCTCAGGCGCCGTCGCAGCCCGCGCGCCGCTCGGGCGGCACGCCCGGCCTGCCGTTGCAGAACGATCCGAGGACCACGGCGCCGCCGCTGGCGATACCGCCGCGGCAGTCCACCGGTCCGCAGCCGTCCGGGCCGGTCCAGCCAAGCGTGCCGATGATCCGTCCGGCGCCATAGACGGTCCGGTGCGATGAGCGCTTGTGCGCCGCGCACCGGCAATCACAGGAAATCGTAGCGATTTCACCGGGAGGTTGGTCATGACAGGCAATGCCGACAACGACAACTCCGCCGCCCACGCAGGGGGCTATGGTTCCGGCGCGCATGGCCCGCAAAGCTTCTGGACGAAATACGTCTGGAGTCAGGACCACAAGGTGATCGCCGTGCAATACACATGCACGGCCATTGCCGTGGGACTGGTCGGCCTCGTGCTGTCCAACCTCATGCGTCTGCAACTCGGCTTCCCCGGCAAGTTCTCGTTCATCGACGCCAGCCATTACTACCAGTACGTCACCATGCACGGCATGATCATGGTGATCTACCTGCTCACCGCACTGTTCCTCGGCGGGTTCGGCAACTACCTGATTCCGCTCATGGTCGGCGCGCGCGACATGGTCTTCCCGTTCCTGAACATGCTCAGTTACTGGGTCTACCTGCTGGCTGTCGTCGTGCTGATGGTGAGCTTCTTCGTGCCGGGCGGCCCGACCGGCGCCGGCTGGACACTCTATCCACCGCAGGCCATCCTGCCCGGCACACCGGGCACGGAGTGGGGCATCGTGCTGATGCTGATCTCCCTGGTGATCTTCATCGTCGCCGCGACGATGGGCGGGCTCAATTACGTCACCACAGCCCTGCAAGCGCGTACCGAGGGGATGACGCTGCTGCGCATGCCGCTGACCGTCTGGGGCATCGTGATGGCGACGGTGCTCGCGCTGCTCGCCTTCCCGGCGCTGTTCGTCTCCGGCGTGATGATGCTGCTCGACAAGACGCTGCACACGAGCTTCTTCATGCCGGCGATCGTGTCGCTGGGGCAGCCGCTGGACTATCGCGGCGGCAGCCCGCTGCTGTTCCAGCATCTGTTCTGGTTCTTCGGTCACCCCGAGGTCTACATCGTGGCGCTGCCCGCGTTCGGTATCGTGTCCGATCTGATCAGCGTGCACGCGCGCAAGAACATCTTCGGCTATCGCATGATGGTGTGGGCGATTCTCGCCATCGGCGCGTTGTCGTTCGTGGTGTGGGCGCACCACATGTTCATCAGCGGCATGAATCCGTATTTCGGGTTTCTCTTCGCGACGACCACGCTCATCATCGCGATTCCGACCGCGATCAAGGTCTACAACTGGGTGCTCACGCTGTGGCGCGGCGACATTCATCTGACGGTGCCGATGCTGTTCGCCATCGGCTTTATCAGCACCTTTTGCATCGGCGGGCTCACGGGGCTGTTCCTCGGCAACGTCAGCGTGGACATGCCGCTGTCGAACACCTACTTCGTGGTGGCGCACTTTCATATGGTGATGGGCGTGGCGCCGCTACTGGTGATCTTCGGCGGCATCTATCACTGGTATCCGCTCGTGACCGGCAGACGTCTTGACGACCGCCTCGGACAGTGGCACTTCTGGATTACGTTTCTCGGCACTTACGCCATCTTCTTTCCGATGCACTACCTCGGCATTCTCGGCATGCCGCGTCGCTACTACGAGTTTCAGAACTACAGCTTCATTCCCGACTCGGCGCACACGATGAACACCTACATCTCGGTGGCGGCCTTCGTGGTGGCGCTCGGACAGTTGCTGTTCCTGTTCAATTTGGCGTGGAGCGTGCGGCACGGCAAGCTCGCCGGCGCGAATCCATGGCGTGCGGCGTCGCTCGAATGGCAGACACCGCACGTGCCGCCCGCGCACGGCAACTGGGGGCCGGTGTTGCCCACGGCGTATCGCTGGCCGTACGAGTACAGCGTGCCGGGCGATGTCGACGACTTCGTGCCGCAGAACCTCGCGCCGGACCCGCGACGCCCGGCCACGCTGGTGCATGGCGACTCGGCGGCGCTGCATCGCGGCCCCCCTGCGCCACCCGGGCAAACCGAACCGCCCGCATCACGCACGCCACCGCCGGATTCCCCGAAAGGAGCGACGCCATGAAACCCGTTCCGTCCTGGCCCCCCATGCCGCCCGGCGGCGCACCCGTGGCACAGCCGCGCAGACGGTCGGCATCGCAGGTCGCGCTCTGGTGGCTCATGGGCGTGATCGGCATGCTCTTCGGGCTGATGCTCGTGGCGTACGTGATGCGCATGAGCCTCGGCGACTGGCGCCCGTTGCCGCCCGTCAATGCGCTGTGGGTGAATACCGGCCTGCTGGCCGCCGCATGCATCGTGATGCAATCGTCGGCGTCGCTGGCCCGTCACGGCGAACTGCGTCGCTCGCGACGCGAATGGGGCGCGAGCGGTGTGCTGGCGCTGGGGTTCGTCGTGGGGCAGGTCTGGGTGTGGCACGACCTCACGATGCGACGTTATGGCGTGAGCGGCAATCCGGCCAACAGCTTCTTCTATCTGCTCACCGGCCTGCATGCGCTGCATCTGCTCGGCGGGATGGTGGCGTGGGCGTTGCTCGCGTCGCATCGCATGTCACATGCGGCCCGCGCGCGACGGCTGTCGCTGACCGCACAGTACTGGCACTTTCTGTTCGTGTTGTGGGTGGTGCTGTTCGCGGCCATCGTCAACCTCACGCCCGAGATTGCGCAGCGGCTTTGCGGCACCGGCGCGTGACCCCGTGATCCGCAGGTGCCGGGCCGAGCCGGGAGGCGTTGCATAGGAGTCGTATCGTGAACACTTCGTCGTCAGCAGCCACGACCGCCGAGCCGCCGGACGGCTGGCGCGGTGTCGTCACCGACTGGGCGGGAGATCGCGCAGCGTTTCGCGTGCCGTGGGGCAAGGCGATGATGTGGATCTTCCTGCTCTCGGACACCTTCGTGTTCAGCAGCTTCCTCATCGGCTACATGACGGTGCGCATGTCGACGACCGCGCCCTGGCCGAATCCGGCGGAGATCTTTGCGCTGAGCGTGAACGGTCATCCGGTGCCGCTGCTGCTCATCGCGATCATGACGTTCGTGCTCATCACCAGCAGCGGCACGATGGCGATGGCGGTGAACTACGCCTATCGACGCGACCGCGACAAGACCGCCGCCTGCATTCTGGCGACGGCGTATTTCGGCATCGCCTTCGTCGCCATGCAAGCGTTCGAATGGACGAATCTGATCGTGCACGAAGGCATTCGTCCGTGGGGTAATTCGATGGGGGCGGCGCAGTTCGGCGCGTGCTTCTTCATGATCACAGGCTTTCATGGACTCCACGTGAGCGCCGGGGTGATCTACCTGCTGAGCGTCATGCGCAAAGTGCTCAACGGCACGCTGGAGCGACGCGGCAACTACGAACTCGTGGAGATCGCGGGCCTCTACTGGCACTTCGTCGATCTCGTGTGGGTGTTCATCTTTGCGCTGTTCTATCTCTGGTAGGAGGAGCGATGCAATCCGCTGCGACACCGGCCGACGCTGCGTCGTCGGCACCCCCGGTCACGCCGGTGGAACACACCGGACAGCAACACGCCGTTGGCCTTTATCTGAAGGTGTGGGGACTGCTGTTCGTGCTCTCGACGCTCTCGTATCTCGTCGACTACGCGAACCTGCAAGGCATGCTGCGATGGGGCCTGATCCTCGCGCTGATGATCGCGAAGGCGGGCCTGATCGTGGCAGTGTTCATGCACATGCGATGGGAGCGTCTCGCGCTCGTCTACGCGATCCTGATTCCGCCGCTGGCGTTGCTCGTGCTCATGGCGTTGATGGCGGCGGAAGCCGATTTCACGTTCGTCACGCGATTGGCGCATTTCCGCTGAATCGCAGACGCGCGCAGACCTGAATACCTCAAGCCCTCACAACAATTCCACCAGACGACGGTCGCTTTTCTGGCAGTACTCGGCGCATGCCGTGCGCGCGGCGGTGGCGGCGCCGTGAACGAAGAGCGGCGCATCGGCGCGTCGTGACATCGACACGACGATGGACGGCGGTGCGGGCTGCAACGGCAACTCAACCACTTCACCATTCGCGATCAGCGTGTCGACGAACAGACGCGGAATCGCCGCCACGCCGAAGCCGTCGCGCACCAGTTGTACGATCACGGCAATCGAGGGCGATCCGGTCACGCGCGTTTCCGAGAGCGGCACGCCGTGCACGCCCGCGAGCTTGGCCACGATGTCTTCGAGCGCGCGATGCGGCGCAGTGCCGCGCCCGTACGTCAGGATCGGATGCTGAAGCACTTGCTTCGCGAGCCCGCTGCGCGTGTTCGGAAACATTCCCTTGCGCGCAATCCAGTGCACCGGATAGTTGGCGAGCGCGTTGCACACCACGCTGCTGTCGTCGCTGCCTTCCACGCGAATGATGAGATCGAGTTCGTCGGCCATGAGGCGGCGCTGCAATTGCACGGAGACGTCGACCGTCAACTCGACTTCGAGGGTGGGGTAGTCGGCGGCGAGGCGTCGCAGGTAGTTCGGCAGCCAGCTATGCACGACGGTCTCGATCACACCGAGCCGCAACCGGCCGCGCAAGGTGCTCTCGCCTGACGCTGCCGCTTGCAGACGTCGCGCCGCTTCCACGACCGCTTTCGCATACCCGAGCAGATATTCGCCGTTCGGCGTGAGACGAAACTCGCGGCTTTCCCGATCGACCAGTTCGGTCTTCAACTCCTCTTCGAGCACTTTGAGCCGTTGCGAGATGGCGGCCGGCGTGGCGTGCAGGGCGGCGGCCGTCGCGCGGAAGTTGCGCAGGACGGCGAGCGTGACGAACGTTTCGAGAAAGCGCGTGTTCATGGGGGCCTGCAAGCTGGGAAGCTGCCCAAATCACGCAATGTACGGTGAACGGGGCAGTGAAAATAAATGCAACGAACCTCGGGAAAACCCCCGAGGTCGTTAAGAAATTCTATACGGCGGTGCGAACAAAAACTCGTTAGCGATAACTTTTTTTTCTTTCTATGCTTCTGCCTATCCGATGCCGCCATGGCATCTCCCCCAAAACGCAGGATGCAGGATCCGTCATGAACCAACGCGCCACCCCGCACGACTTCACTTCGCAGCGCGAGACCATCACGCCTTACGAATTCCGTCAGGCGGTGCGCTCGGCGCAGTTCCGTGGTCCGACGGCCGGCTACTGCGGCGACTTCGCGCAGGCGAATCTCGCTATCCTGCCGGTGGCGCACTCGCATGACTTCCTGCGCTTCTGTCAGAGCAACCCGAAGGCGTGCCCGTTGCTGGGCGTGGGCGAGCCGGGCCAATGGCATGTGCCGTCGCTGGGTCGCGAGGTCGATATCCGCACCGACGTGCCGGGCTACAACGTCTATCGCGACGGCAAGCTCGACGCACAGGTCGATAACCTCGCCGAGTTCTGGCAGAGCGACTTCGTGGTGTTCGCCATCGGTTGCTCGTTCTCGTTCGAGGACATGCTGGCCAAGGCGGGCATTCCGCTGCGTCACGTGGACGAAGGCTGTAACGTGCCGATGTACCGCACCAAGATCGCCAACCAGCGCGCGGGCAAGTTCGGCGGCGAGCTGGTCGTGTCGATGCGCCCGATGAAGGGCGCCGATGCGATTCGTGCCGTACAGATCACCACGCGCTTTCCCGGCGTGCACGGCGCACCGATCCATATCGGCGATCCGGCCGAGCTGGGCATCGAGGACCTGTCGAAGCCGGATTTCGGCGACGCCGTGACCATTCGCGATGGCGAACTGCCGGTGTACTGGGCCTGCGGCGTGACCCCGCAGACGGCGCTCATGGGTGCGAAGCTGCCGCTCGCGATTGCGCATCGTCCGGGTTACATGCTGATGACGGATATTCCGAACGCTTCGCTTGCCGTCTTCTGATGGCGACACCGGCGCGCACGGGGCGGCTTGCATGAGTGCGAGTGTCCGGGCGCGTCGCGAGTGAGCTTTCGACGTTTTTGCACAACGTATTCGATGTGATGTATTCGCTTCGGGACATTCGTCTTCGCATCGCATCAACCCCTGCATCACCCGCGTCAACAAGTATCACGTATTAACAAAAGAACCGCGCCATGAAGGGCTGCGGCGGGAGAGGTATTGCCCGCCGGTGACGACTCACGCCTATCGGATGAGCGCGGCCCGAGTGCACCACACGGCAAGTCAGGACATCACCGGAGTCTTTTTCTCATGGAAAGCAAAACCCCACTCGCGCCCCCCGCAGCGTCGAATGCCTCCGCCCCGGCGGAAGCCGGCGGCAGCCTGTTCGGCTGGTATGGCGACGCCACGCCGCGCGAAAAGCGCGCGTTCTGGAGCTGCAAGGTCGGTTACATGCTCGACGGCATGGATACCCAGATGCTGAGCTTCGTCATTCCGACGCTGGTCGCGACGTGGGGCATCAGCCTTGCCGACGCGGGCTTCATCGGCACGCTTACGCTGCTCGCTTCCGCGCTCGGCGGCTGGGTCGCCGGCATTCTGTCGGACCGCATCGGCCGCGTGCGCACGCTGCAACTCACGGTGCTGTGGTTCGCCGTGTTCACCGGGCTGTGCGGTCTCGCGCAGAACTACCACCAACTGCTCGCCGCACGCGCGCTCATGGGCTTCGGCTTCGGGGGTGAATGGACGGCAGGCGCCGTGCTCATCGGCGAAGTGATCCGCGCTCGCGATCGCGGCAAAGCCGTGGGTCTCGTGCAGTCGGGCTGGGCCATCGGCTGGGGTCTGACGGCGATTCTCTACTCGGTGCTGTTCTCGCTGATGCCTGGCGATCTCGCCTGGCGCGCCCTGTTCCTGATCGGTCTGCTGCCCGCGCTGCTGGTGCTGTTCATCCGCCGCTACGTGCAGGAACCGGAGGTGTACCAGAAGGAGAAGGCCAAGCAGGCGAAGTCGGAAGACGCGCCAGGTCTGGCGGCGATCTTCAGCCCCGCGCTGCTGTCGACGACGATCCGTGCGGCATTGCTGACGACGGGCGCTCAAGGGGGTTACTACGCGATCACGACGTGGCTGCCCACGTTCCTGAAGACGGAGCGTCATCTCACCGTGATGGGCACCGGCGGCTATCTCGCGATGATCATCTTCGGCTCGTGGGTCGGCTATCTGGCGAGCTCGTATCTGACGGATCGTCTGGGCCGTAAGCCGAACTTCATTCTGTTCTCCGTCGGCTCGATGGTGATCGCGTTCTCGTACACGTCGCTGCCGCTGACCGACAGCGCCATGTTCTGGCTCGGCTTCCCGCTCGGCTTCTTTGCCTCGGGTATCTTCAGCGGCATGGGGGCGTTCCTGACGGAGCTGTTCCCGACGCGCGTTCGCGGTTCCGGCCAGGGTTTCTGTTACAACGTCGGCCGCGCCGTCGGTGCACTGTTCCCGTTCCTGATCGGCATGCTCTCGAAAGAGTACGGTCTCGGGACGACGATCGGCATCTTCGCCGGTGTGGCGTACGGCGTGCTGATCCTCGCAGCGCTCACGCTGCCCGAGACGCGCGGTCGCGAACTCGACTCGCTCGAGGCGCGCACGCACTGATCGGCGAACGACCGCACGACATGTGCCAATGATCCACCGCGGCAGCCGTCGCTGCCGCGTCCGATGCGCTCTGTTGAACCTCTCCCGATAGCGAAATCGCTAGTGTGAGGATCCGTTCGGTGACCTCCGAATGGATCCGCACCGGGATTCGTGCGTCTTGTGTTTCGGACTACGAATTGAAAGACCGATAACGGGAGACGATACGACAACGTGTCGTTCTCTCTTCTGATTCTCGTTTGACCTTTGCTTTGCGAGTGACACCATGACGAACGCTCTCACGCCCTCCGCTCAAAACCGCGCCCCCGCGCATCAGACCGCTTCGCGCTGGCAGTTCTGGATCGACCGTGGCGGCACCTTCACCGATATCGTGGCGCGCCGCCCGGACGGCTCGCTCGTCACGCACAAGCTGCTTTCCGAAAACCCGGAGCAGTATCGCGACGCGGCGGTGGCCGGTATCCGTCATCTGCTGGGACTGGCCGCCGGTGAGCCGATCACGCCCGAGCTGGTCGACATGGTGAAGATGGGCACGACCGTGGCGACCAACGCGTTGCTTGAGCGCAAGGGCGAACCGCTCGCGTTGGTGACCACGCACGGCTTTCGCGACGCATTGCGCATTGCGTACCAGAATCGCCCGCGTCTGTTTGATCTCGACATCGCCTTGCCCGAAGCGCTGTATGCGGAAGTGGTGGAAGTCGACGAGCGGGTCGGGGCGCACGGCGAAGTGGTGCGCGAGCTGGATCTCGACGCGGCGCGCCTCGCCCTCGAAGCCATCTACGCCAAGGGCATTCGTGCGCTGGCGATCGTGCTGATGCACGGCTATCGCTATCAATTGCATGAAAAGAAGCTTGCGGCGATGGCGTGCGACATCGGCTTCGCCCAGATCTCCGTGTCCCACGAAGTCTCGCCGCTGATGAAGCTGGTCTCGCGCGGCGACACGACGGTCGTCGACGCGTATCTGTCGCCGATTCTGCGCCGCTACGTCGAGCAGGTCGCGAAAGAGATGCCCGGTGTGAATCTGCAATTCATGCAGAGCAGCGGAGGGCTCACGCGCGCCAACAACTTTCAGGGCAAAGACGCCATCCTGTCGGGTCCGGCTGGTGGCATCGTCGGCATGGTCCGAGCTTCGAGCGCTGCGGGCTTTGAACGCGTGATCGGCTTCGACATGGGCGGCACGTCGACGGACGTCTCGCATTACAACGGCGAGTTCGAGCGCGTGTTCGAGACCCAGGTCGCCGGTGTGCGCATGCGCGCACCGATGATGAGCATCCACACGGTGGCCGCTGGTGGCGGTTCGGTGCTGTCGTTCGATGGCACGCGTCTGCGCGTGGGGCCGGACTCGGCCGGTGCGAATCCGGGACCGGCGGCGTATCGTCGCGGCGGCCCGCTGGCGGTCACGGACTGCAACGTCATGCTCGGCAAGATTCAACCGGCACACTTCCCGAAGGTCTTCGGCCCGAACGCCAACGAACCGCTCGACCGCGATGTCGTGGTCGAGAAGTTCACCGCGCTGGCCGCCGAGATCGAGCAGGCGACGGGACGCCGTCAGACGCCTGAAGCCCTGGCGGAAGGCTTCCTCGAAATCGCCATCGGCGCGATGGCCAACGCCATCAAGAAAATCTCCGTGCAGCGCGGTCACGACGTGAGCCGTTACGTGCTGACGACGTTCGGCGGCGCGGGCGGTCAGCATGCCTGCGGTGTGGCCGATGCGCTCGGCATGACCAAGGTCTTTGCGCATCCGCTCGCGGGCGTGCTGTCGGCCTACGGCATGGGGCTGGCCGATCAGACCGCCATGCGCGAGCGCATGATCGAAGCGCCGCTGGCGAACGACGGTCTCGTTGCACTGGAAGACGCGCTCGGCGCCCTCGCCGACGAAGCCGTGAACGTGCTGCTCTCGCAAGGCGTGCCGCCGGCACGCATCGAGACGGTGCGCCGCGTTCACGTGCGCTACGCCGGCACGGACTCGGCGATCGCTGTGCCGTTCGGCAGCGTGGCACAAATGCGTGACGCGTTTGAAGCCGCCTATCGTCAGCGTTACTCATTCCTGATGGATGGCGCGGCGCTCATCGTCGAAGTGGCGTCGGTCGAGGCGATTGGCCTGTCGGACGCCCCCGTCGATATCACGCCGTTGCAAGCGCGCACGTCGGGCGTGCCACAGCCGGTGGACCAGGTGAAGCTGTATGCGGGCGGCGCGTGGCACGAAGCGTCGCTGTTCGAGCGCGACACGCTGCTCGCGGGCGACACCATCGACGGTCCGGCCATCGTCGCGGAAAAGAGCGGTACGACGGTGGTCGAGCCGGGCTGGCAAGCGCAAATGACGGGGCAGGGCAATCTCGTGCTCACGCGTGTGGTGCCGCGCGAGACCCAGCGTGGTCTGGGTACGCAAGCCGATCCGGTGCGTCTGGAAATCTTCAACAACCTCTTCATGTCGATCGCCGAGCAGATGGGGTTGCGTCTGCAAAACACGGCGTACTCGGTGAACATCAAGGAGCGTCTGGACTTCTCCTGCGCGTTGTTCGACCGCGATGGCAATCTCATCGCCAACGCCCCGCACATGCCGGTGCACCTCGGCTCGATGGGCGAGAGCATCAAGACCGTGATCGAGCGCAATCGCGGCAAGATGCGCGAAGGCGACGTCTTCATGCTCAACGATCCGTATCACGGCGGCACGCACTTGCCGGACGTCACAGTGATTACGCCGGTGTTCGTCGCGAGTGATGACGACGCCACGCGCGTGGGCGCGCCCGAGCCGCTGTTCTACGTCGGCTCGCGGGGTCACCATGCGGATATCGGCGGCATCACGCCGGGCTCGATGCCGCCCGACTCGACACACGTGGAAGAAGAAGGCGTGCTGATCGATAACTGGCAACTCGTGGCTGCCGGTGAACTGCGCGATCGCGAGACGCGTGAACTGCTCGGCGGCGCACGCTATCCCGCACGCAACATCGACCAGAACATGGCCGATCTGCGCGCCCAGGTGGCGGCGAACCAGAAGGGCGTGGACGAACTGCGCCGCATGGTGGGCGAGTTCGGACGCGATGTCGTGCTCGCTTACATGGGGCACGTGCAGGACAACGCGGAAGCCGCCGTGCGTCGCGTGATCGGTGCGCTCGCCGACGGGCACTATCGCTATCCGCTGGATAACGGTGCAGTCATCGAAGTGACGATTCGCGTCGATCAGGCCACGCAGCGCGCGACCATCGATTTCACCGGTACATCGGCCCAGTTGCCGAACAACTTCAACGCGCCGCGCGCGGTGTGCATGGCGGCGGTGCTGTACGTCTTCCGCACGCTGGTGGATGACGATATCCCGCTCAACGCCGGTTGCCTGAAGCCGCTGACGGTGATCGTGCCGCAAGGCTCGATGCTCAATCCGGTGTTCCCGGCGGCGGTGGTGTCGGGCAATGTGGAGACGTCGTCGGCGATCACCAACGCGCTTTACGGAGCGCTGGGCAGTGTGGCGTCGAGTCAGGGCACGATGAACAACTTCACGTTCGGCAACGAGACGTATCAGTACTACGAGACCATCTCGGGCGGCAGCGGAGCGGGCAACGGCTTCAACGGGTCCGACGCCGTGCAGACGCACATGACGAACTCGCGTCTGACCGATCCGGAAGTGCTGGAGTGGCGCTATCCGGTGCGTCTGGAAAGCCACCGCATTCGTACGGGCTCGGGTGGTCAGGGACGCTGGCAAGGTGGTAACGGCGCGGTGCGACGCATTCGCTTCCTGACGCCGATGACCGCGTCGATCCTCTCCAATAACCGGGTGTACGCACCGTTCGGTGCACAGGGCGGCGGCACCGGGGCGCTCGGTGCGAACTACGTCGAACGCGTGGATGGTTCACGCGAGGATCTGGCGCACATCGGACGTACGCAGATGCAGCCGGGCGACATCTTCGTCGTCGAGACCCCGGGAGGCGGCGGTTTCGGTCAGGCGTAAGGACAGCGGCTCCCCGGTTATGACGTGTGCGGACGTCGATGTGACGGCTTAGTCGCGTTGTTGGTACGTCCCGCCGGATAAGGTGACAGCGCATCGTGCAACGCGATGCGCGTAACTTTTGCGTCACTGGGAAATGACTGAAGCGAGGCCGGTTCCCGGAAGCGATGACGGGCTTTGCAAAGGCGGTTCCCTCTAGCCTCCGTACGATGCGACATGTCTGAATTGACTGACCGCAACGTACGGAGGCGTTTTCATGTCTGAGTCGTCGCAACAACCTTCCCAAGCTGTGCCCGAGTCCGCCGGGACGGACGATGTCATCGCCCAATACGAGCTCGCATGCGCCGAGATGCGAGGCGTGGGGCAGAAGCTGCACCGGCAGATGCAGGAGTATCAGTCGGTACTCGACGAGGTCGCACGTCTCGAAGCGACCGATACACCGCAGGCCCGCGAAAAGCTTCAGCGACTCGAAGCGCTGGTGCACAGCGAAGACTTCCGGCGCGACGAGCGCGAGATCCGTCGCATGTCGGCTGCGCTCACGCATAGCGTCGAGCGTCTGATGGCCGACTCGCCGATGGCGTGCGCGTCGTCCGCATCGTCCCCGACGTCCCCAACGTCCGCTTTGCACGGTGACGCAAAGCCGGGGCAACCCATCAAACGCGCGCCGTTTCGGCGTCGGACGTGCGCCTGATGCGGAGCCGCTCATGATCTATCGACATCAAGGGCAGGCGTCGCGGATGTATTTCGATGCACCGGGCGTGTCCGGCACCGCGTCGCTTCCTTCTGCCGCTTCCCGTTCCGACGATCCGTTGCTCTCGACGATTGCCGTGGCCGATGGCCGTCTGAGTGACTTGCAGACGCAAGCGAACGCGTGGCTGGCGAACGCGCAGGCGCGCATGGCTGTCGCTCGCGAGGCGGGTGCGTATGTCGCATCGGTGGCAGCGATGGAAAAGCGGGTGAGCGCGGGCGGCAGTCCGCAGCAGTTGCCACAGCCGTTGCGTGACTTTGCCGTGCGTCACGGACTGGTGGCTTCGCACGCGGCGGAGGCGTCGTTCGACGCGGCGGGTCTGCAAAGCCTCGGCGCGAAGCTTCAATCGCTCGCGGCGAACGATGGCGCGTCGAGCACGAGCGCGCAGATCGAACTCAAGCGTCTCGTGACTCGCTACGACAACACGCTGACGTTGTACAACGCCGTCGTCTCCAAACTCGGCGAAATCATGAAAAGGCTCGTGAGCAGCATTTGAGCTGCGCCCACGACCGGCATTTCGCTGTCTCGATTGACCTCTATTTTCAGGAACCCAACGTTATGACTCTTGTGTCCGGCACGAACTCGTCGCTGCGCACCGCTTCGTTCAATAGCCCGCTCATGGGCGGCTTGATCCGGGATGTCTCCATCGGCGGCGTGGTCCAGAAGCTCGACTTCCACGGCACGCTCGCCGCCTACGCCATGTTGATGATGGAGATGAACAACGGCGAAGCGCAAAACATGATTCAGGAGATGCAAAGCCGCCAGAAGGAAGGACAGGAAGCGCGCGACGCCGCCAACCAGATCGAATCGCTGATCAACGACATCGGCTCGGATACCTCGAAGAAGGTCGCGCTCGGCGATGGGGTGCGCGGCTTCTTCGACAAGCACAGCATCGAGATTACCGTCGACCAGAACGGAACGAAGAAGACGCTGATGCAATGGGAAAGCCGCAGCAAGCGCCTCGGTGAGAGCGGCTATCAGGCGCCGACCGGTACCAATAACGAATACTCTGCGGCGAACCTTCGTGCGCTCAAGGCGGCGGCGGAAGGGTTTGTCGAGAAGGCGTCCGACAGCCGTACCGTCGATCAGATCAAGATCAACAAGAAGCTTCAGGAATACAACGGCGCGTCGACGCTCGTGAACACCATCTACTCGTCGCAAGGCTCGCAGCTCAACCAGATCAACGGGTCGATGCGCACGTGAGCACGCCGGAGGTCCCGGACGTCGCATCGTCGGCTGACGCTGGCGAGCACACCCCCGATGCGCCGGCCATTCTCTCGCGGTTCTTCGAGCGCGGCGGCGCGTTGCGCATGCTCGCAGATCTCGATGAGGCCGATCTCGCAAGTGTGCGGGCCTACGCTGCGCAGCGCTTCCGTGACGGGCATGTCGCGCGCGCTCAGCGCGTGTACTTCATTCTCGCGACGCTCGACCAATGGTCGTTCGGCGACTGGTACGGGCTGGGGCTTTGCTATCAGCGTCTCGGACAGCACGAACAGGCGTTGCCGTGCTTCGCGAAGGCGGGCGTGATCTGCGCATCCGATCCGCGTCCGCCCTATCTTGCGGGGATCAGTTACGAGCACATGGGCAATCTCGCTTTTGCGGGACTGTCGTACCGCGCGGCGCTGCGTATCTGCGCACAACTGCCCCAGCACGAAACTCTCGCGCGCTCGGCCCGGGGCCGGTGCGACGCACTCAACCGCAACACGGAACCCACTTCATCATGACAGTCATTCACTCCATAGGCGCGGGCTACGCGCCGATTGCAGCCGGTGGCGTCGACGCGGTGTCCACGGGGAATGGGACACAGGAAGCGTTCGAATCTGCGGACGCCTCTCGTGCCCGTCGTCAGCGCCAGGACTGGCTCGCTACCGAGGACTTCACCCCCGACACGCCGGGCGGCGCCGACTGGCGCGACGCCAACGACGCATTCTCCCGCATGTTGAACCGCCTGCTGACCATCGGCAGTGGCCTGGCTGCGAGCGCGTTGCGATCGTCGAGTCTTGCCAACGGATCGACGCAGGGTTCGGATCTTGCCGCGCTTGAAAACGTCGATCCGTCCACGCTTGCGATGCTGGCGTCCATGATCGCGATGGACTCGCTGGGCGATACGGCGAAGTCGACGCAGCGTGCCCTGGAGTTGCTCGCAGAGCGGCAGGACAAGCTACGTCAGGAAGACATTCAGAAGTATCGCGAGCAGATGGATGCGAAAACCGAGGACGCGAATCAGGCCCGTAAGGGCGGCATCTTCGGGGTCGTGTTCGACTGGCTCATCGCCGCCGTCGATGTCGTGGTCGGCGCAGTGAAGGTCGTGACGGGCGTACTCACGATGAATCCCATGATGATCGCGGGCGGCGTGGCCGACGTCGGCGCGGGGATCGCGGGATTGGGCGCGGCTTATCACAAGACGATGGCGCTGACCGATCCGAAGAACGCGGCGTATCACGAGAAGGAAGCGGCCAAGTGGGGGCATGCGCAACTGGCGTTCCAGATGCTCGGCATGGTCGTGGGCTTCGGCACGTCGGTGAAGGGGTTCCTCGCCAAGCGCGCCACGACGAAGGCCGCCAGCCGCGTCTTCAAGGCCGGTGCTGCCGAAGCGCTTGAGCAAGCGGTGAAGTCGGGTGACAAGGCCGCCGTCGATGCGATCAAGACGCGGGTGGTCTCTGAGATCGGCTATGTGATCGGCAACGAAGTCGGCAAGCGCGTGGGCAGATCACTGCTTCAGAGCGGCACGCAGAGTGCACGTCGGCTGGCGCGTGCGGGGTTCAACCGCATGGCCGAGCAGTTCACGCAGCAGATGATCGAAAAGATGGCGTCGCGCGCCTTCGACAAAGTGGCGAAGACGGCGGCCAAACAGGTCGCGCGTGGTAAGGGCGTTAGCGCGAAGGGGCTGACCCGCTCGTTCACGTCGCGCATGAACACGCAGGGCTACTTTGCGCTGGCGCGGGGTTCGTGGTCGCTGTCTCACGCGGTGCGCGGCACGTTCGCGGGCGCCAATGCGCTGGGGCAGGGCATCGTCGGCGTGCAGCGCGCGAAGTTGCAGAACGAGGCGCGCGATCTCTCCGTCGACATGATGTGGTTGCAGATGCTCATGCAGATGAACGGCGACGACAAGAAGCAGACGGCAAAGCGCATGGAAACGCTCGTGGGGCAACAGAACGACATTGCCGTATCCACGGGGGAGCAGGTGCAGAAGACGGGCGAGATGCGCATCCGGATGGCGGCGTCGTCGGCGCGCGCGTAACGCACCCGGACACATTGGAATCATTCGAAATCCACGGCACGGCGACACGTCGTGCCGACTCATTCTGGAGCAGGACATGACGACGACTATGCATTGCGCTTTCACCTTCGCGAATTACGGTTCGGCGGGCGACCTTGCATCTGGCATCAATCACCGCTCGACGGCAGGCGAGGCGAACGTCGGCACATCTCGTATGACGGGCGCTGTGCCGCGCCTTCGGGAGCAGGTCGACGGCATGCAATCGGCGCAGATGCTCATCGCGCTGTTCCTCTCGATGCGGGTCGCGGAGCGCAACACCGATCAGGCCTACCGCACGCGTCACGATTCGATGGTGTTCGAGCGCGGGCTGACGGCACGTGCCGAGAAGTTCAACGCCAACCGGTCGCACTACAACTCGGGCCTGATGTCGGCCATCGGCGGCATCGTCTCCGGCAGCTTCTCGCTGGTCGGGGGCGTCGGCTCCGGCGCCGCCGGGTTCGGCGGTGAGCTGGGCAAGCTGCGCGTCGTGGGGACGGCAGTAGGGGAAACGACCAAGGGTGTGAGTCAGTTCGTGAAGTCGCCGTTCGACGTGGTGTCCAACGACGACGCGCTGGCCGGTCGCGATAACGACGTGCTCGGCGAGTTCGAGATATCGCTCTCGGAGGAGACGCGGCGAACCAACGAGCGGCTGCGTCAACGGATCGACGCGACGAGTGCCGATATCCGCGATGTGTCGCGTTCGATGTACGGCATGATCGGACAGCAGGTCACGAAGATGTACGACACGATTCGCTAAGCCATGACAGTCTGCGAGCGCGCCGTTGCGGCATTTTTCAGGACTCACCGTTTCACGGCGCGCGCAGAGGTTTGCGAACGCATGCATATCATCAAGGGACAACGCGTCGAAAACGGCGAGTTGTCCCTTTGTCATCGTCTGGAGAAACTCGCCGCCGGCAACGTTCTGACGATCACCGACTTTCGGCTTCACGCCGAAGCCCGATCCGGCGAGCATGCGGTGCGGCGTTTCTGTCAGCTGATCCGGACGCTGCTTCGCACCGTGCCCCATCTGAGCTACGTGCGCGGCATGATCCTGCCGGGCGTGAGCGACCCGAAGCGCCGCGACATGCGTTTGCGACTGGGCGCAATTCTCGAGCGCGAGGGCGCATTCTGGCGTGAGGAAGACGGCGATCGCTGGCTCGTGTTCTGTCGCGATCCGCAAGGCGTGCCCACGCGTCACATGACGACGCGCGGCACATCGTCGAGCGCGGTGGCGGACTACGGCAGCATGCCGAGCACGCGCCACCAGACGTAATCGAGCGGGAACAGTAGCACGAGCGTGATGAGCGTCATCGCCACTGTCAGGCGCGTGCCGTCTCGCATGCCGACACCCCCGAGGTGCATCGCGATCATCATCGGCGGGCTTTGGTACGGCAGCAGCACCGTCGAGAAGACCGGCACTTGCAGCATCAGCACGGTGTAGAGCGGCAGGCCGCTTGCCGTCGACAGTTGCCCCGCGAGCGGCGTGAGCACGGCGGGCAGACCCGGCAGGGTGGCCACCAGGCCGATGGCCGCACCGATCGCGATCAGCCATGCGGCGTTGATGACGGGGGTGCCGGGCACCATGCCCACGGCATCGAGACAGAGCCGCGCGACTTTCTCTCCGAGTCCCGTATCGGCGACCACTGCACCGACACCGAGGAATCCCGCCACGTAGATGAGCGGGGTGATCTGCATCTGATCGGTGAAAGTCTTTGGCGTGACGATGTGAATCGCGGGCAGCAGACAGAGAATGGCGGCGGCCACCGAGATCCACGCGGGGGAGATGCCGTGCCAGGCGTCTGTGGCGAAGCCGGCGAGTGCGAGCGCGAGCAGAATGGACAGACGTCGCGCGTCGGCGGTGAACGGCGGAGGTGTCGCGGTGGCAGTGTTCGTGAGCGGGCCGTCGTCCGGGAACAGCCGGCAGACGACCCAGATCAGAATCGCGGCCTTGAGCGCGCCGAGAATGGGGAAGTGCAACAGCAGGTACGGCGCGTAATGCAGCTTCACGCCGTAGAACGAGTCGGCGGCGCCCATCAACACGCTGTTCGGGATGTTTGCGGGCAGGATCGTCGTCGGCGGCATGTAGCTGGCGGCGGCGACCATCATCACGAGGCCGGTACGGCCGCGACGTCCCTCGGTGAGACCGATGCGGTCCGCGAGCGCGAGCACGATGGGGATGAGCAGCAGAATGCGCCCGGTCGTGGAAGGCATGACGAACGCGAGCCCGACGCTCGCGATCAGCACGGACGCCACGTAGCGTGGGTACGTCGGACGCTTGAGTGCGAAGACGGTCGATGCCAGACGCGAACCGAGGCCGGTCGTGCGAACGGCGAGCCCGGTCACGGCGCCGCCGAAGACGAGCCACCACGCCGCCGAGTGAAAGCCTGCGAAGATCACCTCCGGCTTCGCTACGTGGAGCAGCACGGCGAGCAGAAAGAAGGTGAGGGTCGTGACGGGCTCGGGAAACAGGCCGAACGCCCATGCGCCGATCGTGAAGAGCACGAGCACGGCGGCCTGCGCAGCCGTCGGTGACAATCCCAGCGTCGTGCTGCCGTGGCTCGCCGCCCAGAGAGCAAGGGCAAGCGCGGCATAGGCGGCGTAACCACCGAGTGCGCGCAGGCGAGCCCGCAAGCGCTCGCGTCGCGCGGCGTCGGCCGCATGCGAGGACGGGGATGGGTGAGGTGTCTCCGGTGCAGCGGACTCGGTCATGGCGCTTGTCGTTTTCGTGTTGGGCCAGTGGATGTGTGACGTTACCCCAAGATGCGACTTCGCGGGAATAATGAAATCATTTCGTTCGAAAGTTGCGATTTCGGGAGTAAATTGGCCGCTTTGCGCCAGATTGGCTCGAACGGAAGGTGAGTCGTCGTGGGCGATGCTTCTGTCGGCGCTGTCGCCCTGGTCGTCAAGTGAGTGAGCGTGCGTTGAACGTGAAAGAAGCAACTAACAGAGTCGAAGACGAAGCCTTCGTCACCCCACCACCGAAGCCATGGTTTCTCTACTTGCTGGAGTGTGCGGGTGGACGGATTTACACCGGGATTACGGTTGACGTCGAGGCGCGCTATGCGGCGCATGTCGCAGGGAAGGGGGCGCGGTTCACGCGGGCGTATCCGCCCTCGCGCATTCTGCTTTCGCTCTCGTTTGCCGATCGCTCGGCGGCCTCGCGGGCCGAGTACCGCATCAAGCAACTGACCGCGTCGCAGAAGCGCGGTCTGATCGCAGGGACCTACGTTTGCGATCTCACGGATCTTTGCAGCCCCGGCGACGATGTCGTCGCCAGGACCGACGCAACCAGCCTCAAGGGACCAGACGCGCCTGACGAATGATCCGGCGCACGTCGCGCTGAATCGCGCCGAACTGGCCGCGCGACGGAATCGGCGACACCACCAGCGCCCAACTGTCGCCCGGCACCGTCTTCTCCACCACCGTGTAATAAGTCGACTGCGTACGGAAGAAGTCCGCGATGCCGTCGTGACTGATGCGATAACTACGGTCGCCCGCACCCGGCAGCATGAACACGCCCAGCGTGTAATACACATCACGATCCGAGTTCACCGGCCCCGACTGCTTGTCGAGCAACAGCGCGCGCAGCGTCTTCTCCGTGAGCAGGCTCGGACGCCGGATGTCGAACACACGCCACACCTTGAGCAACGCGCCCGTCGACATCTGCCAGCCCGCGAACGGCGCCAGCAGACGCCAGCTGTCCGGCAGCTTCGCATCCGTCACGCCCAGCGGTGCGAAGATGAACTTCTCGCAGAAGTCCTTGTAGTCCTCGCCCGATACCGCTTCGATCACCATCCCGAGCAACAGATACGAGACGTTCGAATACACGAAGTCGGAACGGCCCGTCGAGTGGCCGGCGTCGCCCGCGTCGAGATAGTTGAAGAAGTCGGCACTGCCACCCACGCGACGAATCGCCAGGCCGCTGAACAGGCCGTTGACCGGATCGTTGAAGCCGTTCGTCGCGAGCCCCGCCCGGTGCGCGAGCAGACGCCGCACGGTCAGCTCGCGCAAGCTCGGGTCGAGCGGCTTGCCGTGCTGTTTCGAGTAGACGTCGAGCAACTCGCCGAGCTTGGCATCCAGCGATAGCTTGCCCTGCTGCACGAGCAGCGCAATGCCGATGGCCGTCACCGATTTCGACAAGCTGGCCACGGGCAGCAGTTGCTGGACGTCGTCGCCCGGCGTCGCGGCCTCCAATGCAACGCCACCGTCCGTCTCGGTACGAAGCCAGACGTGCGAGAGGTTGTAGCGCTCCTTGAGTTGCGCCACCCCCTGCGTGATGGTCGACTGACCGATCGGTACCGCCGGTTTGATCGCCGTGGCCGCGCCCGGCGAGGGCAGGGCGACGACCGCACTGTTGGCGCTGGCCGTGGCGGTAACGGTCGCCGACGGCTCGGCATTGGCCGGCGTCAGCGGTGACTGAGATGTCTGCGCGAGCGCGACGCTCGTGCTAATGAATGTGGCAGTGCCCAACAGGATCGTCAGGACAACACGGCGTGCAGATGCGCCAGCGTGCCCCATAGCTTGCGCAATGGCATGCGAATTGCGCCGCATGGCCGACTGCGCAGCTTTTTGTGTATTACGTGCCCCTGTCGGACGGCGGCGCCGTACGACGTTCATTCGTTCACTCCCCCCGTGCACAAAACTTCGAACCCCGGATCGACTCTCTTCGGAGTCGGAATGGTTCGGAGTGCACACGTGCCGCACTGCGGCGATATTCGAAATCGAAGTTTAGGAAAAACTTCGGGTAAGTACCCAGTAAAACCCGCGCATTTTACATTAAGTTGCATATATCGCGCCAATCGATCAATAGTCGAACGCAATCGTGCCGTCCCGCACCCGTGCGACGGGGCTGTGCTGACGAACGTCACCGATATTGCGCTGCCAAAACTGCCTCAAGTCGTGAGAGATCGTAGGAGATCGACGGGCAAACGCCCGTCGCACGGGGCTTTGCCGCCGATGGAAGCTTGACGGCGGCGCGCGTGTCAGTGGCGCACCGACAAGACCTGTTACGCATCGCGGTGTAAGCTATCTCCCAGACCGACAGGCTCCGACTCGCCCACAGGCCGTGAGGGCGGCGTCTCGCAGATGACGTCGTGCCGGCCGAAGGATCGACCGAAACATGACTGAACCGCCCCGTGCGCGCCCGAGCCGGCCCGCCGATAACGCTTCTTCTCTGGCCGTTTCCTCGACATCCACGGCCAACGCAGGTCCCAGCGCTGTGGCGTCCGCCGCCGGCGGGGGCGACGGCAACCCGACCGATACTCTCGATATTCCCGGTATGTCTGCCGGAGGCACCTCCGGCGCGTCTGATACCTCTCCCTCGCCCTCATCACCCCCATCGCCCGTTGAGGCGGCCTGGCTCGCGTTGCCCGCCCCCATTCGGCTGCTGCGGCGTTTCCCGTTAAGTGCGGCCCGCCCGTGGTTGATCGTCGCGGGTGTCCTCCTGCTCGGACTGTTCGTCTTCGACGCGTTGCACCACATGCTGCGGCACGTGCATTACGACAACGTGATCGCGGCCATCCACGACACACCGGTGACGCGGCTCGTGCTTGCCATGCTGGCAACGTTGGCGAGCTACGCGGCACTGACTGGCTACGACATCTCCGGGCTCGCGTTTGCCGGGGCCAAGGTCAAGCGTTCGACGGTCGTGCTGACCTCGTTCATCGCCTACGCGCTGGGCAACTCCGTTGGCCTCGGCGTGCTCACGGGCGGCACCGTGCGCATGCGGATGTACGCCGCCGCCGGCGTCGATGCCTCGAAGGTTGCGCAGGCGGTCGCGTTCAACGCCGGGGCGTTCGGCCTCGGCATGACGGTGTTCGGCTCGCTCGGGATGTTGTGGGGGGCGTCGCGCGTCTCGGCGCTGGTGCCGATTCCCGCGTGGATGCTGCAACTGTTCGCCCTGCTGCTGCTCGCGGGCACGGTGGCGTTCCTTGTGCTGTGCGCACGCAAACGCACTGTGGCGGTCTTCGGGCGCTGGTCGATGCCGTTGCCGCCGCTACGGCTGGCCTTGCGTCAGTTGGTCATTTCCGCCGCCGATCTCGGCATGGCCGCCGCCGCGCTGTGGTGCCTGTTACCCGCCGGTGTGGTCGACCTGCCGACCTTCGTCGTCTTCTATGCGATTGCGATGGCGCTCGGCGTGCTCAGCCACGTGCCGGGCGGCGTGGGCGTGTTCGAGGCGGTGATCCTGCTCGCAACGAACGGCCATGCGCCGATCAGTCAGGTCGCAGGGGCGCTGGTGCTCTATCGCGGCATCTACTACCTGCTGCCGTTGATGCTCGCCGCGTGCCTGCTGGCCGGTTTCGAGCTTCGTCAGGGGCCCGCCGCTCCCATCGGACGTGCGGCCGTACGCCTCTTCCCCGGCCTGCTGGCGGCGCTCACGCTCGTCGCAGGTGTCATGTTGCTGATCTCCGGTGTGACGCCGGCCACGCGAGACGCCGAGGACTTCCTGCGCCGTCATGTGCCGTTGTTCCTTGTCGAGGTGTCGCACTTGCTGGGCAGTGTGGCGGGGTTGTCGATGCTGTTCCTGGCGCGCGGTCTGTTGCACCGGCTCGACGCAGCGTGGTGGGGTTCGCTGGCGTTGACCGTCATCGCGGCGGTGCTGGCCATCCCGAAGGGCATCGCCCTGTCGGAGCTGTTCGTGCTGGCCGTGCTCGCGACACTGTTGCTCGTCTCGCGCAAGCAGTTCGACCGACGCTCGTCGCTCTTCACGCAATCGTTCGAGCCGGGCTGGATCATTGCGGTGCTCTCGGTGCTGGGCGCGTGTACCTGGCTGATGTTCATGTCGTACCGGCGCGTCGGCTACGCGAATCAGCTCTGGTGGCAGTTCACGTTCGATGGCGACGCGCCGCGCTCGATGCGTGCATTGATGGTCGTCGCCGTGATCGGCCTTGGCCTTTCGTTGTGGCAGTTGCTGCGTCAGTCGCCGGGCGCGATGGTGCCCGCCACCGAGGACGAACTGGCGCGCGCGAAGGCCGTCGTGCGCAAACAACCCGCCGCCGATGCGTGCCTCGCGCTCATGGGCGACAAGAGCTTCCTGTTCTCGCCATCCGGCAACGCCTTCATCATGTACGCGAAGCATCGCCGCTCGTGGGTGTCGCTCTCCGACCCGGTCGGCGATCAGAAGGAGTGGCCGGAGCTGATCTGGCGCTTCATCGAACTGGCTGACTCGCACGGGGGACGCGCGGCGTTCTACAAGACACGGCCCCAGGCACTGCCGCTCTACATCGACGCCGGACTACGCGCGTTCAAGCTCGGCGAGGAGGCGTTCGTCTCGTTGCCGGATTTCGGTCTGCAAGGCTCGCGTCGCGCGAATCTGCGTCATGGCGTGACGCGCGGCGAACGCGAGGGCCTGACGCTGGAGATCGTGCCGCCCGAAGCGGTGGCGCCGTATCTCGCCGAAATGCGCCCGGTGTCGGAGGCCTGGCTGGCCCGGCAGCACACGCGCGAGAAGGGGTTCTCGCTGGGGGCGTTCGACGATGCGTACGTCGCCCGTCAGCCGGTGGCGCTCGTGCGTCGCGAGGGACGGCTCGTGGCGTTCGCCACACTGATGTGTCCCGACGTGCAGCGCATCGAAGCGAGCATCGATCTGATGCGTCAGGTGCCTGATGCCCCGCCGGGCACGATGGACTTCCTGTTTGCGAAGCTGATGCTTCACTTCAAGGCGCAGGGGTATCAGCGTTTCGGGCTCGGCATGGCGCCGATGTCCGGCATGCAGACGCACCAGCTCGCACCTCGCTGGCATCGCTTCGGCCGGATGATGTTTGCGCACGGCGCGCGATTCTACAACTTCCGGGGGTTGCGCAGCTTCAAGGAGAAGTTCGATCCGCAATGGGAGACACGCTATCTGATGACGCCGGGCGGCATCGCACCGATGCTGACGCTCGCCGATGTGGCGTCGCTCGTGGGCGGCGGCTGGAAAGGGATGATTGCGAAATGACGCGCGACGCGAATGGAGTGACGATGGCAGAGGATGGACAGGCGGGCGGCTACGCCGTCGGTATTGAAGGCGGCAACCGGAGCGCAATGCGCCACGATGCCTATGCGGGACGTCAAAGGAGACTCACGCGTGGGGTGCGGCATCTGACATGCCTGACAGCCGTTACACGCGCGATGCTCCGTGCGCTGATCCCCGCTACGGCGATCGCCATGACGTTGACGTCGCCCGCCGTGCTCGCGCAGACGTCGCCGTCGACACAGGCCCGCAGCAACCCCCTCAACGTACTGAAGCCCGCGCCGAAGGCGGGGCCGGTGGCACAGTCGTCCGCCGCCGATTCGAGCGCGCCTGCCCCTGTCATGCCGCAAGCGGCTGCGGCAGCGGCCGGTGCGGCTGCATTCCGCAGCGCCAACGCCCGCGGCATGACAGGGACCGGTGCGCCCGAGATCATGACGCACGGACGCTTCGAAAACGTCCCCATCTTCCGTCCGCAGGGCGAGCCGAACGCCACGGTGCTGTTCTTCTCCGACGACGACGGCTGGACGCCACGCGCCGAGCGCATGGCCCGCGCGCTGGCCGACACCGGGGCGCTGGTAGCGGGCATCGATACCGCACGGCTCATGGCGAACTACACGAAGGACGATATCGCGTGCGTCTACGCGGCGGGCGATCTCGACAACTTCGGCCGATGGGTCGAAGCGGCCGTCAAACTGCCGGGCTACACGCCGCCGATTCTCGTGGGCGACGGGGTGGGTGGCACGTTCGCCTACGCGATGCTCGCGCAGGCGGGGAGCGACACGTTCTCGGGAGCGTTGTCGGTCGACTTCTGTCCGGTGCTGCCGATGTCGCGGCCGCTGTGTCAGGGAGAGGGCGTGCATTTCGGACGCGGCATCACGCACACCGCAGGCGGCGCGCCGATGCGTCTGCTGCCCGCCCCCGTCATGAGCGCGCCGTGGCTTGCGATGGGCGGCCCCGCCGCGGGTCCGGGCAGTCCAGGACGCGCCCCGCGCTGCTCGGACCACGTCGCTCAGGAGTTCGCCGCGCGCACACCGAATTCGAGCTGGCTCGTGGGCGGGCTGGCCGGCAGCCTCGGCGCGCTGGACACCAGCGGCATCACCTCGACGCCGGGGGCGGCGTCCACACCGGTGCTGGCCGATTGGGTGACGCAGTACAAGAATGCGTTCCGTCGGCTGAATGCCCATCACGTGGCGGGTACGGCGCGCCCGCCCGCCGCAGTGGCCGACCTGCCGGTGATCGAGGTGCCCGCGACGGGCAAACCGGCTGCGAATCTGGCCGACACTTTCGCGATCCTGCTCTCGGGCGACGGCGGCTGGGCCGGACTCGACCGCGACGTCGCCGGCGCACTGGCGGCGCACGGGATTCCCGTCGTGGGTGTCGATTCGCTGCGCTACTTCTGGTCGGCGCGCACGCCGGCGTCGGGCGCGCTCGACATCGACCGTCTCATGCGCTTTTACCAGACCCGCTGGAACAAGAAGCGCGCGATTCTGATCGGCTACTCGCAAGGTGCAGACGTGTTGCCGTTCATGGTCAACCGGCTGCCGCCCGTCGCTCGCGATCGCGTGGGATTGCTCGTGTTGATGGGGCTCGGCCAGAAGGCCGACTTCGAATTCCGCATGACCAACTGGGTGATGTCGAGCCAGAACGGGCTGCCGATCCGGCCTGAAGTGGAGCGGCTGCCCGACGGCATGGCGATGTGCGTCTACGGCGCGGACGAGGACGACAGCAATTGCCCGGGGCTCGATCCCAAGCGCGTGCAGATCGTGAAGATGCCCGGCGGTCATCATTTCGACGGCAACTACACCGGGCTGGCCGACCTGATTCTTCAGGGACTCGCCAAGCGCTAACGTCTCAGGTAGCCGATATTTCTCGCCTTGCCTTCCGTGCGGGCGCTCCGTACACTGCGGCCAGTTTTTCCCATCGCCCGCGTACCCGATCGCCTACCTGTCGGGTACCCGGCCATGCCCCCGGCGAGGCGATGCGGACCTCACACACCGATTCCACGATACGGCACGACAGACAGGAGAAGATCGAACATGTCAGAGGGTTACTTCCCGAAGTGGCAGCAACAGGACACGGCCTCCGGGCGCGTGATCGCGCCCGATGAGCGTCTGGCGTGGCCGCAGACCATCGCGATGGGCGTGCAGCACGTGGTCGCCATGTTTGGCTCGACCGTGCTGGCCCCGCTGCTCATGGGCTTCGATCCGAACCTCGCGATCTTCATGTCGGGGATCGGCACGCTGCTGTTCTTCGTGCTCGTCGGCGGGCGCGTGCCCAGCTATCTCGGCTCCAGCTTCGCTTTCATCGGCCTGGTCATTTCGGTGACGGGCTATGCAGGCAGCGGCCCGAACATGAACATCCCCGTCGCCCTCGGCGGGATCATTGCCTGCGGCGTGCTTTACGCCGTCATCGGGCTGATCGTGATGGTCGTCGGCACGCGCTGGATCGAAGCGCTCATGCCCCCGGTCGTGACGGGCGCGGTCGTGGCCGTCATCGGTCTGAACCTCGCACCGGTCGCCGTGAAGGGCGTGTCCGCCACGAGCTTCGACACGTGGATGGCGCTCGCGACGGTGCTGTGCGTCGGCCTCGTGGCCGTGTTCGCGCGCGGCATGGTGCAGCGTCTGCTGATTCTCGTGGGGCTGCTGCTGGCCTACGTGCTGTACGCCGTGCTGACGAACGGCATGGGGCTGGGCAAGCCCATCGACTTCGCCGTCGTGGCGAACGCCGCATGGTTCGGTCTGCCGCATTTCGCCGCCCCCGTGTTCAAGCCGGAAGCGATGGTGCTGCTCGCGCCCGTCGCCATCATTCTGGTGGCCGAGAATCTGGGGCACATCAAGGCGGTGAGCGCCATGACGGGCCAGAACCTCGACCGTTACATGGGACGCGCCTTCCTGGGCGACGGGCTGGCGACCATCGTGTCGGGCAGCGTCGGCGGCACGGGCGTGACGACGTATGCCGAGAACATCGGCGTGATGGCCGTCACCAAGATCTACTCGACGCTGGTGTTCGCGGTCGCCGCCGTGCTCGCGCTCGTGCTGGGCTTCTCGCCGAAGTTCGGCGCGATCATCCAGACGATTCCGGGGCCGGTGCTGGGCGGCGTGTCTATCGTCGTGTTCGGTCTGATCACGGTCGCCGGCGCGCGCATCTGGGTGCAGAACAAGGTGGATTTCTCGGATAACCGCAACCTGATCGTGGCGGCCGTCACGCTGGTGCTGGGTGCCGGTGACTTCACGCTGAAGTTCGGCAACTTCTCGCTCGGCGGTATCGGTTGCGCAACGTTCGGCGCGATCATTCTTTACGCGTTGCTGCGTGGACGCGGCGCGTCTCGCCCGGCGGCGATGTAACGATCGAGCGCTTGCGTGGCAGTGCGGCAGCGCTGCACGATCGGAACGGCACGGCGATTACGTCGTGCCGTTTTCGTTTGTGGCGGCGGTGTCGCCCGTCTCGGCGGGTGAGGCTTGCAAACGTTCCAGGAGTTGTCGGGCGTAGACGGGCAGCGCGTCGCGCTCGCGCACGCACAACACGAGGGTGCGCAGTGCCCACGGATCGACGAGCGGCACGATGCCGATGCCCAGGGTGGCGGCCGAGCGCCGGGCGGCGCTCAGCGGAACGATGCCCAGTGCGGCACCGGCGGCGACCGCGCGACACAGGCTGTCGAAGTCGCGCAGACGCAGGCGATACCGCAGCGGACGCCCCGCACGCCTGGCGTGCCCGTCGAGATGCTCGGCCAGCGCGCTCTGCTCGGGTAAGCCGATGAACTCCGCGTCGAGCAGGTCGACGAACGCGACCTCATCGCGTGTGGCCAGCGCGTGGCCCGGCGGTGTGACGATCACCAGTCTGTCCTGCCGGAACGGCACCGTCTCCAGTCCCGTCAATTCGATCCAGTCGGACACCACGCCGATGTCGGCCGCGCCTTCGAGCACTGCCTGAACGACGGCGGGGCTCGTCTGCTCGCGCAGCGCAATCTCCACATTCGGATGCTCGGCGAGAAACGCGCCGAGCAGATCGGGGAGGAATTCGGACATGGCGACCGTATTGGACGCGATGCGCACGTTGCCCTTGAGGCCTGCGGCGTATTCGCCGAGTTCGCCGCGTAGCTGCTCGATCTGTGCGAGAACACGGCGTGCATGGACAAGGAGGGCGCGGCCTGCGGGCGTGGGAATGACACCCTGACGATGGCGCATGAACAGCGCAACCCCCAGCGTCTCTTCGAGGCCACGAATGCGCGCGCTCGCAGAGGCCAGCGTCAGATGCGCCCGCTCGGCGCCGCCCGTGATGCTGCCGGCTTCGGCAACCAGCAGGCACAGACGCAAATCGGTCAGGTCGAATTTCACGGCATCGTCTCGTGGCAGGAAGGCCCCGCACGGGCACGGTTCAGGGGGCGGTGTGTCGGGGCAATGGCGTCAGTGTAACGACTTGCGAGGGGCGTGCGACGCCGCGTGCGGCGGCACCCGACATCCCACGTAAGAAAACGCGGCGATTTGCGTGAACGGCTATGTCGTTGTCTGAAATATCGGGTCGCGAATGGCGCGTTGCCGCGAGGTCAAGCGCAATGGCGACTGACTTGGGAAAGGGCGCATGGTAAACTACGCGCTTTCAAGACACGGCCGTACCCGCGACGGTCTTGCCCGCCAAGCCGCAGAGTTTCATTCGCCGGCGGGTTGTCTTGCAGGCGTCTTCAGACGCATCGCCCGGATGAGCGCGATGCGCGTCGCACGCCCGACGCGGGCATTCCATCAAGAACAAACAACATCGATACGCGCGGGGACACACATCGTGGAGTCCGCGCATTGGTCTTTATATGTCTTTTGAAACGCTCGGCCTCTCGGCCGACATCCTGCGTGCGGTAGCCGATCTCGGTTACACGCAGCCGACTCCGATTCAACTGCAAGCGATTCCGGCCGTCCTGCAAGGCGGCGATCTTCTCGCCGGTGCCCAGACCGGGACCGGTAAAACGGCGGGCTTTACGCTGCCGATTCTGCAAATGCTCTCGTCGCGAGCGCGTCCGGCCGCCGCCAACGGCAAGCGTCCCGTGCGTGCGCTCGTGCTCACGCCTACGCGCGAACTGGCCGCACAGGTCGAGGAAAGCGTCACGCAATACGGCAAGTACCTGCGTCTGACCTCCATGACCGTGTTCGGCGGCGTGTCGATGGTGCCGCAGGTCAAGCAACTCTCGCGCGGCGTCGACATTCTCGTCGCCACGCCGGGACGTTTGCTCGACCATATGCAGCAGAAGACCGTCGATCTGTCGGGCGTCGAGATTCTCGTGCTCGACGAAGCGGATCGCATGCTCGACATGGGCTTCATTCGCGACATCCGACGGGTGCTGGCGGCGCTGCCCGCGAAACGTCAGAACCTGCTGTTCTCGGCCACGTTCTCCGACGAAATCAAGCAACTCGCCGACGGCCTGCTCAAGTCGCCTGCGCTGATCGAGGTCGCGCGTCGCAACACGACGGCCGAGACCGTCGCGCAGAAGATTCACCCGGTCGATCGCGATCGCAAGCGCGAACTGCTCGAACATCTCGTGCGCGAGCACAACTGGTTTCAGGTGCTCGTGTTCACGCGCACCAAGCACGGTGCGAACCGTCTGGCGGAACAACTCACGAAGGGCGGCATTCCCGCGCTGGCGATTCACGGCAACAAGAGTCAGGGCGCACGCACGCGCGCGCTCGCCGAGTTCAAGAGCGGCACGCTGCAAGTGCTGGTCGCGACCGATATCGCCGCGCGCGGCATCGACATCGACCAGTTGCCGCACGTGGTGAACTTCGATCTGCCGGAAGTGGCGGAAGACTATGTGCATCGTATCGGCCGCACGGGCCGCGCCGGGGCGAATGGGGAAGCCGTCTCGCTCGTGTGCGTGGACGAACATCTGCTGCTCCAGCAGATCGAGCGTCTCATCAAGCGCACCATCGACCGTGAAGTGATTCCGGGCTTCGAGCCGGATCCGCACGCGGTGGCGCAGCCGATTCGCAAGAATCAGCAAGGCAATGGCCGTGGCGCGGGTGGTGGTCGTGGTGGGCGCAATGGCGGCGGCGGGGCAGAAGAAGCCCGTCAACCGGCCCGTGCACCGCGCGAATCGCGTGACGGTGGCCGTGCGCCGCGTCAGGGTGGTGAGGCGAAGCCGCCGAAGCCACGCCTCGAAGGCGAACGCGGTGGCCGTCAGGGCGGCGGTGGCAAGGGTGGTAATGGTGGGAATGGTGGTAACGGTGCCAATGGTGGGAATGGCATCAACGTTGGCAATGTCGGGACCAGCCAGCGTCAGCCGGCCAAACGTCAGGGCGGGCAGGGCGATTCGCAACGCGCACCGGCCCGCACGTCGCAAGGCTCGGGTGCGCCGCGTCAGGGACAAGGCGCACAGAACACCGGGCGCGGGCAGGGTGGCGGCGGAGGCGAGCGTGGTGACTTCGGTCAGCGCGGTGCGCGCCCGGCTCGCCGCGACGGTGCCGGCGGTGCCCTGTTGATGGGCAAATCGAAGCGCGACTAAGCGCTTCGCCGAGGTATCGACGATGTGTACGCGGCTCAACATTCCGATGAATTTGAGCCGCGGCATGGGATTGCGCGAAGCCGCAAAGCGACTTCGCCATGGCGGTCAACGTCATGCCGCATGCGACGACACGTGCCACGACACCGGTCATGACACCGGTCGCAACGTCAGTCAGCAAACCTGCCGCCATTCGCGTAAAGACGCACACGGCAACGCGTGCGACGACGTGTGCCACGGTTCATCTGGCGATACGTGCGGCTCATATTCGACAGGTACCCAGCGTGCCTCCGGGTCGACCCTGACGGGCGGTCTGCGCAAAATAAGTAAAATATTAACTTTTTGCGCCCGAGACTCTCATGATCGCCCGTGTCACCCGGCTGTTCCCCTTGTGGGCTGCGCTGCTGTCCGTCTTTGCCTTCTTTTCGCCCGGCAGCTTCACCGGCATTACGCCGCACGTCACGGCGCTGCTCACCGTGGTGATGTTCGCGATGGGCGTCACGCTCACGTTCGACGACTTCAAGCGGGTGCTCACCCGTCCCGCCCCCATCGTTGCGGGTGTGGTGCTGCACTATCTGGTCATGCCGCTGGCCGCCTGGATCATTGCACGCGTGCTGCACATGCCCCCCGACTTGACTGCGGGCATGGTGCTTGTGGGCAGCGTAGCGAGCGGCACGGCGTCGAACGTCATGATCTATCTCGCCCGAGGCGACGTGGCCCTTTCGGTCACGATCAGTGCCATGTCGACACTCGTCGGCGTGTTTGCGACGCCGTTGCTCACGCGTCTGTACGTCGATGCCTCGATTACGGTGGACGTCGAGGGCATGTTGTTGTCGATCCTTCAGATCGTGGCGCTGCCGATCGGTGCCGGTCTGCTCATCAATCACTTCTTCGGCCGTCTGGTGCGTGCCATCGAAGGTATTCTCCCGCTGGTCTCGATGGTCGCCATCGTGCTGATCATCGGCGCTGTGGTCGGCGCCAACCAGAGCAACATTGCCACCGTGGGTCCCCTGGTCATGGTTGGTGTGATTCTGCACAACGGACTGGGGCTGGCCGGTGGTTACTGGGGCGGCCGTCTGCTGGGCTTCGACGAATCGATCTGCCGCACGCTGGCGATCGAAGTCGGCATGCAGAACTCGGGGCTTGCCGCCACGCTCGGCAAGATCTACTTCACGCCGCTGGCCGCGTTGCCGGGCGCACTCTTCTCCGTCTGGCACAACCTGTCGGGCTCGCTCCTTGCGGGCTACTGGCGCGGTCGCCCGACGGGCACGGCCAACGACGCGAACGCATCGCAAGCGTCGGCAACGCGCCCCACGCACTGAGTTTTTCCGGTGTCGCACACCATTGTGTGCGACACGCAACGGGTGTCCGCACCGTCATCGCGGGCATTTGCCTTTCTGTCTCCCATCGCCTAAAACATCGATATACCGTTCGCAGCGGTGGGAGAGTCTGCCTCACGGCGCCCGTCCGTGTTCCCTTTCCCCCGCTCGCCCACAGGGCGTATTCCGACGTGACCAGCATCGGCACGAACGTGTCGCGTACCCATCGGGTGCGCGCGGCGTTTTGTGACGTGGTCCGGCGTACGAGCGAGCGGTCTGGAGTTACTCAAGCATGTTGCGAAAGAATCCGCGCGGGGATTATCCCGTGGTGCACGAGACCTCGTTTGTCGATCCCACGGCCATTTTGTGCGGCCAGATCATCGTCGGCGAGAACGTCTTCATCGGGCCTTATGCGGTGCTGCGCGCCGACGAGGTCGATGAGCACGGCAAGATGGAGCCGATCGTGATCGGCGCCAATTCCAACATTCAGGACGGGGTCGTGATCCATTCGAAAGACGGCGCACGCGTTTCCATCGGCGAGAACACGTCCATCGCCCATCGATCCATCGTGCATGGACCGTGTGTCATCGGTAACAACGTCTTCATCGGCTTCAACTCGGTGCTGTTCAACTGCGTCGTGCACGACGGCGTCGTGGTGCGGCACAACAGCGTGGTCGACGGGCGCGATATTCCCGAGAATTTCTATATCCCCTCGACCACACACATCAGCCGCGAGACCGATCTCGCGACCATCCCGAAGGTCACGGTCGATGCGCGTGAGTTCTCCGAGTCGGTGAGCCGCACGAACGTACAGCTCGCGCGCGCCTATCGGCGTATTCAGAACGCGTTCTGACGAAGGCATGTCCGCTCGCCGTTGCCGCTTCGACGAAGTTGCCGGCGAGCCTCATGAGACGCATGAGCGCTGTGACCGTGAACGTTTTTGGTGGAGTCCGTCATGTCTTTGCGTGTCAACGGTATTGTCATCGACGCACGCCGCGTCGCCGATGAGATCGATCAACATCGGGACGCGGTCGACCCGGAAGCCGCAGCGCAGCGTGCGCTCGTGAGCCGTGAATTGTTGCGACAGCGGGCGCGTGATCTGCGTCTGCTGGCGGAGGACGAAGGCGAGAGCGACGCCGCCGTCGTCGACGCGCTGTTCACGCGAGATGTGCAGGTGCGGCGTCCGTCGGAGGCGGAGTGCCGCGCCTATTTTCACGATCACGCCGGGCAGTTCCGCATCGGCGACAAGGTGCAGGCCAGTCACATTCTGTTCGCGTTGTCTGCGGGCGCACCGGTCTCCAGCACGCTGGGACGTGCGCAATCGGCGCTCGATGCCGTGCTCGCCGAGCCGTCGTCATTTGAAACGGTGGCGCAGACGATGTCGGATTGCCCATCCGCACGCGACGGCGGCAGTCTCGGCATGCTCGCGCGCGGCAGCGGGGCGCCGGAGTTTGAACTGGTGCTGTTCTGCGGCGACCGGCTCGGGGTGCTGCCAAGACTCGTCAACACGCGTTACGGTTTCCATGTCGTGCGGATCGAGCGGCGTGTGAAAGGGCGTATGCCGCCGTTCGAGCGCGTGGCGGATCGCATCGCCGCGCAGTTGTACGAACAGGCGCGTGCGCGGGCACTGCGTCACTACGTAGCATTGCTGGCCGACGCGGCCGAGATCAGCGGTGCGAACGACAGCGAGGGGCCGATACGCGTGCAGTAGTCGCGTGAGCGCCGCTCACTCGCATCTCCCGATGTGCCATGCATGAAGGGCGCTGCCTGAAGACGACGGATGACGTCGATTCAGGCAGCGCCCTTTGTCGTTCGGCGACGGGGCATCGATGCATCGTCGATGCCGTACCGGCGAATGGTGGTGGCGAAGGGTGGCGACGATGGCGGCTTAACCCGTCTTCACCCGGCTTAACCTGGCTGAACCTGGATTAACCGGCGATCAGTTCGAGCGTGACCGTGTCGAGCGTGAACGAGCCGTCGTTCTGAATCCGGAAGTGTTCGCGCACGCTGTCGGCCATTGCTGTCTGCAATGCGCGAATGGCGACCTGCATCGGCTCCGGTGTGCGCATGCGTGTCGTCCACGTCTTGAAGTCGAGTTCGAGCGTACGCGGCGTGACCGACGCCACCGAGAATCCCGCGCCTGCGGCCATCGTCAGCCATTCGGCCGTCGAGTAGTCGCGCACGTGGGACGTGTCGCGCAGCACCTCTACCGCTTGCAGGTACGTGTCGAACAAAGGTTGCCCGGTGGAGGCGACGTCGCAGATCGCCACGCGTCCGCCCGGTTTGAGCACGCGGCGCATCTCGCGCAACGCGGCGCCCACGTCGGCCCAGTGATGGGCGCTGTAACGGCTGAAGACGAGATCGAAGCTCGCATCGTCGAACGGCAGCGATTCGGCCGCACCGAGTTGCGTGTCGATGTTCTTCAGGCCACGCTTGGCTGCTTCGCCGGCGACGACGCCGAGCATGTCGGCCGAGAGGTCGTAAGCCACCACGCGCGCCACGTGAGGCGCAGTGAAGAAACTGACGTGGCCTGCGCCACAGCCGAGATCGAGGACCTGAGCGCGCGCGTGCGCACGCGCGATGCTGGCAAGCTGCTCCAGATCCGCGCCCTGCGCATGGTTGGCGCTCGTCAGATAGGCGGACGCCTGCGGGCCGAACTGGCCGGTGACGACGGCGTTGTGCGAGTCGTGGGAAGGCGTAGCTGCGGTTCGGCGAGTGTCGCTCACGGGCGTCTCCTTCGTATGTGGGGCGGAACGTTGAGGGTGAATGTGCCGGTGTCGGGGGCTTGCGCGACATCGATGAGTGTCACGATAATGGCTCATCAATACCGGTACAAGTTGCCTATTTATCCTGGTATGAAAACTACCCCCATACCCTCACATTCTCATCCTCATCCTGTGCAGCATCCTACTCCGGCGGGCGAGTCGGGATCACATGCGGACGACGCGCGTCAGCGTCGCGCGCTTGGCGATTTCCTGCGCGCGCACCGCGAGCGCCTGACGCCTGCGGCCGTCGGCTTGCCGCCGATGGGACGCCGCCGCACGCCGGGGCTACGTCGCGAGGAGGTGGCGCAGTTATGCGGGTTGTCGTCGACCTGGTACACGTGGATCGAGCAGGCGCGGGAGGTGTCGATTTCGGCGGGGGCGCTGGCTGCCGTCGCCGGTGCGTTGCGTCTCTCGCGCGCCGAGCGTGCGTATCTGTTCGATCTCGCGGGCAAGCGCGATCCGGAGCGCGGCGCGGAGCCGCTGCCGCATCACGCCGCCGCGCAGGTGCAGGCCGCTGTGGCGGCCGTGGCCGCGCCCGCCTACGCGCTGGACCGTTGCTGGGATGTGCTGGCATGGAACGATGCCGCCGCTGACATCTTCCGTGGGTGGCTCGACGTGTCCGATACCGCCGGGGTATCTGACGTATCCGGCGCGACCGGTGCCACCGGCACCATCGGCACCCCCGGCACGAAGAACCTGCTGCGCTACATCTTCCTCGATGCCGCGGCACGGACGTTGATTCAGGATTGGGAGAGTCGCGCGCGACGCGTCGTGGCCGAGTTCCGCGCCGAGTGCAGCGCGTATCTGGATGACACGCCCGTGCGGGCGCTGACCGATGCCTTGCAGCGGGAGAGCCCGGTGTTCGCAGCGCTCTGGTCGCAGCAGGATGTTGTCGAGCGTGAAGGCGGGCGGCGCGGTTTTCATCATCCCGAGCGGGGCGACATCGACTTCGCGCAGGTCACGTTCCGGTTGTCGGGGCACGACGACGTGAAGCTCGTCATGCTGCTCGCCTGAGACGTCGTGCACGCCTCGTCGATCCACCGTCCCACATCGTTCGCGTGTGTTCGTCCTTGTTCGTACTCGTCCGCCTTGTCTGCTGACTAGCCACCCGCTACACCGCCGGGCGCAGCCAGTGCACCAGGAAGGTGGCTGTGGCCATGCCGAGCAGCGTCATGATGAGTGAGCCGCCTACGTGCACGATCACGATCAGCGACGCCGCGCCGAACTGGCCTTCGCGCAGCAATTCGGTGACTTCGGCGGAAAACGTGGAGAAGGTGGTGAGGCCGCCGAGGAACCCCGTCACGACGAACAGCCGCCATTCGACCGGTATCGACGGAATGTGGCTGAACAGCGCGACGGCAACGCCGATGAGGTAGCCGCCGCCGAGATTGGCGGCGAGGGTGCCGAGGGGAAGCGTAGGCAGGATGGCGTTGAGTTGTACGCTCAGCGCCCAGCGCAGTAACGCACCGAGTGCGGCGCCGATGCTGATGGCAACGACCGAAGCCAGCATGGGTATTCCCTCCCGCAGATGAGAAATCGCCAATTCGTCGTACGAAGCATGGCGGGCCCGCAGCAAAAAAAACGGCCAGCCGGGTTAGGGGCTGACCGTTCTCGCCTCTCAAGCGAATACTACGCGCGTTGCCATTCGTATGGCCAAAGAACTTAGTCCTTCGGGAACGACGTGGCACCGCCGTGCGCGCCCGACCACTCGGCCGGTGCGTGCAGGAATTTCTCGACTTCGTCCAGCGTCTTCGTGTCGAAGTGGTTCTGCTGCTTGGCCACGCGCAGCACATCCCACCACGTGGCGAGCGAGTGCAGCTCCACGTCGATGTCCTTCAGCACCTGACGGCTTTCCGGGAAGATGTCGTAGTGGAACACCACGAACACGTGGTTCACCTTCGCACCGGCTTCGCGCAGGGCCTTGCAGAAGTTGATCTTGCTGCGGCCGTCGGTCGTCAGATCTTCGACGAGCAGCACGCGCGAGCCTTCCGGCAGATCGCCTTCGATCTGTGCGTTGCGGCCGAAACCCTTCGGCTTTTTGCGCACGTACTGCATCGGCAGCATCAGCTTGTCAGCGATCCAGGCAGCGAACGGAATCCCTGCGGTTTCACCGCCGGCGACCGTGTCGAACTGCTCGCAACCCACGTCCTGAATGATGACGGCCTCGGCGAAGTCCATCAGCGTACGACGCACGCGCGGGTACGAGATCAGCTTGCGGCAGTCGGTGTAGACCGGGCTGGCCCAGCCCGAGGTGAAGATGTACGGCTTCTCGGCGTTGAAATGCACCGCGCCCACTTCGAGCAGGATCTTTGCGGTGATGTCGGAAATCGCCTGGCGGTCGATGCCAATCATGATGCGGTTCCTTAGCGTAGCTGCCCGCCGTGCGGCGTGCAGCCAGGAGTCATGGGTGAGTCAGCGGCATACCGTGCGACGCGTGCGTGAGGCAAACCCATCACTGTGCGCGGCAAAAACACCTGCTGAGGCGGCGGGCGGCACGTCTTGCGACGACTCGCCTGCGCTTAAACGCGAATTATGCCACAAGTTTCAGCAGATGCGAGGTCAATTATGCACTGAGCGTACATTTATCGAGGGATGAGTACGCGCGGTGTGCGCGCACGGCGCATATGAAAAATTGGCAACGATAGATGAATCCAAAAAAAGAGACAGTTGCCGAGCCTTTATGACAGGCATACACTCTCGCCGAAATTCAGACCCGATCAGACGCCATCCACACGCCACCATGCCTCACGACTCTTCGCCCTCCCTTGCCACACCGGCAGCTTCGGCCCCTGCCGCCGCGAAGCACGACCACGCCTATGCGAACCGCGCCCTGTGGGCCTCGGCGGTCGGCTACGCCATGGACGGCTTCGACCTGCTGATTCTCGGCTTCATCCTGCCGGCGATCGCTGCCGATCTGGCGCTCTCCAGCGCCCAGTCGGGTGCACTGGTGACGTGGACGCTCATCGGCGCGGTCGTCGGCGGCATTGTCTTCGGCATGCTGTCGGACCGCTTCGGCCGCGTGCGCGTGCTGTCGTGGACGATTCTGCTGTTCGCGGTCTTCACCGGTCTGTGCTCGCTGGCGCAGGGCTATTGGGATCTGCTGGCGTACCGCACGATCGCCGGTATCGGTCTGGGCGGCGAGTTCGGTATCGGCATGGCGCTTGCGGCGGAAGCCTGCGCGCCGGAGCGCCGGGCGCGCGCGTCGTCGTTCGTGGGGCTGGGCTGGCAGGCGGGCGTGCTCGCCGCTGCGCTGCTCACGCCGTTGCTGCTGCCGGTGATCGGCTGGCGCGGCATGTTCGCGGTCGGTCTGCTGCCGGCGGTGGTGTCCTTCATCATGCGCCGCACGCTCGGCGAGCCGGAGATGTTTCTCGCGCAGCAGCAACAACCGCGTGAGCACGCCCCGCTCAAGCTGCTGGTCAAGGACGGCGCCACCACGCGCGCCAGTCTCGGCGTGGCGATTCTGTGCTCGGTGCAGAACTTCGGCTATTACGGCCTGATGATCTGGATGCCCTCGTATCTGTCGAAGACGTTCGGCTACTCGCTCACCAAGTCGGCCATGTGGACGGCAGTGACGGTGCTCGGCATGGCGTTCGGCATCTGGTTGTTCGGCCGTCTGGCGGACCGCTTCGGCCGTCGCCCCACGTTCATCGGCTATCAGATCGGTGCGGTCGTGATGGTGTTCGTCTACGCGCAGCTTCAGTCGCAGTTCTCGCTGCTGATCGGTGGCGCGGTGATGGGCATGTTCGTGAACGGCATGATCGGCGGCTATGGTGCGCTGATTTCGGAGCTGTATCCGACGGCGGCCCGTGCAACGGCGCAAAACGTGCTGTTCAACATCGGTCGTGCCGTGGGCGGTTTCGGACCGCTGACGGTCGGTGCGCTGGCTGCGGCGTTCTCGTTCAAGATCGCGCTCGTCTTCCTTGCCGGTATTTACGTCCTCGACATTCTGGCCACGCTGTTCCTGATTCCGGAGCGTCGCGGCGAGGCGTTGCAGTAAGGCAATTTACGTATTGCGCCGCACACGCAGTCCTGCTGCGCGTGCGGCATCAAGGTTTCATCTGAGGGTGTACACTTTGCGTCCTGCGGTGCACACCGGCCACTGTCAGTCCCCGGTCAGACGCGCGTGAGCGCGGCTTTCAGGACCGGGAAAGCGATGGTCATCACGCCATCGCGCTGAGAAGAACCCCGTCGACGACACAATCGTCGAATCCCTCCGGTCGGCTTCTTCCCCCCGCCGTGATCCGTCAAAAGACGGTCGAGCCCGCCTGCACCCCCATGCGGCACTGGCCCGGCCGTCGCCAAGTCATTAGGTATCGAGATATGGATGAACAACTGAAGCAAAGCGCCCTGGCGTACCACGAGAACCCGCGTCCGGGCAAAATCTCGGTCACGCCGACCAAGCCGCTGTCGAACCAGATCGACCTGTCCCTGGCTTACTCCCCCGGCGTGGCCTACGCCTGCGAAGCCATCGCTGAAGATCCGCTCGCGGCCAACCGCTACACGTCGCGCAGCAACCTCGTTGGCGTGATTACCAACGGCACTGCCGTGCTGGGTCTGGGCAACATCGGCCCGCTCGCCGCCAAGCCGGTCATGGAAGGCAAGGGCTGCCTGTTCAAGAAGTTCGCCGGTATCGACGTGTTCGACATCGAACTCGCCGAGCACGACCCGGACAAGCTGGTCGAAGCCATCGCCATGCTCGAGCCCACGCTCGGCGGCATCAACCTCGAAGACATCAAGGCGCCCGAGTGCTTCTACATCGAGAAGAAGCTGCGCGAGCGCATGAAGATTCCGGTCTTCCATGACGATCAGCACGGTACCGCCATCATCGCCTCGGCCGCTATCCTCAACGGCCTGAAGGTCGTCGGCAAGGATATCGGCAAGGTGAAGCTGGTGTGCTCGGGCGCCGGCGCTGCCGCGATCGCCTGTCTGGACCTGCTCGTGAATCTCGGCCTCAAGAAGGAGAACATTCTCGTTCTCGACTCGAAGGGCGTGATCCACACGGGCCGCGACAAGCTCGACGAGAGCAAGGCGCGCTATGCCGTGGCGACCGAAGCCCGTACGCTGGCCGACGCCAGCAACGGCGCCGACGTGTTCCTCGGCTGCTCGACCGCCGGCGTGCTGACCGCCGACATGGTCAAGACGATGGGCACGAAGCCGCTGATTCTCGCGCTCGCCAACCCGGAACCGGAAATCCGCCCGGAAATCGCCAAGGCGGCGCGTCCGGACTGCATCATCGCGACCGGCCGTTCGGACTACCCGAACCAGGTCAACAACGTGCTGTGCTTCCCGTTCATCTTCCGTGGCGCGCTCGACGTGGGCGCCACCACCATCACGGAAGAAATGAAGCTCGCCACCGTGCGCGCTATCGCCGAACTGGCGCAGGAAGAAGAGCAGAGCGAAGAAGTCGCGCGCGCCTATGAAGGCCAGTCGCTCGAATTCGGCCCGGAATATATCATTCCGAAGCCGTTCGATCCGCGTCTGATCATCAAGATCGCACCGGCCGTGGCACAAGCTGCCATGGACTCGGGCGTGGCCACGCGTCCGATCAAGGACATGGACGCCTACCGCGAAGAACTCGGCACGACCGTGTACCGCACCGGCTTCATCATGCGCCCGGTCTTCGCTGCCGCGCGTGCGCGCTTCGGTGGCGACGCTGCCCGTATCGTGTTCGCCGAAGGCGAAGACGAGCGCGTGCTGCGCGCCGCCCAGTTCGTGCTGGCCGAACGTATTGCCAAGCCGATCATCATCGGTCGTCCGGCCGTGGTGGAAATGCGTCTGCAAAAGATCGGCTCGAAGCTCAAGCCGGGTGTCGATTTCGAAGTCGTGAATCCGGAAGACGACACGCGCTATCAGCGCTGCTGGCAGGCGTATCACAACCTTGGCGCGCGTCACGGTGTGACGCCGGAAGTCGCCAAGGCCGCCATGCGCAAGGACAACACGCTGATCGGGGCGATCCTCGTGCATCTGGGCGAAGCCGACGGCATGATCTGCGGCATGATCGATACGTACCATCGTCATCTGGACGTGGTCGATCAGGTGCTCGGTCGCGCTGCGGGCGTCGAGAACTACGCGGCGATGAACCTGTTGATGCTGGAAAAGCGCAACCTGTTCATCAGCGACACGTATGTGAACGAAGTGCCGACGTCGGAGCAACTCGCCGAGATGACCGTGCTGGCCGCGAAGGAAATCGAGCGTTTCGGCATCGCCCCGAAGGTGGCGCTGCTGTCGAACTCGAACTTCGGTAGCGTGAAGTCGGCATCGGCCCAGCGCATGGCGCATGCTGCCGAACTGCTCGCCGAACGGGCTCCGCAACTGGAAGTCGACGGCGAAATGCACGGCGATGCTGCCCTGTCGGAGACGATCCGTCGCGCAGCCTATCCGGCATCGCGTCTGTCCGGTGAAGCGAACCTGCTCGTCATGCCGAACGTGGAAGCGGCGAACATCACGTACAACCTGCTCAAGATGACGGGCGGCGAAGGCGTGACGGTCGGCCCGTTCCTGCTCGGCTGCGCCAAGCCGGTTCACATCCTGACGCCGGCCGCGACCGTGCGCCGTATCATCAACATGACGGCCGTCGCTGCGGCGAACGTCACGCGTTGATGCTCAGGCGGACGCGCCAGACGGGCACGGCCCCGATGCGCGCGTCCGCCGGAAGCGCATAAAAAATCCCGCCGTACGCTTGCGCGTCGGCGGGATTTTCTTTGGGCAGTGGCTTGGCTTCGACGGTCTTAAGTCACCAGGCCGTGAAGGCGTCGCCCTGAGTCACGCTACCTATCATGCCGCGACGCGGTGCGAGCCACCGTCGCGGAACTGCGCAAGCAGCTTCGTCCACTTGATGCGCGTCGCCGCCACGTTCTGCTCCTTCACGTGGCCGTAGCCGCGCATCTCCTGCGGCAGTTCGGCGAGTTGCACGGCGAGCGACAGGTTGTGCTCGTTCAGATGCGTCACGAGCTCCGTCACCAGCGCTTCGTACTCACCGATCAGCGCACGTTCCATACGACGCTCTTCCGTGCGACCGAAGATGTCGAACGCACCGCCGCGCAGGCCCTTGAACTTCGCGAGCACACCGAACGCCTTCATCATCCACGGGCCATAGGCCTTCTTGATGAGATGCCCCTTGTCGTCGTGCTTGGCCAGCGACGGCGGCGCCAGATGGAAGCGCAGCGAGAAGTTGCCTTCGAACTGCTCGTTGATCTTCTTCATGAACGCCGGGTCGGTGTACAGACGCGCGACTTCGTACTCGTCCTTGTACGCCATGAGCTTGTACAGCGCACGGGCGACGGCTTCGGTCAGCGGCATGTGCGAGGCGTCGTTCGGCAGGGTCGATTCGGCAGCGCGCACACGATCCACCGTCTGCTTGAAGCGCTCGGCATAGGCGCGGTCCTGATACGCCACGAGCTGGTCGTAGCGACGCTGGATCAGCGTGTCGAGCGCGCGCGGCGAATGCAGCGTGATGAGCTTGCCGCCCGTGGCCGACGATTCCGGCGCTTCGTTCTGCTGCGCGAGCTTGCGCACGGTTGCGAGATCGTGGGCGGCGCGACGTCCCCATTCGAACGCCTGCTTGTTCTTCTCGATGGCCACGCCGTTGAGTTCGATGGCGCGCACCAGCGCAGCGTACGACAGCGGCACCCAGCCCTTCTGCCAGGCGTAGCCCAGCACGAACGGGTTCGTGTAGATGGTGTCGCCGAGCAGACGCAGCGCGAGATGGTTGGCATCGACGAAATCGACGTTGTCACCGGCGGCTGCACGGATATCGTTCTCCGTGCTCGAACCGGGGAAACGCCAGTTCGGGTTGCGGATGAACTCGGCCGTCGGCGTATGCGCGCTGTTCACGACGAGGTTCGTCACGCCGTGCTGCACGCGCGATAGCGTGTCGTCGCTGGCCGTGGTGATGGCGTCGCAGCCGATCACGACGCGTGCGTCACCCATGGCGATACGCGTGGCGTGGATGTCCTCCGGTTGCAGCGCGATCTGTACGTGGCTCGTCACCGCGCCACCCTTCTGCGCGAGACCGGTCACGTCGAGCGTGGTGACGCCCTTGTTCTCCAGGTGCGCCGCCATGCCGAGCAGACCACCGATCGTGACCACACCCGTACCGCCCACGCCCGTCACCAGAATGCCGTACGGACGCGCGATTGCCGGGAGCGCCGGTTCGGGCAACGGCGGCAGGCCGCTGCTGTCGACCTGCGCGGTCTTCGGCTTGCGAAGCTGCCCGCCTTCCACCGTCACGAAGCTCGGGCAGAAGCCGTTCAGGCAAGAGAAGTCCTTGTTGCACGTTGACTGGTTGATCTGACGCTTCGTGCCGAATTCCGTCTCCAGCGGCTCGACCGACAGACAGTTCGACTTCACCGAGCAGTCGCCGCAGCCTTCGCAGACCGACTCGTTGATGACCACGCGCTTTGCCGGGTCCGGGTAGGCACCGCGTTTGCGGCGGCGGCGCTTCTCGGTCGCGCACGTCTGGTCGTAGATCAGGATCGTCGTGCCCTTCACCAGACGCAGCTCGCGCTGCACGCGGTCGAGTTCGCTGCGGTGATAGATGGGCACGTCGCCGACGAGCTTCACGCCGTCGTATTTCTCCGGCTCATCGGTCACGATGACGATCTTCTCGGCGCCTTCGGCGTCGACCTGCGCCACGATCTGCGGCACGGTCAGCGTGCCGTCGACCGGCTGGCCGCCGGTCATGGCGACCGCATCGTTGTACAGGATCTTGTAGGTGATGTTGACCTTCGCGGAGATCGCCGCGCGAATCGCGAGCAAGCCCGAGTGGAAGTACGTGCCGTCGCCGAGGTTCGCGAAGATGTGTTCGTCGCACGAGAACGGCGCCTGACCGATCCAGGGTACGCCTTCACCGCCCATCTGCGAGAACGTGTCGGTCTTGCGGTCCATCCACACGGTCATGTAGTGACAGCCGATGCCCGCGATGGCGCGCGAGCCCTCGGGCACGTTGGTCGACGTGTTGTGCGGGCAGCCCGAGCAGAACCACGGCTTGCGTTCGGCCGCGACGCGTGGCTTGGCGAGGGCCTGTTCCTTGGCTTCGATCACGCGCAGGCGCGTCGCGATGCGATCGCGCACGTCGCGCGGCAGCTCAAACTTTTCCAGCCGCGTGGCAATGGCCTTGGCGATCAGCGCAGGCGAGAGTTCGTAGTGGGCGGGCAGCAGCCAATTGGCCATCGGCACTGACCATTCGCCGCCGGCGCCATCCTTTTCGTCGAACTTGCCGTACACGCGCGGACGCACGTCGTCGCGCCAGTTGTACAGCTCTTCCTTGATCTGGTATTCGAGGATCTGACGCTTTTCCTCGACCACCAGAATTTCCTGAAGCCCTTGTGCGAACGCGCGCGCACCCTGCGCTTCGAGCGGCCACACGCAACCTACTTTGTAGAGACGGATGCCGATGCGCTGACACGTGGCGTCGTCCAGCCCGAGGTCGGCAAGCGCCTGACAGACGTCGAGATACGCCTTGCCGCCGGTCATGATGCCGAAGCGGGCGTTGGGCGAGTCGATCGTCACGCGGTCGAGCTTGTTGGCGCGCACGTAGGCAAGACCGGCGTACCACTTGTGGTCGATCATGCGCGCTTCCTGCACCAGCGGCGGATCGGGCCAGCGGATGTTCAGGCCGTCGGGCGGCATGATGAAGTCTTCCGGCAGGCGGATGTCGACGTTATGCGGATCGATCAGCACCGAGGCCGACGATTCGACGACATCCGTCACGCACTTCATGGAAACCCACAGGCCCGAGTAGCGGCTCATCGCCCAGCCGTGCAGGCCGTAATCGAGGTACTCCTGCACGTTCGACGGAAACAGCACGGGAATGCCGGCGGCCTTGAAAACGTGTTCGGACTGATGCGCGAGCGTCGAGGATTTGGCGGCGTGGTCGTCGCCGGCGAGCACCAGCACGCCGCCATGTTTGGACGAGCCTGCCGAGTTGCCATGCTTGAGCACGTCCATCGAGCGGTCGACGCCCGGGCCCTTGCCGTACCACATGGAGAACACGCCATCGAACTTGGCGGGATACAGATTGACCTGCTGCGAGCCCCACACGGCGGTGGCGGCGAGGTCTTCGTTCAGACCCGGCTGGAAGACAATGTTATGGCTGGCGAGGTGCTGCTTGGCCTTCCATAGCGAGAGATCCAGACCGCCGAGCGGCGAGCCGCGATAGCCCGAGATGTAACCGGCGGTGTTGAGCCCGGCCGCGGCGTCGCGTGCCTGCTGCAACATCGGTAGTCGGACCAGGGCCTGGATGCCGCTCATGTAAGCGCGACCGCGCTCGAGCGTGTACTTGTCGTCGAGCGTGACCGATTCTAGTGCGGCCAGCAAACTCGGGTTGACGGGGGCGTTCATGGGGTGTGCTCCTCACTCTCACTGATTTTGGGATCGCCAAAAATTTCCTGCCCCTCCCGCTCTCGTGAAGCAGGACGGCAGCGTGAATGCCGGCCTTTTAGTCGCTTGTCCCGAGTGTTCACGTGCGTGATGTCACCCGGTGGGCGGGGCCTTTTTTCGTGATGCAGTTGCCAGTCGGACCCATGGTATCACCGGTGTCATGGCGTTGCCTGATGGTGGCGGCAACGTCTCATGGGTTTCCGAACGAGCGCAGTATAGCGATGATTATGACGTTTACGTAAACGTAAGGCGGCTGGCGTAAACCCTGTCTGGTGTTCTTTTCGGACACCCCCCACATAAGCGGCAGGTGCGGCATTGAACCGCATTCGTATTTTGGGATTTGGCTTCAAAATGGCGTGATTGTGTCGTGATTGTGTCGACAATGGTACGTTTGTCGGCGTCATCTGACACATGGGTAACAACGTGTAACGGTTCGGGGCTTCAGGGAACGGAGTTGGCAGAATGCCTACTAATGCGTTACCCGATGCGTCACGGTGGTGTGACCGACACGTTGGGTACGTTCCATAGCGTGCAACGAAAGCACGCAGCTACAAATAAAGCGATACGCAAGAAGGAGTCACTGTGAATCAACGAAACATTGCCAAATTCCTGCTGGTTTCCGCTTCGTTCCTGACCCTGGAAGTGAGCGTCGCCCGCGCCGATGAGCTGGCGCGCGACAAGACGGCCGAACCCACTCCGATTACGCAGCAGCGCACGACCCAAACGCCGCAGCGTTACGAAGGCCCGCTCGACCAGCGCACGATCGATCCGCGAGAATTCCAGCGCCGCTAAGTCACGTTTTGGTTTCGTGACTTCGGCCCGATCCACCTGAGTGCGTTGCCCGGCGGCCATACCCGTCAGACAGCGTTACACTCCCGAACCGCAAAGGCGCAGCCCCACCGGGCGAGCGCCTTTTTCTTTTCCCTTCGGTATTGCTCGACTGCGCTGTAATCTCTTGTAACCACGTATACCCGCATTACACTTCCTTATATCTGGTGATTTGCGCAATAATATTGCGCATAAATACCAATAACAGGGAGAGATATGTCAAAACTGGAGCTGGACAAGATCGATCGGCGCATCCTCGCCTTGCTGCAAAGTAACGGGCGCCTTTCCAACCTCGAAATCGCCGAACAGGTGCGGCTCTCGCCGAGTCCGTGCCTGCGCCGCATTCGTCGTCTCGAAGAGGCCGGCGTCATTCGCGGTTACGTGGCGCTGCTGGAGCCCACGCGTCTGGGGCTTGGCCTGCTCGCCTACGTCAATGTGCGGCTCGACAAGCGGCATCCCGGCGACGGGCAGGGAGGCTCGGTCATCGAGCACTTCCGCAGCGTGGTCGATTCGTGGCCGGAGGTCGTCGGTTGTTACGCGATGGCGGGTGACATGGACTACCTGCTGCGCGTGCATGTGCGCGACATGGCGCACTTCTCGCGCTTCATGCAGACGCAGTTGCTCGTGCATCCGAGCGTGGTCGACGTCAAAACCAGCTTTGTCCTCGATCAGTTGAAAGAGACGACGGCGCTGCCGTTGCCGTAATCGGCAAGCGTCACACGCTGTCATTCTGACGACGACAAAAAACCCGGCCAAAGCCGGGTTTTTCATGAGACGCGCGGTTGCGAGCGAGTGCGGGGTGTTCGCCCGGACGCGCTCAGGCACTCACTCAGGCAGCGCGTTGGTTCGGCAAAATCGCGCCGACCAGACGGCGGGCGTTGCGCAACTGACGCTTGAGCGCGTAATCGAATGCCGCGATCTGCTCCTGCATCATTTCCGAGAGCATCGACTGCGTGTCGGCCGGGGGAAGGCTCAGGTAACCGTCCGCTTCGCCGTAAGCGAAGTTGATTTCCATGCCAGCCTTCTTGGCGATACGCATCATGCGGGCGTTACGCGACAGGCAATGCATGTAGAGGGTATCGACACGCTTGTTGCGGCAATGGATCGACGCACGTTCGAACAAACGCGAACCGATGCCACGCCCACGCGCGGATTCGAGCACCGAGACGCCGAATTCTGCGACACGGCCGTTCTTGCCTTCCGGCAATTGCGCGACGTGCGCTACGGCAACGAGTGCGAGGTTGTCGTCATAGACACCGAACACGCTGTCACGGGAGAAGTCGAGGCTAGCGACGTAGCGGGTAATCACATCGTCTGACACGGCCTGACCGAAACGCAGCAGGCGGTCTTCCTCGCCGAGCGCCAGGAAATGGCGCTGGAGTCGGTGGATGTCGCCGGAGGTGAGCTCACGAATCAGCACGCTTGACCGCTCGTTGGCGGCAACCGTCGCGTGTGCGACGTCGGGCGTGTGGTTCGGGGCAGTCATGGCGTAATCCTTGAGTATTCTTTAGTGCGTGCACTGCATTGTGCGACGCAAAAGAATTATACCCGAACGGGTAGGTAAAAACCCTAGGAAAAGAATAATCGCCTGTGGAGGGAAGCGTCTAAGTCGCTGAAGAATGGCGTCTTTTCTGACTTTGACACCGAACAGCCGTCACAACGCAGTTGCTGCGAGGCAACAAAAAAGGGCGAGATATCACCCTTTTTGTGTAAGTGAGTACTTGCAACCTTTAGGGGCGCGATGGCGTGGCAGGCGCGGGAATCGCGGCTTCGATGCCGTCCGGCAGCGGGGCGGCCAGACCGTGTTCGAGCACGGCAATGACCTCGTTGGCGAAGTCGCGGTAGCGCATGCGGCCGCCGGGTTTGAGCCACGTGAAGGTCCAGTTGATCATGCCAAAGAGCATCATCGTGAGCGCCGTCTGGTTGTGTTTGGCCACGCGCTCCGGGAACGCCCGGGTGAGCTGGCGTGCAAACGCGGCAACCACGTCGCGCTGACGGTTGAGGACGATCTCGCGTTGCTCGTCGTTCAGGAATTTCACGTCGTTGAGCAGCGCGATGTGACGCGTCTGCGACGTCTCGTACTCATCGAGGAACGCACGGATCAGCTCGTGGAACGTGTCGCGCTCCGACAGGCCGCGTCGCTGGCCGAGCGCTTCGACCTCGGTGACGATCAGCATCAGGCGCTTGGTATAGCGCTCCAGCAGATCGAAGAGGATGGCGTCTTTGCTGGCGTAGTAGTGATAGAGACGGGCCTTGGACGTGCCGCAGGCGGCGGCTAGCTCGGACATCGACGTGCTCGGATAACTCGCGCGCGCGAAGGCGTCGGCGGCGACGTCGAGAATCTGTTCGCGCTGCGATTCGTGATCGGGCGCTTTGGTACGTGCCATAAACGGGGGTTACTCCAGTCGTAAATCGCACGCGCTCGCGGCCGTGGTGTCGCCGCGTAACGCTAGCCGGCCTGCCGCACCGAGTTCGCGGCAGCGCCACAAAAGAAAACTGTCGGTGGCGAAGAAACCCTCGATGCGGGGCATCAGTTCGCCGAGAAACGCGGCCATCGGGGTCCAGGCCACCGGGGCGCGCGCCAGAATCTGATCGTCGATCTCGGCGAACGTCGCGCCTTCGAACGTGTTGTGCACCCAGCGTCTGACCTGCGTATTCACTTGCTTGAGCGCCCGCCATTCCAGCGACAGACGACCGATGCGAAGCAGCGAAATCGGGGCGATCCGCACAAACCGTTCGGCCAGCACTGCCGGGGCGTACATGCCGACGCTCGTGCGGCGGTTGGCGTCGCCCGCGCTGCCGTCCGGTGACAGATCGCTGCCACGCAGGAGAATCTCGTTCAGGCGGGCAGGCGTGCTGCGAAGCATAAAGGCGACGCGTCGCAACATCAACTGATCGGACGCGCTGTCGCCATGCCAGCAAACCACCGCATTGTCGCCTTCGACGAGCCGTTGCAGCGAGGCCAGCTCTTCGCGCAACTCGCCTGCGTAATCCCGGCCGGCCGATGGCGCGACGCGCTGCCAGAACGCGGCACGCTGCCGTTCGTTCTCGTCGATCTCGCGCAGCGGGCCAACGGCCAGATCGTCGCGCAGGACAAGGACAGGGTCGGCGCGTTGCGCTTGCGCCATCGCCGCGCGCAATTGCTGCGCGGCGATATCGCCACAGACGACATGGATGGTATTCATGCCCGGTAGTTTACGGTATTCCCGCTACCTCGGGTTGACGCTCCCGTAATGCCGGAAATAATCGACGCATTGGCGGGATTTCATGCCGCTTTCGCCTGCGATGACGTGACGTTCGCACCTCACGGCAAACAGGCGTTCGACATGAGGAAGACGGCGGGGGAAGACGGCCGGAGAACACGGCGGACCGCGCTCCACGTCCATCCTGCCCTCGGCCGATCAGCGCTCGTCGTAGCTCACCACCACGCGCTCCGTGAGCGGGCGCGCCTGACAGGTCAGCACGAAGCCCTGTTCGACTTCGTAATCTTCCAGCGTGTAATTCTTGTCCATTGCCACTTCGCCTTCGAGCACCTTCGCGCGGCACGTGCAGCACACGCCGCCCTTGCAGGCATACGGCAGCGACAGGCCGGCGGCGAGGCCGGTGTCGAGAATGCTCTGGCCCTCGTACGGCTGGCGCAGACGGCGCTCCTTGCCGTCCATGACGACGACCAGTTCGGCCATCGGCGTGTCGTCGGTGATGACGACAGGCTTCACGCCCGCTTGCGGCGACGGCACGCCGAAGCGTTCGACGTGGATCTTTTCCTTGGCGACGCCGGCGGCGGCCAGCGCAGCTTCGGCGGCGTCCATCATCGGACCGGGGCCGCAGATGAAGGCTTCGTCGATGCTCGATGCCGGGATCAGCGTCTCAAGGAACGCCGCGCACTTCTCTTCGTTGAGCAGGCCATTGAACAGCTCGACTTCCTGCGCCTCGTCCGAGAGCACGTGATACAGGCGCAGTCGGCCCAGATACGTGTTCTTCAGGTCTTCGAGCGCTTCGGCGAACATGATCGCAGGCACCGAGCGGTTGCCGTAGACGAGCGTGAACTGGCTGTCCGGCTCGGCGGCAAGCGTCGTCTTGATGAGCGCGAGCATCGGCGTGATGCCCGAGCCGCCGGCGAAACCGACGTAATGCTTGGCGTTGTCCGCCGACAGTCGCGTGAAGAAACGCCCGTCCGGCGTCATCACGTCGATTTGCTGACCCGGCTTGAGCTGGTCGTTCGCGAAGTTCGAGAACTTGCCGCCCGGCACGCGCTTGATGCCCACGCGCAATTCGCCCGTGGCCTCATAGTCGGGCACGCCAACGCAGATCGAGTACGAGCGACGGGCTTCTTCGCCGTCGATATCGGTCTTGAGCGTGAGGAACTGGCCTTGCGTGAAGCGATAGGCGTCGCGCAGGGCGTCCGGCACCGTGAAGGCGATGGAGATGGCGTCGGCGGTTTCGGGCCGGATTTCGCGAATCGTCAGCGAATGGAATTGCGGGGTCGTCATCGTAGGCTTCCCTATCGGGTCAATCTGGGGTCAATCTGGCCATCAATATGGCTTGAAGTAGTCGAACGGCTCTTGGCACGAACGGCAACGGTAATGCGCCTTGCAGGCGGTCGAGCCGAAGGCGGAGACGACTTCGGTATCGTGCGAGCCGCAATGCGGGCAGGGCACGCCGTCTTTCGGGCGGCCGTAGAACGTGATCTTGCGCGGGGCGTCGGCGGAGACGGCGTGCGTGCCGGTCGGCGGAGCAATGCCGTAGCCGCGCAGTTTTTCGCGCGCTTCCGGGCTGATCCAGTCGGTCGTCCAGGCGGGCGCGAGCACCGTCTTGACGTGCCACGGGCCGAGGCCGGCGCGCGTCATGGCCGCGGCAATGTCCTCGGCGATCTGCTGCATGGCCGGGCAGCCGGAATACGTCGGCGTGATCACGATCTCGAACGCCGCAGCGCCCTGATCGTTCGTGACCACGCGCACATCGCGCAGAATGCCGAGCTCCCGAATCGACACGACCGGAATTTCCGGATCGGGCACGGCTTCGAGTGTTTGCCAGGCGAGCGGCAACGATGCGGCCGACGCCGGCGTCAGCACGTCGGGTGCCACGGCAGGCGTGAGCGGCAGATTCGTCATCGCGTCGGCAAACAGGTTCGTCTTGTGCATGATGTGCGCGGGCGGCTTACCAGTTGGCGCCCGGATGCTGACGGGCCAGTCCCTGCATCTCGCCGAGCAGATAGCTCATGTGCTCGGAGTGATGACCGAACTTGCCCGTGCTCTCGAACGCACCACCGACGGGCGACGTCAGCGTGGCTTCGGCGAGGGCGTCGTTGACGGTGGCTTGCCACGCGTCTTTCAGGTCGGCCATCGTGACGCCCGTACCGGCGGCGGCCACGGTGTCTTCGAGGGCATCGCGCTTGAAGATCTCGTTCATGTACGGCACGAGATAGTCGAGTGCGGCCTGCGCGCGGCGATGCGATTCTTCCGTGCCGTCGCCGAAGCGCACGAGCCAGTCGCGCGCGTGGTGCAGGTGGTAATGCGCTTCCTTGACCGACTTGGCGGCGATGGCGGCGAGGTCTTCGTCTGCCGATTGTGCGAGGGCTTGCCACACTTCGACCATCAGGGCGGAGTACAGGAAGTTGCGCACGATGGTGACGGCGTAGTCGCGCTCGGCGGCTGTGGTGCCGGCGGTCGGGCCGTAGTGGGGCAGTTCGACGAGCGTCCAGTTACGGAAGGCGAATTCGTCGCGCCAGAAGGCGTAATCGTCTTCCTGCTTGGCGAAGCCGGTGAGTGCCGTTTCGAGCTTGGCGGCGTGCTGATACAGCATGCGTGCCTGGCCGATGAGGTCGAGGCTCAGGTTCGTGAGGGCAATGTCCTCTTCCAGCACGGGGCCGTGACCACACCATTCCGCGTTGCGCTGACCGAGGATCAGCGCGTTGTCGGCGAGGCGCAGCAGATAGGACAGATGTTCCTGCGTCGGTTTCATGTTCTGGGGTCTCGCTTGGGGCGCGCCGTGGACCTCGTCGGGTCTGTCGGCGCGCAGCCGCTTACATGTGGTTCACTTCTTCCGGCAGTTGGTAGAAGGTCGGGTGACGGTAGATTTTGTCGGCGGCCGGATCGAACAGCTCGGCCTTGTCTTCCGGTGCCGACGCGGTGATCGCGACCGACGGCACCACCCAGATGCTCACGCCTTCCTGGCGGCGCGTGTAGACGTCGCGCGCCATGCGCAGGGCCATTTCGGCGTCGGCGGCGTGCAGGCTGCCGCTGTGCTTGTGTTCGAGGCCCATCTTGCTGCGCACGAACACTTCCCAGAGGGGCCATTCCTTGTTAGTTGCTTGCGTCATGATCGTTCCTGATGTCTTGTGAGGGCGGCGTGACTGGCGACGAGCGCTCAGGCGGCCTGCTTCTGCGCGCGCTGGCGCTGTTTGGCAGCGTGGGCGAGGGCGGCTTCGCGCACCCAGGCGCCTTTCTCGTGGGCCGCCACGCGGGTGCCGACACGTTCCTTGTTGCACGGGCCGTCACCACCGACGACGCGCCAGAATTCGCTCCAGTCGATCTCGCCGTAGTCGTGGGCGCGACGGCTCTCGTTCCACTTGAGATCCGGATCGGGGAAAGTCACGCCGAGCACCTTGGCCTGTTCGATGGCGGCGTCGACGAACTTCTGGCGCAGGTCGTCGTTCGAGATGCGCTTGATGCCCCACTTCATGGTCTGCGTGCTGTGGATGGACTCCTTGTCGCTCGGACCGAACATCATCAGCACCGGCCACCACCAGCGGTTCACGGCTTCCTGCACCATGTCGCGCTGGGCTTGCGTGCCGCTCATCATCGAGAGCAGGGCGTCGAAGCCCTGACGCTGGTGGAACGACTCTTCCTTGCAGACGCGGATCATGGCGCGCGCGTACGGGCCGTACGAGCAGCGGCACAGGGGCACCTGGTTCATGATGGCGGCGCCATCGACCAGCCAGCCGATCACGCCGACGTCGGCCCACGTGAGCGTGGGGTAATTGAAGATGCTGGAGTATTTGGCTTTGCCGGAGTGCAGTGCGTCGATCATCTCGTCGCGCGACGTACCGAGCGTTTCGGCGGCGGAGTAGAGATAGAGACCGTGGCCGGCTTCGTCCTGAACCTTGGCGAGCAGAATGGCTTTGCGCTTGAGGCTGGGCGCGCGCGAGATCCAGTTGCCTTCCGGCAGCATGCCGACGACTTCCGAGTGCGCGTGCTGGGAGATCTGGCGCACGAGCGTCTTGCGGTACTCGGCGGGCATGTAGTCCTGCGGCTCGATCTTCTGTTCGGCGGCGACGCGTTCGTCGAAGCGAGCTTGCTGCGCCTGCTCTGCATCGCTCAGGGTGCGCACACCCTTGGGGCTGTTGCCGGCCAGATCGATGGCTTGCGTATACATAGAGGAAGGCCTCCGCGGCATGTGGGGATATGGAACGCATTATAAACCGACCGGCCGGTCGGTCAATAAATGTTTTCCATTAGGCCGCGGAGGTGTCGTTTTCCACAGATCGTGGGTTTCGGCAGGGGAAACGAAAGGGCTGAGGTGACGGGGGCGCTCAGCCGGTCTTTCGATCAGGACAAACGGGTGCGCACCGTCACGACCTCGCCGTCGCGGTAGACAACTAGCTTGCACGGGGCGCCGGGTGCCTGCGCCGCGACGTAGCGCGCGAGGACGTCCGGCGATGCGATGGCGCGGTCGTTGAACGCGACGACCACGTCGCCCGCCATCAGTCCGGCCGCCTGGGCGGGACTGCCCGCCGCGACCTGAACCACCAGCGCGCCGCGCGTGGACGGCAGCGCCAGGTCGTCGGCGAGATCGTCGGTCACGGGCCGGATCGCGATGCCGAGTCGGCCGTGAGATGAGGGCGTGGGCGAGCCCGATTGCGCCTCCCGCGGCGCCCGATCCTTGATGCGCATCGCGACATCGATCGGAATGGCGAACGACAGTCCCTGGAAGCCGCCGGTGCGCGAGTAGATCATCGAATTGATGCCGATGACTTCGCCTTTCAGGTTGAACAGCGGCCCACCGGAGTTGCCGGGGTTCACCGGGACGTCGGTCTGGATGAACTTCACCGGGTTGTCCTCCGACATCGTGCGTGCCTTGTTGCTGATGATGCCGGACGTGACGGTGTTGTCCAGACCATACGGCGAGCCGATGGCGACGACCCACTCCCCGGTTCTGCTGTCCGCCGGGTCGCCAATCCTGACCACGGGCAGGCCGCGCGCGTCGACCTTGAGCACCGCCACGTCCGTCGTCGGATCGGTGCGGACCACGCGCGCATCGAAGGTGCGGCCGTCAGTCAGCTTGACCGACACCTGTTCGGCACCCTTGATCACGTGATGGTTGGTGAGGATGAAACCGTCGCTGCTCACGATGAAGCCCGAGCCGAGGCTGGCCGAGCCCCGACCGGCCACGGCATCGATATGGACGACCGCCGGGCCATAGCGCGATACGATGTTGGCGAAGTTCGGGGCCTGCGGCGTGGTGGAATCGCCGTCCGGCTTCGATGCCGGGGCGGTGGCTGCGGTCGCGGTGGCCGTTGTGGTGAAGGGCAATACGCCGGCAGCGGCGTCGTCCGAGGGGGCCAGTGCAATGCCGGCGACGGTCGTCGTCAGCACGGCGATACTCGCGGCGATGCGGCCGTATCGATGCTTGTCGGTGCTCATGATGCTCAGTAGTACGGGGAGGGACGGGGGCGCGAAAAGCCAGCATCCTATGTGACGCACCTTAAGCGAGTCTTAAGCCGTTTTACACCGCGCATCTATGGTTTCGCTGGACGTTACGTCGTCTGTCGGCCATCTTCCCATGCGGGGTCCGCCGTGAACTGGACCGTCACCCGGCTGCCGATGTCCTGACGGCTGGTGACGAGCCAGAGGCGTTCGCGCAGGGCGTCCTGCGCCCGCACGTCGCGCAAGGGCGAGTCGGCGTCGATCAGAATGCTGATGTCGACGAAGTTCAGACGCCCGGCCTGCGCGACATGGGTGTGAAAACGCAGCACGCCGCCCAGCTCGCCGACGCTCGTCAGCAAGGCATCGATGTCGTTCGTCGGGTTGTTTTCCTCCGGCGGCACATGCAGCAACTCACCGAAATTCTTGCGAATCAGCCGCAGGGCCACACCGACGAAAAGCGCCGATAGCACCACCGTCACCATACTGTCGACATAACGCGCCCACACCACACGAAACGCATCCGGCAGCGCGAGGTACACGAGAAAGCCGAGCAGCGTGGCGGCGCTGAATGCGAGCTTCATCACCCATTTCCAGCTGTCGGCCTTGAGCAGTTTGGAGTTGACCTGTGCGCTCGCCCAGCGCTTGTAGCGCACCATGATCAGGCAGACGAGACAACTGCCGGCGCTGAACCAGATCACTCCCTGCGTATCGACATAGTGACCGCCGGTGCGTATTCCTTCAAGACCGTTGATCACGCCGTACGCACAGATCAGCAGGATCATGATCCCGGTGATGCCATTGACCAGCGGTTCGAGGAACCAGTAACCGTGTTCGCGGCGGCTGTTCTCCGGTGCGTTGATCAGCGTCGCGGCAAGCAGGCCGAGTCCGGCCGTGGCCAGATTGAGGAGATAAATCACGGCCGTCAGCAGCAGCGCATCGGATTGGATGAGCAGGCCGTAGCCGATGTTCGCGACGAAACCGAAGCTCACGACGACGAGGGACACCTTCATCGCGCGCTTCTCGATGGCGGCAATCTGTGCTTTCTTCAGCGTGGAACGAATCGGCATGGTGCCTCGCTGTTGGATGCAAAAAGGGGCAGGGGCCGGGACGCTAACGCAGCATCACACCCGTCATGGTGAGGATGGCGACGCCTGCACCTGCCATCACGACCGCAAAAGCGCACCATTCCCGACGCGAGAAAAGCGGTTGCCCGTGCAAACGGCGTGCCCACGCGTACAGCAGGCTGCCGGGTGCATAGAGCAAGGCGGCCATCAGCAGCAGATCGATGCCGCACGTATAGAGCAGGAACGCCGTATAGATCGTGGCGCCAATGGCGATGCCGTAGCGCGTCGTTCTTCCGCTTTGCGCGTCGGCGTCGGACGATTGACCGGCCACGACTTTCAGTCCGAACAGTGCGACCAGCAGATACGGAATCAACGCCATCGTGCTCGTCATGCGCAACATGAGCGAGAAGGCATCGGTGGACCAATACGTGCTGATCACGAACGCCTGCACGACAGCCGACGTGAGCCAGATCGCATTGGCGGGCAACTGTTTCGCGTTAAGGCGGGCAAAGGCTCTCGGCAGGCCGCCGGCGAGCGCAGTGGCATAGACCACTTCGGCACAGATCAGCGACCAGGCGAGGTAGGCGCCCAACACGGACAGGATGAGTGCGGCCGAAATGAATGCCGCGCCCGCCGGTCCCGCGACCGCGCCCAGCACGGCCGCCATCGAGGGTTGCCGCATGAGCGCGATATCGGCCTGCGCAAGCACACCGAAAGGCAGCAGCGTGACCAACACGAGCAGGAGCAGCACGAAGGCGAAACCTGCCAGCGTGGCGATGCCGACATGCTTGCGGCTGCGCGCGTGTCGCGAGTAGACGCTCGCGCCTTCGATACCCAGGAAGACGAACACCGTCACGAGCATGGTGGCCGATACCTGCGAGCCCAGCGTCGCACTACCGCCTTGCCAGTTCGTCGCGAATACATCGGGGTCGATCTTGAACACCAGAATGCCGATGAACGCAAAAATGGGCAGCACTTTGATCACGGTGAGAATCGCATTGATCAGCGTGGCCTGTTGCACGCCGCGCAGCAGCATCCAGTGAAAGCACCATATGCCGACAGACGACACGGCAATCGCCGTAAGCGTATTACCGTCGCCGAACACCGGAATGAAAGTGCCCAGTGTCGATTTAATCAGCACCCAGTAGGAGACATTGCCGAAGCAGCCTGCCATCCAATAACCGAAGGCCGAAATGAATCCCGCGTAATCGCCAAAGCCATCGCGCGCATAAGCAAATATTCCGGAGTCCAAATCAGGTCTGATTTCAGCGAGATACTGAATGATGCGCGCGAGCAGGTACATGCCGCCACCGGCAATGCACCACGACACGATGGCGCCTGCCGGACCGGTTGCCAATGCGAAGTTGCGCGGCAAGGAGTAGATGCCCGCGCCGACCATGGAGCCCACGACCATGGCCCACAGCGCGGGCAACGACGCTTTGGAGGGATTCGTTGCGTTCATGCGTCCTCATCGTGATGCAGTCATGCAGCGGTTGAGGAAAAGTCACCGGGCGGCGCCGAAAAATTAACTATGCGCAGTACTTCCAAATGGTCTACTCTGCCTTATGCGTCGAATGGCAGACAGACGAATCATTTAAGGCAGCATACCCGTTGCAATCGAGTTTTTGTCTGATCTGCCGCCGAACGCGATAAGAAAAATATTCGCGGATTCCTTACCGTCGAGACAAGGTTGGTGTTTAACGTCTGAAGCAAGTAATTTTTATTACGCTTCGTCTCGATGGAAGGTTGCCGCTGTGCGGGGGGAATTCGGGTCGACAAGATGCGTGGCTTCATTTTCTCAGGGGAATGGCATGCGTAACGTTGCATCGATACTGCTTCATCCTGACCTGCGCTCGTCCAGATTTTCAGGCGACCGTCACACCGTGTCCGCCGTGCGTTGTTCACAACTCCCGGGCTCGCCATCTCCACCAGCGATGTCCGGCGTCATGGCAGTTCCCCGCGCGTTGATCGAGCGTTGATTGCGCATTGATCGCGCATTGATCGCGCATTGATCGATAAGGCGCGCCAGTAGCACCCGCCTACGGTTCATTCCTGCACACCCTGCTGTGCGACGCCACGTATCCACGTATCGCGCTTGCGGCATCGTTCGCGCTTTAACGCCATGAGGCCATGAATGTCCAATTCGACAGCGAAGATGAGTCGTATCCAGCTCACCGCCATGGTGGTGGGCGGTATGGTCGGGGCGGGGATCTTCTCGTTGCCCCGCACGTTTGCCAACGCCACCGGGCCGGTGGGTGCCGTCATTGCGTGGGTGATCGCGGGCATCGGCATGTACACGCTGGCGCGCGTCTTCCAGCATCTGGCGCAGCGAAAGCCCGACCTCGATGCCGGTGTGTTCATGTACGCCAAGGAAGCCTTCGGTGACTACCCGGGGTTCCTGTCTGCCTTCGGCTACTGGATCGGCAGTTGCATCGGCAATGTGTCGTACTGGGTGTTGATCAAATCCACGCTCGGTGCCTTCTTTCCGGTATTCGGCGACGGTAATACGCTCGTCGCGATTCTCGTGGCGTCCGTCGGGATCTGGCTGTTCCACTTCCTGATCCTGCGCGGCGTCAAGCAGGCCGCCTTCATCAACACGGTGGTGACCTTCGCCAAGGTGATCCCGATCATCGTGTTCATCGTGATTCTGGCGTTCGCCTACAAAGCCGACATGTTCAGCCTGAACATCCAGTTGGCGGCGCAGGAGGGCGGCATCGTGCAGCAGGTGCGCGCGACCATGCTGGTGACGGTGTTCGTGTTCATCGGTATCGAAGGCGCCAGCGTCTATTCCCGTTACGCCAAGAAGCGTGAAGACGTCGGCTTCGCCACGATTACCGGCTTTTGCGCGGTCACGGCACTGATGGTGCTGGTGTCGATGTTGCCGTTCGCGGTGCTCTCGCGTACCGATGTGGCAGGCATGCGTCAGCCGTCGATGGCTGCCGTGCTCGAACAGATCGTGGGTCCGTGGGGCGGCCTGTTCGTCAGTATCGGTCTGGTGGTGTCGGTACTGGGCGCCTATCTGGCCTGGTCGCTGATCTGTGCGGAAGTGATGTTCGCGGCGGCGAAGAACAAGGACATGCCGTTGATGTTCGCCAAGGAAAACGCCAACGAAGTGCCGGCCAACGCGTTGTGGATCACGAACATCATCGTGCAGTTGCTGGTCGCGAGTACGTATTTCTCTCGCGACGCGTTCACGCTGATGCTGAACCTCACGAGTTCGATGGCCCTGATTCCGTATCTGTTCGTGGCGGCTTACGGCGTGATACTGGCGCGCCGGGGCGAGAGCTATGAAGTGCGCCCCGAGGAGCGCAAGCGCGATCTCGCCTTCGCGCTGGTCGCGGTCATCTACACCGTCTTCATGATCATTGCCGGCGGGCTCTCGTATGTGCTGCTGTCTGCGGTGTTGTACGCGCCGGGAACTGCGCTCTATTTCTGGGCCCGGCGTGAGCGGGGCCTGCCGGTGTTCCAGGGCGCCGTCGACATTGCCATTTTCGCGGTGACCGTTATCGCGGCCATCGCGGGTGTTATCGGCCTGGCCACGGGCTATATCGCCGTCTGACCGGATACCGTGCCGTCGCGAAGCGCCGTGCCCGTGCTGCCGCACTTCGCCATTTCTTGAACGAGTGAGATCAATTCGGAGATCGACATGACCAAGTCTCAAGGTGCCGATGCAGGCGTTGCAGTGAAAGACAGTCCGTTCGGCGTTTATTCCGAGGTCGGCCAGTTGCGAAAGGTGATGGTCTGCGCACCCGGCCTGGCGCATTCGCGACTGACGCCGAGCAACTGCGACGAACTGCTGTTCGACGACGTGCTGTGGGTGGAAAACGCCAAGCGCGATCACTTCGACTTCATCACCAAGCTGCGCGACAAGGGCGTGGACGTGGTGGAAATGCACAACCTGCTCGCGGAAACGGTGGCGGTACCCGAGGGCAAGAAGTGGATTCTCGACAATCAGGTGGTGCCGAATCAGGTCGGCCTGGGTTTTATCGACGAACTACGTAGCTATCTGGAAGGGCTCGACAATCGCAAACTGGCCGAGACGCTGCTCGGCGGCCTCTCGATTCACGACTTCCCCGAGACGCACGGCGGTGCCGCACTGAAGGTGGTGCGTGAAGCCGCCGGCGCGACCGAATACCTGCTGCCACCGCTGCCCAACACGCTCTACACGCGAGACACGACGTGCTGGATCTACGGCGGCGTTACGCTCAACCCGCTGTATTGGCCGGCACGCCACGAGGAAACCATTCTCACGACCGCCATCTATCGTTTCCATCCGGACTTCGCCGGCAAGGTCAATGTGTGGTGGGGAGACCCGACGCAGGATCACGGACTGGCCACGCTCGAAGGGGGCGATGTCATGCCGATCGGCAACAAGACCGTGCTTATCGGCATGAGCGAGCGCACGTCACGGCAGGCCATCAGCCAGTTGGCCAACGAGCTGTTCAGGCGCGGCGCGGCTGAGCGCGTGATCGTCGCGGCGATGCCGAAGATTCGTGCCGCCATGCACCTGGATACCGTGTTCACGTTCGCCGATCGCGACTGCGTGCTGGTCGCGCCCGACTTCATGTCGCAGACGCGTACGTTCTCGTATCGGCCGAGCGACGGGCCGGCGGGAGTCGAGCTGCACGCCGAGCGCAAGCCGTTCGTCGATGTCGTGGCCGAAGCGCTGGGGCTCAAGAAACTGCGTGTCGTGGAGGCGGGCGGCAGCGATTATCAGCGCGAGCGCACCCAGTGGGACAGCGGCGCGAATCTGGTCTGTGCGTCACCGGGCGTGGTGTTCGCTTACGACCGTAATACGTACACGAACACCCTGCTGCGCAAGGCCGGCATCGAGGTCGTGACCATCGTCGGCGCCGAGCTTGGACGCGGACGTGGCGGTGGCCATTGCATGACGTGCCCGATCATCCGCGACGCCGTGGATTTCTGACGTGACGCCCCCGTCGCGAAGGGGAAAGGCCGTGCGGTCGCTCGCGGCAGCGACCGTTCTCGTGCTCTGTCCGGCACTGGGTCTGGCGGCCGTGTCGGTGCTGCGTCCGCCGCGCGAGGCGCGCTCGGACCGGCCGCTGGTCGTGACGATCCTGTATGCGGGCGACGCCAACGGTGTCGATGCCGACGTGCCCGAGCAACTGACGATCACGCTGACCAATGGCGAATCGTTGCCGCGGGCCGTGACGCTGCAACGTGCGGCGTCCTCGCCGACGCACGTGACGCTGGCGGCCGGTGCGATGCAGGCGGTCACGTACGAGGCGGCATGGCCGGATTGGGCGCGCGGGGCGTTGCGTGTCGATGTCCCGGCGATGGACGTTTCCCCCTCGACGGTGGTGCTCACTCGCGTGAAGGGTGGCAATACGACGGCGGAAGCGTCGGCAGAAAAGACGGCGGAAACGACAGCCGATGCGTCGGCTGTGGCGTCTGGCTGGGGCAATGTGCCGCCGCCCGCGTCAGGCGACGGCGCACCTGCCGGCAAGCCGATCGATATGGTCGCCAGCGGCACGTCGCCGGATGTGCCGAGCTGGTTCGGCGGCCGCCTCAGCATGTACGAGCCGACCTACTTCGCCGACGGTCTGGGATCGAACAGCGAGAACCTCGCGCGCTTTCAGATCAGCCTGAAGTTCCGCATGATCATGCCCGACGATCCGCGCTCGAAGGGGTTCTTCGACAATCTCTACTTCGCCTATACGCAGACGTCGTTCTGGGCGATGCGCGAGGAGTCGGCGCCGTTTCGCGACAATAGCTACAAGCCGTCGTTGTTCTATTACGTGGAAGACACCGGCTGGAAATCCAGCTGGTTCAGCCGGCTGGGCTTCGCGGGCGGGTACGAGCATGAGTCGAACGGCCGCGACGGACCTGAGTCGCGCGGCATCGACATCATGTTCGTCAAACCGATCTTCGACTTCGGTAATCTCGACGGCTATCACCTGACGGTGGCGCCGAAGATCTACTGGTACGAACACAAGGCCGAGGAAAACCGCGACATCGCCGACTATCGCGGCTATGTCGACCTGCTGCTCAAGTACGGCAGCACCGACGGCTGGCAACTTGCGACCACGCTGCGCAAGGGGATGAAGTCGGGCAAGGGAAGCATCGACACGCAGCTCACCTATCCGCTGGCCAAGCTGATCAACAACGCCTGGGGCGGCTACGTCTGGATCGGATACTTCAACGGCTACGGCGAGGACATCCTCGACTACAACAAGCATCGGTGGATGGCGCGCATCGGCTTTGCCGTGTCGCGCTGACGTGGCTAACACAGTTGATGCGGCTGACGCAGCTGACGCGGGGCGCCCCATGAAGCAGGATCTGATCACGTGTACGTGCGTGCTGATCATCGTCACGATCGTCGGCTGGACGATCCACGTCGGCCGCTCGGTGGTGGTGCCTATCGCGTTTGCCGTGATCGTGACCTATATCGTGTTCGGTCTGGCCGAGATATTCCGCTATCTGCCGCATGTTGGTCGACGCCTGCGCTCCGGCGTTCGCTACGGCAGCGCGGCGCTGCTGATCGTGCTGGTGGCTTGGCTCGGTGTCGATCTGCTACTGGCCGATACGAATCGCATGGTCGCCGTGGCGCCCCGATACGAAGCGACGCTGCTGGTGCTGCTGTCCAAGGCGGCGGTGCTGTTGCACATCGAGACCGAGCCGACGTGGGCGGCGATGCGACGGGAAATACTCGGCGCCGTCAATCTTCAGGCGCTGCTGACGACGTTGATCGGTTCGGTGTCGTCGATCATCGCCACGATCGTGCTGGTGCTGCTGTACGCGGGCTTCTTTCTGGTCGAACACGACCGCTTTCGCCAGAAGCTGCTGGCGGTGATGCATCGGAAACCGGATTTCGCATCGGTCATCGACGACATCAATGCCCGGATCGGCACGTATCTGGCGCTCAAGGCGTTGCTGGGGGCCGTGCTGGGCGTGCTGAGCTGGATCTGCATGCGCGTGGTGGGGCTGGAGTTCGCCGGGCCGCTGGCGGTGCTGATCGTCGTGCTCAACTTCGTGCCGTATGCGGGCGCGCTCGTCTCGGTGGCGCTGCCGACGCTGCTCGCCTTGCTGCAATTCGGCAGCTGGAACGAGCCGACGTTTCTGCTGATCTCGCTCGGGGTGCTGAATTTTCTGGTCGGCAATCTGCTCGACCCGTGGCTGATGGGAGGCTCGATGAACCTGAGCGCGTCGGTCATTCTGATGAGTCTGGCGGTCTGGGGCGCGATCTGGGGTGTCGCCGGAGCGTTCCTCGCGGTGCCCGGCACGGTGGCCTTCACCATCATCTGTGCCGCCTTCGAGCCGACACGCCCGCTCGCGACGTTGCTCACGAGAGACGCGGCGCCACCGCAAGCCCAGAACCCTTCAGGCTGAAGGGCTCTTGCGCTGTGCAGTGGGCGGGCGTGTGACGATCTCACTGCGTATCTGTCTGCGTATGTGTTCGCGTATCTGTCCGCACACCTGTCGTATCGGCCGCCGCATGCTCCCCGGGCGTTGCGTTGGCCTGCCACCCGCCGCCCATGGCGCGGAACAGCGCGACCTGCGCCTGAAGCTGCGCCACTTGCTCCCGAACCTGTGCCGACTGACTCTCCAGCAGTGCCAGCCGTGACTGGTCGATATCCAGCCGACCGTTGTCGCCGACGGCGTACTGTCGCTGCACGTTGGACAGCACGCGATTGCGCTGCGCGACTTCTTCGCGTCGGCTGCCGAGCACTTCCGCCTGCCGCGACAGGCGGGCGAGGGCGCGTTCCACGTCGAAGAGTGCCGTCATGGCGGTCTTGTCGTACATCGCGAGCGCCTGTTGGGCGCGGGCGTCGGAGGCATCCACCTGCGATTTGCGCGCACCGAAATCGATCAGCGGCACCATCGCCGCGATGTTGAACAGCCAGAAGGTGCTTGGCGCCAGCGTCTGTCCGGCAAGCTGCCAGCCGTTGCGCGCCAGCGTGCCCGCGAGCGAGAACGTCGGCCAGTAATTCTTGCGGGCGGCATCCGACTGGCGGATGCTCGCCTCCAGACGCGCCTGTGCGGCGATCAGGTCGGGGCGGCGGCGCATCAGGTCGATGGGCTGCCCCGGGGCGATGGCCGGCAGGGCCGACGGCAGAACACCGGTGTCCGCGAGCCGTGGCGTCAGGCTGCCCGGCGGCAGGGCGCAAAGGTTCTCCAGTCCGAGTCGCGCCTGCGCGATCGCCACATCGACATCGGCCAACCGCGCGCGGACCTGCGCCAGTCCTGCCTGTGCCACACGGATGTCCGTGCTCAGCACGACGCCTGCCGTGAAGCTCTTCTGCGCGATCGTCACGAAATCGCTGGCGATCGACTCGCTCGCACGCAGCAGGTCATGCTGCTGTTGCAAGCCGCGGTAATTGATATAGAGATCGGCGGCCGCGGCGGCGACACTCAGCCGAACCGCTTCGACATCGCCTGCCGCCGCAGTGGCCAGCGATTTCGTCGCCGACAGCCGGTCGCGGCCGCGACCGAACACGTCGACTTCCCACTGCGCCTGCAACGCGCCGCGCCACATCTGGGCCGTCAGATCGTTGACCCCGAGCAACTGCTGGAATTCGAGCGACGTCGGCCCGCCGTAGTAGCGCAGGCCGTCGACGCCGGCGCCGATCGTCGGGAACAGTTGCGAGCGCGCAGCGTCGATGGTCGCGCGCGCTTCGTCCAGTCGTCCGGCGGCGATGCGGATGTCCTGGTTCTGCGCGAGTGCGGTCGTCACGACGTAGGTCATCGTGTCGTCGTGATACTGCTGCCACCAGACAGCGAGCGCTGCGTCGTCGGGCGGTGTCGTCACTGAAGGCGCCGCTTCCGTGTAGTGGTCTGGCGTGGGCGTCGGGTCCGCGAGCTTCAGCGGGCCGTAGCAGGCCGCAAGCGTCGCGCACAACACCGTGGCCATCGTGCTTCGCGTCAGGGTGCGACAACGTGATCGATCAGGCATCCGCATGCTGACCTCCTGCGCTCGCGGGGGGAATCTCGCCGCTCCGAGGGTCGCCCGCGGGGGCGGCGCCGGGGTTTGCGCGTACCTTCATGAGCAGTGCGTAAAGCGCCGGTACGGCCACCATGGTCAGCACCGTGGCGAAGGCCAGCCCTGACATCATTGTGATCGCCATGTCCTTGAAGAACGGGTCCCACAGTAGCGGCACCATGCCGAGAATGGTCGTGCCGGCCGCCAGCGCCACCGGGCGCAGACGGCTCATGGCCCCATCGACGATCGCATCGTACGGGGCGACGCCCGTTTCCACCTGATGGTCGATTTCCTGTACCAGCACCACGCCGTTCTTGATCATCATGCCGACCAGACTCAATAGGCCGAGCAACGACATGAAGCCGAACGTGCCGCGGAACACCGTCAGGCCGAAGGTGACGCCAATGATGCCCATCGGTACGACGAACAGCACCACCAGCGCGGACTTCACGCGGCGGAACATGAACAGCACGATCAGGATCATGGCGAGAAACCCCATCGGCAGTTGCCGGAAGAGGCTTGCCTGCGCCTTCGACGACGACTCATGCTCGCCGCCCCATTCCATGTGATAGCCGGGCGGCAGCGAGATGCCTTCGACCGGGCCGCGAATGCGCTCGAAGGCCGCCACGCTGTTGTGACCGTATTTGACGCCTGCGAACACCGTCAGCGTTCGAATGCGCTCGCGGCGGGCAAAACCGCCTTCCTCGGTGCGGATCGAGAAGCCGTCCGTGACATCGCCAATGGGGACGTAACGGCGTTGCGTGGCGCTGAACACTTGCAGGTTACGCAGGCGATCGGTGCCGCGCACGGCGTTCGGCTCGGCGAGCACGATCGGGATGATCTGATCTTCCTCGCGGAACACGCCGGTCGTCAGGCCATCGGTGGCGTAGGCCAGTACGTCGCCGAACTGCCGGCGCGTGACCCCGGCGGCGCGCGCGCGGGACTCATCGAACAGCGGGCGCAGGACTTCGATCGGCTGCTCCCAGTCGTCGCGAACGCCATCGATATCGTTATCGGCGAGCAGGGCGTGACTGACCTTGTCGCCAAGCTGACGCAGCACGGCAGGATCGGGGCCTTGCAGGCGCACCTGGATCGGCGTGCCGCCACCCGGCCCGAAGCTCGGCCGTGAGACGGTCCACTGCGCTTCGGGGTGATCGGCCCGCAACGAGGAGAGAATATCCGGCGCCATGCCGTCGATGTCGCCAGCGTGTTTGACCTGCACGATGAACTGGGCATAGCCCGGATCGCGCGCCTCTGGTTCGTAGACCAGCACGAAGCGCGTGGCGCCGCTGCCGACGTAAGTGGCAACGTTCTCGACACCCTTGCGGCGGAGCAGCGCGCGCTCGACGGCGGCTGCGCGATCGGAGGTCGTGCGGATATCGGTGCCACGCGGGAGGCGCATGTCGACGTAGAACATCGGCGTGGTCGACTGCGGGAAGAAGCTCTGTTCGACGTAGCGGAAACCGAAGATACCCAGCGCCGTGAGCACGATCAGCCCGCCAATGGCCGCCGCGCGACGCGGAATGACCCACGTGAGTACGCGGCGATAGCGCGTGTAGACGGCGCCGCCATATTCCGACGTGTCGTGTGCGGTGGCGTCGGCGCCGGATGCGGGTCTGGGTTTCAGCTTGAACAGATATTTGCCGAACAGCGGCGTGAGCGCCACCGCGATCACCCAACTGAGCAGCAGCGAGATGGCGGCCACGGCGAACAGCGAGAAACAGAATTCGCCGACGGCGTCCGGCGACAGGCCAATGCCGGAGAACGCGAGAATGCCCACGATCGTCGAGGCCAGCAGCACCCACTGCTGCTGACGCAGGACGTCGCCGGCGGCTTCGATGTGCGACTTGCCGCGCTCGACCTGCACGAGCATGCCTTCGCAAACGACGATCGTGTTGTCGGTGAGCATGCCCATGACGATGATCAGCGCGCCGAGGGAGATGCGCTCCAGCTCGATGCCGGCGGCATACATGATGGCCAGCGTGCCCAGGATCGAGAGCAGCAGTTCCGCGCTCAGGATCACGCCGGCCCGCCAGCCCAGACCGATGCCGAGCGCCACACCGACGATCACTACCGACAGGAACACGTCGAACATGAAGCCCTTGACGCTGGCGTCGACGATGTCGGGCTGGTCATAGAGCGTGTGCAGTTCCATGCCGATGGGGCGGTCGCGCGTCAGTTCGTCCAGCTTCGCTTTCACGTCCTGGCCGACCTTCACGACGTTGACGTTGGCCCGTGCGCTGATGCCGATGGTCAGTGCCGGCTTGCCGTCGTAACGAATCAGTTGCGTGGGCACGCTGGCGTAGCCGGCCGATACGCGGGCGATATCCCCGAGTTGGATCGGACCGGCGGTGGCGCCCACGGGCAGCGCAGCGACATCGGCCACCGAGTTGATCTGCCCGGTAGGCGCGATGCGCACATCGGTGCCCGCCACGCGCAGGCGTCCGGCGGTTCGCGTTTCGCCTTGCAGTGCGAGGGCCTGCGCGATGTCGTCGGACGACAGATTCGCGGCGATCAGCGAGGATTGCGGCACGTCCACCCGGACCTGTTCGGTCTGGTTGCCGCCGATCACGACGTCCGATACGTCCGGCATCGTGAGCAACTGGCGGCGCAGTTCGCGGGCATAGGCGAAGCGTTCCGCATCGGTATAGCCCTCGCCTGTGAGCGAGTAGAACATGCCGTAGACGTCGCCAAAGCGGTCCAGGACGACGGACGGGCCCGCGCCCGCAGGCAGCCGGGGCTGGACGTCGCCGACCGAGCGCCGCAACTCGTCCCATACCTGGGGCAGTTGCTGGGTCGTGTAGGTGTCGCGAATGTTGACGCGAATCTCGGAGTAGCCGGGCAACGAGCGCGACGTCACCACGTCGATCTGCTCCATTTGCTGGATGGAGCTTTCCAGCGGGTCGGTGATTTGACGTTCGACGTCGGCGGCACTGGCGCCGGGAAACGTCGTCACGACCATGGCAGACTTGATCGTGAATTTCGGGTCTTCCAGCCGACCGATGTTGACGTAGGCGAACAGGCCGCCGAGCAGACAGGCCAGCGCGATCATCGATGCGATCAGCGGCCGTTCGATCAAAGGGCGAGCGAGATTCATCGCGAGGCTCCCAGCGGCCGGACGGCGTCTCCTTCCTTCAGTTGATTCACACCGGCGGCCACGATCATGTCGCCGGGGGCAAGTGCGCCGGTGACGGCGACGGTGCCGTCGGCATCGTGAATTTCGCGTGGTTGAACCGTGACGGCATGCACGCGGTGCTCCGGGCCTTGCACGCGCCACACGCGGTGCGTGCCGTCGGGCGCGGCGGCTAGCGCGGCGAACGGCAGCGTAGTCTGCGCTGTTGCGGCGGTAGCGGTGGAGGCAGAAGCCGACGCAGGCGTGGCGGCGGCGGCGGGGAAGGGCGTCGTCAATCGAACGCGCACCGCCATGCCCGGCAGCAACCGCTCGGGCACGCGAGACGCCACCGCAAAGATCAGTCGATACGATGCGCCTTGCGGGCCCGCTGAGACGGATGACTCGCGATACCTGAGCTCGATGCGTTCCTCTGGGCGATCCGTCGTCCATGCCTGCGCGTGCAGCGACGCATTGAGCGGCAGGCGTTCGACGAGGCTCTGGGGCAGTTCGATACCGATATCGGCGCGGTTGAGCGATTCGAAGCTCATGGCCGGTGCACCGGCCTGCACGGTCTGTTCCGTTTCGACATTGCGTTGCAGGACGCGGCCGTCGAACGGTGCGACGAGCTGCGTGTTGCGCAGGTCGCGCCGGGCCAGATCGCGGGCGACGCCGGCGGCAACGAGTGCGCTTTTGAGTTGTTCGAAGGCACCGTCCGACAGAATGCCGTCCGAATGCAGTACCGCTTTGCGTTGTACGTCGCCGGACAGTTGGACGTACTGCGCTTCGGCGCGCCGGAGCTGGAGTTCGAACGGTTCCGCGTCGAGCCTCGCCAGCAGTTGGCCCTTCACGACACGTCGACCGTCGAGAACGAGAATCTCGACGACGCGTCCGGGCACCTGGAATGCCAGCGGCGAGACATTCGTGCGCTCGACCCGTCCGGAGAATTCGCGCAGCGATGCAGCATCGCCATCCGTCACCGTGAACACCTTGACCGGACGGGCGATGGCTTCGGCCGGTGGCTTGTCCCGCTGGCCGCAGCTTGCGAGCAGCGTCAGGCAGAAGCAACCGGTGAGAAGGCGGATCGTGCGAAGGTTGAAGGCCTGTGGAAGGCGGGGCGAAGATGTCGTATCGAGGCGATTCGCCGGCATGACAAACTCCTAAGTCGGGACCTGCGTGAAGTCCCGGAACGTGTCGCACAGAAGTCGCTACTACGATGGTGCTCGGCCAACGGGATGTGGCCGGTGTGGAAAGACGTCGATGACGATTGCCGCAAAGTCAGAGGATGCACCACGTTTGGGCCACGTTCGGGCGATCATGCGGGGCACTCCGAAGTCCTGCGATTCAGTCTATTCGAAAACGAGCGCAGGATTGGTGACAGTCGTGCGCGATGATGCACGCAGTAATTTTTATTACTGGTGATAGCGAGCATCGGCGCGATGCATGCCAGTGTGGGAAGGTGTGGCGTGGGTGCATTGGGGTTCCGGTCTCCGGAACGAACCTTCAGACAACGTTGCACAATGTCCTCGCCAGTCCGGGGAGTCGATGCTATAGAATCGGCTGACGAAGGATTCCGAACGTGTCGCTCCCAACACCGTCCAGTGTCCACCGATCTTCTGCTCACCATCGGCTTGCTGCTCAGCGCCATCGTCATGTTCGTCGTGGGACGTCCCCGCGCGGACGCCGTGGCGCTGATCATGATCATCCTGCTGCCCACACTGGGCATCGTCACCCTGCCGGAGGCCGTCGCCGGTTTTTCGGACCCCAACATCATTCTCATCGCGTCGCTGTTCATCATTGGCGACGGGCTCGTGCGCACCGGCATCGCGCACCGTGTCGGCGATTTTCTGATTCGCCATGGCGGCAAGAGCGAGCGCCGGCTCGTGGCATTGCTCATGCTCATGGTGGCGTTGATGGGCTCGTTCATGAGTTCCACGGCCATCGTCGCCATCTTCATCCCGATCGTGCTGAACATCGCCCGCAAGGCGGAGATTCCACACGCCCGGCTCATCATGCCGGTGGGCGTGGCCGCGCTGACGAGCGGCATGCTCACGCTGGTCGCCACGACCTCGAACCTGGTCGTCAACAGCGCCATGGTGTACCGCGGGTACCCGGCGTTCGGGCTCTTCGACATCACGCGTGTCGGCGCACCGATGCTCGCCGTCGCCATCGGTTACATGGTGTTCGCCAGCCGCTGGCTGCGCGGCCCGACCCCTGCCGCCAGCCTGCCGCGCCCGACCATGCGCGACTGGATCGAGCGCTATTCGCTGCGGGGGCGCGCGCACTGGCTGCGGCTGGGGTCGAGCTCACCGCTGATCGGCCGGTCGCTCAACGACATCGATCTGGCCGACGACTACGGTGCCCATGTGGTCGCCGTAGAGCGACGCACGCCGATGGGCGCCAATGTCCTGCTCGGCCATGCCGACACGGTACTCGCCGGTGGCGACATCCTGTTGCTCGACGCGGATGCCGAGGCCTTCGACGTGCCGACCCTCTGCGCGCGCTACCGGCTGGCGCAAACGACGCTGTCCGGCGCCTATTTCATGGATCAGACGCACGAAGTCGGCATGGCCGAGGTCATCGTGCCGCCGGACTCGGGACTCGTGGGCGGCATCGCGCGCAATTCGGCGTTGCGGCGCTATGGGGTCACGATCGTCGGGCTGCGCCGGGCCGGCGGGCCGGTCGCCGAGGGGTTGCAGTCGACGCCGCTCAAGGTCGGCGACACGCTGCTGGTGGTCGGCCCGTGGGACAGCATCTTCACGCTGCAATCGATCGAACATGACCTGGTCTGCTTAGCCATGCCGATCGAGAGCGAGTCGACCGTGCCGGCACCGCACAGGGCGATCGAGGCCATGCTGTGCACGGCACTGATGGTGGCGATGTTCATGATGCCGGGCATTCCGAATCTATTCGCGGGCCTGACCGGGGCGCTGCTGATGGGCCTTTTCGGCTGTGTGAACTGGGAAAGCGCGTACCGCGCCATTCACTGGCGCAGCATCGTGCTGATCGTCGGCATGCTGCCGTTCGCCATCGCATTGCAACGCACCGGTGGCATCGACATGGTGGCCGACGGGCTCGTCTACGTGGCGAGCGAGTGGGGCATCCACAGTATGCTGGGCGCTGTCTTCGCGTTGACGGTGATTTTCGGCACGGTGGTGTCGAGCACGCCCACGGCGGTGCTGATGACACCGGTCGCCATCACCATGGCCGAGCATCTGCATATGCCGCCCGCACCGTTCACGATGACGGTCGCGATCGCCGCTTCGGCCGCTTATATTTCGCCCATCGCCACGCCCGTCAACGCACTGATCAGCAGCGCAGGCGGTTACACCTTCCGGGATTTCGTCAGGATCGGCGTGCCGATCACGCTGGCGGCCGGTGTGATCTGCGTGGTGCTCGTGCCGGTCTTCTGGCCGGCTTGATTCGTTCCCGGCGGGACAAAGGAAGATTGCCGTCATGGATAGCAAACTGCCTGGCGTCGTAAGAAAGTGGAGCAAGCGGGGCCTGATCGGCCTGCTGCTCGTGCTGGCGACATTCCTCGCCTTGCGCATCTACGAAACGCAACGCGGACCGGCGTTGTCGCTCTGGCATACCTACGTGCCGCCGGACTGGCATGAGCACGATATCGATCACGCGACATGGGCGCAGTATCTGGCGCATGAAGGTGTCGTGTTCGACGACGTGCGCACACACGTCAGTGATCAGTTGCCCGTCGAGGCGCGGGTGCCGAGCAACCGCTACAACCCCGACAGTCCGATCTACCCCGAGCATTTTCAGCAGGACTGGAACCGCTCCTATACGCTGATGCCGGCGGGTGCGCCGCGCGGGGTGGTCGTGCTGCTGCACGGACTGACGGATTCGCCCTACAGCCTGCGGCACATCGGCCGTCGCTATCAGCGTGATGGTTTTGCGGTCGTCGCGGTACGCCTGCCGGGGCACGGCACGGTGCCGTCGGGTCTGTCCGATGTCGCATGGGAGGATTGGGCCGCCGCCACGCGTCTGGCGGTGCGCGAGGCACGCACGCTCGTCCCCGCACCGTTGCCGCTGCATATCGTCGGCTTTTCCAATGGCGGGGCGCTCGCCATGAAGTACGCGCTGGATGCCATCGACGACACCCGGCTCGCGCGGCCAGACCGGCTGATCCTGATTTCCCCGATGATCGGCATCACCGCCTTCGCCCGTTTTGCCGGGCTCGCGGCGCTGCCGGCCTATCTGCCGCCCTTCGCCAAGGCGGCGTGGCTCGGCATCGTGCCCGAGTTCAATCCGTTCAAATACAACTCGTTCCCGGTCAACGGGGCACGGCAGTCATACCGGCTGACACGCGCCCTGCAATCGCAGATTGTCGACATGTCCCGTCAGGGCAAGCTCGGCACGCTGCCACCGGTGCTCACGTTCCATTCGGTACTCGACTTCACGGTCAGCACCCGTGCGGTGGTGAGCGCGCTGTATCAGCGCCTGCCTGCCAACGGCAGCGAACTGGTGCTGTTCGACATCAATCGTTCGGCCAAGATGGTGCCGTTCTTCCGGGCCGCCGCCTCGGATGCCATGCTCCGGCTGCTACCGCCTGCGCCACGCAATTACCGTACGACCATCGTCACGAACGCCACGGCCGATTCGCCGGACATGGTGGCGCAGGTGACCGAGGCCGGCAGTGCCGACACCGCTGTCAAACCTCTGGCATTGCAATACCCGATAGAGATCTTCTCGCTGTCGCATGTGGCCCTGCCGTTTCCGATGTCGGACTCGCTCTACGGTATCCGTCCCGATGAACCGGAGTCGTTCGGTGTGCATCTCGGCGCGTTGTCCGTGCGCGGCGAGGTTGGCTTTCTGGTGATCGGCGCAGACACGTTCCTGCGGCTGTCGTCGAATCCATTCTTTCCGTTGATGGAGCAATACGTCGACGAGGCCACGCGTTCGCCCGCGCCGTGACCGGTGCCCGCCTGGTCTGCGTCGTCAGCCGGCGTGCTTGATGTCTCGCATCACCACCTGTTCCGCGCATTCCATCAACCCCTTGATCAACCGCGCTCGCGCCGACGCGCGATGCCACAACAGCCCGAAGCGCCGATGCTCGGCCGGCGCGGGCAACGGCAGGCGCGCGATGTTCAGCCCGACGGTGAGCGGTGAGACGATGTCCGGTGCGAGCGACACCCCCAGCCCGCGATCCACCATCATCGCGATGGCCATCAACGAGTTCAGCTCGAACAGTTCGTGCGGCACGATCTTCGCCGCACGCAGATACTGATCCGCCTGTTTGCCGCCGCCCAGCGACCGGTCGTAACGAATGAACGGCTCGCGTTGCAGCAGCGTGTGCGGATCGACATCCGCCAGCGCTTTCGGTGCGAGCACCACGATCGGTTCCTCGCGCAGCAGATGCCAGTCGTACGCCTTCGGCAGCGCGAACGGCGGATGCAGACAGATGGCCACATCGATGTCACCGCGTTGCAACGTCTCGTACAGCTCCATCGAGGTGCCAGCGCGGATCAGCACCTGCGCCTGCGGAAACGCCTTCGCAAAGCCTGCGAGGGCGTCCGGCAGCAAGCTCAGCAGCGCCGTGGTGATCGTGCCGATACGCAGTTCGCCCGATGGCTCGTCGGTGAGGGCGACCGCTTTGAGCTCGGCGGCGTCGCGCACCAGCGCCCGAGCCTTTTCGACGACGCGGTGCCCCGCCTCCGTCGGAATGACCGTTCGCCCGGCGCGCACCAGCAAGGGCACGCCCAGCTCGCGCTCCAATGCCTGCACCTGCTGCGCGACGGCCGCCGGCGTCACGCCGATCCGACGCGCCGCTTCCGCCATCGATCCGCTATCCACCACGAGCAGCAGGTTCGCCAGAAAGCCCGTCTCCATGACAGTAGATTTCCTATGTTTTTAAGATAGATGCAGATAGTTTATCTAAACGCCGGCGACACATAGACTGGTTTCCAGTGAAAAGAAAGCAGGACTGGAGACATGAGAAGCAAACTCTTCGTGCCGGCCGCACGGCCCGAGCTATTCGCCAAGGCGCTTGCCAGCGCGGCGGACGCCCTGTCGTTCGATCTGGAAGATTCCGTCACCCCTGAGCGCAAGTCAGAAGCCCGTCAAATGCTGCACGACTGGCTCGTGGCGCTGCCCGCCGAATACCGATCGGCCACCCCGCCCAAGCAGCTCATCGTTCGGGTGAACGCCATCGACACGCCGTACTTCGAAGCCGACATTGCCGCCGTGGTCCAGCGCGGCGTCGCCCTGATCAATCTGCCGAAACCCGAGCGTGCCGACGACGTGCATTTCGCCGCCGAATGCATCGAGCGTGCCGAGCGTGCGAACGGTGTCGATAGCACCCATATGCCTGTGCGTCTGCTGCTCAACGTCGAATCGCCGACCGCGCTGCAAAACGCGGCGGCACTGGCGTCGGCGCATCCGCGCGTGGCCGGTCTGCAACTCGGGTTGGGCGATCTGTTCGAGCCGCTGGGTATCGCGCGACGCGAAACGTCTGCCATCTCGCAGGCGATGTTCACGCTGCGCATGGCGGCCGGGGTCGCTGGCGTGTTCGCCTATGACTCCGCATTCGCGAACATCCGGGACGAGGCGGGCTTTCGCGCCGAAGCTCAACTCGCACGCGCGATGGGCTTCCTCGGCAAAAGCTGCATCCACCCGAGCCAGATCGCGCTCGCCAACGATGTCTTCCGTCCGTCCGACGACGAGATCGCGCACGCGGTGCGTGTGCTCGAAGCGTCGCGCACGGCATCGCGTGATGGCGTCGGAGCTTATGTCGTCGACGGCAAGATGATCGACGTGCCGTTCCTGGAGCGCGCCCGCGCCCTCGTGACCGATGCACAGCGCATGGGCCTGCTCAACGACGCGCAGCGCGACGTGCTCGCGGCCGCCTGAGTCGGATGGGACGCCGTCGTCCTCGCACGAGCCAACGCGTGACGTGATAACGCACTAGATATCAAGCAATGAAACGAGAATCCCCAACGCCCGGAGTGCCCGGTGTTCCCGCTGTGTCGGGTGCTCCGGACACAGCGGGAACACCCATCGACCCGACGAACGCCCCGACCAATGACACGCCCGGCGGCACCGGCCCGCTCGCCGGTGTGCGAGTCCTCGATCTGAGCGCCTACATCGCCGGTCCCTACGGCTGCACACTGCTCGCCGATCAGGGGGCCGACGTCATCAAGATCGAACCGCCCACAGGCGACAACCTGCGCAAATACCCGTCGACGCTCGCCGCTGAAAGCCGCGCTTTCCTCGGCGTAAATCGCGGCAAACGTGGCCTCGTGCTCGACCTCAAGCAACCGGCGGCGCTCGACGTGCTGCGCCGGCTGGTCGCATCGGCAGATGTGCTCGTCCACAACTTCCGCCCGAGTGTGCCCGCGCGGCTAGGTATCGCCTATGAACAACTGCGCGACGTGAACCCGCGTCTGATCTATTGCGCAGTGACGGGCTACGGCGAGACCGGCCCGAACAAGGACAAGGCCGGTTACGACCAGGTCCTCCAGACGATGACCGGCATGTGCGCCATGCAGGGCAAGGCCGATGGGCCGCCGGAGATCCTTTACGGTTCGGTGGTGGATTACTACGCGGCGTCGATGGTGGCCGCCGGCGTGTCGTCGGCCTTGTTTGCGCGCGAGCGCACGGGGCAAGGGCAATACGTCGGCGTGTCGCTGTTGCGTAGCGCGCTGGCGATGCAGTCGGCGCGTCTGATCTGGGCGGATGACGAACCGCGTGACGTGGGGCGCGACATGCGCTCCGGCGGTATCACCGGCATTCACCCCACGCGCGACGGCTATCTCTACATCTCCGCCAACACGCCGCACTTCTGGCAGGCGTTGTGCGAGAAGACGGGCCTCGCGGCGCTGGCCGCCGACCCCCGTTACGATTCCGTGCGCAAGCGCGCAGCGCACCGCGACGAGATCGTGCCGCAACTGCACGCGGCGTTGCAGGCGCACGGCGCACGCGAGTGGGAGACGATTTTCGGCGACGCCGTGCCGTGCGCTGCGGCACGCACCGTCGAAGACATGTTCGACGATCCGCAGGTGGAAGCGGAAGCAATGGTGCAGCATTACACCTATCCCGGTGTGGGCGGCTATCGCGGGTTTCGTCAGGCAATCAAATTCGGCGAAGCGCAGCAGGCCGCGTCGTCCGCATCGTCATCGGCAGGGCTCGCGGCACCCGCGTTCGGACAACATTCGGACGACGTGTTGCGTAATGCGGGCCTGAGCGACGACGACATCGCCGCATTACGCGCGACACAGGCGGTGCAGTAGCGCAGCGAACGCACTTGCCCCCATGCAGAGATAACGAAATAAACGGAGACAGACTCATGGAAACCGCAACGCCGCGCACCAAGGTGGCGAGCGCATCGACTTACTCCCCGTCGGCATCGAGCCCGGCGGCGTCAGTGACATCGACACCGTCGGCCCGCGAACGCTGGTGGGCCATTTTCGACGTGCGCATCGGCTCGCTGCCGCTTCCGGTGTATGTGGCGCTCATCGCCATCCTCGCCGCCATGACGCACAACGGCAAGCTCGCCGCCGACCTGCCCACGGGCATCGCGCTGGTCGCCGTCGGCGGTTTCACATGCGCCGAGCTGGCCAAGCGCATTCCGTGGGTGCGTCACATCGGGGCGACGTCGATCTTCGCGGCGTTCATCCCGTCGGCGATGGTCTATTACGGGCTGATGCCCGCGCCGGTGACCAAGGCCGTCACCACGTTCACCAAGAGTTCGAACTTCCTCTATCTGTTTATCGCCGCGATCATCGTGGGCAGTGTGCTGAGCATGGATCGGCGCACGCTCGTGAAGGGCTTCGTGCGGATCTTCATCCCGCTGGCAGGGGGCTCGATCGTGGCTGCCTGCGTGGGGACGGCCGTGGGCACGGCGCTCGGCCTCGAATTCAAGCACGCGTTGTTCTACATCGTCGTGCCGATCATGGCCGGCGGTGTGGGGGAAGGCGCGCTGCCGCTCTCGGCCGGATACGCGCAGATCCTCGGTGTCGATCAGGGACCGATCTTCGCGCAGGCGCTGTCGGCCGCCATGCTCGGCAACATCTCGGCGATCTGTCTGGCGGGCCTGCTGAGTTATCTGGGCACGCGCAAGCCGGCGCTCACCGGCAATGGCCAACTCACGGTCACGCCGGCCGGCGATGTGCCGGAGGCCGACGCCGACGGCGAGCCGCGTTTCGACGCGTCGAGTCTGGCGGCCGCCGGCGGCACGGCGATTGCGCTGTACCTGCTCGGCGTGCTGACCTACCAGTGGTTCAACTGGCCGGCGCCCGTGGTGATGCTCGTCTTCGTGGTGATCGCGCAGGTGTTTCACGTCGTCTCGCCGAGCGTGCGTGGTGGCGCTCGCTTCATGTACCGCTTCTTCTCGACGGCGGTGACGTATCCGCTGATGTTTGCAATCAGCGTGGCGATGACGCCGTGGGGCCAGATCGTCACGGCTTTTCACTGGATCAACATCGTGACGGCCGTCTCGACGGTGCTGTCGCTCGTGCTGACCGGATTCTTCGTCGCGAAATGGGTCGGCATGTATCCCGTCGAAGCTGCCATCGTCAATGCGACGCATAGCGGTCTGGGCGGCACCGGCGATGTGGCCATCCTCACGGCGGCGAACCGCATGGAGCTGATGCCGTTCGCGCAGATCGCCACGCGTATCGGCGGTGCGCTGATCGTGATGCTGGCGCTCGCGGCGTTCGCCTTCTTCCGGTGAGTCCGGCAAGCGCTGACGTGTGATGACAAAACCGCAGGACTTGCCTTACCCCTGCGGTTGCCCGAAGTTCTCGCGGTACTGCTGCGGCGATACGCCGAAACGGCGCTGAAACACCTTGCGCATGTTGTGCGGATCGCCGAAGCCGCATTCCCAGGCCACGGTCTTGAGCGGCGCATTGCCGTTCTCGAGCATCACCCGTGCTGCGTCGACGCGGGCGGCGCTCACGAAGTCGGCGGGCGTCACGCCCGCATCGCGCGCGAACACCCGCGAGAAGTTACGCACGCTCATCTTCGCCACCGCCGCCAGATCCCCGACCGACAACGGTTCGGCCAGATGCGCCAGCACATACTGCTGCACCTGCGCGACGGGTGAATGCGGTTCGGCGTACGGCGTCAGATACGGGCTGAACTGTGACTGTCCGCCGGCGCGCTGCGTGAAGACCACCAGACGCTTCGCCACGTTCAGCGCGACCTCCTGTCCGTGATCCTGCGCGAGCAGATGCAACGACAGATCGATACCCGCCGTGACGCCCGCCGAGGTGTACAGACTCCCGTCCTGAATGAACAGCCGGTCGACTTCGATGTTCGCCCCGGGGGCGCGCTCGGCCAGCACGTCGACGTCGTTCCAGTGCGTGGTCACGCGTTTGCCGTCGAGCAATCCCGCCGCTGCGAGGATCAGCGCGCCGTTGCAGATCGAACCGTAGCGTCGTGCACGCGGGACCATGTCGTTCAGCCAGCGGTAGACGTTCGGGCCAAGGTCGTCCGTCAATAGCGACGGGCCGCCCGCGACCAGCAGCAGATCGACATGCCCGCCCACATCCTGATAGTGACGGCGCGGCAGCAGCGTCATGCCGTTCGAGCAGGCAATCGCGCCGTGCTGGGTGCCGACGACTTCCGTCTGATAGTGATCGCGGGGGAGCAGAAAGCGGTTGGCTTCTGCGAAGACGTCGAGCGGGCCGCTCACATCGAGCGACTGCACGCCGGGAAACACGAGGAGGGCGACGTTACGGATCATGGCGATTCGGGAGGCGGTGGTGTCGGCAGAAAGGCGAGTGAACGGTGCCCAGTCGCACCGTCGCCCTGGCAGCGATGCGACCCATTTTGGCAGAAAGCGGCGCATCGGCAACAGTTCGGCCGACGGCTGGCGCGAAGATGCCGCTGCTTGGCGCAATCGGACCGTTGGCGCCGCCCGGTGTGCGGGCGCGGGGCTTCGACAATCGTTGTGAGCGACGGCAACGATCGTCGCGCCCCCCCAACACTGCGCACCCTGTGAGGTTATCGATGTCGATTCAAGCCAATGCTTCCGCCGTCCGCTATCCGGACGAAGCTTCGCTCGCCGAGCGCGTCGGCCCGGCATTCTCCGTGGACGGCATGCTCGCCGCCCGTAACAAGACCCGCGCCGCGATCCGCGATATCGCGGCCAACGTGCGACCCGGCATGGTCGAAGAAGACGCCGTCGTCATGGCCAAAGGCGTGCTCGTCTCGGCGGGTCTCGAACTGAGCTGGCACCCGACGCGGGTCCGCTTCGGCAGCAATACGCTCAAGCCGATGCGTCAGCCGTCCGAACCGGGCGTGGTGCTCGGCGAGCACGACATCTTCTTCATCGACATCGCGCCGCGCTTCGAGGCGTGGGAAGGCGACGGCGGAGCCAGCTTCGTCGTCGGCGAGCATGCCGAATACCAACGCTGCGCCAGCGACGCCGAGGCGCTGTTCCACGACGTTCGCCAGAAGTGGCAGCGTGAAGGTTCGACGGGGCAGGCACTGTACGCCCACGCGGATGAAGTCGCCCGTCGCATGGGCTGGACACTGAACTTCGACTTGCCGGGGCACCGCGTGTCGGACTTCCCGCACGCGGCCATCCACACGGGCTCGCTCGCAGACTTCGAGACGACGCCGTCGGCCATGCGCTGGATCCTGGAGATTCACCTGCGCGATCCGCAGAACCGCTTCGGCGCGTTCTTCGAAGACATGCTGCTCGAAGACAGCTACTACTGATTTGTCGTCGGTCGGCCGTCGATCCGTACCCGCGGACTCGTCGGCCCGCTGGAAGCCCGTTGTGGCATACGCACCACGCGTAGCGACGACGGGCGACAGGCCGCCCCGTGTGCTCCGGACTTGTTTGCTATACTGCGAACGATTCTCATTTGCAAAACGGTGCCTGAGCCTCGCGGCCGCACCTGGCCCGGGGACAGGAGGGGCGTATGCCCGCCGACGACACACTGCAACGCGACACTTCGTTGCAGGGACTCTACACCGATCACCACGGCTGGCTTCATGGCTGGCTGCACCGCAAGACCGGCTGCTCTCACCGCGCTGCCGATCTTGCGCACGACACGTTCGTTCGTCTGCTCGAACGCGAACCGCCCGGCGTGCTGACGTCGCCGCGCGCGTTCCTGACGACCGTCGCCCAGCGGGTGCTCTATAACTACTGGCGTCGTGAACAGATCGAGCGCGCCTATCTCGACGCGCTCGCCCAGCAGCCGGAATCCCTCGTCCCGTCTCCCGAGGAGCGCGCCATCGTGCTCGAAACGCTGCTCGAAATCGACCGCTGTCTCGATGGCCTGCCGCCCCTCGTCAAACGTGCGTTCCTGCTGGCCCAGCTCGATGGGCTGACCCATACCGAGATTGCCGCCGAGCTTGGCATTTCGCTGGCGACGGTGAAGCGTCATCTGGTGCGGGCGGGTACGCAGTGCTTCTTCGCGATGGGGACGGCATGACGCGCGCGGCTTCGTTGGCGTCGCCGGCTTCGTCGTTCGACGCCGGGATCGCGCAGCAGGCCGTCGAGTGGTGGGTGACGCTGCAAAGCGGCGACGCCACCGATACGCTACGCGCGGCGTGCGCCCGCTGGCGTGAGGCGCATCCGGAGCACGAGCGCGCATGGCGTCATATTGAAAATGCCGACACCCGCATGCGGCATGTCTCGGGCACGCTCGGCGCCGCAGTCGCGCAGGCCGCGTTGCGCGCGCCGCGCTCACGGGCACGCCGTATGGCGGTGAAGGCCATCGCCGGTGCGTTGTTCGTCGGTGCCGGCACGTGGGTGGCGAGCGATCCGTTGACGGTCCAGCGGCTGCGTGCCGATGCGCGGACCGGCGTGGGCGAGCGGCGCACGCTGCGTCTGGCCGACGGTACGACGCTCGTCCTCAATACGCGCAGCGCCGTGCGGCTGTCGATGGAGGGGGACGTGCGCCGCATCGGGCTCGTGGAAGGCGAAATCATGGTGACCACCGGCAAGGACACCGGGCACGTGCCGCCGCGAGCGCTGGAAGTGGCGACCTTGCACGGCACGCTCCGGCCGATGGGCACGCGTTTCGTGGTGCGCCAAACGGAAGACGCGGCGAACGTCTCGGTGCAGGTGTTCGAGGGCGCCGTGCGCGTGACGCCCAAGGTATCAGGCAGCGACGCGGCCAGTGTCCAGATCATCCACGCGGGTGAGCAGGCGCAGTTCGATGCCGGTGGCGTCGGCCCGGTGCTGCCGCTGGCGGACGGCGACGGCGCGTGGGCCGACGGCATGTTCGTGGCCGTCGACATGCGACTGGACGCCTTCCTTGCCGAGCTGTCGCGCTACCGTCGCGGCTATCTGCGCTGCGATCCAGCCGTGGCGTCGCTGCGCGTGTCCGGCACCTATCCGCTGGCAGACACCGACGCCATTCTCGGCGTGCTGCCGCACGCATTGCCGGTGTCGGTCGCATCCGTCACGCGCTATTGGGTGACGGTCGGGCCACGGGGCTGATGTCGGGTGAAGTTGCCGCCGACGGTGCGGTGCAGGTGCCGGGCAGTGTGCCGACTGGGTTCGCCCGCTCTCGTGCGGTGGCCGCTCGCAGCGGCTGAGCGATGATTCGATCGGTCGACAGCCGGTCACGACAAACTTTTTTCGCATTGTTCTACGGTCAGTGAGCTGTTTCGTCGGTCTCGCGTGACAAGGGAAGTGAAACCTTCTCTCTTGCCTGTACGAGATATCATCATGGCCGTCGCTTTACCTGAATCGCCGCACATCCCGGACTTCCCGCACCTTCAGTGCACCCGCTCCGCTACCACCGGCTGGCATCGACGCCGCATTTGCGCGGGCGTCGCCCTGACGTTCGCCTCGTTCGCGTCGACGTTCTGGACCGACGTCGCTCACGCACAGACAGCGGCCCAGCCCGCGACGACAGCCAGTGCCGCCGTCGCCCGCAGTTACGACATCCCGGCAGGCCCGCTCGACGCCGTGCTTACGCGCTTCGGCCGGGAGGCCGGCATCCTGCTGACATACACACCCGCGCTCACGACCGGCCGTCAAAGCCCCGGCGTGCAGGGGCGTTTCGATGTGCCGCGCGCGTTCGGGCAATTGCTGGCGGGCACGGGGCTGACGGCATCGCCGCAGGGCGCGGGCTATACGCTAGTCCCGCAGGCGGCGCCCGTCGCCGCGACGATGGCGGCCGGTGGTGGTTCGGGCGACGTCGCGCTGCCGACCACGCATGTGCGGGCGCAGGCCTGGTCAGACGCTTACCGCATGCCGGTGGACGCCAACGTCACTCGCTCCGACGCGCCGGTGCTCGACATCCCGCAGGTCGTCAACGTCGTGCCGCATCAGGTGCTGGCCGACCAGCGCGCCCGTACGCTGGACGACGCGCTGGTCAACGTGAGCGGCATTGTTCAGGGCAATACGCTGGCGAGTACGCAGGACACGCTGCTCAAACGCGGCTTCGGCGGCAACCGCGACGGCTCTATCATGCACAACAGCATGCCGCTCGTGCAGGGACGCGGGCTGAACGCGAACGCCGATTCGGTCGAAGTGCTCAAGGGGCCGACGTCGCTGCTCTACGGGATCATGGACCCGGGCGGCGTGATCAACGTCGTGAGCAAACGTCCGCTGCTCAAGCCTTATACGGCGGTGAGCGTTGCCGGCACGACCTACGGCCACGGCAAGAACGGCGTGGAAGAGACGCTCGACACGACCGGTCCGATCGGCGATTCGGGGCTGGCGTACCGGCTGGTCGTGGATCAGAACAACCAGCAGTACTGGCGCGTCTTCGGCTCGCAGCGCGAGACGCTCGTTGCGCCGACGCTTGCCTATTACGGACGCGACACGCAGGTCGTCGCCTCCTATGAATACCGTAACTTCCTGACGCCGTTCGATCGTGGCACCGCGCTCGACCCGGCGACGAACCGGCCACTGGCGATCTCGGCGCGTGAACGTCTGGACGACGTGCACAACGAGATGCGGGGGCAGTCGCATCTGGCGCAGATTACCGTCGATCATCAGTTCAACCCGGACTGGAAGGCCCACTTCGGCTATAGCTACAACACCGAGACCTACGATGCGGGGCAGTTGCGTATCACTGGGGTGAACTCGAAGACGGGTATCGTCTCGCGCAGCAACGACGGCACGCTTGGCTCGGACAGCACCGACAGCTTCGGCACGGCTTACCTCGACGGTAAAGTCACGCTCGCGGGCATGCGGCACGATTTGCAGTTCGGCGGCGACTGGGAGTATCGGCGCATTTACCGGCGCGACCTGATTCGTCAGGCGGCGAAGTGCACGTTCTCCTACCTGAATCCGGTCTACGGCTGCGAGGTGATCCCGACGACGGTGTCTGCCAGCGACAGCGATCAGACCGATACGCTGCACGACGCGTCGGTCTTCTTTCAGGACGCCATCCACGTGACCGATCGATGGATCGTCGTGGGTGGGGTTCGCCTGCTGACGTACAGCCAGATCGCCGGTAAGGGCCGTCCGTTCAAGGCCAATACCGATATCAGCGATTCGAAGTGGCTGCCGCGTGCGGGTGTCGTCTATAAGTTGCGGGACTACCTGTCGCTTTACGGCAGTTATTCGGAATCGCTCAAGCCGACGTCCACCATCGCGCCGTTGTCGACGGGCGTGGTCATCGACTCTAACGTGCCGCCGGAGCATGCCAAGTCGTATGAGGTGGGCGCGAAGCTGGATATGCCGAACGGGCTGAGCGGTTCGCTGGCCGTGTTCAACATCGACAAGCGCAACGTGCTCGTGTCGCAGGCGGTACCGGGGAGCAGCACGCTCGACTGGCGCACGTCCGGTGCGGCGCGCTCGCGGGGTGTCGAGCTGGACGTGTCGGGACGGATCGGAGAGCGCTGGAACGTGATCGCGAGCTATGCGTTCACCGACGCGAAGACCACCGACGATCCGCTATATACGGGCAATACGCTGGTGAATGCGGCGCGACATACGGCGTCGCTGGCGGGCGTCTATGACTGGGGGCCGGTGCTGGGCGACGGCAGCGGCAACCTGCGGCTTGGCGCGGTCGGGCGATATATCGGGTCGCGTCCGGGAGATTCGGCGAACAGTTTCACGCTGCCGGCGTACTTCGTCGCCGACGTGTTCGCTACGTACGACACCAAGATCGGACGCCATCCCATCCACTATCAGCTCAACGTGAAGAACGTGTTCAACAAGACGTATTACCCGTCGAGCGTCAGCCAGACGGTCGTCGCCATCGGCGATGCACGCTCGGCAACGCTGTCGGCGACGTTCGAGTTCTGACGGCGGCTGCGGTCGGTGGAAACGGATTGCCAGCACTTATACCGGTGGCGACACCAGGTAGGTACCCCGCCTCTCTTGTGTGAGACCACCGGAATCTACAAAAACCCGCGCAAGCGGGTTTTTTGTCTTGAGCCGGGCGTTTTCGGCCGTTGCTTGCGCCGTCGTTTGCGCTATTCGGGGCGGCTACCGCAGCGGTGGCGCGCTGCATGGGCGACCTCATTGGGGCGATGCCGACGATGAGGGATCGGTGTCAGACGTAGAGAACCACCGCCCTTCGTCACCGGCACCCGGCGGACCTCGCGTATGGGCCGGCTGCCGCAGCGGTGGCGCACTGCATGGGCGACCTCATTGGCGCGATATCGGCGATGAGGGCGATGCAGGAGGTACATGGATGATGCAGACGGCGATACGGATTTCCCATGACTGCGAGCTACGACTCAGAGCAAGTCGTCACTCGGCATCAAAGTGAAGGCGCCTGCCACGGCGTTACGCCAGAAGGAGGCGTAGGGCTCGACGTCGAACGTTCGCGGCTGACCGTTCTCCTCGCCTACCCAACGCAGCGCGGGCACGGTCGGTGGCGTCGACGTTGGCGGCGTGGTGCCCGCCGGCGCCAGTTCGACGCGAAAGCTCGTGCGGGGCAACGTCGCCCGCTCGAAGATACGTGCCATGCGTTCGGCGAATTCAGGACTGTGGATCACGATCGCCAACTCGGTGTTCAGACGTACCGAGCGCGGGTCGAGGTTGAACGAGCCGAGTACGACGTCTCGCCGGTCGATCACGTACGCCTTGCCGTGCAGACTCGCCCGGGACGAGCCGCCGAACGTCACCCGGCGGGGCTGACGCTCGCCGTCGTCGCTCCGGATCGGCTTGAACTCATATAACTCGATACCCGCCTGCAATAGCGCCGGACGGTAGCGGGCGTAGCCAGCGTGGACCGGCACGACGTCGGTCGCCGCGAGGGAGTTCGTCAACACGCGAACCTTGACGCCGCGCTGTGCCAGCGTCGACAGGAATCGGACACCGCCGTCGAGCGGCACGAAGTAAGGCGAGATGATCAGGACTTCGTTTTGCGCTTTCGCGGCAAGCTGGCGGAGTTTGTCCGCGGGCGCGCTTTTTGTCTCGGCGGCAGGGGCGTCGAGCTTGTCGGGGGTGTCGGCGGCGAGTTCTGCCGGCGCCCAGAAGAGGGGGAGCGTGCCGTCGCGCAGGCTGGCGGCGAGGGGCGGCTGATGGAGTGCCTCGTGACCGGCCGGGACATTGTCGGCGTTGCGCCAGTGCTCGGCGAGGGCGTCGCGGGTGGCGTCCAGCGTCTCGTTATCGATTTTGGATTGGACTTGCTTCAGGGGATAGGACTGCGGGCTGGTCCAGAAATGATCGAAGCTGCGGGAGATGGCTTCTACCACGGGGCCCGCGCAGAGCAGGTCGAAGTCGCGGAAGGAGAGGTCGGGGTTGGCGTCGAAATACTCGTCGCCCAGATTACGTCCGCCAACGATGGCCAGTTGGTTGTCGGCCACGAGCGCCTTGTTGTGCATGCGGCGGTTCAACTGATCGAACTGCGTGAGCAGATTCCCGGCGCGCTGGAGCAGCGTGGTGTCGAGCGTGCCGAACGGATTGAAAACGCGGATCTCGATGTTGGGGCTCTGGTCGAGCGCGGCGAAGGCCGGATCGGTGTGACGGCGATTGATGTCGTCGACCAGCATGCGAACGCGCACGCCTCGATGGGCGGCGTCGAGCAACGATTGCAATAACAGCCGGCCGGTAATGTCTTCGCCCGCGCTGTAGTACTGCACGTCGAGACTATGCTGCGCCGCCTGGACAAGTGCGAGACGCGTGGTGAACGCGGCGGAGCCTGTCGCCAGCAACTGGAAGCCGGACTGGCCCGCGTGCGCCTGAATGGCCGGGGCCAATGCCGAGGCGAGCGCGCCGGGCGTCGTCGCCGGGGTATGAGACGTCCACTGGGAAGGCTCCGGCGGCGGCCGCACCGATGTACAGGCAGCGAAGACTAGTAAGAGAGGGATGAGCGAAGCCAGGCGCCGCCATCCAGAGGCATACCAACGAGGCGAGTCGCGTAACCCCGACGCTTGAGGGCTGCGAGAGGGAAAGCGGCGGGGGGCCTGCGAAGGGAGCATCTCGAACGCTCTTATATATAGAAGCCGCGAGGAAGGGGGAATCGACCCCGGGACAGCCTTTCCATATAGGCAGGCTTTCAGGAAGCATATGCGATTTCATTCGTTGCGTCGTCGGGGGGAGCCCGGATACATTGAATCCGTCTCCTCCATGTGTCCTGTCTCATGGATCTTGGCCCGCCCACGACGCGGGCCTTTTTTTGCCCTTTTCAAATTATTTTCACAAAGGGGGTTGCCAAGGTTCGGGGTTTTCACTAATATCTCGTCTCTCGCAACGACAGCGACGCAGCGAAAGCAGCGACGAAGTTGAAGCGACGGGCTGCAAAGCCCGGTGGTTAGTGGTTTTGGAGCTTGTGAGTCGCTACGGCGACGAACGAAAAGAGCGAAAAAAGCTGTTGACGACGACGAGAAGCTGCGACATAATCTCACTTCTCTGCTGCTGATGCAGCGACGCAGAAAACGAAGCGACGGCGCGGTAAGTGTGCGACGAAGCGAAGTCAGATGCGATTGATCTTTAAAAATTGAACAACCGATAAGTGTGGGCACTCGATGAATAGTGCGTCTGCTTCGGCAGATAAGCTTTAAATTTATTGAGGCTCACATAGTAATAGGTAAGTTAAGTAATTAACTTGTCAGCATACTTTG
>NZ_PTPY01000026.1:0-98625 GCF_022696215.1 Pandoraea sp. LA3 | reverse complement strand
GTCCGGACACACGCATGGCGGACAATTCTGGCCGTGGATGTACTTCGTCCCGCTGCAACAGCCGTTTGTGCACGGTCTGCACCGGCTGGAGCAACTGGCCATCTATGTGAGCCGGGGCACCGGGTACTGGGGACCGGCGAAACGTTTAGGCGCGCCGGCGGAAAAAACGCGTATCCGGCGCGTGGCGGGCACCCCGGGCGAGGCAGGACGCGATTGAGTCTCTAGACACCTCTTCGCTCCCTGCCTGGCCCGGCGGGCCCGGCACGCGCCGGATCCGCTTGATTCCCGCCGGCGCGCCGAAACGTTTCGGCGGTCCCCAGTACCCGGTGCCCCGGCTCACATAGATGGCCAGTTGCTCCAGCCGGTGCAGACCGTGCACAAACGGCTGTTGCAGCGGGACGAAGTACATCCACGGCCAGAATTGTCCGCCATGCGTGTGTCCGGACAATTGCAGGTCGAAGCCCGCCGCCTGTGCAGCCGGCGCGCTGCGCGGTTGATGCGCGAGCAGCACGCGCGGCACGCCTTCCGGTGCGCCGGCCACGGCCGCCACGGGATCGCTGCGCTTGGCTTCGTCGAAGTGATGGGCGGTGAAGTCCGTCACCCCGGCGATCGTCAGCGAGGCGCCTTCGTGTTCGAGCACGACATGCTCGTTTTCGAGGACGGTCAGGCCGATGCGGCGCAATTCCGCGACCCAGGCGGGCGCCCCCGAGTAGTACTCGTGGTTGCCCGTGCAGACGTACGTGCCATGACGCGAAGCGAGCTGGCCGAGCGGCGCGATGTGGTCGCGCAACGCGGGCACGCCGCCATCGACCAGATCGCCCGTGATCGCGACGAGATCGGGCTTGAGGGCGTTCGACGCTTCGACGATGGCTTCGATGTAACGCCGCCGGATCGTCGAACTCACGTGAATGTCGCTCAACTGCACGATGGTGAACCCGCCCAGTTCGGGCGGCAGATCGGCAATGGGAATGTCGATCTCGACCACGCGCGCCAGCCGTCGGGCGTTATAGAAGCCCAGCAGGGTCGAGGCGGCCGTGAGGATCAGCACGATCACGGCCGAGCGGGTGACGAGCTGCGCGTCGAGCATGGAGAGCGCCATTGCCACGCCGAGCACGACGTCGCGCAGCAACGTAAGCACGAAGAGCGACGAAAAAACGCCGATGGCCGTCATGCCCGTCCACGTGAGCAGGGTGGCGAGCGGCTCTTTCTGGATGGCGCGGCTCATGAGGCCCAACGGAATCAGCACGGTCGACGCGACGAGCCATAGCCCGCCGAGCACCTTCCAGCCGATGGCGACGGGCAGCGGCGTGAGCAGTCGCCAGCCGATGTAGGCGTGCAGCAGCGCGATGATGGCGAGCATCAGCCAGCGCGGGCGCGCGGGCAGTGTGCGCTTCGACGGCTTGCCGTGCGCGTGACCCGCACCGGGCGGTGTCTGTGCGGCCTGCGAAGCTTCGGAAGATTGGGACATAGCGTTGTCGGATCAGAATTCGGGGGCGGACTCTCGCCGTTATGCGGGCGCCACGCCCGATTGCAAGAGGGGCGGCACGCCATTCGCGGAATTCGCCGAATGGGCGTGGCCGTCGGCGCGGGTCCCCGGTCGGCGGTGCGCGACGGCGGATGACGTCGGCTGTCTTCTGCTAACGTCCGTACGTCCTCATGCTTTTGGCGCCGGATACTTCTGTGCGTTCATTACGAGCTTGTCGGCCACGGCGCGATTGAGGTCGACGCCGAGGACCGTGGACAGACGCACGAGGTACATGGCGATGTCGGCGAGCTCCTGCTCGACGTGCCGCGCCTCGTCCGTCTGCATGACGGCCTTGGCTTGCGCATCCGTATGCCACTGGAAGATCTCGACCAGCTCCGCGACTTCGACCGACAGCGCCATCGCGAGGTTCTTGGGCGTGTGGTGACGATGCCAGTCGCGCGCGTCGGCGAAGGCGTGCAACTCGGCTTCGAGCCCGGTGGTATCGATAAGACGGGCGACGGGGCTGGCGGCTGCGTCGACCTCGGACGGGCTTGGATCCTTGGGTGCTGTGGACATGGGATTCAGAACTCGGAAGTGGGGTATGGTAGCGCGTTGGCGCGCGTCGCGCCGTGTAGCGTTTCGATCACCGCAGCCTCGTTCATCCTTTGGATCGTTCTTTTTCCGCCAATCCCCAAGCCGTGCCGCCCTCCGGGGCGCCTGCCGATGCCGGCGACGCCCGGCGCTGGCGCGTCACGCTCATGCCGTCCGGCTGGCAGTTCGACGCCCCGGCAGACGTGCCGATTCTGCTCGCCGCGCTGGCCGCAGGCATCAAGCTGCCGAGCCTGTGTCGTAACGGCACGTGCCGCGCTTGCCTGTGTCAGGCGCAGACCGGCGGTGCGAGCGCGCCGGTGACGTACCGGATCGAGTGGCCGGGCCTGTCACGCGACGAAAAGGCGGACGGTTGGCTGCTGCCGTGCTGCGCATACGCGAGCCACGACCTCGTCATCGACGCGCCCGATGCTGTGCGTGCTGCGCTTTGATAAACTTGCCGCTATCTGGCGCTCGCCCGTGAGCCGTCATAACCGTTTCAGGATCAGGAAAGCCGAATGGCACAGTACGTATTCAGCATGAACCGCGTGGGCAAGATCGTGCCGCCCAAGCGTCACATCCTCAAGGACATCTCCCTGTCGTTCTTCCCCGGCGCCAAGATCGGCGTGCTGGGCCTGAACGGCTCGGGGAAATCGACGCTGCTCAAGATCATGGCGGGCGTCGACAAGGAGATCGAGGGTGAAGCGATCCCGATGTCGAACCTGAACATCGGTTATCTGCCGCAGGAGCCGCAGCTCGACGCCGAGCAGACCGTGCGCGAGGCCGTCGAAGGCGGCATGGGCGAGATCATGGAAGCCCGCACGAAGCTCGATGAAATCTATGCCGCTTACGCCGAGCCGGACGCCGACTTCGACGCGCTGGCAGCCGAGCAGGCCAAGTACGAAGCCATTCTGGCCGCGAGCGACGGCAACAACATCGAGCAGACGCTGGAAGTCGCTGCCGATGCGCTGCGTCTGCCGGCATGGGACACCAAGATCGGCGTGCTCTCCGGGGGTGAAAAGCGTCGTGTGGCGCTCGCGCGTCTGCTGCTCTCGAAGCCGGACATGCTTCTGCTCGACGAGCCGACCAACCACCTGGACGCCGAATCCGTCGACTGGCTCGAACAGTTCCTCACGCGTTTCCCGGGCACGGTCGTCGCCGTCACCCACGATCGCTACTTCCTCGATAACGCCGCCGAGTGGATTCTCGAACTCGACCGCGGTCATGGCATTCCCTGGAAGGGCAACTACAGCTCGTGGCTCGACCAGAAGGAACAGCGCCTGAAGCAGGAAGAATCGAGCGAATCGGCGCGTCAGAAGGCACTCAAGAAGGAACTGGAGTGGGTGCGTCAGAACCCGAAGGGCCGTCAGGCGAAGTCGAAGGCGCGTCTCGCCCGTTTCGACGAACTGAACAGCCAGGAATACCAGAAGCGCAACGAGACCCAGGAAATCTTCATCCCGGTGGGTGAGCGTCTGGGTAACGAAGTCGTCGAGTTCAAGAACGTGTCGAAGGCGTTCGGCGATCGTCTGCTGATCGACGATCTGAGCTTCCAGGTGCCGCCGGGCGCCATCGTCGGCATCATCGGCCCGAACGGCGCCGGTAAGTCGACTTTCTTCAAGATGCTCACGGGACGCGAGCAGCCGGACAGCGGCGAAATCAAGGTCGGCCCGACGGTCAAGATGGCTTACGTTGACCAGAGCCGCGATGCACTCGACGGCACCAAGACAGTGTTCGAAGAGATTTCGGGCGGCGCTGATGTGCTGACGGTGGGCAAGTACGAAACGCCGTCGCGCGCCTACATCGGTCGCTTCAACTTCAAGGGTTCGGACCAGCAGAAGCAGGTCGGTTCGCTCTCCGGTGGTGAGCGCGGTCGTCTGCACATGGCCAAGACGCTGATCTCCGGCGGCAACGTGTTGCTGCTCGATGAACCCTCGAACGATCTGGACGTCGAAACCCTGCGTGCACTCGAGGACGCGCTGCTCGAGTTCGCCGGTTGTGTGATGGTCATCTCGCACGATCGCTGGTTCCTCGATCGTATCGCTACGCATATTCTGGCCTTCGAAGGCGACTCGCACGTCGAGTTCTTCCCGGGCAACTATCAGGAGTACGAGGCGGACAAGAAGAAACGCCTCGGCGAGGAGGCAGCAAAACCGAAGCGAATCCGCTACAAGCCGATCGCGCGGTAATGCAGGAAAAGGCGCCGCAAGGCGCCTTTTCTGTTTGTGCAGCGGCAGGACTCGCCGGTGTCATGCATGGCGGGTGTCCGGCCGGTATCAGCCAGTGTTCGACGAGTCGCGCGTGTGCGCCTGCGTGCCGCACGGCCCGCCATTTTGACGAATCAGGAGTGTGCAAATGAGCCAGTCAGTGAATCAGTTGAATGGGAAAGTCGCCGTGGTGACGGGCGCTGCCAGCGGCATCGGCAAGGAGATCGCGTTGACGCTGGCACGCGCCGGCGCGGCCATTGCCATCGCCGATCTGAATCAGCAGGGTGCCGACGCCGTGGCTGAGGAGATCAAGGCAGCCGGTGGCAAGGCGATCGGCGTGGCGATGGACGTCACCAACGAAGAAGCGGTGAACAGCGGCATTGACCGCGTGGCGCAGACGTTCGGCTCGATCGACATCCTGATTTCGAACGCGGGCATTCAGATCGTCAATCCCATCGAGAACTATGCGTTCTCCGACTGGAAGAAGATGCAGGCGATTCACGTGGACGGCGCATTCCTCACGACCAAGGCGGCGCTCAAGCACATGTACAAGGACGACCGTGGCGGCATCGTCATCTACATGGGGTCGGTGCACTCGCATGAGGCGTCGCCGCTGAAGTCGGCCTATGTCGCCGCCAAGCATGCGCTGCTCGGGCTGGCTCGCGTGCTGGCCAAGGAAGGCGCGAAGCACAATGTGCGCTCGCATGTCATCTGCCCGGGCTTCGTGCGCACGCCGCTCGTCGACAAACAGATTCCCGAGCAGGCGAAGGAGCTGGGAATTTCGGAAGACGAGGTCATCAAGAAGGTCATGCTCGGCGGCACGGTCGACGGGGTGTTCACCACGGTCGACGATGTGGCGCAGACCGCGCTCTTCCTCGCCACGTTCCCGACGGCCGCGTTCACGGGGCAGTCGTTCGTGGTGAGCCACGGGTGGTTCATGCAGTAAGCCGGGCGACATCCGGTATACGGCGATTCGTCGGACCACCGATCCGTCGATTCACTGATCCATCGTCCCCGGCGCGGTCATATGGTGCGTATTGTCGTATTGCCGTATGACCGCAGGTATCGCCGACGGGGACGTTTTCAGCAATTCCAGTTCAAGCAGCACGCTTCAGGAGAACGGTCATGACGGCCAACCCCCCGAAAGTCCCCAAACGCGCCATCGATCTGCCGCCGTACGAGACGGTGGCGCTCGTCTTGCAGGGCGGCGGTGCGCTCGGGGCTTATCAGGCGGGCGTTTATGCCGGGTTGTACGAGGCGGGCATTGCGCCGAACTGGATTGCGGGCATTTCCATCGGCGCGCTCAATACGGCGATCATCGCGGGTAATGCGCCGGAGCGTCGGGTGGCGCAGCTCGAAGCCTTCTGGCGCACGATCTGTGAGCCGGGTGTTTTTCCGCCGTTGCCTGCGCCGTTCGAGGCGGCGATCCTCAACGGTCCGGAGTCGGGACGCATCGCCTACAGCGCCTGGCAAGCATGGCGCGCGCTCGTCGAGGGGCAGAAGGGATTCTTTACGCCGCGCTGGCCGCAGCCGTTGCCCACCGCCATGGGCGACCCGGCGCATGCGAGCTATTACGACACCTCGGCATTGCGCGGCACGCTGGAGCGGTTTGCTGACTTCGACCGGATCAACTCGCGCGAGATTCGCGTGTCGGTCGGTGCGGTGAACGTGCATACGGGCAACTTCGTGTACTTCGACAACACGCGTGAGCGGTTGCGCGCGGAGCACTTCATGGCGTCGGGCGCGTTGCCGCCGGGGTTCCCTGCGGTGGAGATCGACGGGCAGTATTTCTGGGATGGCGGTCTCGTGTCGAACACGCCGCTCTCGGAGGTGTTGGGCACGTCGCCGCGACGCGACACGCTCGCCTTTCAGGTCGACTTGTGGAGCGCACGCGGTCCGCTGCCGGACAATCTGAACGACGTTGCAGGACGGCAGAAAGACATTCAGTTTTCGAGCCGCACGCGTCTGGTGACGGACAACCTTCAGCGCGCGCAGCACTATCGTCGGGTGTTGCGCGAAGTGCTTGATCGGGTGCCGGCGGACGTGCGTGCGCGCGATCCGTGGTGTCACGCGGCGGAAGAGATTGCGTGCAGCAAGCGGTACAACGTCATCCAGCTGATCTACCGCAACAAGGAATACGAGGGTCACTACAAGGATTACCAGTTCGGTCTGGCGACGATGCTCGACCATTGGGCGAGCGGTCTGGACGACATGCGCCGCACGCTCGCGAATCCCGACTGGCTGGCGATGCCCAGCGACGCGCGTGGCTTCGTCACGCACGACATCCATCGTCAGGAAGTGATCTGACGTCCAATTCCTTGGGACAGTCCCGAAAACAAAAAACCCGCGCAAGCGGGTTTTTTAAATTCGGGTGGCCTCACACGGGTGAGGCCGGATACCTACCTAGTGTCGTCACCAGTATGGAGGCTGGGAGAGGAAAACTTAGGGCAGCGACGCCAGTATACTCGTTTGCCTATGTCTCAGAGATACGAGGTCCGTAGTTGCTGCATGGAGTGGAGTGAACTGGAAGTTTGTTTTTCGTCGCCGCGGTTGAGGCGTTACACGATCGCCTGCAAGGGAGATACGAAGCGGGCAGCCGCGGCCTATCCGCATAATTTGCAGATTGCCGAAGCGTTGCTGCCTTCGTTGAATGTGCTTGAGATAACGCTGCGTAACAGCGTCCACGCCCGTTTGATGGAGGTGTTTGGCGATGCGGCGTGGTGGAATACGAGGCGGTGGCTCGACGACGGAAGCTTCCTTTGGCAAACCGAACGCATCGCCAAAGCCAAAGAAGATCTGAGACGTCGTGGTGAGCCGCAAACCCCGGACAAGCTGGTTGCCGAGTTGAGTTTCGGTTTCTGGACGTCGCTCTTCAATGCGCGTTTTCAGGGAAATCTTTGGGGAGCGCTTCGCCACGCATTTCCGAGATGTCCCAAGAAAATTCGTAAACGCGACACGATTTCGAAAGCGTTGGCTCAGGTGCGCGATTTGCGAAACCGAGCGTTTCATCATGAACCCTTGCTATGGCTTGGCCCCGCCGTGGACGAACAATACACGACGGGCGTGGAGGTGATTGGTTGGCTCAACCCGCGACTTCTTGAATGGCTGAAGCCCATCGATCGCTTTCCTCAAACATGGCAACGCTGGGAGCAAGCGCAGGCGACATTTGGATCGGGGGTGAGGTAAGGGATGCGGGAGCCCGGGGGAACGCGGTCGAATGGATCCGGTATCACACGGGTTTCCATACTACCCCTGCGGCGTGCCCCCCGACACGCCGCAGGGCCCTGCTACCGGCGCTCGCGATCCACCGGTCCTTCTTTGATTCGGTCCTCGCTCACTGCGCCAGCGCGGCTTCCAGACGCATCTTGAGCGGTTGGAGGTCGAGCAGCATGGCCGTGCGCGCTGCACCGTCCGCCGTCGGCAACTCCACCGCCTCGCGCATGTCGTTGCGCATCTCGTGCGTGGCGCGTCCGAGCAGCAGGGCCGGCACCGGCAACTTGTCCGCCTCGTCCAGCGTCACGATGTTTTCGATGGCGTCGACCAGTAGCCCGAACTTGTCCTTGCCGTGCTCGATGACGAGAATCTTGCGCGTTTGCGCGTCGTCCTGCGCCGGCATGCCGTAAAGCGCACGCAGATCGACGATCGTCACCAACTCGCGCCGCAGATTGAGCATGCCGCGCACGAACGCCGGCGCCCCCGGCGCAGGCATCACCTCCGCCGAATCGTGGATGATCTCGCGCAACTGATCGAGACGCACCGCAAGCATGTGTTGCAGACGGAACGACACATAAGCGTGCCGCGTGCCGCGCGACGACTTCGCTCCCCGCCACGCACCGTCGCCCGCCTTCGCGCGTTGCGCCGGATCCGTCTCGCGATACAGCTCGCGATGCCCACGCGTGAGTTCGAGCACCTGCGAATGCGTGAAGAGTTCATCCGCGTTGAGCAACACGATGTCGTTCGCCTGCTCTCGCGCGATGCACCCTGAGAACAGTTGCGCATGCGACGCGCTGAACGAAGGCATCGCCAGCAACTCGTCAGCGAAATACGTGACGATGCTGTCCACCGCGTCCACCAGCAAGCCGAAATGCACGTCCTCCTGTTTGACGATCAGGATACGGCGCGGATCGGACGCCGTGCCCGCAATCTCCGCCTCCGGACGACTCGCCTGCAACCCCAGAAAGTGCGCGAAGTCGATGACCGGCACGACGGTGCCGCGCAGATTCAGCATGCCGACGCAAAACACACTCGCCAGCGCCGAATTCTGCAAGTCGGGAATGCGGATGATTTCGCGAATCGCCCCCATCGGCAACGCGAGATGCGAATGCTCGACGGTGAACGACACGCATTGCAACCGCTGACGCTGCTGGCGGCGCTGCGGCGCGGTGAGCGCCTGACGCGCGAGCAACTGCGGCATGTTCTCGATGCGCACGAGCGCAGCCGGGGCCAGTATCTGCAAGATCCGATCGCCACCGTCGAGCTTGATCGCGCCGGAGACCACCTGCGGCGCCGTGTGCGACGCATCGTATTCGAAGCCCGTGCGTTGCGATGCCCGCACGCGCAGAATCTCGCTCGTGCTGTCGAATAACAAGCCCACCCGCACGCCCTCGACATCGACGATGGCGATCTTCTCCGTGACGGGCGTCGCCTTGCCCATCCCGTCCCCGGCAATGGCAAGTAACGGTTTCAGATCGACGATCGGGATGAGCGTGCCGCGCAGATTGAACAGGCCCAGCAGAAACGCCGGTGAGAGCGGCACCGGCGTGATGCGCGCCGGGTAGTTCACCACCTCCTGCAACGCCGCAATCGGCAGCGCGAACTCCACGTCGCCCAGATGAAACGAGCCGAAGACTTCGACATCGTCGGCGCGCGCCGGCGCGGGTTTGGGTGACGCGGGTATGGCGAGCGGTGGCGTCAGCGCTGCCGTGGGCACTTCGTCTGCCGGGTGTGCGTCGTATGGCGGCACATCCGCAACATCCGACACATCCGACACATCCGGGGCATCTGGCGTTTGCCCGACACGCATCGTCACGCCGGGCAGTGACCCATAGCCCGCCCCATAGCCCTTCAAACCCTGATATCCCTGATAGGGCGATATCGTCGGCGGCAGGACCGTCGTGCCGGCGATGGCGTCGCGATGCAAAAATGGAAAGCCCGGTGTCCGTGCATTCATGATTCGCGTCCCACGAGTCTGAGCGCGGGGCGACGCGGTACCGCAGCGCCCCCGTTGGAACCGATGGTGCGCACCACGAACGCGTGATGCGCGCAGTCGATCGTCAGTTGCCGGCCGACTTCACCGCCCACTTCGACGTGCACGATCGGTATGCCTGTCTCGGCGATCAGCGCCTGTGCCATCTTGGCATTGGCGACGCCGATCAAGCCATGTTTGGCCGGTGGCTGGTGCGGCATCATGTTGCCGCCGCCCGCAATCACGGCCTCGATTTCGCTGCGACGCGCCCCGTCGGCTTTCATCAGCGCGAGCAACGACGGCACCGCCTGCGTCACGTATTTCGCGCCGATAGCGAGCGTGGGGTTCGGCGCTTCGGGCAACAGGCAATGCGCAAGTCCGTAGAGGCCGCGCGAGCGCCACATCAGCCCGATACCGACGCACGAGCCGAGCGTCGCGCGCAGCACGTCTTCGCCGCGCCCGATGCGCACCTCGCCCATCAACACCTGAATGTCATGCGACTGCCCCATTCGATGCCCCCTGATTGCGGTAAATGAGCGGTTGCTCGAACTGATAGCCGGTCGAGAGCCGCGAGAGCGACTCCGATTCGCCGACGATCAGCACGCCTTCGGGGGCAAGCGTGCCTCGTACGTTTTCCAGCACGCGTTCCTGATCGCCTGCCTCGAAATAGATCAGCACGTTGCGCAGCATGACGAGGTCGAACGTCTCGCGACGCGCCAGCCGCTGGTACAGGTTGTGTTCCGCAAACGTGATGTGCGCGCGTAGCTCAGGGGCCACGGTGAAGCCGCCGGCGCTCGGACGGAAGTACTTCGCGAGCATGGCGGGGCGCTGCTGCTTGAGACCGTCGATGCTGCGCCCGCCATAGTTGCCGGCCATTGCCACGGCCAGCACCTGACTCGAAATGTCCGTCGCGTGGATCTGATACTGGAAGCCCGCGTGGCGCGTGCGGAATTCCTCGCAGATCATCGCCGCCGAGTAGGACTCTTCCCCCGACGATGCTGCGGCCGACCACATCCGGAAGGTGCGGCCGGGGTTCGCCGCCTGCCAGCGCGGCAGGAAATGCTGGGCGAAGTAGTCCCACACGCGCGGCGTGCGAAAGAACGTGGTCTCGTTCGTCGTGACGAGATTCACGAAATTGCGCACCTCGTCAGGCGTGCTCTCGAGCAGGGCCAGGTAGTCGCGATAGCAACGCAGCGACAGCGTGCGCAGGCGCGGGCGCAGGCGGCCCTGCAACATCGTCCACTTCTTCTCGTTCATCGAGATGCCGGTATGCCGGTGCACCGCGCGCAGGAGTGCTTGCTGGGTCACGGCGTCGGCTTCAGCTTCGATTTCCATATCGGGCTCTCCAGGCGGACGTTGGGAAGCGCGTGCTTACACCTTGAATCTAGACACGGTGCGATCGAGTGCCTCGGCCTCCTGATTCAGACCGGTCGTTGCCTGCGCGATCGTCTCGCAGGCACCCGCAGACTTCTCCGTCTCTTCCGCGACGTGCTGGATGGCAAGGCTCACTTCGCGTGCCGCCACGAGTTGCTCCTCGGCGGCGCACGAAATCTCGGAAATCGCCTGCGTGGTGCGCGATACACCGTTCACGATCTTCTCGAACGCTTCTCCGGCCTGACGCGATACATCGCTGCCCTGAGCGACACGCTTGGTCGATTCGTTGATGAGCTTGGAAATTTCCTTGGTCGCCTGCGACGAGCGTTCGGCGAGCTTGCGGACTTCGTCGGCCACGACCGAGAAGCCCAGACCATGCTCGCCCGCGCGCGCCGCTTCGATGGCTGCGTTGAACGCGAGCAGGTTGGTTTGCCCGGCGATCTCGCCGATCACCTTCACGATCTCGCCGATGTCTTCCGACGACTTGTTGATCAGCTCCATCGCTTCGATCGAGCGGGCGATGGCGCGCGAGCCGGTTTCCGCTTCCTGCTGGGTCGACTTGGCGAGCTGGTCGGCGCCCTTGGTGTTGTCCGCAATCGAGTTGATCGACGCCGTGAGTTCTTCGATGGACGCGTTCATTTCCTCCACCGTCGCGCCCAGCGCCTGAGCGCCCGTCGCCACGGTATTGGCACGATCGGCGATGTCGCGCGACGCGCCCGAGAATTCGCCTGCCGAATTGACGACCTTGCCGATCACGCCACGCAGGTCGTCCATCATGTGACGAATGCCGTCGGCCAGTTGATCGATGGGGTCGGTGCCCGCTACCGCGATTTCGCCCGTGAGGTCGCCCGCAGCCGCGCGGTTGACGGTGTCGAGCAGCAACGCCACTTTGCGCTGATCCGCCTCGGCGCGTCGCTTCACGCTGGCTTCCAGCTCGACTTGCTGCGTGATGTCCGTGGCGAACTTCACGACTTTGTATGGCCGACCGTTCGCGTCCAGGATCGGGTTGTATGTCGCCTGAATCCAGATTTCGCGTCCGCCATTGCCAAGACGCTTGTAGCGGCCGGCGTCGAATTCGCCGCGATTGAGCTTGGCCCAGAACTCGCGGTAGGCATTGGACGCCGCGTAATCCGACTCGCAGAACACGCGGTGGTGCTTGCCGCGAATTTCGTCGAGCGAGTAGCCGAGCGTTTTCAGAAAGTTGTCGTTGGCCGTGATCACGGTGCCGTCGAGGTTGAATTCGATGACGGCCTGTGCGATGTCCATCGCGCGCACCTTGCCCTCGAACTCGGCCTGACGCGTGCGATCCGCCGTGACGTCGGTGGCGAACTTGATGACCTTGTAAGCGACACCGTTCGCGTCGAACACCGGGTTGTACGAGGCGCGGATCCACACTTCGCGCCCGCCTTTGCCGAGGCGCTTGTACTCGCCCGCATCGAACTGGCCACGGCCGAGCTTGGCCCAGAAATCGCGATACGCGCTGGACGCCGCATAGTCCGGCTCGCAAAACATCCGGTGATGCTGGCCTTGAATTTCGTCGAGCCGGTAACCGACCGTTTGCAGGAAATTCTCGTTGGCGTGAAGAATGCGACCCTGCAAGTCGAACTCGATGACGGCCTGCACGCGGTTGAGTGCGGCGGTGACGGCCTGTAGTTCCTGTTGTTCCATCTGGAATTCAGGCGTGGCGATTTCCATGACTATTCCCCTGAGACGCTTGCCCCGGCGCGTGTCGTGCGGCCGTCACGAAAGGGATCTGCGTGCCCCCCCAATTGAGAACGCAGTCCCCTATAGACGCGATTACGACAGCGAAATGGGCAACTTGAGATCGGTGCCTACCCGCATCTGGTTTATGCCGATGCCAAGGGGAATCGCTTCGAAAACCGCATCCAATAAGGCTTTAAAGATAAATGAATCGCATAGGAAGTCGACGCCGTTATAGCGTCGATACATTTCAAACGCACAGATGAAATAGGAATACGAATGCGCCTGCACATTCGCGGTGCAGGAAATTGGCGCGATCGCTTGTCGGAAACAGGTTCCGGCAAGGATCGGAGAGATTTGAAAAAAAGCCTCCTCCCGTGTCTGCAACGGGAGGAGGGTTTGAGTCAAAGCCGCACTCTTCGGGGCAATTGAAAGGGCGACGCCTATGACTATGCAAGCGCCATGCCAGCGACACGAAACTTGAGAAAGCCCCGTATTTATTGGGTTTTCGCAGATGCGTGGAATGCCGCTATCGGGCGATGTTACGAACACACGCCCACCGCGTTACGTAACAAAGTGCGACACATTCCCCGTTTGGCAACCTTCGCTTACACGGCTTACAGACACGTGATGGGCTTCCTACAGCCGCGACGATATAAAGAAAGCGAACGGATTCGCGTTCGTCCCTGTGGAGTCAGATCATGAAGTTAGTCGTTGCGGCGTTGCTTGCCATTACCCTTGCCGGATGTGTCGTCGTTCCGGAGCGGCCTTATTACGGTGGCTATTACGGACATCGTTGCTGCTATCGATATTGATGTCCGACGCGTTCTCTTTCGGTGAAATGGCTTTCATTTTTCCGGATGAGAATGCAAGACAATTCAGGGTATTAATGCGATCAAAGCTAATTCAAAAACTGGTGAATTCGTCAGTGCGCGATGACGCATGAAGCTTCGATAAATTCGCGAGGCTTCATGCGCGCATTGCATGAGCGTCGACGACACCGGTGACAACGACTGACGATGTCTTGAGCGACTGGAAGCGCTTTGAAGCCGCTGACGTGCAATGCGGCTTGAAATCCTGGCGCGTAAAAAAGCCCCGCAGGTCGAGTGACCTTGCGGGGCTTTTTTCGCCTTCGTGGCGAACGCGCTTACCGGTGGTGATGTCCGTCGCGATGATCCCAGCCACGGCGATCCCAACCACGGTCGTGATGCCAGTGACGCGGCGGCGGGCCGCGCCAGTAACGCGGGGGCGGACCATAGACGACGGGCGGCGGCGGTGCAACGACCATCGGCGCCGGGGCCGCATAGACCGGGGGCGGCGCGTAGACCGGACCCGGCGCGACGAAGGCCGGACCGGGAATGCCGATGTTGACCGAGACGTCGGTGCGGGCAAAGGCACTGCCCGACGTGAAAGCTGCTGCGAGACCTGCAATCGCTGCCGTCGCAATCCATAAACGATGTTGCATCTGTTCTCCTTCTCTCTTTTTCGACCTGGCGCTCCCTGCACGAACGGGCAGATATCGCTCGACGCCGTGCTTGCCTGCCGTTCCCGTGCCTCGTGGCATCGACACGCAGACGCGCTCCTTGAATCGAATTCTACGGACGGCCGGCGGCGCAGGGTGCTACCGCGGCACTACAGATGTAACAAGGCGTAAGGTGGCCTGCGATTGAGGTCGCCGGGCGTGATGCTGGCAGAGGAAAATGTCGCGCGTCGTGGGAGGATGGGCGAGGGGCGAGGGGCGAGGGGCGAGTGCCGGGCGTTGGATGACGCCCGGGCGGGTCAGTCGGCAGTCTGCACTCAGCGGCGCTGGTGATCGCGCGGGGCGAGAAAGCTGGCCGGGCGACGACCGCGTCGCGCAGAGGTCGCGAAGTAGGAGGGGCGACGCAGATCCTGCGTGTCGTCCGGCGAGCGCCAGTAGGGCGTGCGCGGTGTGCCGAGCAGGTCGCCGGGACGATGTGGCGAAAGCGGGGGCACGGCCGCCGGCCAGGCGACATTGCGCCAGCGGGCGCCGGCAGGCACCACAAGCACCAGCATGACGAAAACGAGCGTCACGACGGCGTAGACGACGACGGGCGGAAGCGAGGAAAAAGCGGTCTCCATGACAAAACTCCGGTCGCAAACCTGTCACACCACTGGGGGGATGCACGCGAACATGCCGTCCGGCGAGCAAAGTGTGGCGTTTTCACTATAGTCCATGCGGCTCCGGCTGACACTCGGTTGATGCCACGCGGGTTGCAGGACTACACTACAAACGCAGTTTCCCGATTGCCGTCGCCACTTTGCACGCCGGGGGATCGTGATGAATCAGGCCGTGCCAGACCTCAGCCTTGCCGTCGAATCCACGGCACGCGTGCCTGCTGTCACTCCTGTGGCGATCGATCACGTCGCTTATCCGAGTTACGACGCGACGCTCACGCACCGATTCTACGTCGATGTGATGGGTTTCACGCTGGCGGGCGCGCAAACCGGCATGAGCCACCTGTGGGGCAAGCCCTATCTGCTGGTGAGTTACCAGATCGCGCCGGGCGAAGCCCTCGCGTTCTTCAATTGCGACGGCCTCGCGCCCGAGCCTCATCCCGACACGCCTGCAACACAGATCCACCACGTGGCGCTACGCGTGCGAGACCGCGAGTCACTCGATCGCTGGAAATCGCGTCTGACGGCGTATGAGGTGCCGTTTGCCGTCGAGCGTCACGGCGACGGTGAGCATCTCTACTTACTGGACCCGAACGAGATCATGCTGGAGTTGTGCGTTCAGACACCGGAGTCGGCCGCCGGGCAGGCTCAGGGGGCGCTCGACACGCTGCAACGCTGGCTGGATGGCGTGAGGTGAGGTGTCGGCGTAACGCCGAGGCCGAAACCGAAATGAGGGGCCGTGAAGCAGGGCGTCAGTGAGATCGCTTGCGCGCGGCCGTTGACCGGGATGTGCTGCGCAGTGCCTAGGAATGTCAGACTTCGGCGTCTTTGCCGAGCCCGTCCCAGCTTGACGCCACCGGCGGGGCAATGCCGAAAAGATCGATGACGCGCGCGACCGTATCGTCGACCATCGCGTCGAGCGACGCCGGACGGTTGTAGAACGCGGGCAGTGGCGGATAGACGATGCCGCCCATCTCGGTCACGGCGGTCATATTGCGCAGATGCGCGAGGTTGAAGGGCGTTTCCCGCACCATCAGCACGAGGCGGCGGCGCTCCTTCAGGGTGACGTCGGCGGCGCGCGCGATCAGGTTGTCCGACAGCCCGTGAGCGACGCTCGCGAGCGTCTTCATCGAACAAGGCGCGACGATCATGCCCGCCGTGGCGAACGAACCGCTGGCGATGTTCGCGCCGATCTCACGCACGCTGTGGTACTGATCGGCCAGCGCCTGAACGTCCGAGCGTTCCATGCCGAGTTCGTGGCGCAGCGTCAGCCAGCCCGCGCTCGACACCATCAGATGGGTTTCCACGCCGCCCATTGCGCGCAGGCGTTCGAGCAGGCGCACGCCATACACCGCACCGGTCGCGCCCGTAATGGCGACGACCAGACGTGCAGGCGTTCGGGAGGCTCCCGTCGAAACCGTCATCGACCGCGGATCGGCGAAATCGGCGAAACGTGAAATCAGGCGAGTTCGGCGAGAACCTGCTTGAGTTCGCCGCTCTGGTACATCTCCATCATGATGTCCGAGCCGCCGATGAATTCGCCGTTGATGTAGAGCTGCGGAATGGTCGGCCAGTTGGCGAATTCCTTAATACCCTGACGAATTTCGTCGTCTTGCAGCACGTCGACCGTGAACAGGTCGCCCACTTCGCATGCCTTCAGGATCTGCACGGCACGGCCCGAGAAGCCGCACATCGGGAATTGCGCGTTGCCCTTCATGAAAAGGACGACGGGATGTTCGGAGACGATTTGCTGGATACGTTGCTGGGTAGTCATGATCGGAAGCCCGTGGGGATGCCGGAAAGTCGGCGTATCCGGCATTTTAGCGGTTTTCGGGCGGGTCCGTCGGACGCCGCTCGGCCGCCCTTTCGGACACCGTCTGCCCGATGCTCAGGCGCTCAGACCCGCCGGCCGCCCGTGGTGCGCTCGATCCCGGCGAGATCGCGCTCGGACATCACGTCCGCGAAGCCTGCCGCCGTGCAAAGCGCGCGGACGTCCGCCGCCTGGTGGTAGCCGTGCTCGCACAGCAGCCAGCTATCGGGCAGCAGCCGTGACGGCGCCCCGGCGACGATGACGCGCAGCGCGGCCAGACCATCCGCATGATCGGTGAGGGCGTCGACCGGTTCGAAGCGCAGGTCGCCCTGTGAGAGATGTTCGTCGCCCGACACGATGTAGGGCGGGTTGGAGACGATGATGTCGAACGGTGCACGCCCGGCGCCATCTGCGGCCAGCGCGGCGTACCAGTCGCTTTCGAGAAACTCGACGCGCGTCTCCAGCCCGAGCTGCCGGGCGTTCGCCCGGGCGACATCGAGGGCATCGGTCGAGCGGTCGACGGCGGTGACTTGCGCGTCCGGACGACTATGCGCAATGGCCAGCGCGATGGCGCCGCTGCCGGTCCCCAGGTCGAGCACGCGCGGTGCGCGGCGCGATTCGATGCGCGAGAGCGCCAGTTCCACGAGCAGTTCCGTTTCCGGCCGGGGGATGAGCACGGACGGACTCACCGTCAGCGTCAGCCCGAAGAATTCCCGTGTGCCGGTGAGGTAGGCGATGGGTTCGCCTGCCACGCGACGCATGTGCAGCGCCCGGTAGACGGCGACCGTCTCGGGGGCGAGCGGCTCGCGGTCGCGGGTGATCAGTTGGGTGCGGGTCCAGCCGAGCACGTGGGAGAGCAGAATGCGCGACTCCGCTGGAGGAAGCCCCGGCTCACGCAGCAGCGACGCGACCGTGGCAATGCCCGTCTGACCATTCCCGCCAACGTTTGCGTCGGTCCCCTCGGCCGCACCCGACGTCATCAGGCCGCCTCGCCCAGCGACGCCAGCAATTCCGCCTGATGCTCGGTCACCAGCGCGTTGATCATCTCGTCGAGATCCCCGTCCATGATGTATTCGAGCTTGTAGAGCGTGAGGTTGATGCGGTGATCCGTCATCCGCCCCTGCGGGAAGTTGTACGTGCGAATGCGCTCGGAGCGGTCGCCCGAGCCGATCAGGCTCTTGCGCGTGGCCGCTTCCTTCGCTTGCTGGGCACGGAGCTGGGCGTCCTTGATACGCGCCGCGAGCACCTTGAGCGCCTTGTCCTTGTTGCGATGCTGCGAGCGGTCGTCCTGACATTCCACGACGATGCCCGTGGGCAAGTGCGTGATGCGCACGGCCGAGTCCGTCTTGTTGACGTGCTGGCCGCCCGCTCCCGACGCACGGAACGTGTCGATGCGGATGTCTGCCGGGTTGATTTCGACGTCGGCGACATCGTCGGCTTCCGGCATCACGGCCACGGTACAGGCGGACGTATGAATACGCCCCTGCGTTTCCGTGGCGGGCACGCGCTGCACGCGATGACCCCCCGATTCGAACTTCAGCCGCGAATACGCACCCTGACCGATCAGCCGGACGATCACTTCCTTGTAACCGCCCAGATCCGACTCGCTGGCCGACATGATCTCCACCTGCCAGCGCTGGCGCTCCGCGTAGCGCGTGTACATGCGCAGCAGATCGCCCGCGAACAGCGCCGATTCGTCGCCGCCGGTGCCGGCACGGATTTCCAGATAGATGTTGCGATCGTCGTTCGGGTCGCGCGGCAGCAGCATGCGCTGCAACGTGCCTTCCATGTCGTCCATGCGGGCGCGGGCATTCATGGCCTCGTCTTCGGCGAACTCGCGCATTTCCGGGTCGGCCGCCATTTCCTGCGCCGCCGTGACGTCGTTCTGCGCCTGACGATACTGCTGATATTGCGCGACGACCGGCGCCAGCTCGGCGTGTTCGCGCGTGAGCTTGCGGTAGTTGTCCAGGTCGCGGGTAACGTCGCCCTGGCTCAATAGGCCATCAAGCTCGACCAGACGTTGCGTCAATTGGTCGAGCTTGGCTTGCATGCTCGCTTTCATCTATTTGTCGGCGGATCCCGAGGTGCGGAACAGTTCGGGAATGAGGTGAATGATTTGCTCGCGCGAATCGCCGCGCGCCGTGTTCAGCGCGTGGGTCGGGCCGTGCAGGAATTTCTTGGTGAGGGACTGGGACAGGGCTTCGAGCACGGCGGCAGGGTCGTCGCCACGCGCGAGCATGCGCTGGGCACGCTCGAGTTCGGCCACGCGCATGGCCTCGGCGGTGCCGTGGATATCGCGAATGACCGGCACGACGCTGCGGGCGTCGAGCCATTGCATGAAGTGCTGCACGCGCGTCTCGATGATCGCCTCGGCCTGTGCGACGGCTGCCTGACGCAGGGCATTGCCCTCGCGCACGACAGCACCGAGATCGTCGACGGTGTACAGGAAGACGTCGGCCAGACGACCGACTTCCGGTTCGATATCGCGCGGCACGGCCAGATCGACCATGAACATCGGCTTGTGCTTGCGCGCCTTGATGGCGCGCTCGACGGCGCCCAGCCCGATCAGCGGCAGCGTACTCGCCGTGCACGACACGACGATGTCGAACTCATGCAGACGTTGCGGCAGCTCCGACAGGCGGATTGCCGTGCCACCCAGACGCTCGGCAAGCTTTTCGCCGCGCTCGGCCGTGCGGTTGGCGATGTAGAGGGCTTTCGGATTCTGTGCAGCGAAGTGCGTGGCGCACAGGTCGATCATCTCGCCTGCGCCGATGAACAGCACCTTTTGCGTGCTGATGCTTTCGAAAATGCGCTGTGCCAGACGTACCGCCGCGGCGGCCATCGATACCGAATGCGCGCCGATCTCGGTCTGGCCGCGCACTTCCTTGGCGACCGCGAACGTGCGCTGGAAAAGCTGATTCAGATAGGTGCCCAGGGCGCCGGCCTCGGCGGCGGTGCGCACGGCATCCTTCAACTGTCCGAGGATCTGCGTTTCGCCGAGCACCATCGAGTCCAGACCGCTCGCCACGCGGAAGGCGTGACGCACGGCGTCGGACTGCGGCAGGGCATACAGATGGGGGGCGAGATCGCTGGCCGGAATGTTGTGGAACTGCGAGAGCCAGTGCACTGCGCGCTCACGGGCGGCGGCATCGTCGGTCACGCAGTAGATCTCGGTGCGGTTGCACGTCGACAGAATGGCGGCCTCGGGGGCGCTCAACTTGCCGTTGCCGGTCCACAGACTCTTCAGGCCCGCCAGCGCCGGCTCGATGCGCTCGAACGGAAACGCCACCCGTTCGCGCAGCGAGACGGGCGCCGTGTGGTGGTTCAGGCCGAGAGCGAGCAGTTGCATGATGTGGGGGATCTGATAGCCCCTGATTATAGCGCGTCGACGCGATGCCGGTTTCATCGGCGCCGCGTACCCGCGCGTTGGGACAGCTTGTCCAATGATCGCGCAGCCGTCCGCTTTTGACAAATAGTCATCCCTTATACCGGGGATAGCGAGACGCAGTGACCGGCGCGGCGGACGTACATGCTTCCGGGAATCTCAGGGAGATGGCGGCGGCACAGGCCCGGCGCGACAAGGGCTGGGGAGTGGGTGTGGACTGCCGGAAATCGGGGCTATACTGCGTTCGGGTTCCCGTCCTTGGAGGTACGTCATGGGCATCATCGGCACCATCGTCGTCGGTCTGATCGTCGGTCTCATCGCGCGCGCCCTGCATCCCGGGCGGGACAGCATGGGCATCATCATGACCATCATCCTCGGCATTGCCGGCGCGCTGCTCGCCAGATATGTCGGTCAGTTCCTCCACCTCTACACCGAAGGCGAGTCGGCCGGCTGGATCGCCTCGATCATCGGCGCGATCGTGCTGCTGGCGATCTACGGGGTCATCAAGCGCAATCGCGGCACGGCTTAGCACGCGCGGGCGGCCCATCGACATAGCCGCCCGTGAGGCTGCGACGATCGGCCGCAAGACCGTATCGGATTTCGGGACATTGAACGTCGCGCCGGTGCAACGCCGACGCGATGCGGTGGATTGCCCGCGATTTCATCGCTTCAAAACCTTCCAAAACCTGGAAGGCCGCAGGGTTTTGTTCGGCGAAAGTCTCGCCCGGCAAGTCTTCGTTGAAGACGGTGATGGCCGACGGTGAGCGTCATACGCGTTTGGCCGCATTCGGCTATGCTTGACGCCATCGCCAGGCCCAAGTCGTCTTGACTACGCGTGCGGCGCCGCCGCCACGTTCGATCCCCGTCTTCCGCCATCTGGTGTGGCTGTTGCACCCGGCAGGGTCGCAGCGCCCCTCTCTTAAGTTGTTAAGCACCCCCACTTCAAAAAACACATGTCTGCGACACGCAATTCCATGCGGCCATTGATCGTGGCTTCCGTCATGGCGGCAACGTCTATGGTGGCCATCGAAGCGACGATCATCTCGACGGCCATGCCGCAAATCGTCGCCCAACTGGGCGGCCTGAATCTCTACAGTTGGGTCTTTTCCGCGTTTCTGCTCGCCCAGACGGCGATGACCGTGGTGTTCGGCAAGCTCGCCGACATCTATGGCCGTAAGCCCGTCATCCTCGTCGGTATTGCCGTCTTCCTGATCGCCTCGATCGGCGGCGGGCTTGCGTGGTCGATGCCGGCCATGATCGTCTTCCGTCTGTTGCAGGGCGTGGGGGCGGCATGTATCCAGCCGGTCAGTCTGGTGATCATTGCCGATCACTACCCGATCAGCGAGCGTGGCAAGGTGCAGGGCTATCTGGCGAGCGTGTGGGCCATTTCGGCCGTGCTCGGACCGATGCTGGGCGGTCTCATCATTCGCGATCTGTCGTGGTCGTGGATCTTCTGGATCAACATTCCGATCGGCCTGCTGGCCGCTGCGGGTTTCATTGCCTACTTGCATGAAGAGGCGCCGCGTCAGCGTCCGAGCATCGACGTGATGGGCGCCGTGTACTTCACCATCGCGGTGGCCGGGCTGATGATCGCGCTGACCGATGCGAACTCGCTTACCGATACCCATGTCTGGGGTGGTGTGCTCGCCTGCGCGCTCGCGTGCGTGCTGTTCGTCTGGCAGGAGCGCCGTGCCAAGGATCCGATGATCTCGTTTGCGCTGTGGAGCCGCCGTCCCATTGCGGCTGCCAACGCGGCGACGCTGCTCTCGGGCATGGTGCTCATGGGGCTGACGACGTTCCTGCCGATGTATGCGCAGGGTGTGCTGCGTCAGACGCCGGTCGTCGCCGGTATGGCGCTCACCATGATCATGGTCGGCTGGCCGATTGGCGCGACGCTCGCCGCCAAGACGTTCACGCGTTTTGGTCTGCGCCGCATTCTCGTGGGCGGGAGTTTGATCATGCCCGTGGGCGGTATCGTCTTCGCTTTGCTCGGGCCGAGCAGCTCGCCGCTGCTCGCGGGCTTCGGCTCCTTGCTGATGGGCTTCTCCATGGGCACCGGCAGCGTAAGTGCGCTCGTGCTGATTCAGGAAATCGTCGATCCGTCGCAACGCGGCAGCGCTACGGCATCGAACATTTTCTCGCGTAACCTCGGCAGCACGCTCGGGGCGACGCTCTTCGGCGCGGTACTCAACTTCGGCCTCACGCATTCGAGCGGTCTCGCGCCGGTCACGTCCGATCAACTGCGTCACGTGCTCGAAGATCGCGGCGTGTCGACGATTGCCGATCAGGCGATTCGCGCGGTGCTGCAACATTCGCTGCACCTCACGTTCCTGTCGATCCTGGCAATCTCCATCGGTGTCGTGCTGCTGCTTCTGCTAGTGCCGACCAACGCCGTGGACTCGCGCACGATCAAGCGCGACAAAGCGGAGTTCGTGCCCGGCGGGCATTGACCGATGCGGCGGTGAAGTATCCGCGGCGCGCGCTCTCATGCCGCCGACGGGCAACGTTGCCTTCGAAGCAGCCGGTTGGGTATTCCAACCGGCTGTTTTCGTTTCGGGGGGCTGCAAGCGATGCGCGCGTCACACGCGCACCGCCGCCACACTCAACGCGACGCCGCCGGTACCAGATGCAGCCGAGACTCCGTGGCCGCCTCCACCGCAGCCCGGGAGTAGGGCAGCGTGAAGTATTCGCCGTCGAGCCATTTCTGCGCCAGATCGCGATAGTGCGGACTGTCGGGATTGCCCGATTCGCCCGGGAGGTTCATCGCGCGGGTGTTGTCCCAGTTGCCGACGTCGACCACGATGCGGAACGACGGGCCATTCGTCTGACGGAAATCGCTCACGCGATAGGTCGACTGGTTCGGCGTGAACGGGCTGCCGCCTTTCGGGAGCGGACCGACATTGAGCTTGGCGCGCATCTCGGCGTCGACGGCATCGGCGAGCGGATGAGCGTTCAGGTTGGTCTGGAGCTTGCCCCACTGCCATGCGCCGGGGTCGGCCCCCTGTAACTTGACCATCTCGCCCCACGCTTCGCCCAGACTCGACAGCAGGACGGCATCGCGTTTTGCGTTGGCATTCTCGCCGAAGCGTGCCGCAGGCTGTTCCAGCGCATCGAGCATAGGGGCCGGGTCCGGGGCACCGAAGGTGTCTGCCGCCGATTTGGGCAGCACGGCATTCTTGTAGGCGCGCCCAAGATGGCGGCTGAACCAGACTTCCTCGAGCGCGGCTTGCGCCGAGTCGGCCCCCATGTGGGCGTCCCAACCCTTGAGAAGTCTGAGCGCAGCCGACGTCTGCGGATCATCGCTCGACAGCGGCGCGAGGAGCGCCATCAGACGCCGCGCCGGTATCGACACGATGTCGTTCTGCAAACGTTCCGAATCCTCCAGCGAGACCTTGTCCTTCGCCTTCAACACCTCGTCGATGCGGGCGTGACGCGAGCCGTTGGTCCATTCGAAGCCGAGCTTGCGTTGGGCGTACGGATAGCCTGCCGGCATGTTCATTTCGTTGGACGTCGTGAAATAGCCGCTTGCCGGGTTGTACGCCGAGGGCAACTGATCGCGACGCCAGAAGCCGGCCCACTCGTAGCGTCCGTCGCCCGGTACCGGCATCAGACCATCCCAGTTGGGACGGATCGGCGCCATGCCGCTCGGCACCCAGCCGATGTTGCCGGAAGCGTCCGCATAGACCTGATTGACGGTCGGGGCGCCCCACGTGTCGAGTGCCGTCTGGAATTGCGCGTAGGTTTTCGCGCGCATGTAGCGCATGGCGTCGAAGTACGGCGACATGCCCGGTTCCAGCCATGCCGTGCGCACCGCATAGGCGCGATGTTTGGCCGCGTCGACGTAAATCACCGGTCCATGCTTCGTAAATTTGAGGTCGGTCTGCACCGGCGCGCCGTCGCGCACGTCGATCGTCTCGTGGACGGTTCGCATCGGCACCCATTTGCCCCGGTAGCGATACTGGTCGGGGTTGGCCGGATTCAGGTCGTAGACGTACAGGTCTTCCTGATCGATGTTGAAGATCGTGAGGCCGAAGGCGATGGTGCCGTTGTGCCCGATGGCAACGCCCGGAATGGCAGGCTCACCCGCACCGATCAGGTTGAGCGTGGGCGTGCTGACCTGCACGATGTAGCGCAGGCTCGGTGCCGCGTAAGCGCGGTGAGGATCGTTGGCCATGATGGCGCGGCCCGTCGTCGATTTTTGCGGCGAGATGACCCAGTTGTTGCTGCCTTCCGCCGATTCGGTGGAGACATCGTAAGGCCCGTTCTCCGCCAGTTGCACGATGTCCGCGTTGGCGTGTTGCAGGGAGTCTTTCGTGATCTTCACGCCTTGCGTCGCGAGATCGAAGACCTTGAGCAGATCGTCGGGCAGGCAGGGATCGAGCCCGTCGGGCACCTGCGTCTTCCATGTCGGTTGCAGGCCCACACGCACGCTATCTGCATCGAGCGACGCACGGCATACGACCTTGGCGCGCGCCACCTCGCTTTTCAGGTTGCGGGTCAGGCCGTGACTGCGAATGCGCACGATGTCTTCGGCGGACCACTTCGCTGGCCAGTAACCGACTTTGCGGAACTCGTACGGCATCTGATCGGGATGCCTTGCCAGCCAGTCGATGTAGGCGTTCACGCCCGCGGCGAATGCCTCGGCGGCAGGCTTCGCGTCGGGGCCGTACCGCCGCCATTCCGTGGCCATGTCGCCCCGGTAGACGAAGCGGCGCGCGGCATCGTCCTGCGCGACATACGCGCGTCCGAACACTTCGGATAACTGGCCGAGTCCCCGGCGTCGCCAGAGATCGATCTGGAACAGACGATCGCGCGCGGCGTTGAAGCCCTGAACGAAGAAACCGTCGCGCTCGTTGGCCGCGAAAATGTGCGGTACGCCGTTGTGGTCGATGAGAATGTCGGCCGGTTGCGACAATCCTTCGACGGTGAGCGTTTGCGCGGCGGGGGCGGGCGCGGCGGACGAGGTTGAGGTGTTAGTCTCGGCAGCATGCAGTGACACACTCCACGTCATCACGGAAAAGACGGCAAAGACCAGAACGCTGGCGGCGTGAATGGCATTGGGGCGGTGCATCGGCTTCCTCCTGTGGATGTCGGACGTCGTCTCTTGTCTTGCGTTTGTCTTGGGCTTGATGCTCTCATCGCAAAGTACCTCGCAATCCTAGACGTCTCGCTCAGGCATGCAACCCATGCGCCGCGAAAATGGCATAAATTCTTATTCGTCCAGCGCTGACGGGGAGAGGCAGCGATGCTGCACTGCACACGTTTTCCGGATATCGTTGCCGGTGCCCGTATCGTCAGGCGAACCCGTAGCCTTGCGCCGATAGCCTCGATTGCTTGACCGACCCATCACCGACCCACAACCGACCCAATCACCTGCCTCGACTTCATTCGTCGCGGCCACCGAACCGATGCCGGATCTGCGTCAGACGTCCTCCTCAGATTCCACCACGCGAGCCCAACGCTGGCGCGCGTCGCCATATGTGCGCACGTTCGTCGTGCCGCTCATGCGTTTCGGGGTTTCCGGGGTGATCTCGACGGCGGTGCATGTGATCGTGGCGATCACGCTCATCGAGGCGTTCGGTGCGGGGTCGGTGCTGGCGAACGCGGTCGCCTTCTGCGTGGCGACACCGTGCTCTTACTTGCTCAACACGCTATGGAGCTTCTCGGCGCGCGTGCATCGCACGAGTCTCGCAAGGTTCCTGCCGGTGTCGATCTTCGGGCTGCTGCTCACGACGTTCGTCGCACGAACGGTCGAGCATCTGGGTGGCAACCATTGGATCGGGATCGCTGCGGTCGTGTTGATCGTGCCGCCGACGACTTTCCTGCTCCATCGCTATTGGACGTATCGAGGCGTGTGAGCACACGCATGCCGGCCCGCGACGGAAGATGACTCACCTTGACGCTCGACTGGTAGCGGCGTCGCACCAGATAGAGCGGACGGCCCTTCGATTCGTAATAGATGCGTCCGACGTATTCCCCGATCACCCCGATGCCCACGAGCTGAATCCCGCCGAGGAAGAGGATGCCGACGAGCAGCGAGGCATAGCCGGGCACGTCCACGCCGTGAATGATGGTGCGTAGCGCAATGTAGCTGCCATAGGCGAGCGAGAGCAGCGCCAGCGAACCCCCGATGTAGGTCCAGCAGCGCAACGGCACGGTGCTGAAGCTGGTAATGCCTTCGAGCGCGAAATTCCACAGCCGCCAGCCGGAGAACTTCGACTCCCCCGCGCTGCGTGGATCGCGCACGTATTCCACGATCTCCGTGTGGAATCCGACCCAGGCAAACAGCCCTTTCATGAAGCGGCGGCGCTCGGGCAGTCGTTTGATCGCTGTCACGACGCGGCGGTCCATCAGCCGGAAATCGCCGACGTTCTCCGGTAGCTTCACCTCCGACAACCGGTTGTGAACGCGGTAGTACAGGCCCGCCGCCACTCGCTTGGCAACGCTGTCGCTCGCGCGATTGGTGCGTTTGGCGAGCACGACTTCCGCGCCGTCGCGCCAGCGCTCGATCATCACCGGGATGAGGGCGGGCGGGTCCTGCAAGTCGGCGTCGATGGGAATGACGGCGTCGCCCTGCGCTTCGTCGATGCCTGCGCTTAGAGCGGCTTCCTTGCCGAAGTTGCGCGTGAAATCGATGATGCGGATGCGTGTGTCCTTACGTCGCAACGCGAGCAGGACGTTCAGGGTGTCGTCCGTACTGCCGTCGTTTACGCAGACCATCTCGAAGCGCACGTTCGCCACGCTGTCGAGCACAGGCGCGATGGCGCGGTAGAACTTGTCGAGCGCCGGGGCTTCGTTGTGGCACGGCACGACGAGCGAGATCAGCGGCGCGCGGTAAGCCGCAGGCGAATCTGATGCATGCGACGTATGTGACGTATGGGATGTGTCGGTACGAGCGGCGGCGCGGGGCATGGCGATTACCTCGTGAACGCAGGCGTGGTGACGGAGTTACGCGGTGTTGCGGCGAGGTCGCTGCGGTGCGCGTCGTTCGGTGTGTCGAACACGTCGGCCTCGGGCACATGCGCCAGACGGCGCCGACGACGCCACAGCATGGCGAGCGTGCCCAGTGTGATGAACGGCAGAAACTGGAAGCCGATCTGCAACGAGCCGAGCAGGCCGAGCGCAGGTGTGATCCATAGCAACACGAGCCATTCCCGTTCGCCGCGCAACCAGCCGCGCGCTGCGCCGTCGCGCACGTACCAGGCGATCACGAGCGCGAGGAGCGCGAGGTCGTAGTCGTAGAGGTATGGGCTGATGAGGGTCGTCGCGCAGACCAGCGTGGCCGCGCGTAACGCGAACACCCCCGGACGTCGCCAGAAGTCGATCAGCACGGCGAGCGCCACTAACGCCACGATGCCGTGGACGACGGCAGAGACCGCCACGGAAGCCCCGAGCATGCGGGCGGTGACGAAAAACGTCGGCACCCGAGCGATTTGCGCCGTGCCGTTGACGATGCTCTGCCGCGCGAATTCGGAGGCGTGCAGGAAGGTGACGTAGACGTCGATGCCGAAGACCACGGCGGCGAGTGCCGTCGTGCCGATGACCGTCATGATGCATGCGGCGAGCGCACGCCACTCGCGGGCGCAGAGAAACGCGAGCGGAAAGAGCAGGGCGACATGCGGCTTGACGAAGAGCAGCCCGGCGAGCACGCCAGCCCAGACGGGACGCTTGCGCAGCAGCACGAGCGAGAAGCCCGCGAGCGCCGTCGTATAGAGCGCGATCTGCCCCGCGATGACGACGAGCAGCACGCCGGGAAAACCGAGTATGGGCAGACGGGCATTGCGCCAGGGGGCGGTGCGTCGCAGTGCGGTGTAGTACAGGCCCAGCCCGATCAGCGCGTACAGCGTGTACGCATAGGTGAAGGAGAGCAGGGCAACGGGGGCGAGAAACACCATCATCACCGGCGGATACAACCACGGCAACACGCCGCCGATCTTGTCGGCCCACGGTTGCTCCGCGATCTGCACTTTCGACATCAGATCGACGTTATAGGCGTCGAGCGGATGTCCTTGCAGTACGAAATGCGAGGCGCCCCAGAACGGCAGGAAGTCGAGCCCGATGGGGCTGATGGTCGGCGTGCCGGACAGCGCGTACCGGTAGCCCCAGATGAGCAGCACGGCGAAAGCCAGCACCAGGCCGACGCCGCTATACAGACGAATGCGTGCCGGATCGTCGGACCAGTGGCGCCGCATGGGCAGCGTGTCCGGAGTGATTTTGGTGACAGCCGACGACTTCGATGTCATGCAAGACCCTCCCCTTAGCTGCATGAAACGGCGTTGCCCGACTACGGTGACTGCATTTGGCGTGTGGTGTGTTGCGTCCGATATCTTGTCTTGCTAATGATTGTCGCGTTACGCGGGCGATGGCCTCAAGCAGGGCATTCCCGATACGGTTTCATATTAGACGAGACGCGTTGCCAAAAGATCAGGGATCGACCGCTGATGTGTACGCCCGATGGTATCCCGCCCGGGATATCGCAAACCAGCGTTTGAAATGATGTCTCGGAACGCAGGGGCAGCCGTTGGACGCCGAAAGCTTAGAAAAGACGAAGCATTCCGGTGACATGCCACCAGAGTGCCGTGAGCGGCACGACAGTGAGCAGTGCCACGCATGCCGTGGCGAGGCAGTAGCGGGTGGCGTCCCGAATGCCGATGCCTGCGAGCGCCATGGCCAGCACGAGCGGCGGCGCCTGATAAGGCAATGCGATGGTGGAGATGCCGATCGCCTGCGTCAACAAGACAGCCTTTACGCCGAGCGGCGCCCCGGCGGCGAGCGCGGGCACGAGCGGGGTGTAGAGCGCGGGTGCGGCGTTCGAGGTGACGAGGCACGTCAACGCCATCGACAGCGCGACGAGCACCAGATAGGCGGGCATCGTCGACATTTGTGCCAGATCGAGACGCGCGAGCGGCGGGCGCAGGGCGTTGGCCAGTCCCGCATGATCGACGGCGGCCGTCAGTCCGATGATGGCGGCAACGAACCACAGCGGCGCGAGCTTGACCTGCTTGAGGAAGGCGTCCGGATTCACCAGACGCAGGGGTCCGAGGCACAGCAAAGCGATGCCCAGACCGACCCAGCCGGCGGCGACGTGGTGCCAGGGTTCCGTGAGCCAGAGCACGAGCATGAGCGCGAGGGCGGCGAGCAGCCGTTTTTCGTCCGCGCGCACCGGTGTCACGGACATGACGATGTCGGCTTTGTGAGCGACGTCGCGTGCTGTCAGGCGATCCGGGAAGAGCCACTTGGCGACGACGACGAGCACGATGCCGCGGACCACGGCGAGCGTGGGCACGAGTGCGACAGCGTATTCCCCGTAGCCGAGCCGCAGACCGAGCACGGTCTCGGCGGTGCCTGCCATCACGAGGTTCGGCAGGTTCGCCGGCAGGATGGCCGTCGACAGTTCGCAACTGGCCAGTGCGGTGGCGAGCATCAGGCCGTGACGGCCCGGACGTCCCCGCGTGAGACCGACGCGTTCGCAGAAGCTCAGGACGATGGGTGTGAGGATGGCGATCCGGCCGAGCGTGGAGGGCATCACGATGCCGAGGGCGAAAGCGATGGCGACGAAACCGGCGAGGGCGAGGCTATAAGCGTGGCCGCAATGATCGGCCAGCCGCGACGCCACGCGCTCGCCCAGTCCGGTGACGTTCAATGCCATGCCGATCACGGCCCCGCTGAAGACGAGCCAGAACGCGCTCGACGTGAAGCCGGAAAAGACGACATCGGCGCCGAGCGAGGTGCACGTCGCGAGCAGGAACATCAGCAGCAGGGACACGAGGAAGTCCGGCAACCAGCCCGTGGCCCAGTAGCTCAGGCAAAGCAGGACGGCGACAGCGACGCTCAACGTGTCGCCGCGAAGCCCCGCAGCATATAGGCCGAGGCCGGCGGTAGCGCTCAATCCCGCGAGCAACGCGTGTTGCCAGAGGCAATCAACCCGGAATGCATCTGCGTTGGATACCGCGGCGGGCGGTGCGATGGGTGATTCGGACGGCGATGCGGCGGTTGAGGCGGCGGTTGAGGCGGCGGGTGCGGCAGATGAAGGCGCGGAGCGGGTCGGGGCCATTGGTGTCACCTCTCGTCAAATAATATATAATTTGACGAGATTATATATAGTTAACTCGAAGAGGTGGCCGATGCGTCAGGAATCCGGGACCGGAACGGCGGTGGAGCGGACATACGAAGCGCTGCGCGAGCAGATCGGGCGTGGCGAACTGAAGCCGGGCGAGGCCTTGCGTCAGGACCATCTCGCGGCGGCGTTGGGTGTGAGCCATGTGCCGGTGCGCGAGGCGTTGACGATGCTGGCGGCGGACGGGCTGGCCGTGAGCCGAACGAATCGCGGCACCGTGGTGACGGCGCTCACCGAGGACGACGCCATCGAGCTGGCGGATTACCGGGCGTTGCTGGAGGGGCGTTTGATGGCGCTGGCGTTGCCAAATCTGTCGCGCGCGGATATTGCGCGAGCGCGGGCGGCGCTCGAAGCGCTGGAGGCGGCGACCGACCTGACGGACATCGTGACGCGCAACGCGGCTTTCCACGGCATGTTGTACGCGAAGGCGGAACGTCCGTACTTCCAGCGTGCGGTCGCGACGGCGCGTCTGAACCTCGGGCGCTATCTGTTCCTGACGTGGCAAAAAGCGGACAACGCGACGCGTTCACACGAAGAGCACCGCGAACTGCTGCGTCTGTGCGAAGCGGGCGACGACGCGGGCGCGGTCGCGCTAGTGGAGGCGCACAACCGGGCGACAGGCGAGCGGATCGCGCAGATCATTCGTGAGGGATGGGCGGGGTGATGTGAGCGTTTTCCGATAGTTTGGTCATATCTGCTTGGGTCTGCGTGACGTCCGCCCTCACTGCGTCAGTCTCCGCAGGATAGGCGCGAGATTTCGACCGCAATGACTCACGAAATCAGCCGCCTGCATTGCCATACTTTCGCCTGCCAACAAGTCCAGACATTGAGAGCGGACTATAAAAGGACTATATTTGGTCCTATTCAAGGATTGGAAATATGGACATGCGCTACTCGACGCAGGTGAAACCCATCAGCTATTTGAAGGCCAACGCTGCGGAAGTCCTGGCCACATTGGCAGAGCAGCGAGCGCCGCTGGTGATCACGCAAAACGGTGAAGCCAAAGCTGTCTTGCAGGACGTGGCCTCGTACGAGGAAACTCAGGAGGCATTGGCACTTCTCAAGCTGCTGGCGCTCGGCAATCAGGATGTCGCCGCAGGGAAAGTGAAGCCAGTGGCCGACGTCGTCGCACGCCTGCGCAAGAAGCGAAAAGGCGGGGAGTGACTAACGCCGTGGTGGAGTATGAAGTGTTGTTGACGGAGGGTGCGGAGGGAGACCTCGAAGCGATATATGACTACATTGCCGAGTTCGACTGTCCGCAGAATGCCGATTACGTGCTGGACCAACTGATGGACGCCGTTTCCGGATTGGTGAAATGGCCTGAGCGAGGCGCTTACCCGAAAGAGTTGGCGGCGCTGGGCATTAGGGAATATCGCCAGGTGGCTTTCAAGCCTTACCGCGTTATCTACCGAATTGTTGGATCGCAGGTCATCGTCTACCTGATTGCCGATGGTCGGCGCGATATGCAAACCGTCCTCGAGAATCGACTGCTGGCACGATGACTTGCTGCCTTGCCTAGCCCCAAAACAAAACACCCCGGCGCAGTGGCCGGGGTGTTTTGTTTGCGGAAGACCGTGTCAGACGTTGATCACACGTTTAAACGTTGATCGGTCGGCAAAGTGCCGTGAATGCTAGGTTTCGCGGGGAAATCGGGCCACGGTCTTTGCGGGAATCGCTGGAGGTACCCCCAGTTGTACCCCCATGCACGTACTTAGGGTACGCGAGGGATCATAGACCAGATGGCATCCTCATGGCTACTGCCCGTAAACTGGAACCTTGACTGTGCTATCTCTGCTCGGAAAACCAGTGACCAGCTTTCCATATCAGCGGATCAACATAGTGGGGGCTCCTGGCTCGGGAACCTCAACCCTGGGGCGGGCTCTTGCCACGCGAATCGGTTTTGGTTTCGCTGACGCGGACGACTTCTACTGGAAGCCCACTACTCCACCATTTCAGGAGAAGTTCGACCCCGACCTGCGCCTGAAAATGATTCTTTCCCATTTGAAGGGGCTCGATGGAACTGTCGTATCCGGATCAGTGTGTGGTTGGGGCTCGGATCTCGAAGACTCCTTTGATCTGGTGGTATTCCTTGCTGTGCCCACGGCGCTGAGGCTTCAACGTATCGAAGCACGGGAAAAGTCGCTCTTCGGCAGTGCAAATCCAGAATTCCTTGCATGGGCGTCCCAATATGACGAAGGGAGGCTTCCAGGTCGAAGCCGCCCGCGCCATGAAGCTTGGCTTGCTACTCGGCAATGCCAAGTTTTGCGATTCGAAGGCGATGCAAGCATCGACCAACGTATCGACCAAATTATTGAATTCGCAACCCAACCCTCCTGATTATCTGTACAACTAGTTTATCTACCTGTGCGCAGGCACCGTACCACTCCGGCTTAAACACCAAACAATATGGTGACAGTGGAAGCCGCATTGTTAGCTGATGTACGAACGAGACTGCGATGAGATACGAGGCACCGAGTCGTTCTGGCTCATACCTCGGAGTTTTCTCATGGCTGCCCATCTCATTCACCACATCCCACACGAGCACAACGCATCTTTCACCACGCCGACTGCACTCATGCTCGACGCGCGGCTCACGCCCCTGGAGCGCAATGGTTGGCAAGTTCTGCGCATGCTGCGCTCTGCCGAGGGCATCAGCCCGCTGGCGAATCTGGGGCAGTTGCGCCGCTATCTCACTTCCACCCCGCTGGGGCAGAGGGCCGGGTACGAGACGGCCCGGCGCGTTCTCGTCGTGCTTCGGCTGACGGGGTGGATCAGTCAGGTGGGCCAGCAACGCGATCCTCTGACCGGCCATGTGCTCAGCGAGCTGTACCAGGTTCACGAAAGTGCCCTGCACTTCCAGCAGGCCTGCGCGCTCGATGCCAGTCTGTCCGCGCTTCTGCAAGCATCCATCGGCCACGAGAACAACCAGGTAGATCGGGTGGCTGTCCACATTCGGGCAACGCTGGCACAGGCACCTAAAGCTGCCTCCATCGCGACCCACGATCAGCGTCACGATGACGATGATTTGCCCCCTACGCCGCCGTCGCCGGCGAGCGAGGCAGCCGCCCCACTTCCATTGTCTGGCGATTCCGCTGGCAGCACGCTTGTTCCGCAACAGACCGGATACGCTCGCCACATGACGGCAGAGCAGGGCAGTACGTATAAGACGTATATGTATAAAAAAGAACGTACGTACCGCGCGCGCGAAAGCGACGACACTTCGGCACCGCAGTCGGTGAGCTTGCCACCTTGCCTGAGCAATGCCCAGGCAGATCAGCAAAAGGACGTGCAGGCCGCCTTGCGGCGGCTGCCGCCGCAGCATCGCCAGGAAGTACTCGACGAGTTGCAGGCACGCAGCCAGAGCGGCACAGTGCGCAATGTCGTGGCCTACTTCTTCGCCTTGGTGAAGCGCGTATTTGCTGGCGAATTCCGTCTGTGGGCAGGTCGTAAGGAGACATCTGCCGCCCCACGGCCTGCCGAGAATCGGCCCGCAGCTCCGCCGCGTACCGAAGACCGCCCTGAACCGACGGCGCAACCGGCATCGCGTGAAACCGCCCTGGCGCACATCGCCAACATCCGCAAGATCATGAACACCTCGACGAACGCTGGGGACATCGCAGCGCAGGCAATGCAGGCCAGGGGATGGCAGCCGCATCCTGCGTAGCAAATGCTGCCGCGAAACGGGTCGTCACTGCACGCCGCAGTGACGACCCGCGCAACACCGCAAACAATGCGGGCGAGAGCCAGTTCCTATTGCGTGCGGCCTACATGATGATGTCCGCACTACATTGACCGGGCAGTTGCCAAGACCGATGGGCTTCGTACATCAGCAACCCCAACAGCGCAGGTTCCTGCAAGCGCTGGCCCGTCAGGGCGGAACCCCCCCCAGGTATGCCCAGGCTCCTGCTGCATACCGGCTCCTACCCATGGGGCGGAGCCTTCTTTCATCGGTTTGTACTTCTGCCATTTCGCGCCCACGGCGCACCGTCTCTCGCGGCCACACCTTGCGCGCAACGCGTAAGGTTGCAGCGGCTTTCTTATCTCACTCACTTTCAAAGGAGGATTCATTCACACGTATCGCGTTTTCATCTTGCAGTTCTTCCGTCCGGTCTTCCAGCAGGAAGCAAGACGGACGCCTCATTCGAGGCTCTGGTGTCTCCTGAACACCATGCCCTTGCCCTCACGGGATCTCGCCTTGGCGAGTTGGCACCAACACTAACCATTGAGTTTCAGGACAACGCAGCACGACGCTTTGCTTGGAGGCCGGACGATGGACGACTTGACCTACACCCTGCGGCAGCTATGCCAGCGCAACCGTGACGGCAGCCACAACACACAGGCCGACCGGATGCGTTCTCTCGCGCTGGCTGCGCGGCAACTGCGCGAGACCGGTTTCCGGCAGATGAAGGCTTCGTCGCTCAAGGGCAAGCATGTCCAGGCGTTGCTGGAGCGCTGGCAAGGCGAAGGTTTGTCGTCTGGCACCATCAAGAATCGACTCTCTCACTTGCGCTGGTGGGCCGAGAAAATCGGCAAGGCCGGCATCCTGCCGGCGGACAACACGCAACTCGGCGTGGCCGAGCGCCGCTATGTGACCAACATCAGCAAGGCCCAAGAACTGGGCACAGGTCTTGAACAGGTCACCGACGCGCACGTACGCATGAGCCTTCAGCTACAGGCCGCCTTCGGATTGCGTCGGGAGGAAGCGATCAAGTTCCAGCCCAGTTACGCGGATCGGGGCGACCACATCGCCCTCAAGGGATCGTGGACCAAGGGCGGCCGGGAGCGAATGGTGCCCATCACCACGACAGAGCAACGCGACGTGCTCCAGGCAACACACCACCTGGCAGGCACAGGGTCATTGATCCCGGCAAACAAGACCTACATCCAGCAACGGCACGTCTACGATGGGCAGTGCAAGGCGGCGGGTCTGAGTCATATGCATGGCCTTCGCCATCAGTACGCGCAAAGCCGTTATGAGACGTTGACGGGGAGGCCGCCGCCAGCGGCAGGTGGACCATTAGTCACGGAGTTAAGTCCAACGCAGCACATAGAAGACCGCCATGCTCGTCAGACCATCAGCCGTGAGTTGGGACACGAGCGCGTTCAAATCACCGCCATCTACCTCGGTAGCTAGGTCAGGCAGTATGAGGCCCCATGGCCTACATGCACAGCCGTCCACCGGCTCAATCTGCAGGCCCAACAAACGTATTCAGCGCCGCTGCAATCCTCTTGCGTCGCTCAAGCAAGAAAGCCTTGTAGCCTTACACTTCCAGCAGCGATGCCTCAACCGGGATGCACTGTGCTGCGAACGCTGGCTCGCCAAGCTGGTCCACCAGCGGGGGGAGGTACACCGCTGGGGCCTTGTCGCTGATAGCGCGATTCGTCTTGCCGCCGATAAAGGCCAGATTGGCAATGTCGTCTGCCTCGCGGGCCGTGAAGCTGGTCTTCAGTACGGCTTTGGGAAAGATGTGATGAAACTGCAAGCGATGCTGGGTGCCGGAGTGGTCCAGGGCGATGGTCAGGTGGCTGCGCCAATCTTTGGCACCGGAGGCGCGGAAAGCCAGGAACATGGTCTTGAACAGCGCGCTGCGCTGGTTGCGGCCTTCCAGCTCCTCCGCGGTAATGTCCAGGCGGCCGAACTGCAGGCGCAGTCGGTCGATCAGCTCGCTCACCGCTCCGCCCTGACGAATACTTGCCAAATCCTGATCCAGAATGGTTTCGCTGGAGCCTCGGGAGAAGCGGCCTTTGGCATTGGCCATCAGCGCCCAGTAGCGCAGTTGGCGGGCCTCATCGTTGCTCAGCGCATAGTCGCGGCTATGCCCGAAATACGCCAGTACCACTAGCAGGAAAGGCGACGACAACAGTGCCGGGCTATCGATGCCAAGATTGCTGCGCAGGAAGTTGAGCGCGAATTCCATGCCATCGCAGGCTTCTTTCCATGCCTTCTGCAGTTTCTCCACATTCAGGCTACCCACGATCTGGAAACGTGATTGACCGGTGGCAAACGCCATCAGGTTCTTCAAGTGCAAACCGAGATCGAGGTCAAAGCCCGTCTTGGCACAGGCCTTCTGAAAATCCTGAAAGGTCTGCAGCGAGTGCCGCCACTTGGCGGTGATCTGAGCCAGAGCCAAATCGGAACTGCGCAGCTTGGCTCCCAGTGAATTGACCCGGACGAAGATTTCCGTGACTTCATCGTAGGAAAGCGTCCGTTCCAGTACATCCATCCGATAAACGTACTTGCGAATGCCACGTAGCCGAGCCAGGCGCTGGCTGTACTTCTCGTACCGCTGATCGTCAAAACCACTGATACCCGCACGTTTGAGGAACGGCGCATCGTTGTCGGTCTTGAACACTTCCGACACCTTCACCCAATGCGGCAACTGCTCCAGCTTCCTCGTGGCCACCACGAAGGTCATCTTGTTGAAGCGCTTGAGCAGTTCGTCCTCAGTCGAGTCCGTCTCATCGCCAATCAGTTCGCTATCGTCGTCGGCATCGTCCTCGTCGTCGCCGTTCTCTTCCACTTCGGTCACGACCGCCAACTGGTCGGGATGCTCCAAGTTGAACAGCAAGTCGATAGGCCGACGACGGCCGCGCACCGATACTGGCTCGCCGCGAATGACGGCAGAGAGCGATGTCAGACGCTGCTGACCATCCAGCAGAAGCCGGGTGCTCTGGTAGGGATTCGTGCTCTGGCTGACCGCGAAATCCTGCAGCGGCACAGCTTCATCCGTTTCCCAAAGCAGGATTGCGCCCGATGGGTAGCCGCGATACAGCGAATCCAGCAGATCGCGCACTCGCGTAGAACGCCACACGTACTGGCGCTGCATCTCCGGCAAGCGCAGTTCGCCGCGCTCGATCATGGATACTAGCTCTTCAACGCTGGCTTCGGCCTTGGCCATGGTTGTTCCTTATTGCGTCACTCTTATCAAAGCGAATCTTGTCGACCAAACCTGCGGCGTTATCAAACATCTTTACCTAAGCGCTGATAACGCCGCTCAAACGCCTCTTCACCACCCTCCATCACCTGGCAGACTTCGCTGCGCATAGACTGATTCTGTAGTGAGCTGGTCTGCTTCACATGGCACTGACGGTTGAAGTCCAACACGTGGATAAGCTCTGCATCACCATTGACCACGATGTTGGGGTTATGGGTCACGATAATGAGCTGACGGCGCAGTTTGTTGCTGCGAATCTGCTGAACCACCAGTCCGTAGATTAGGTGGTTGTCCAGATCGTCCTCGGGCTGGTCGAGCACCAGCGGCTCTTTGCCATGGGCTAACAGGAAGGCCAGCATGGCGGCTGCACGCTGACCGGCCGAAGCCTGGCCAATAGATTGAAAGTTCCGGCCATCGCCCTTTCGGCTGTATTCCACCTGCAAGCCGTCTTCGGGGAACCAGCACAAGATGTGGTCGGTGAACTCGGGGCGCTTGTCGGCTTCAGCTTTCAAGAATTTGTTGAACCAGCCACCATACTCCGCATTACCACGACATGCCTGCACCAGACGCCTTTTCTGGGCCAGTAACGCCTGCTCGAAGGCTGTCGCGTCCCAAGTTCTCGGCTGCTCAACAAGGTCAACAGTGACCAGCAGGTCTGCCACGAGGCCCTTGGGAGGGGCACCTTCCTGTTCCTGGTACAGGTCATCCACGTATTTGCCGTCGGCAGCCCCGAGCACTTCCCGCAACGAGCGCTCGATGCCCTGCGCATCTCGGCTGTAAGGAATCAGTTCGATCCGCACAAAGGGATTGCTTTGGAGCGCTTCTTGAAGGAATGCGCTGCGTCGCGTGCTGATGGCACGGCGGGCGGACTGCACCTGCTCCAGTAGCGCTTTGGCTTTTCCGCGCAAGTCGGCGTGTTGCTTCTGCAAGGTCTCCAGTCGCTTGAGCTCGGTTTCCAGCCGCTGCTTTTCCTGCACCAGATGACCGTACTCGTTGGGATCGCTAACGCCCTGTTGCTGCAAATCGGTCTTGAGCTGATCGTAGGCTGCTTTGGACGCGCCGATCCGCGCAAACCAGGGCGATGCTTCGAGCTCTCCTCGTAAGGCTTGCCCGTGCTCCTGCAACGCGACAGCCGCGTTCTCGACCTCCTGCCTGGCCTTGCCGATGGCCGCGTGCAACGCCTCGATGAGTGCGAGTGCAGAACAGTCTTCGTCGGCATCGAACAGCCCTTCGGCCACGTCTTCTGCCAGTAAGTCTTCAGCAACGTCCTTCAAGCGGATAGCTAATTCGGAGGAGACTTCAAACTGGCGTTCCAGCTCGCGACTTTGCCGGTTGCTGCGCTGGTAGTTCTTCAGCACCGCGGCATGGTCGGCCCCCTCGAAGCGGGCCAGCTTGCGCTGAATGTCTTGCAGGGAAAGCGTCAACGATTCACGGCCTTGCAGCTTGCCTTCCAGCTCGCGCATCTGCGCCCGAGAGGCCAGAAAAGCACGTTTGGCCTCCTCAAAGGCAGCTTGCTGCGATTGCGTGCCAGCCGCATCGTCGATCACCTTCAGCAGCGCCTGCTGGCTATCGCCAGCCAAGGCCGCGATCTGCCCCTGGCTGAACAAGCGGACCGGAAAGCGTTGTTCGGTGATGGCCTGGCTGACCGAGGGCTTGAAGCTGGCTGCGGTGGTATCCCATTCCTCCACCGCATGCCCTTGGCCGTCCTGCCGCCAGATCAGGCGATAGGACGTGCCATCGCGATGCACTTGCACGTAGAGAGCTGTTTCCGTGCGCAGGCCGCCTTCGTCGCTGCGGGTCTTGGCGACCTTATTGAATCGGTTGAAGGTCTGCCCGGCTTCTGAGGTAGACGACAGCTCCTTTTCCCGCTTATAGGCCAGGCGTAGGGCATGCACGACGGTCGATTTACCGGTACCGCGCCCGCCGATTAGGGCATTGAAGTAAGGGTTGAGCAGCAAGCTGGTGGCTGCTTTTCCTCGCCCCATATAGCGCGCGTCTCGGATTTCAATCGACTCGATAAAATGTTCTGGCGTATCGAAGGGGGCAAAACTGCTGCTTTCATCGCTACGCCGAACGGAGACCTCTTGCCCATCCAGCAACGCAAGGCGCAAGCCTTCCAAGCTGGGCGTGGCCATTTTGATCCAGGTGTAGCGTGAACCGGGCACGGCAGCCCCCTGAAAGCTGTGGCAATCGCTGCCAACCACGCTGGCGAAGCGCAGTTTCAGTTCGTCCAGCACCATCGGTACAGGACTCGTGGATGCTGCCCACTCCAGAGCCAAGATGCCAGGTTCCTGCAAGACCTGCTTGACCGTGGTGGTATCCAGTAGGCATTTGCGCGTGCCGGGCTCGACCTGAAGCAGTCCCTTATCGCTCTCGACGTGTGCCGGAATGGCAAGACCACCCATCGCCAGAATGCGCTCCACCACCTTGGCTGCCCCTTCGCGGGTGACGCCATCACTGTCACCGCGCGTGCCGTCGTAGTCCGCCCTAGCCAGCAGATCGCTGATCGTTTGGCTGGTGGCAGACGGGTCGAAGATCGCCAACAGATGAAAGCCGCCCTGTACCGAGATTTCCACGCTGGGGAACAGGTACAGCTCACGGAAACCGGCCGGCGGCGCGCCGGCATCTGCCTCGCGCTTCATCTGCGCATAGGCCGCCTTGAGCTTGTCGATCCACTCGCCGGTGTTGTGGTCGGTAACGGCCACGCAGTCGATCCCGGCGGCCATGTACTTGAGCAGCCAGGTCTGCGGCGTCAGCTCAGCGGGTGTGCCGATGGCGGCTTGCCAGGCTCCTGTGTCCCTGGAGGCCGGAGTGTGGGTATGGAAATCGAACTTCCACCAGCGTGCCCCGGGATAGGGCCAGTATTGGCTCATGTTCTTCCCCTGATTGAGGTCATCATTCCTCCACCTTGGCTTTAAGCACCTGCATTAGCGCCTGCACCTCATCCCTGAGGGGGTTGTCGTCGAACTCGTCCAGATTGCAGGCAAGACACGCCTCAATATTCTTGCGCGACAGGTAGTGCTTGTGCAGGAAGTTGATCTCGACGTGAACTTCGCTGTCTGCGATCTCGCGTTCATCCGGGTTGGCGCTATCGCGCAAAAACTGCAATAGACAAGCATGCAGCACGCTCGGCATATGAGCCTGAATGCCCCTGATCTGCTGCATGACTTCTTCGATGCGCTGGTCTGCCGTTGCTTGATCACTGAAGAAGATGTTCCCGTTCGGGTGGGCGATCTCATTGCGCTGATCCACCAGCTTTTGAAACTTGCCGATGTGCTGGTTCTCGCAACCGGCCAGGCGCAGGAATTTGAAGATGCTGCGCTCATTGACTTCGCTGAAGGTAAAGGGCGAACTGGCGGTCAGCAGCTCCTTTTCTTTTTGCTGGAACAGCACCGCATGGGTGAAGGCTTCCGGCTTGGCCTGCTTGATCTGCCACACCGAGAAATACACGTAGCTCATGTAGAGCATATGAAAAGCTAGCATGGCGAACTGATACTTGCCCGCCACATAGTTGCTCTCGAAGGCTTCCCAGACAAAGCGGATGTACTCGCCTTCGCCAGCCGATGGATAAGCCAGCGGCAGATAATCGTGGATTTCCAGTGCGGCGTCCATGATCAGCTCACCCAAACGCGATCAATAGCCGCTTTGATCTTGATTTCGAAGCGAGAGATCAATTCTCTATTGGCATTAACCAATTCGAGATCTCTTTCAATTTCGTCTACGATTGATTTCTGGTCTTCAATCCTTGGCGGGATCGGCACCATTATGTTTACTAGGACATTGCCATTAAACTGTGGCTGCCCTCCACCTGAGACCAACCTTCTTGCTTGCACCCAATAGTTCTCGCTTTGAGAAAAGGCCCAATAATATTTGGGAAGAATTCGATCTGAAGGAAGCCTCAAGCGGATTAGATAAGATGCAAAAATTGCAGGAGCATCTTCTTCGTATAACATGGTTTTCCCATAGGTTGCTCCCGTGCGTGCAACTAAGACGTCTCCCTTTTGTAAAGCATACTTAGATGCTTCATCGCTCAAATCAATATAGCGAGCGTCACTTTCAGACAGACGACCATCTGAATCAATGTCTGTAATACGTATAAAACGATGGCTACCAGCTTCTTGCGCTGACGCAGTGAAACCATATTCTGGTTTGCATAGCTCTCCAATACTAACAAGAGGCCATTCCACCCTCACGGCAATGCGGGGCTTGTAGCTCTCTAAAACTTTGCGAGCGCCGTCTATGACGTTCTGGTAGCTATCAATTTCAGCGATGATCTCGCGCTGAATTTCGATGGGAGGCAAAGGAATTTCAATTCCGCATAGTGCGGTCTTTGAGAACTCTTTAAATGTTCCCCCAGTAGCTAATCCTTCCAGTTGTGGCGTTAGGGCTTTCATCATGCAGGCTACAAATTCAGGCAATGCCCGATTGGAGTCCTGGATAATAATGTTCTTGAAGCCTTGGTTGGTTGCGGTTGGCATGCGCGCAATCGCAACCCGCCCAATGGTTGCGCGACTGGAAACCAGGATGGTTCCAATCGGCAAAAGCTTGGCTGACGAGTTGTTCAAACCCTCTTCGCTGATTGTGCGCTCGGTGCCCGTTAGTTGTGTGATGAAGTCGGATTGAGGTAGGTCTACCAAGGTTGCCCACGCTACGCCGCCATTCCAATAGGCCGGCTCGTCGGATTTTGGTGTGCCGCCACTTTCAATCCGGAAAAGCGTTTCATCGCCAAGGGATACCATCGGCCAATGTCGAGAACGCTCGGTGTCCTGCCGATAGCGATCGCCACTAAAGCTCCAGTCGGCGTTCTCGGCGATCTGCTCCCTGGTCACGCTGTGCGCCAGCTCATTTCCCTCAAAAACACCAGGAATAGCAAAGAAACTCTTCAACGCTTGTTCAGCAAGAGGCAAATCGTCCTGCTCGATAGGGCGACGCTGCGCACCCAATGCGAAGCCATCATTGCCTACCTTCACAAACAACACCTTGTCAGTCTGCTTGGCCAAGCGCTTGTCCAGAATCAAGATGGAGGTTTTGACGCCGCTATAGGGCTGGAACACGCCAGCGGGCAACGAGACGACGGCCACCAACGAGTTCTGCACCAGCAGCTTGCGCAGCGCCTTATAAGCGGTGCCGCTCTGAAAAATAATGCCCTCCGGCACGATGATGCCGGCCCGCCCGTTCGGACTCAGATGCTCGTGGATGTAATCGACGAACAGCACTTCCGAGCGCGTGGCTTGAATGGAAAAGCGCTTGTGCGGTTTGATACCACCCTTCGGTGACATGAAGGGAGGATTGGCAAGGATCACATCCGCACGTTCGTTCCACTTGTCTTCACTGGTGAGCGTGTCGTACTCATCCACATGCGGGTTGGTGAAGCCATGCAGGTAGAGGTTCACCAGCGACAGACGCACCATGTCCGGTGAAATGTCATAACCATGGATGTTTGCGGCCAGCTTGTTGCGCTCGTCTGGTGTCAGCTTGTCGCCCGGCTTGTGCGCTTTATTCTGGTCCAGGATGTATTTCCAGGCCGAGATCAGAAAGCCGGCCGTACCGCAGGCGGGGTCGAGGATGCGCTCGTGCTTCTGCGGGTTGATGACCCGGACGATGAAGTCAATGATGTGCCTAGGCGTGCGGAACTGGCCCGCATCGCCCTGGCTGCCTAGCACCGAGAGAAGGTATTCGAAAGCGTCGCCCAGTCGCTCGGAATGGTCGTAGGAGAAGCCATCGATTTCCTTCAGAAACGCCTTGAGCGTTTCCGGGTCTCGGTACGGCAGGTAGGCGTTTTTGAAGATGTCGCGAAACAACGCAGGCAGGTGCGTGTTCTCGGTCATCTTGCCAATGGCCTCGGAGTAGAGGTTCAGTGTGTCTTGGCCGCCCATGGTGGGTGCCAGTAGCTTGCTCCAGCTGTATTTCTCGAAGCCATTGACGAAGAAGCTCCGCTTGCCGCCAAACTCTTCGGATTGCGCATCCATGTCGTCCATGAACTTGTAGATGAGCGCGATAGTGATCTGCTCGACCTGGCTTTTGGGATCGGGTACCTTGCCGACGAGGATGTCGCGGCAGGAGTCAATACGGCGTTTGGTGTCAGTATCCAGCATGGTGTTGTTTTCTCGCTCGGCAGCCCTGGGCGGCCTCAAAATGACTTACATGAATTGGTTCAGCGGTACGTAGTCTTTGACGTACTCGGGTATGCCTTCGCGCCATTCGGACGGCACCGCACGCAGGTCACCCACGCCAAAAGCCGGATTGACGTTCAACTCGCCAAAGCGCTTGCCGTCGATGATGGCGCGCAGGGCCGCGTCGGTGGAATACGCCTTGAAGAAGTACTTCATCGCCAGCACCGCTGTACCCTGGTCTTCTGTCAGCTTGCTTTGGTTAGCGAGCAGGAACTCCTGGAACTCGTCTTCCAGCAGCTCGTCCTTGCTCTTGAAGTACGGAATCAAGCCGAAGATTTTCTGCAGGATTTCCTTCAGGCTCAGGCGACGATCCACACCGGCTGCGCGCCGCAGCTTGTCCAGGTTGAAGTACTCGTTGGGTTTGTCGAACAGGTGGCTGGTCACGTAGTCGATGGCCAGCTCCCATTGCTCGCTTTCCACCTGCTGTTGCAGCGTGGGGTCGGCCTTGACCTGATCCTCGAATTTTTCGAAGAACATCCGGTCGATCTTCATGCCTTCGTAGCCGATTTGCTGCTCGGCCACGTGGAACATGGCATCGGTGCCGATGTGCTCGTACATTCCGCCCGTTGGTGGTGGCTCGCCCCCCTGGCCGTCACCCTCACTGCTGCGCGCCGGCAGCTTGAGCACTTCGTCGTAGTCGAACTTCTCCTCGAAGTATTCGCAGTTGGCGAAGAAGTCGAAGAACTTGAAGCGGGTCTTCTCGGGCTCATTGACCAGTGGCTTCAGATCGTCATCGAATAGCTGCTCAAGAAAGTTGTGCTTGCGCGTGCCGCGCCCCTTGATCTGCACGAAATCGGACGGCGAGTACACCGGCCGCATCAGCGCGAGATTCAGAATGTCCGGGCAGTCGTAGCCGGTGGTCATCATGCCTACGGTGACGCAGACCCGCGCCTTGCTGGTCTTGTACAGAGCGTTGAAGTTGGCCGAGCCCAACAGGTTGTTGTTGGTGAAATTGATGGTGTATTGCTGGGCGTCCGGCACGCTAGAGGTCACTTGCACGGCGAAGTCTGACTGATACTTGCCAGGCCACAGTACGTCCGCCAGTTCGTTCAGGATTTGGGTCAGCTTGGTGGCATGGTTTTGGCTGACGGCGAACACTAGGCCCTTACCGAACTCACCAGTTACTGGATCGCGCAGGCCGTTCTTGATGAAAGTCTGACTAAATAATTCGTTGGTCGCCTTGGAAAAGAATTTCTTCTCAAAGTCCTTGGAGACAAAGCTTTGCTCCTGCTGCCCGTCCTCACCAGCCGGTGCCATCACGGCATAGCCCTTCTCGGACAACAGTTTGGTGGTGATGTCGGTTCGGGCATCTACCACTACAGGATTGATCAGGAAGCCGTCCTTGACGCCATCCAACAATGAATACCGGAAGGTCGGTTGCCCGGAGTCGCAGCCAAAGGTGCGGTAAGTGTCCAGCAGCAGGCGGCGTTCCTGCTCGCGCGGGTCGCGGGTAGTCGGCTTGCTGGCGTCAAAGCTCTTCAGATAGTCGCGGGGCGTTGCCGTCAGGCCCAGCTTGTAGCCAACAAAATATTCGAAGACAGCACGTGCATTACCGCCGATGGAGCGGTGTGCCTCATCGGAGATAACCAAGTCGAAGTCCGTGGGCGAGAACAGGCGCTGGTACTTGTTGTTGAACAGCAGCGATTGCACCGTGGTGACCACGATCTCGGCCTTGCGCCAGTCATCGCGGCGCTCTTTGTAGATAACCGTGGCGTAGTCGTTCTTCAGGTAGTCCTTGAATGCCTTCGCTGCTTGATCCTCCAGCTCCAGCCGATCCACAAGGAACAGCACGCGGCGGGCGTTGCCGGTGCGCAGGAACAGTTTGATAACTGCAGCAGACGTCAGAGTCTTGCCGGTACCGGTCGCCATTTCGAATAGAAAGCGTGTCGACCCTTCAGCCACGGCGTCCTGAATCGCGTTGACCGCTTTTTTCTGATAGTCGCGCAGAAATCGGAGCTTGTTCTTCGCGATGAAAGCCGGACGTTCGTCAGCGTTAATCCAGCCCGCTTCTTTCTCGTAACCCGGCTGCTGAGTCTGGACGATGTAATCGCGCCCGACGGCTTCGGTGACCAAGCGCTTCTGATCAGGTTCGAACTTCTGATAGCTCTTGAGCGAGTCCGGCGTCGGGAAGGCGGTGATGATGTGCGGATTGCCCTGCTGCAGGTCCCAGAAGTAGTGTAGGTTGCCGTTTGACAAGATCACGAATCGGCAGTTGAGCGACTTGGCATACTTTCGCGCCTGCTCCTTGCCGACCAGCGGGTTCTTGTCTTCGGACTTAGCTTCCAGCACCACCAACGGAAAGCTCTTTTCATCGAGCAGTAGAAAGTCAACAAATCCGTTGTTGGTCGATTCGAAGTTGTCACCCAGATCGTTGATCTGATCCTGGCTGAGCTTGACGTTCGGCTCCAACGTCACGTTCGCCTTGCCCTTCGCGTTGTTGAAGAACTGCCAGCCGGCACTCTCCAACAGTTTGTTGATCTTGATGCGTGCGTGCGCTTCCTTCGCGTTCGCCATCTCAGGCCTCCCCCTCGGCTGATTCACCTTGAGTACCCAGCTTCAGATTCTGCGCGCACGTGTATTCCAAAACCGCCAGGAATTTGAACATTAGCTTTGCCCCTCTGCCTTGATCTTTAACCACTTCGCCCCTCGCCCCTTGCCAGTCGATTCGATCACCCCCTCTGATTTCATCGCCCGCAGCACTAGTCGAACCATGTCTCGGCTCACGCCTGGGCAAGCTTCTTCGATCTCCGAAATAGAGAACGGCAGGGTGCGCCCCAGAACTTCCGTCCGCACTCGGTCGCCTTTGCTGCCACGGCCGCGCTCGATGGTGCCGACACGCTCCTCGAACTCACGGTAGGCCCGCAGCAAAGCACCCCAGAAGTAGTCTAGCCAGGGCTTTACGTCGTGCTGCCCCTGGTGCCAGCCCTGCGAGCTGGCTTCCAGCGTCTCGTAATAACCTTCCTTGGTTTTCTCGAAGATGCGTTCCAAGCTGATGTAGCGACCCACGGCATAGTCGAAGTGGTAGAGCAGCAGCAAGGTCAGCAAGCGGGACATGCGACCGTTGCCGTCCGGGAAGGGGTGGATGCACAAAAAGTCGAGCATCGCCAGCGGCGCCAACACCAGAGGGTCGGCCAGGTGCTGGTCCAGTGCGGTGGCGTAGCGCCCGGTCAGATCAGCCATGGCCATCGGCGTGAGATGCGCAGCCACCGGCTGGAAGCGCAAACGCGAAGTGCCATCCGGGTGACGCTCGATGATGTCGTTATTGGTGGCCTTCCAGCGCCCGCCCGCCTGCGGCATATAGCGGTACAGCAGGGTGTGCAGTTGCAGCACCACTCCCTCGCTGAAGGGCATGTGCGTGGCCGATTCGTGGATCAGCGCCAAGGCGTCACGGTAGCCCGCGATCTCCTGTTCGGAACGGCTCTTTGGCGTTGCGTTGCGGATGACCAGAGACTTCAACCGCGAGGGTGAGACGACAACTCCTTCCAGCCGGTTGGATGACTCGGTGGACTCCACCACCGCGATCTGGCGTAGCCCCTTGAGGGCTTCGGGCGACTGCGCAGCGTAGAGTTGCTGCTTACCCTGGTACTCGCCAAGTGTGCGCAACGTGGCGGCCTGAGTGCCATCGAAGCGAAGCGCGGCAAGGTACTCGGGTGTGAGCGAGTGCATGAAAATGTAAACCCAGGCTATCTAAATGGGGTAATCATAGCCATTAAATAGGGCATTGTCTCTAAAAATGCCTCATTAACGGTGTTTGACTACCCCATTTCCTGAACGTATGCGCGGTCGCGAGGGGCCGGCATAGCCGACCAGGAAGGAAATACCTAAAAAAGGGTAATAATTTCACAATTACCCTATTTGCTCCATTGTTTACCCCATTCCCAGGCCCAACTCAGGGCAAAGGCAAATGGCAAGGGAACGGCCCTCAAGGGACAACGGCCCTATCCAGAAAAGGAAAAGACCGCCCCATTCGTTCAGCAACACCCAGCCAACGCTTCCCTATGCCGTGCCACTGCCCTCCGCCACACTCAGATAGTCCGCCCAGTCCTGCAACAGCGTCCTTCTCTGATCCAGCAGCAGCGCCTTGTTGTACGTCGCCCGGACCTTGTTGCTTTCCACGTGGGCAAGCTGCCGCTCAATTGCATCAGGCCGGTACCCGTTCTCATTGGCCCAGGTTGAAAAGGTCGTCCGCCAGCAATGCGGCGTCGTACCCCGGCCCAGGTTCATGTCGCGCATCGCGTAGGTGAGCCGGTTGGGCGTAGTGAAGCCCTGTCCGCTTCGGTGCGGAAACAGATAGCGCCCGCCACCCGTGATGTGCTGCAAGTCTTTCAGCACCGCTATGGCCTGCGTGGACAACGGACTGACATGGTCACGCCGCGCCTTCATCTTCGCCGCAGGCCGACGCCACAGTGCATCCTCAAAGTCGAACTCATCCCACTCGGCATCCGCCGCTTCCCCTGGACGGCAGGCGGTCAGCGCAATCAGCCGCAGGCACAGCGAGGTTTCCGGATAGCCCCGGTAGCCGCGCAACTCCTGATAGAACTTCTGGATTTGCTCTCGCGTCATCGCCGCCTTGCTCTCGCTGAACGGCACGCGCAGCAGCCCACGAAGACTGGGAATAGGATTGGCCTCGACCAGGCCCCGCACCACCGCAAACTCAAAGATCGCCGAAAGATCACCTTTGACATGGATGGCCGCCCATGCACCATGGGCCTTGCACTCCTCCAGCAATGGGCGGATCTGCTTCACGCCGATGTCGCTCATTGGCATCCCATCGAACTTGGGCGACAGGTACTTCCCGATGCGGGACTCTTTCGTGCGGTAGGAACTGAGCGCAAAGACAGGCTTGATCTCGGCCAGGTACGCCTGCGCCACCTTGGCGAACGAGCTTTCCTTTGCGCGCTTGCGTTCCTCCAGCACTTCGAGGTTACGCTGCTTGATCTGTTGCCGCTCATGCGCAGGGTGGATGCCTTGCTTGACCAAGACACGCGCCTTCTCGCGGGCCGCACGTGCCTCCGCAAGGCTTACTTGAGGAAAGCCGCCAATGGCAAAGAGGTTCTCCTTGCCTTGCAGGCGGTACTTCCACCGCCAGAGCTTGCCGCCGGTGGGCTTGACCAGCAGGAACAGGCCCCCGCCGTCTGAAAGTTTCCAGTCTCGATCAGTCGATTTGGCCGACCTGACCTTGAGGTCGGTGAGTAGATTCTCGGGCATCGTTGGACTCCACTGCGGGGAGATGTACCCCCACGGTTGAACACGAGTACCCCCAACGCTACCCCCGAATTTTTCAGACCTCGATGAACAATAGGAACGCTCAGTAGACCGTATTGTTTATGCAACCCATTGATTTACAACGGGCCAATCTGTCTACCAAGCGCTACTGAGCGCCACCGAGATCCAGCAAAAAACGTCAGACGTTGAACAGGAAGTTCATCACGTCGCCGTCGTGCACCACGTATTCCTTGCCTTCGGCGCGCATCTTGCCGGCTTCCTTCGCGCCCTGCTCACCCTTGTACTGGATGTAGTCGTCGAACGCGATGGTCTGCGCGCGGATGAAGCCGCGCTCGAAGTCCGTGTGGATCACGCCGGCCGCTTGCGGGGCGGTGTCGCCCACGTGGATCGTCCATGCGCGCACTTCCTTCACGCCTGCCGTGAAGTACGTCTGCAAGCCCAGCAGCTTGAAGCCCGCGCGAATCACGCGGTCCAGGCCCGGTTCTTCCATGCCCATGTCGGCCAGGAATTCCGCCTTGTCGGCATCTTCCATGTCCGCAATTTCCGCCTCGATAGCCGCGCACACGGCCACGACCGGCGCATTCTCGGCTTCGGCGTACTTGCGAACGGCGTCCAGATGCGGGTTGTTCTCGAAACCGTCGTCCTTCACGTTCGCGACATACATCGTCGGCTTGGCCGTGATCAGGCAGAACGGCTTGATCAGCGCGAGTTCGTCTTCCGTCAGCTTGAGCGAGCGCACCGGACGCGCTTCGTTCAGCACCGGCACCACCTTCTCCAGCACTGCCACCAGCTTCGCCGCTTCCTTGTCGTTGCCCGACCTGGCCGCCTTCGTATAGCGTTGCAGCGCCTTCTCGACAGTGCCCAGATCGGCCAGCGCCAGTTCGGTGTTGATCACCTCGATGTCCGAAATCGGATTCACCTTGCCGGCCACGTGGATGACGTTCTCGTCTTCGAAGCAACGCACCACGTGCGTGATGGCGTCCGTTTCGCGGATGTTGGCGAGGAACTGGTTGCCAAGCCCTTCACCCTTCGAGGCACCGGCCACCAGACCGGCGATGTCCACGAATTCGACCGTCGCCGGCATGATGCGCTCAGGTTTGACGATCTCGGCCAGCTTGCCCAGACGCGGGTCCGGCACTTCCACCACGCCGACGTTCGGCTCGATGGTGCAGAACGGATAGTTCTCGGCAGCAATGCCCGCTTTGGTCAGCGCGTTGAAAAGGGTCGACTTGCCGACGTTGGGCAAACCGACGATGCCGCATTTGAGGCTCATGCTAAATCCTGTCTGGCTTGAAAAGTGCGCGCCGACAAATGCACCGTGGGCGCCCTCGAACGGGCCAGTGTTTGCGTCGCGGAAAGTCCGCTATTGTACCCGTTCTGCCCCCAACAGCGCCGTTATCGGTCTGTGACGGGGCGCCGTCGGCCAGTCAGCGGTCGGTGTATCGCCCGTCGGCCTGCAGGGCTTCGGAGACTGGCAGCGGCGTCGCCGCTCGCGCGCCCGGTGCGCCTCAGCTCAACTGCTTCGCCGAAAAGGTGTCGCACTTGCGCATGTCGCCCGTTTGCAGCCCCTGACGCAGCCAGTACACCCGCTGGGCGCTCGTGCCGTGCGTGAACGACTCCGGCACCACGCGGCCCTGCGACTGCTGCTGCAAGCGGTCGTCGCCAATGGCTGCCGCTGCTCGCAAGCCCTGCTCGACGTCGCCCGGCTCCAGCAACTGATCGTTGGCCTTGGCCGCATTGTTCGCCCAGACCCCGGCGAAACAGTCGGCCTGCAACTCCAGCCGCACCGACAGCGCATTGGCCTGTGCTTCGCTGACGCGGCGTCGCGTTTCGTCGAACTTCTGGGAAATGCCGAGCAGATTCTGGATGTGATGGCCCACTTCGTGCGCGATGACATACGCCTGGGCGAAGTCGCCGCCCGCGCCGAAGCGTTGACGCAACTCGTCGTAGAACTGGAGGTCGATGTACACCTTGCTGTCGCCCGGGCAGTAGAACGGGCCCATTGCCGTCTGCCCGGTGCCGCAGGCCGTGGGCGTCGCGCCCGAGAACAGCACGAGTTTCGGCGCGACATACTGACGGTTGATCTGCTGCGGGAACACCGTCGTCCAGGTGCGCTCGATGTTGCCGAGCACCTTACGGGTAAAGACCGCGTTCGGATCGTTGGCGGGGGCGGCATTCGGGTTGGCGTGGGGCTGTTGCTGCGTCTGCCCCTGAATCATTTGCGAACCCTGGATGATGACGCGCGGGTCGATCCCGAAGAAATACGAGGCGGCGAGCGCCACGACGATCGTGCCGATGCCGATGGTCGTGCGTCCGCCAAATCCGCTGCCCCGGCGGTCTTCGACGTTCTGGCTATCCTGTTCGTTATCGAGGCGCATAGGGGGCTCCCTGTCTGATGGTGCGTGATGTTGCGTGGTGGTGCTAGATGTTGCGACAGCCGATATGCGCCGAAGTATAGCGCCCGCAAACGAAGTGCGACGCTGTGTCCCATGGGCGCTCGTGGGGCAGGGCATCGCTCGTGCGGCCGCCGTGCGACAATACGCCATCTCGTTTTCTGAACCAGTCGGCTCGCGCGATTCAGGCGCTGGCGCTGCATTCGCCGCATGTCTCTAACGCATACCTCCAGCCAAACGCACGATGTCGTCGTCGTCGGTGGCGGTCTGGTCGGCAAGGCCGCCGCCTTGCTGCTCTCGCAGGCACGTCTGTCCGTCGCCTTGCTCGCTCAGCCCGCGGCATCGTCGCTGGCTTCGGGCGACCTGTGGGACGCCCGCATCTACTCCCTGTCTTCGAGCTCGCAAGCGCTTTTCGAACGCATGCGTGTGTGGCAGGCGGTCGATCCCGCGCGGGTGAATCCCGTCTACGACATGGAAGTGTTCGGTGACGAGCGCGGCAGTCTCCATTTCTCTGCGTATCAGGCGTCGGTGCCGCAACTGGCCTGGATCGCGGAATCGTCGAATCTGGAGCGTGCGCTCGACGCCGCGCTGCGCTTCTCCCCGCAAGTCCAATGGCTTGACGCACGCGCCGAAACGCTAGAAGTCGATGCCGCTGCTGCGTCGGTGCGTCTGTCGGACGGCAAGACGCTGCGTGCCTCGCTCGTCGTGGGCGCGGACGGCGCGAACTCCTGGGTGCGCAGCACCGCCGGGCTGGACGGCTCGGTGCGTCCGTACGAACAACTCGGCGTGGTGTGCAACTTCCGCGCGGAGCGTCCCCATCGCGACACGGCGTTCCAATGGTTCCATGACGGCGAGATCATCGCGCTCCTGCCGTTGCCCGATCAGCATGTTTCGCTCGTCTGGTCCGCCGCCAACGATCACGCGCAGCATCTGCTTGCGCTCGATCCCAAAGATCTCGCCGAACGTATCGGCACGTTCTCGCACGGTGAACTCGGACGTCTGACGCCGGTCTCAGCCCGCGCCCAGGGATTCCCGCTCGTGCTCGCGCAGGCCAAGCGCCTGATCGCGCAGCGCGTGGCGCTGGTCGGCGATGCGGCGCACGTGGTGCATCCGCTCGCCGGGCAAGGCATGAATCTCGGACTTCGCGATGTGGCATCGCTCGGCGACGCGCTCGCCGGTCGCGAATCGTTCCGCGATTGCGGCGACGCTGCGGTACTCCGGCGCTACGAGCGCGCTCGCAAGGAGGATATCGGCAGCATGGCGTTCACGACGGACGGCCTGCACAAGCTGTTCGCCACGAGCAGCCCGCTTGCAAAGTTCGCTCGCAATGCGGGCCTCGACAGCGTGAACATGCTGCCCTTCGTCAAGAAATTCCTGATCGGCCGCGCCCTGGGCTGACCCCTTCGGGCGCAAACGCCGACACCTCCGGTCCTGACCGGAAGCGCCGGCCGCGCCTCTCGATCGACACACTTCTGGAGATTTTCGATGTTGCAACGTTTTCGCGCCGCGGCGCTCGCCGGACTGGCCCTCGCCACCGTTTGTGCAGCGACTTTCTCGACGTCTGCCCTCGCACAAAGCAAGTCCGACGCCACGCTCGACCGCGTGAAGAGCGCTGTACAGACCACGCTCGGCACGGATGCCCCGGTCAAGTCGGTCGCGCGCACGCCGATCCCGGGCCTGTTCGAAGTGTCGGTCGGCGGCGAGATCATGTATGCCGACGAGAAGGCGCAGTACGTGATTCTCGGCGGTAACCTGATCGATACGAAAACGCGTCAGAACCTGACCGAAGCGCGTCAATCGGAACTCAACAAGATCGACTTCGCCAAGTTGCCGTTCGATCGCGCGTTCAAATACGTGAAGGGCAACGGCAGCCGCAAGATCGCCGTCTTCTCGGACCCGAACTGCCCGTATTGCAAGCGCTTCGAAGAAACGCTGAAGAATTCGGTCGACAACATCACCGTCTACACCTTCCTGTACCCGGTGCTCGGGCCGGATTCTGACGCCAAGTCGAAAGCGATCTGGTGCGCGCCGGACCGTCTCAAGGCATGGCATGACTGGATGCTCGACAAGAAGGCGCCGCCGACCCCGACGGCCAAGTGCGACGACAAGCCGGTCAAGGACAACTTCGCGCTGGGTCACCAGCTCAACATCACGGGCACGCCGACCATCATTCTGTCGGACGGCCGTCGTCTGCCAGGTGCCGTGCCGGCCGCAGAACTCGAAAAGGCGCTCGCCACCGTCAAGTAATCGCTGGACCGGGTCGGGCCGACGCCTGACCCGGCCCACGACAAGACGAACGCAAGACGAACACCCGACGAACACAAGACGCCGTCATCTCATGAAAGCCACGTCCGCCCCCTCTGCCGTCCGGTACGCGATCGTTCCGAAATCGCCCGCCGCCCACCTGTTCGAAGTGACCGTCACGGTCTCGAATCCCGCGCCGGAAGGCCAGCGTTTCACGCTGCCTGCCTGGATCCCGGGTAGCTATATGGTGCGCGAGTTCGCCCGCAACATCGTGACGATCGGCGCGACGTGCCGCGGCCGCAAGATCGCACTCGACAAGCTCGACAAGCACACGTGGCAGGCCGCGCCGTGCAAGGGCACGCTGATCGTGACCTATGAGGTCTACGCGTGGGATCTGTCAGTGCGTGCCGCCCACCTCGACGACACTCACGGCTTCTTCAACGGCACCAGCGTGTTTCTGCGCGTGGAAGGGCAGGCGCACGCGCCGTGCGAAGTGGACGTGCTGCGTCCGCGCGGCGCCGCATTCAAGGCGTGGCGTGTGGCCACCGCGCTGGCACCGGCAGAAGGCACGGCGGCGCTCGACTTCGGACGCTATCTGGCCGTCGATTACGACGAGCTGATCGATTCGCCGGTCGAGATGGGAACGTTCGTGCATGGCACGTTCAAAGCGTGCGGCGTGACGCATGAAGTCGCCATCACGGGGCCGGTGCCGAATCTCGATCTGGATCGTCTGCTGCGAGACATGAAGAAGATCTGCGAAGCGCAGATCCGTCTTTTCGAGCCGGGCGCCAGCTCGCGCTCGCGGGTGCCGATGTCGCGCTACGTCTTCCTGCTCATGACGGTCGGCGACGGTTACGGCGGTCTGGAGCACCGCGCGTCGACCGCGCTGCTCGCCAGCCGCAACGACCTGCCGGTGCAGGGGCAGGCGCGTATGAGCGATGCCTATCGTGGCTTCCTCGGTCTGGTGAGCCACGAGTACTTCCACACGTGGAACGTCAAGCGGATCAAGCCGGCGGTGTTCGCGCCGTACACGCTCGATCAGGAGAATTACACGCGCCTGCTGTGGTTGTTCGAAGGCTTCACGTCTTATTACGACGATCTGATGCTCGTGCGCAGTGGCGTGATCGCACCGGCGGCCTATTACGACCTCGTCGCCAAGACGGTCGCGAGCGTCTTGCGCGGTAGCGGACGTCTCAAGCAGACGGTGGCCGAAAGCTCGTTCGACGCGTGGACGAAGTATTACCGTCAGGACGAAAACGCGCCCAACGCCATCGTCAGCTATTACACGAAGGGCTCGCTCGTCGCGCTCGCGCTGGATCTGACGATTCGCTCGCAAACGCGCGGTCAGAAGTCGCTCGACGATGTCATGCGCGCGCTGTGGCAACGCTACGGTCGCGATTTCTATCGCGGCACGCCCGTGGGCATTGCGGAAGATGCGGTCCAGCCGCTCTTCGAAGAAGTCTCTGGGCTCGATCTCTCGGAATTCTTCGCCACGGCGATTCACGGCACGCGCGATCTGCCGCTCGCTGCGTTGCTCGAACGTGTCGGACTGACGCTCGCACCGGTCACGCCCGAGAACGGACGCCCGGCGCTGGGCGCCAAGACGGGCAAGCGCGGTGACGAGGTCACGCTCGCGCAGGTGCTCGATGGTGGCGCGGCGCAAGCGGCGGGGTTGTCGGCGGGTGACTCGCTGGTCGCCATCGACGGGTTGCGTGTGACGTCGGGCAATCTCGACAAGTTGCTCGAACGCTATCGCCCGGGCGATCGGGTGACGGTGCATGCCTTCCGTCGCGACGAGTTGCGCGAGACGTCGCTCACGCTCGACACGCCGGAGATCTCGCAGTACCGCATCGCCGAGACGCGTGATCGGGCCGCCGCACAACGTCGCGAGAAATGGCTGACGGCCTGAGACCATCTGTGTGAATGAATCGCTTCGCGCTCGCCCCGGGCGCGAGGCTTCAACCCTCCGCCGGACCCGGCACCGAAGGGTCGCGGTTCTCTTCCGGGCAAGTCCGGGCGACGGCGAGCATGTGCTCGATGAACGCCTGCGTCTTACGGGGGAGAAAGCGCCGGGACGGCGTGACCAGATGCACCGGACTCTCCGGCAGCGACCAGTCGGGCAGCACCTTGACCAGGCGTCCGGCGCGCAGCGCATCTTCGGCCAGAATATCCGTGAGCGCGGCGATGCCACTGCCTGCCAGCGCCATCTCCTTGACCATCCCCATGCTGTTGACCTGAATCGCGCCGTGCATGGTGATGTCCATGCGCTGACGTCCCTTGTGCAACGTGTCCGAGTTGAACAGCCGTCGCGCGCCTTGCAGGATGATGAAGCGGTGCCCTGCCAGTTCGTCGGGCGTGGCAGGCAAGCCCGTTGCGCTCAGGTACAGCGGACTCGCGTACAGGCTGCGCGTGAGCTTCAGAAGCGGACGCGCGACAAGTGTGGAGTCGGAGAGCTGGCCGGCACGAATGGCAACGTCCACCCGCTCGGCAATGAGGTCGACGTGGCGTGAACTCAGATCCACGTCCACGGTGATTTCGGGAAACGCGGCGCAGAACGTGGCGAGCGGCACGGCCAGCCACTGCGCGGCAAAGTCGGCAGGCGCGGTGATGCGCAGGCGTCCGCGCGGCTTGCTCGACATTTGCGACGCGAAGTCGCGCGTTTCTTCCACCTCTTCGAGAATCGGCAGGCAGCGCTCGTAATACGCTTCGCCGACTTCGGTCAGTTCGAGCCGCCGCGTCGTCTTGTGCAACAGCTTCGTGCCGAGGCGCGACTCCAGCCGCGACAGACGACGGCTGACCGTCGCCTTGGGCAGGTCGAGGCGCTCGCCCGCCCGTGTAATGCTGCCCGAGCGCACGACTTCCGCGAAGATCAGCATGTCATTCAGATCGTCAATCATCGCGCGCGCTCCTTGGTGACGCGGTCATTCATCAAAATTACAGTCGACGGGCATTGTTCCAAAAAGGGAACAAACAATTCGATTTTACCGGCTTGTTTCATTTTTGGGGGTAACTAGAATTCATCCCAAGCCGACGCGTAATTCACGGCAACCCCGAATCGGGGGCCTGGCGCGGACGCATTTTCGAACTTTCGGGACCCACCCCCGGCTCTGGAGCCAGTGAAATGACCACGATTCTGCAAATCAATTCCGCCGCCCGCTCGCAAGGCGCCAATTCGACCACGCTCGCCAACGAATCGGTGGCGCAACTGGTTGCCAAGAACCCCGGCGCAAAGGTTGTCGTGCGCGATCTGCTGGCCGATGGCGTGCCGCACCTCGACGAAGCCGTGATCGGCGCATTCTTTACGCCGGAAGAGCAACGCTCGGACGCGCAGAAGGCCATCATCGCCCGTAGCGACGAACTGATCGCCGAAATTCAGGCGGCCGACTACATCGTGTTCGGCGTGCCGCTCTACAACTTCCAGGTGCCGACGCAACTGAAGTCGTACTTCGACTGGATCGCCCGTGCCCGCGTGACCTTCCGTTATCGCGAAGACGGCAGCGTGGAAGGCCTGATCCAGGGCAAGAAGGTGATCGTCGCTTTCGCCCGTGGCGGCAACTACAAGGACACGCCGGCTGACAGCCAGACGCCGTACATCAAGACGATTCTTGGCTTCCTCGGCATGACGGACGTGACGTTCATCTTCGCCGAAGGCTTGTCGCGTGGTCCGGAATCGGCTGCGGCCGCTTTCGCCGGCGCTCGCGAAGCCATCGCTGCGCTGTAATCGTTCAAATCGTCTCCCGCACGCGCAGGTCCCCCATGGCCCATCCGACGCCGCTGCATCCGCGTCCGACGAAGCGTCCGGCGATGTCTGCCGACGCGAGTGCCATCCCGCGCGTGCTTCCCGTCTCCCGTCCCGGCCGATGTGCGGCCGCCGCGGGAGCGGGTGTTTTCGATCAGGTCGAGCACACGGATCCGTTTCTCTCGCTCGACATCTTCCGTCGTCACGGCGCGTGTATTCCTGCGCATCCGCATGCCGGGTGTGTGGTGGCGACATATCTCTTTCCCGATTCCACGACCTCGCTGCGTTGCCGTCACGCCCACGGTGGCGACGACACGGTACGCCCCGGCGATCTGCTCTGGCTCGAAACCAACTGCGGCACGGTGCATGAAGAGGTGCCCGGAAGTGCCCGGGCATCGGTGCGCGGCGTGCGGATGGTCGTCAACCGCGCGGGACGTCATCCGCATGGCGCGCCGGTGCAGACGTCAGTGCGTGCCGAAGCGATGCCGCACTGGCGCGAGGGCGACGTCGAGCTGACGTTGATTTGCGGGCAGTGGGGTGAGCGTCGGGTGGCGCGCGAGGATCGCGACCCTGACGGGCGCGTCACGTTGCTGCAACTCGACTGGCAGGCCGATGCGTTGCGCACGCTTGAGATTCCCTGCGACGGTCGTCGCTGGGTGGCGCTGATTGCGCAAGGTGAAGCGGCAGTCGCCGGCCACGCGATGCGCGCGGAAGGCGGCGGTACCGAAGCGTTGTCGCTGCCCCCGGGCGTCTGGCAACTGGCCGGACGCAGTGGTGCCCGGCTGGTGCTCGCCGGCGGTGAACCGCTAGGAGAACCGGTGGTGTATCGCGGCAACTTCGCCGCGCGCGACGAGGCGGACCTCGTCGCGCTGACGCGTCGCTATCAGCAAGGCTCGATGGGGGCGTTGGCCCCGCTGTGCGACGGGGAAGGGTAAGTCACTGCGTGACACCGGCGTCGGCAAGTGCCTTGCGGATGCGGTCGATCTTGATGGCGTTGTTGTACGTCGCTTTCTCCGTATCGCCGCCCACACCGCCGTAATGCAGCCCGACGATCATGCCGTCCGACAGGCGCACGATGGGCGAGCCTGAATTGCCCCCCCAAGTCGACGAGTCATACGAGAATTGCTGCGGATCGAGGCTGGGATTGACGAGCAGCATGCCCGGCGCGATGCGCTCTGCCGGAAAGGGCACCTGACTGTCCGGGAGCTTGAACATCGTGTCGATCTGCTTATCCGACAGGTAAGTACAATCCTCACCCGCTTCAGCCCCAGCACAACTCACGGGACGTGCCGGATAGCCGATCACGGCCACACGGGAGCCTTCGGTCAGATTGAAGTTCGGCGCCATCGGGGCTGCGGGCGGGAGCGCATTGTCTTCGGTGCGCAGGATCGCGTAATCGTTGTTTTCCCCGTCTTCACCCACCGCTTCGATGGCCACGATGCGCACATCATGTGGCGGCGTGCGCACAGTACAACTCGAATACTCCAGCGGAAACGAGACGCGAAGCAACTGCTTGTCATACAGCCGCCACTTCCCCTGATTGTCGATGTACGCGTACTTTTGCAGTACGTGCCGATTCGTCAGAATGTGCGACTTGCCCACGACGAACGCGGTCGCGCCGACGCTCATGTATTGCGGTTTGGCGTCAGACGTCGGCTGGTAATACTGGAAAATCACGCCGACACTGCGTGCGACCGTGACGAGTGGAGACGCCACGTCGGTGATGTAGTCGCGCCAGCTGTTCCAGGCCGTCATCTTGTCGTCCGCCCACGGCCTGCCCGAGCACAAACCGTAGACGGGACGTGTCACGGCACGAATGGTTTCTGCCGTTGTCTTCAGCGCCTGAAGCGATATGGGCGTGTCGCCATTCAATGCGCGCGTGGCGGCGGCAATGTTGTCCCGCGCCTGTCCGATGTCCTGCACCTTCGCCGAGACTGCCGTCGACTGGGCATTCCTCATCCACGCGGCCTGTTCTTTTTGCAGCGCCAGATCCTGCTGTTTCAACTGCGCTCGGACGTTAAGCGACTCGGCTTCCTGCAAGGCCTGCGTGACGACGGGCGTGGCGGTGTTGATCGCCTGCGACTGCGCGGTGACCGATACGGCATAGCTCGCCAGCAGCGTGCTCGCCACGATCAAAAATGCGGTTCGTTTCATTGTTTCCAGGCCTCCGGAACGGCGCGCACGGCCGCGTCGGCTGCGGCATATTGCGTCTTGGCCTTGTCGAAGTCTTCCTTGAGTTCCTTGAAGAATTCCACGAGATCCGAAATCGACACATGCTTGTCGTTCACGAGCGTGACCAACTGCGCTTCGGCGTCGACGAGTTTGGTGCGCAATTCCACGGGCGACGGGCTGGCATGCAGAGCGTCGTATTCCGCAAGTTGCTCGTTGGCGAGCATGCCAAGTTCGCGGATGCGGATGTCGTCGTCTGCGGCCTTGATGCCCGCGGGCGTGAGCAGCAGTTTGCGGAAGGTTGCAAGCGGGCGTTGCAGCGAGGCGATCTGACGCCGATTCCACGCGCTGGCGATGGTCGACTCCTTGAAGTCGTTGTTCATCACCTCCTCGAACTTGGGGTGGAACTCCTTCACGTACTTGCCGAAGCGCTCCTTCGCCGCCATGTCGTTGTAGGCGGTCAGTCCCGTCTGGAACAGCGCAGCGAGCGCCTTGTATGCCGCGACTGCCGCCGGTATCGCCGCAGTAGCCACTTCGGGTGACACTTCGGTCGACGGACGTCCCTTATCCCAGGCGATCAATCGCTGTTTGAGATCGTCGGCGCACGCCTTCACGGCATTCTTGGGAATCGTGCCGTCGGGCAGGCCGGGCACCTTGATGGGTTTGCGAAGTGCCTGGAATCTCGACCATTGGCCGCCAATGGAGTCATCGCCCTCGGCGAGCACCTGCTTGAGTCCACCGGAGTACGCGGTGTCGAATGCTATGGCGGCGCGCTCGCGGACGAAGTCGTCGGTGCCGGCACAAACGAAGCGGGAGAAGGAGCCGAGCGGGTCGTCGGCGTCGATATCGAAGATGCGAATTTCGCCCGGCTTGATCCGATGCGTCTGCACGTAGTATTCGACGGCTTCGATGCGCCGCACGCGCGGACGGGCTTTCAGTTCGGTGTCGAAAGCGCCTGCGGACGCCTTGACCGCCGCATCGAATCCATCGGCGGCGCTTTGCAGCGTGTCTTTACTGCGGAACTGGATGGCCGAACATCCCGCAAGCGCGGCGATGGCCAGGACGACAACAAAAGACCGCGTGGCGGCAGCACACGCGGTGACAGCGACTCCCCGATTTGCCATCTCGAACCCCCGTACGAACAGGCAAACTGCGTTATGACGAACGTCTTCTGATTGTTGTGATGCGCGGTGTGAACACTCGATCGGTGTCCAATCTGTGGCGCGGCGCCATCATGGCACGCGCACAGCGGCCAGACAATGAAGCGGGGGAAATGAAGCGGATGTTTGAAATCAGGCTTCGCTACAGCGCGAAGGGCGCCTGCGCCAACCGGGGCTGGCACAGGCCTCCTCACTAATTTCTCAATGCAATGTCACTGATGGAAGTTCAGCGTCAGCATGGCGGTACGGCCCGGGGCCCACGAGGCGTAGATCGGGTAGGCGCTCGCGTAGTACTTCTTATCGAAGATGTTCTGCACGTTCAGTTGCAGATCGACGGTGCGCGACACGCGATAGGTCGCCATGGCGTCGAAGCGTGCGTAGCCCGGCGTCCACTTGCGCACCGTGGACGATACCGACGCGTAGGTAAGGCTCGAGAGTGTCATGCCTGCGCCGAGCGTGAGCTTCGGCATCACTTCGTAGTCGGTCCACAGCGTCAGGTTGTGCTTGGGCACCATGACCATCGGCAGGCCGCTCGACCCCGGTGCGGCCGCAGGACCGGCGTCGGTCGTGATCGCGTTCAGGTACGAATAACCGCCGAACACGCGCCAGTGGTTGGTCAGGCTGCCGGCCCAGCCGAGTTCGGCACCGCGCACGCGCTGGCTGCCGGCGTTAATCGTGCCGCCGAGGCCGTCCGACACGCGAGCGTTGGTCTTGTCGGTCTGGAACAGTGCGGCGGTGAGCGACAGGCGCTGGTCGATCACGTCCCACTTCGCCCCGACTTCGATATTGCGGCTGCGTTCGGGCGCGAGGTTGTTGTTCGTCGTGGTGATCTGATCCGTACCGCCGCCCAGACCGCTATTCGCCCCCGGCGGGTTCGCCGACGTGCCGTACGACGCATACAGACTCAGGGACGGCAGGACCTTGTAGACCACGCCCAACTGGAAGCTGAAGAGGTTCGAGAGGTTGTTCAGATCCGGCGCACCGGCCTGCACGGCGTGCACGTCGAAGCGGTCGAAACGCGCGCCGGCGTTGAGGAGCCAGCGCTCGGAGAGCTTCACGCTGTCGAACAGGTAGGCCGATGCAACGTTCGTGCGGGTGTTGGTCGCGGCGCCGGGGAAGCTCTTGTCGCCGTTGAGCACGAGGTTGCCGGTCCAGGGGTTGTCCGGGTTCCAGTTGCCGATGGTCGTGCAGTTGTATGCCACCGAGCACGGGCCGCCCGAACGGATGTTGTTGCCCGCGCTGTCCTGCACGAGATAGCCCTCGTAGCGGCTTTGCTCGTTGCTGAATTCGACGCCGCCGGTCAGCGTGTGCTCGAAGCCGAACAGCGTCGCCTTGCCCGTCAGTTCGGTCTGGTTCGCGATGCTGTTGGTCGCGTACTTCCCGCTCTTGGCTTGCAGGGAAATGATGTTCGAGCTGGCCGACTGGAACTGCGGGTTGGTGGCCACATAATCGAGCGTGGAGCGTCCGACCATCGTGGTGTTCTTGATCTTCCACGTGTCGTTGATGCGGTGCTCGACCTTGATTTCGCCGGTATCGGTCTGGCCGCGACGGTAGTCGCGATTGTTCAGGCCGTAGAACTGATTGCGCTGGAAGCCGCCGTCCGGCGTACCGCCCGCCGAGCGGAACGGCGCGCTGAAGTCCGGCATGTCGTACGAATTCAGGTGGTAGTAGCTGACCGTGACGGTGGTCGGGCTGTTCAGGCCGAATGCCACCGAGGGCGCGATCCCCCAGCGTTTGCTGTAGACGTTGTTGCGGCCGGCCTGATCGGCATCGTGGCCCATCACGTTCAGGCGCAGGGCGGTCTGGTCGTTGACCTGACGGTTCACGTCCAACGTCAGGCGTTTGTAGCTGTTGGTACCGAAGCCGAGGCTCGCGTTCGTGAAGTCTTCGAGACGCGGCGTCTTGGTGGTGATGTCGATACTGCCGCCCACGGCGCCACGTCCGGCGTAGACCGAGTCGGGGCCCTTGATGACGCTGATGTTTTCGATGTCGAACGTCTCGCGATTCTGCACGCCGGAGTCACGCATGCCGTCGACGAAGATCGAGTTGCGCGATTCGAAGCCGCGAATGACCGGACGGTCGGCGGACGGGTTTGCGGCGGCGTCACCCCCGAGGAAGGTGATGCCGGGCACGGTCTTGAGTGCGTCGGCGAAGGTCGTGGCGTTCGTCTGCTTGATCAGCTCTTCGGGAATGACGGTGATCGAGCGCGGCGTATCGCGCAGGGGCGCGACGAACTTGTACGACGGCAGCGTTTTCATCTGCATCGGCGACGGCACGGCGCTGTCGTTCACCTGCGTGGTCGGCAGGGCGACCGCGGGTGCGGCATTGCCGTTGGTCGCGGGCGTGCCCGCGGCATCCGAGGCGCTCGGCGATGCGCCGGGCGTTGCCTGAGACGATTGTGCGTGAGCGGAAAGGGTGGTGACGCTGCCGGCGACGACAAGCGCGCAGGCGGTGGCGAGCAGACGCTGGCGCGTCTGAATAGCGGTAGACATACGTGTTTCCGGCAATGGCGTCGCCATCGGCCACTTCCCCAGCCGGGCAACGCACGGTTTAGTTATTGGTAATGAGAGTGATAGGAATTCTCATTACGGGCCGGGAGTTTAATGTCTGCCGATTTGCATGTAAACGCTTAACACCGTGTACGCGACAATATATTTTGATTGGCGAAACGCTCGTTGCGGCTGCGTCTGAGGTGAAAAATGTCTGCTAAAACAGACAAAAACACCCGATAACGGTAGAAATGTATGCCAAAACATACATTTCCCGGGGCGGCAGGCTACAGCGCCTTGCGGTCGAATAGGCGCTGAATCCCTGATTACGCCGGCAGTCGCCAGTCGATCGGGGGTTTGCCGTGTGTCGTGAGGAACGCATTGGCGGCGCTGAAATGGCCGCAGCCGAGGAAGCCGCGATGGGCGGACAGCGGCGACGGGTGCGGCGCTTCGAGTAGCAGATGGCCGTGGCCCGAGAGCAACGGCGCTTTAGCTTGCGCATGACTGCCCCACAGCAGGAACACCAGCGGCCCCTGTTGTGCGGCCAGCCCTGAGAGCAACGTGTCCGTACACGCCTGCCATCCGCCTTTCCTGAACGGCTTCGCGTGGCTCGCGGCGTTGCCCGCTTCCACCGTCAGCGTCGTGTTCAGCAGCAGCACCCCCTGCTTCGCCCAGGCGTCGAGATTGCCATGCGCGGGCGGGGCAATGCCCAGATCCCGCTCGATCTCTTTGTAGATGTTGCGCAGCGAGGGCGGCACACGCACGCCACGCTGGACGGAGAAGGCCATGCCGTGCGCCTGCGCAATGCCGTGATCGTCGCCGTGATACGGGTCCTGTCCGAGGATGACGACCTTGACGTCCTTCGGCGACGTCATGCGCAGCGCGTGAAAGATGTCCGCCGGATAGACCGTCTTGCCGGCGTCGACTTCGGCGTCGACATACCGGCACAGCGGTGCATACGCATCGCTCTGCACGAACGGCGCCACCAGCGCTTTCCACGCGTCGGGCAGCGCCTTGAACTGATCCTCGACGTGCCCCTTCAGTGGCCCTGCGACGTCGGAATCGCCGACCGTCATGCCGGTCACGCGCGCGCCGTCCCCGGCCATCGCAGGTGTAGCGGGTGCAGTGGGAGCAGTGGGAGCAGCGGGTGCCAGATCGTCGGCAGCGTCGAACAGCGACCGTTGCGGATCGTCGTGAGACTTAGCGGTCGTCGCGGGGTGCGCGGATGCGGAGGGTGATGCCTTGCGTGAGCGTGATGCCATGCGTCGAGTCAGTTGGATGTGCAGGAGTGCGACGTCGGAAAAGTCGGAAGTGCGTCAGAGAAAAGTCGGGCAGGACCGGCGTATCGCTCAGCCGCCCAGCACCTTCTGTCGCAGACGATAGCCGCGCTGCGCCTTGCTCACGTCGTCGGCGTGCAGTTCCGGCAGCACCGCGCGCAGATCCTGCGCGAGCGCGTTGAGGATGCGTTCTCCCTGAGCGCTGCGGTCGTCGTCGGGAGCGTCGAGCAGTTCCAGTTCCACTTCCATCAGCGGTTCCGTATGACGCACACCTGCCGCCTCCACCGCGACTTCGCCACGGTCGAACGCGATCTCCACGGTCGTGCCGTCGCCCGCGATGTAGCGCCACAGGCGTCGCACGAAATTCGTCTCGAACTGCGCCACGACCCTGGTGCCTTCGTCACGCAATAACGCGGCCGTTGCCGGCATGTCGCACGCGGCGATCAATGGCGCGAGTTCGAGCGCTTCGCCGTGCACGGCCTGCTCCCACTCGTGACGCACGTGCAGTCCGTTGCGCGCCTCACCGACCGACTTGAGCGTTTGCAGCCATTGTCCCGGATGACCGTCGCGCGCGACGTAACGCAGACGCAATGCGGCCTTGGCGCGGGCGAGCGCGAGGTCCGGCGTGTCGAAATAACGATTGACGAGATGACGCTCGCCACGGGCTTCGGCGCCGGGCAGACGGTCGAGATGGGCAATCAGCGCGTTGGCGCGCGGGGCGGGGAGGTCGCCGGGAAGGGCAAGCTTGAGTTCGCGTTCGATGGCCATGGGGCCGCTCCTGTAAGGGGACGCCGGGCGAGCCGGTGTCGCCACCCGTGCAGAAGCGACGCGTCTCGCCGGAGGCCGGGCGGTGTCCAGTGAAGGACACCGCGCCATCGCTCGTCAGAACGCGCCTGCGCGACGCGTTGCGAGACGAATCGGCGATCAGCGGGGCATGTCGAACAGCGTGGCGAGCGCATCGCCCGGCTCGGGCGCGCGCATGAAGGCTTCGCCGACGAGAAAGGCGTTGACGTTGGCTGCGCGCATGCGCACCACGTCGTCACGCGACAGGATACCCGACTCCGTCACGACCAGACGATCCTGCGGAATGTGCTTGAGCAGGCCGAGGGTGGTGTCGAGCGTGACTTCGAAGTTGTGCAGGTTGCGGTTGTTGATGCCCAGCAGCGGCGTGCGCAGTTCCAGACCGGCATCGAGTTCCTGACCGTTGTGCACTTCGACGAGCACCGCCATGCCGAGCTCGTGCGCGAGCGCTTCGAGATCGCGCATCTGCGACAGCTCCAGCGCGGCGGCGATCAGCAGAATGCAATCGGCGCCCATGTCGCGGGCTTCATAGACCTGATACGCGTCGATCATGAAGTCCTTGCGCAGCACCGGCAGATCGCAGGCGGCGCGCGCCGCCCTCAGATACTCTGCCGAGCCCTGAAAGAACTGCACGTCGGTCAACACCGATAGGCAGGCCGCGCCACCTTGCTGATACGACTCGGCGATCTGCGGCGGCACGAAGTTTTCGCGAATCACGCCCTTGGACGGGCTGGCTTTCTTGATTTCGGCGATCACGCCGGACAGGCCGCCATCGATCTTCGTGCGCAGGGCGCCCACGAAGTCGCGCGTGCGAAGTGCGCTGTCGCCAACGGTCGCTTCGGCGTCGCGGCGCAGGCTCGCGAGGTCGCGCACACGCTTGGCGGCGGCGACTTCTTCGGCCTTCACGGCCAGGATCTTGTCGAGAACGGTAGACATAGGGATATTCCGGTGCCACTGAAAGTGACGGAGCTCGCGGGCGAGTGGTCCGTCGTCATCGTGATTCTTGCGCATGAGGCGCGACGTCGCCGCGCTTCATGCGAAAACTTACGCCTTGAAGCGTTGCGTGAATGTGACGAATTCGTGGAGCTTGTCGCGCGCCGCACCGCTCGCGATGGATTCGCGCGCCATCTTGATGCCGTCGCCGATCGTCGCTGCGCGATTGGCCGCATACAGTGCGGTCCCGGCGTTGAGCGTCACGATCTCGCGCGCGACGCCCGGCGTATTGTCGAGCGCCTCGATGAGCATCGTCTTCGATTCTTCCGCGCTGCCGACCTTCAGGCTGCGGTTACTGACCATCTGCAAGCCGAAGTCCTCGGGGTGAATCTCATACTCCGTGACCTTGCCGTCCTTCAGTTCGCCAACCAGCGTGGCGGCACCGAGCGAGACTTCGTCCATGCCATCTTTGCCGTAGACGACGAGCACGTGTTCCGCGCCGAGACGCTCCATCACGCGCACCTGAATCCCGACCAGATCCGGGTGGAACACACCCATGAGCTGATTCGGTGCGCCCGCCGGGTTGGTGAGCGGCCCGAGAATGTTGAAGATCGTGCGCACGCCCATCTCTTTGCGGATCGCCGCAACGTTCTTCATCGCCGGATGATGATTCGGCGCGAACATGAAGCCGATGCCGACCTCGCCCAGACACTGCGCAACCTGCTCGGGGCTGAGCATGATGTTCACGCCCAGCGCTTCGAGCACGTCTGCGCTGCCGGACTTCGAGCTGACGCCGCGATTGCCGTGCTTGGCGACCTTCGCGCCTGCGCCGGCGGCAACGAACATCGACGCCGTGGAGATGTTGAACGTGTGCGACACATCGCCGCCAGTGCCCACGATGTCGACGAAATGCTCGTCCGACGGCGCATCGACGTGATTGGCGAACTCGCGCATGACCTGTGCGGCAGCGGCGATCTCGCCGATGGTTTCCTTCTTCACGCGCAGGCCGGTAATGATGGCGGCCGACATGACCGGCGAGATCTCGCCCTTCATGATGAGACGCATCAGATGCAGCATCTCGTCGTGGAAGATTTCGCGGTGTTCGATGGTGCGCTGAAGCGCTTCTTGCGGGGTAATCATTGGTTGTCTTCTCCTCTGTCGGTAGGGATGGATTCCGTCATGACCGCAGACACGACGCTACACACGGCGGCGGGCGACATCAGGCAGCGATGGCGTTGCGCGGCGCAGCTTGCAGGAAGTTGCGCAGCACGGCATGGCCATGCTCCGACAGAATCGACTCGGGGTGGAATTGCACGCCTTCGACGTCGAGCGTCTTGTGACGCACGCCCATGATCTCGCCGTCATCCGTCCAGGCGGTGACTTCGAGGCAGTCGGGCAGCGACGCGCGCTCGATGGCGAGCGAGTGGTACCGGGTGACGGTGAAACGCTTGGGCAGGTTCGCGAACACGCCCTGTTGCGTGGTTTCGATCTCGCTCACCTTGCCATGCATGATCTGCTGCGCCCGAACGACATTCCCGCCGAAGGCTTCACCGATGGCCTGATGGCCGAGGCACACGCCAAGAATCGGGATCTCGCCGGCGAAGCGCTTGAGCACGTCGAGGGTGATGCCCGCATTGGCCGGGCAGCTCGGGCCGGGGGAGAGGCAAATGCGTTCAGGGGCAAGCCCGGCGATGTCGTCGAGCGTGATTTCGTCGTTGCGGAAGACCCGTACGTCTTCGCCCAGCTCACCGAAGTACTGGACGATGTTGTAGGTAAACGAGTCGTAGTTGTCGATCATCAGCAGCATGATGGTCCCTGTTCGTCTGGTGACAAAGATTGTCGAACGCGTGGAATTTGCGAGTGTCCCCTGAGCGTGCCCCCACATTGACTTCGCGGTCCGCGGGGGAGGGCGCTATGGGGATGAGATAGACGTGGCGGGTTACCGCCACCAGCGCAGGGCAGCGGTCAGGGGCGACCAGAGGAGGGAGGAAGACTGATGCGACTTCATAGTGAGGCGATTGTAGCAGCATCTGCGCCGGGTCGTGGGCGGGTGTCGCAAAAAGCGGCCATTCGACGTGTTTCATGCGCCATCCGCGCGTTTTCTGCAAGAATTTGCGCCTGACGGCGTCGATCGTTCGACGATTCTGCTACGTCGCCCGACCGACGCGAAGCCTTTGGGCGACCCGCGATGGGCCGCCCCGGGACCGTCTCGGGGCGTGCTCAGCGCGCGCCGAGAACGGTGGTGAGCGCGTCGGGCGGCGGCATGCCGTTGGCGCGTTCCACGATCCCCTTGTCGTTGCGATAGACGATACCGGGCGTGCCACGGAAACCGAGTTCGGCCATGAGCCTCTGATTGGCTTCCAGCTTCTGCGCGATGGCTTTCGTGACATCGCGAGCCGGTTTGATCCCGCCCTGCCTGAATTTCTGCTCGTTCTGCGTGAGTGCCGCCGACGGATTCGGCGCACCGAAAATGGCCGCCGCCTTCGTCACGCTATCCGCCTTGATCACGCCCACGAGCACGTGCCTCAACTGCACTTTGCCGGCATCGACCCACGGACGTGCCGATTCCCAGAAGCGGTTGCAGTAGGGGCAGTTCGGGTCGCTGAACGTGTAGACGATGCGCGGCGCGTCCTTCTTGCCGTCCTGCACCCAGTGAGACGACGAGAGCTTCGACCAGACCGCGTCGCCCAGCGGCTTCTCGATGAGCTTCGTGACCCGTTCGACGTCCAGCGGCCTGGCGTCTGCGCCGATGCGGGTGCCGACGATGCCGTTGCCGTCCGGGAGCAAATAGACGGCCATGGGCTGCTGACCGGCAAGGCCCGCGAAGCCGCTCAGGTCCTTGACTCCCGTATCGAACGGTTGCAGCGCCGTTACGCCTTCGCGCTCCAGCGCCTGCAATATGGCGGGCTTCGGCGTTGCGCCGGGCGTGGCGACTGTCGCAGCGGGGGCGGCAGCGGCCGTATCGGCCGACATGCCGGTCGTCGGGAAGCCGAGCGCGATGAGTCCGGCAAGCGAGGGGCCGGCAATGAAAGCGAGAGTCTTGCGAACCGACATGGGTTACTCCTTGGATGGGGACGACGCCGGAGACGCCTGAGATGTGGAAACAGCGGCAGGTGGGGCGGATCGGGATGTTTGCCGGCGCAGGTCGTCCAGCGCGTCGCGCAGACGCGCGGCGGTGAGTGCGCCCAGATGGGCGTCGACCAGACGGCCGTGGGCATCGAAGTACAGCGTGGTGGGAAGCGCGCGCGTCTCGACCGCTCGCATGGCCTGCGACTCGGGATCGAGCAACAGATGATCGAACGTGAGGCCCTGCGACGTCACGAACGCCTCGACCGTGTTCGCCGTCTCGCCCTGATTGATCATCAGGAAGCGCACGTCCGGATAGTCCGCCTGGGCCTGCGCCAGTACCGGCATTTCGCGGCGGCAGGGCGGACACCAGCTCGCCCAGAGATTCATGACGATGGGTTGGCCGCGATGCGTATCCAGCGACACCGGTCGACCCGCGACGTCCGTGAGTGTCAGGGCAGGTAACGGCGGCGCTTCGCGCAGCATGAACGTCAGGCCGACGTGCATGACACCCCAGATCGCCAGTCCGGCCGCCATGCCGGCGACCATCGGTCGTCGCTGTGTCCGGTGTCGGCGTGTGCGCCAGAGTGCCCACGCGAACGCGGTGCCGACACCGGCCCAGACATCGAAGCCGCCGTCGCCGAGTGCGATCATCGACGCCGGCGATACCGCGTAGTCCGGCCACCAGCGCACCACGTACACCGCCCGCGCGGCGAACAGACCGACGGCCAGCGCGTCGAGCAGTACGCTGGCACCCGCGCGCCGCGAAGTGACGTCGTTGGCGCGCAGCGCATATCGCGCGACGATCCACGCGAGCACCGCCGCGGTTATCACGGCTGCGGTCTTCATCGGGAAGGGACCGATGCCGATCATGACGCCTGCGCCGGGTTCGCGCGCTGCGCCGCATCGAGACGGCTCAGGAACGTGTCCACGCTCATCTCGCCGACCATGCGGTGCTCACGCACTTCCTGGCCCGTCGCATCGATGAGGATGAGCGTGGGCGGGCCCAACACGCCCCAGCGCTTCATCAACGCCTGATCGGTGGCGTCGTTCTTCGTCACGTCCGGGCGGAGCACCTGCATCTGCGCCAGACGCGCCGACACCGCCGGATTAGCGAAGACGTTTCGTTCGATGACGTGGCAACTCACGCACCAGTCGGCATAGAAGTCGATGAGGGTCCATTGCCCCTGTGCGGCTGCCTGCGCGATGCGGGCATCGACGTCCTGCACGGACTTGACCCCGACGTACTCGACCGCCCCGGTGTGCTGACCGGCAAGGGGGCTGGCACTGATACCGTCGGCAGCGTATCCGGCGGGTCTCACCTGCGCCAGCGGCCGCACGAACGAGTCGCTGCCCGACGCGGCGCCCACGAGCACCATCACGGACCAGAGGCCGGTCAGCATGCCAAGGAAGACCAATGCCCAGCACGCCGTCTTGCCACGGATCGTCCAAGCCCAGCCCGCGAGACCGACGGCCAGCCCAAGGCCGAGCGAACCCCACAGCGCCAGACCGACGGCCCCCGGCAGAAAGCGGTTCAGCATCATGACGGCCATGCCGACCATGACGTAAGCGAACGCGATGCGCACGCGCACCATCCACGGCCCGGGGCGCGGCAGAATGCGCGCGCCGAACAGCGCGATGGCCAGCAACGGCATGCCCATACCGAGCCCCATCGCGAAGAGTGCACCGCCTCCCATCCACGCGTTGCCGGTCTGGCCGATGTAGAGCAGCGCGCCCGCGAGCGGCGCCGTCATGCAGGGACCGACGAGCAACGCCGAGAGAAAGCCCAGCGCGGCGGCGCTCACGAGACTGCCGCCCGGGCGGTGGCGTCCGGCGGCGTCGAGCCGGTTCACGATGAACGACGGCAGGCGAATCTCGAACAGACCGAACAACGACGCCGCCAGCACCAGAAACAGCGCCGCGAAGGCCGTGAGCAGCCAGGGCGATTGCAGCGTCGCTTGCAGATTGGCCCCCGCGAGCGCGGCGGCCACGCCAACGCTGGCGTACGTGAGGGCCATCGCCACGACGTATACCGACGAGAGCCCCAACGCGCGCACCGGCGAGGGGCGATTACCCACGATCATGGTCGAGACGATGGGGATCATCGGCAGCACGCATGGCGTGAAAGCCAGCATCAATCCGAGACCGAAGAACAGCAGCTTGGCGGCAATGGGGTCGAGCGTCGCGAGCTGACGCGCCGTTTCCTGATCGGCCGCCAGCGACTCGGCGTGGGTGTCGTCGTCCAGCGCGGCGGCCGCCGCCGCTGCGGTCGTGGCCGTGGACGCCGCCACGGCAGCCGCCGTCGTATCGGCATCGGCATCGGCTTCGGGGGTGTCGTGTGCCGAGAGCGCACCGGACGACGGGAACGATGCGGCCGACTCGACCGCTGCCTCCGTCTTGACGAGCGCCTGCGAGGCGTCACCTGAACCTGTCGACGGGACGGCTTTGGGCAACGGTATCCGGAAGGTCTGCGGCGGATAGCAGATCCCTGCCTGCGCGCAGCCTTGCCAATGAAGCACGACATAGTCCGACGTCTGCGCCGGCAACTTCAGCCGCAGATCGTCGTCATAGTAGATCTCCGATTTTCCGAAGAACTCGTCGGTGTGTGGCTTGCCGTCGGAGAGCGTGAACGCGACGGGCTTGCCATGGGCATCCTCCACGCGCAGCGAATGACGATAAACGTAGTGATCCTTAGCAATGCGGCTGCCAATGGAGATGCCACCATCTTCGTACCTTGGTGCATCGAGACGCAGCACCTGCGACGCTTCTAGCACCTGCGTGCCGGACTGCCACGGAAAAGCGGCAGTGGCTGGCGTGACGCGAAGCGCACCGAGCGCGCCGAGCAAAATCACAAAGATGAAAACGATTCGACGAAACAATCTGTCCTCCCTAAACAGTCGAAGCGAGACAGAGCGTGGCGGAGGACGATTAACTGAGAGTTAACGGGCGGCCCGGTGCGAAACGCCGTATCCCCCGAATACACGAAATACGTAACATGTCGCGGTGCTGACAAAAGGTCGCAAAGCGGCCGACGAGAGGCGTGAATCCATGCGAGTACTGTTGGTAGAGGACGATTCTCTGATCGCGAGCGGCATCGTTGCCGGCCTCGCGACTTTGGGAATTCACGTCGAGGCGAGTGTCTGTGGCGAGGCGGCCATCGCAGCGCATGCGGAAAACACGTTCGACGCGCTCGTGCTCGACCTCGGCCTGCCCGACGGCGACGGTCTCGACATCATCGCCAGCGTGCGCGCCGTGGAGCCGGATGTCCCGGTACTCATTCTCACTGCGCGCGACGGCATCGAGCATCGCATCGCCGGTCTCAATGCCGGGGCCGACGACTACATGGTCAAGCCATTCGATCTGCGTGAACTGGCGGCGCGTCTGCATGCATTGGTGCGCCGTACGCAGGGTCGCGCGGCGCACGTCATCGAAGCGGGTCCCCTGCGTCTTGATCCGGCGAGCGGCCTCGCGTGGCTCGACGGCGCGCCCGTCGAACTCTCCCGCCGCGAAGTCGACCTGCTCGCCTATCTCGCCAGTACCCGGGGCCGCTGGCTGTCGCCCGACATGTTGCACGTGCGCTTGTACGGCATGACGGAGCGCGTCAACAGCAACGTGCTGAACGTTCACATTCACAATGTGCGCCGCAAGCTCGGCGGCGACGCGATCCAGACCGCGCGCGGCCTCGGCTACCGGCTGGGATGGAGCTTGTCATGAGTCTTCGGCTAAGGGCGGTACTGATCGCCGGGGTGGCGCTGATCGTGCTGTGGATGGCGGCAGCGGGCTGGATGATGCGCGGCGTGCGCGCGAGCCTCGACGATGCGCTCGACGAACGTCTCGCGATGTCGGCGACGATGGTCTCGGGACTGATGGCGCGTGCCGCGTTCTCGCCGCATACCGAAGGCCGGGACTGGGGCGACGTGATCCGTGCGGGAGCGGGCGACGGTATTGCCTGCGAAATCCGTTCGTTACAGGGCGCGGTGCTGGCGCATACCGACGGCGGCCCGCAATCGTCGTCGCTTTCGCTACCGACCGGCTTCAGCACACGCGAGATCGATGGTCGCCAGTGGCGCATCTACGTGTTGCAGGACGCGGGCGGCTATCAGGTCATGACGGCGGATCTCGTCGACCGGCGCGCCGTGCTCACGCGCGACATGCTGCGTGCTGCTGGCGTGCCGTTCCTGATCGCGGTCGTGGGCGGTCTGCTCGCGCTGTGGATCGGCATCGGACGCGGGCTCCAGCCGTTGAACGCGTTGCGTGTCGCGCTCAGGCACAAGCGCACCGACGATACGACGCCCGTGGATATCGGGCAGGCACCGACCGAACTGAAGCCGGTCGTCACGGCATTGAACGGGTGGCTGGATCGTCTGGCGACGACGCTGGCGGGACAGCGTGCGTTCACCGATGGCGCCGCGCACGAACTACGCACCCCGCTCACCGCCGTCGACACGCACTTGCAGGTGGCGGAGATGACGCAAGGGCATGCTTCGAAGCTGGCGCTGCAACAGGCGAGTGCGGGGGTGCGACGGCTGCGCCATACGCTGGATCAATTGATGACGCTCGCGCAGACCGAAGCGCCGGTGCACGCGCACGACAAGTGCGAGTCGGTCGGCAGCGTGATCGACGACGTGCTCAGCGAGTGGGGGGAGACGGATCGTTTCGTCTTCCGGATGGCGGGTGTGGACAGCGGCTCGGCGTTGCCGCGCTCGATGCTCGGCACGGCGCTCAGAAACATCGTGGACAACGCCATGCGGTACTCGCCCGAAGGCAGCGAAATCACGTTGACGGTGCACGCCGACGAGGTCCACCGTCGCTACTGCATCGAAGTGGGCGACCGGGGGCCGGGGCTCGCCCCCGAGCAGACGCTCAGGCTCGGGCAGCGATTCTGGCGCGGGGATCAGGGGCGCAAGCGGGGCGAGGGCGCGGGGTTGGGTATCTCCATCGTGCAAGCCATCGCGAGACGATTCGATGCGACGCTGGAGTTCACGCCACGTGAGGGAGGCGGCTTACTGGCAAGGTTGTATGTGCCAACGGGCGGATGAGGTGACGTGACGGCGGCGACGGGACGGCCGCCATCACGCCGCATTCAGGCATTCAGGTCGTGGACTTCGCCTTCGCCGCCCGCTTCGGCCCTGCCGTTTTCGTGGCACTTGCGGTTTTCCTCGCGGGAGGCGTCGCGGTCGCCGAAGCTTCGCGGCTTGCCGCACCCCGCGTCGCGCGGGGCTTCGTGTGCGGCTTCGTGCGCGTCTTCGTGGTTACCCCCGTTTCCGCTTCCCGCTTCTGCGCCGCGTGCTCGAACACGTCCAGCACGCGTTCCAGATCGCTTTGCTCGCCATCCTGCAACGGCACGGCGAAACTCAGATCCCGCACGGCCTTCGCCACCAGACGGATGTGCTCGGGTGACGCCTGCGCGAGCATCCCCGGAATCGCTTCCATCGCGGCATCGGGCGCCATGCGCAGCAACCCGGCCTGACGGCGGATGATCTCTCGGAAACGCTCGATGGATATCTGCGCGTCGCCGCGCGGCAACGACCGCGCGAGGTTGAACTGACGTTCGTCCGCCTCGCCATGCAGACGGTGCACCCAGAGCAGCGCGCGTATACCGGCTTCGAGCACGCCGCCCTGATGCAGTTCGTGACGCCGCAGCGCCAGTGCTTCCTTCACGAACGCCACGTGCTCCGGCGATGTGCCCGGATGCACGCGCACTGCCGTGCCGTCGCTGCCATGCAGGCCCGCCAGCGCCTGCACCCACGGTTGCCCGTAGATCAGCTCGAACGCCTTCTCGTAACCGTCGTCGCGCACGTCGCGATAGAAGTTCAGCGACTGTTCGATGGCGCTAGATACCGCCGTCTCCAGTGCGAGGAACGGATTCTCGGGAGATACGGGATGGCGCGCGTCCCGCACACGCTCGGCCTTGTCCGCAAACGGCACCGCGAACGGATTGCGATCCGACCACAGCTCATAGCTCACGCGCAGCGGATGCAGCACCCGCATCCAGTAAGCCGAGGTCGGCGTCACCATGGCGCGCACCCACGGCTGGACGAGGCTGCGGTAAAGCCCGAGGTGGATGTCGGACAGATGCGCTACCGCGGCAAACCGCTTATCGCTCTCCGTATCCGGTTGCACGATGGCGCGGACATCGTCGACGCTGCGCCGCTGGATCGACATCACGTAGTCGCCGTCCGCCAGTTCGCCGTGCAGCGTGTCGTCGGTCTTGTCGGCGATCTGCGCCTGATAGATGCCGGCGGGCAGCACGTCGATCAGATCGATGTTGTTGACGAACTTGCGGTGCTCCTTGCGGCCCGTACTACCCGAGACGAAGATGCCGAGGTGTCCGATGCTGTCATGCGTTGCGTACACGATGGTCTGGTCGTGACTGAGGACTTCCGCATCGTTGCGATACATGTCGGTGACGAAGCCGAGGGCTTGCGGCGGTGGCGTGATGTTGTCGCCGTAGGAGCAGAACACGACGATGGGCGAGCGAATGTTGCGCAGGTCGAGCCGGATGCCGTCGCTCGTGATCAGCTCCGCGCTCGTGAGCCGGTTGCCCACGAAAAGATTGTCGACGATGTACTGCATCTCCTGCGCGTTCAGGAAGACATGGCCGCCCCAATACTTTTCGAAGCCGAGATAGCGCGGCGCTTCGGTGTCGACGTTGGCATACAGGTGATACTTCTTGCGCCACAGTGTGTTCGCCGGATCGAGGTTTTCGAAGTTCTCGACGAGCCACGCGCCGTCGAAGCGGCCGTCGCCCAGATCGCTCGTGAGCGCAGTGAGCCAACTGCCGCCGAGCAGGCCGCCCGAATAGCGCATGGGGTTGCGTCCGCGCCAGCCGGCCCAGTAAGACAGCGGCGCGCCCGCTACGATGATCGGACCGAACAGTTCCGGTCGCATCGCGGCGGTCATCAAAATCTGCCACCCCGCCTGACAGTTGCCGATCACCGCCGGTTTGCCCGCGCTCTCCGGGTGCAGCGAAATCACCTTCTCCAGGAAGGCCGCTTCCGCTCGCATGACGTCTTCCACCGTTTGCCCCGGCACGGGGTCGGGCAGAAAGCCGACGAAATAGCAGGGATGTCCGGCGCGCAGGGCGGCGCCGATCTCGCTGTCGGGCTTGAAGCCGCCGATGCCCGGGCCGTGCCCGGCGCGCGGATCGACAACCACGAACGGACGTGCGTTGGGCAGCGTGGGCGTGTCTTTGGGCGGCACGATGCGCATCAGGCTGTAGTTGCAGGGGCGCGGCAGTTCATGCCCGTCGAGAATCACTTCCGAGGCGAAGTCGAGCACGTTGGGAGCCGACTCGGCCAGGTGTTCCTGATACTGATTGCCGCGCTGGCGCATGACATCCGCGAACAGGACGCTGCGCTGCCAGGCATCGACGGCGTACTCGGCGGCAGCGGCCATCCACGGCAGGTGGTTCAGCCACGGATTGGCCGCGAGCCACGGGGTGTTGCCGATGCTTGAGGCAGTAGCGGCGGTAGCGGTGGTACTGGCGGTGGCGCGACGCGAAGCGTTGCGTTCGAGTGCGGCTGACGAGGTTGACGAGGCTGACGAGGCGGACGGGGCTGACGACTTGGCGGGCATGGCAATGACCTCACAAATCCGGCATGACGGGGTGGGCGAACGCCGCAAAGATCGCGAGTGCTGCAAGCGCCGGGCGGGGAATCGCCGGATGCGCCGGAACCCGGCCAATCCCCTGCGCGCGGCAGACGCAATGAGACGCTACGCCATCGAACTGAGCGTGCGGCGAAAGCGCCGCAGCGAGACGGTGAAGAACACGGCGCCGATGACGGCGAGCGCCAGGAACTGCACCCACACGACGCCGATCCCGGCGCCACGGAACAGAATTGCCTGACCCAACTCGACGAAGTGCGTCGTGGGCGCGGCGAGCATCACGTCCTGCACCAGCTTCGGCATGCTCTCGCGCGGTGTGTTCCCGCCGGAGAGCATTTGCAGCGGCAGCAGCACCAGAATCAGCAACATGCCGAACTGCGGCATCGAGCGCGCCAGCGTGGCGAGAAAAATCCCCATCGACGTGGTCGCAAACAGATGCAACGTCGCGCCGAGCAGGAACAGGGCCACCGAGCCGCCTATCGGCACGTGCAGCGCGCCGCTCACGATCAGCCATAACGACATCGCCGCAGCGATCAGCACCACCAGTCCCATCGACCAGACTTTCGCCAGCATGATCTCGGTCGGTGTCACCGGCATGACGAGCAAGTGCTCGATGGTGCCGTGCTCGCGCTCACGAATGAGCGCCGCACCGGTGAGAATGATCGACAACATGGTGATGTTGTTGATGATCTGCATGAGCGAGCCGAACCACGCGCGCTCCAGCGTCGGATTGAAGCGCACGCGCAGCGCGAGATCGACGGGCAACTCGGGCGTCGCCCGGTATCGCTGAAGGAATTCGCGCACCTCAGACGATACGATCTGCTGCACGTAACCACTGCCGGAGAAGGCCTGACTCATGCGCGTGGCGTCGACGTTGAGCTGCACTTCGGCGGCGCGTCCGGCCAGAACGTCGCGCTGGAAATTCGGCGGAATGTTGAGCGCGAACGTGTAGGCGCCCGCGTCCATGCCCCGGTCGACGGCGTCTGCCGTGATCATTTGCGGCGTGGTGAACTGCGGCGGATAGAACGCCGAGACGATGCGCTGCGAGAGCGGCGAGACGTCTTCGTCGACGATCGCTATGGGCGCCAGATGCAGCGTGTCGGGCTGCGCGGTGGCGGCCGAATATACCGACGCCGTGAACGTGTAGATGATGAGCACGAGCATCATCGGATCGCGCACGAGACTCCACAACTCCTTCACGCCGAGCCGGTAGATGTTCGCGAGATGTCGCAACCACGGATGTTTGCGGCGCGGTGGCGCGACGCTCGCCGTTGACGGTGGCGTTGGTGGCGAATCAGGCGGGGTGGGCGATTCCACTTGCGGTGTGCTCGGGCTGGCCATCACTTGTCCTGTTTCTTGAGCAGCAGGATCGTGGCGCCCAGAATCACGGGCACGGCGATGAGCATCGGCCAGAAGGCGTTGCCGAGATCGCCGAAGCCGAGCGCCTTGTTGAAGACGCCCCGGCTGATGATCAGCATGTAAGTCGCCGGATAGATCTCGCCGATGAACCGGCCCGAGCCCTCCATCGACGGCACCGGCGTGATCATCCCGGAGAACTGGATCGCCGGAATCATCGTGCCGATCATCGTGAAGAACAGGGCCGCGATCTGGCTGCGGGTAAAGGTGGACGCGAGCAGGCCAATGCCGGTGGCGACCACGTTGAAAATGAAGACGGCGGTGATCAGCGTCAAGAAGCTCCCCTTGATGGGAACGCCGAACAGCGTCACGGCGATCAGCGCCATGAGCAGGAAGTTGAGCATCGCGAGCGCGACATACGGAATCTGCTTGCCGATCAGGAATTCCGTGCGCGTGACGGGCGTGACGTACAGGTTCAGGATCGACCCCAGCTCCTTCTCGCGCACGACGGACAGCGCGGTGAGCATGGCGGGCAGCATGAGCAGGAGCAGCGGGATCACGGCCGGGACCATCGCCGGCAGACTCTTGACGTCGGGGTTGTAGCGATAGCGTGTCTCGATGTCGAGCGACGCCGTGGGCCTCACGCCGAGCCGTCGCAACGACTGATCGGCCAGCCAGTTCTGATGCATCCCCTGCACGTAGCCTTGCACGGTTTCCGCACGCATCGGCATGGCGCCGTCGATCCAGGCACCGATCTGCACGGCTTTGCCGCGCGAGACGTCGCGCGCAAAGCCCGGCGGGATTTCGATCGCCAGCGCCAGTTCGCCGTCGCGTAGCCGACGGTCCATGTCGTCGTAATCGGTGATAGGCGGTTGTTCGATGAAGTAACGCGAGCCGGCGATGTTCAGCGCGTAGTTCTGGCTCAGGGTTGTCTGGTCGCGATCGAGCACGGCGTAACGCAGGTCTTCCACGTCCATGCTGATGCCGTAGCCCATTACCAGCATGAGCACGAGCGAGCCGACGAGCGCGAGCGTGGCGCGCACCGGGTCTCGCTGCAACTCCAGCGTCTCGCGCCAGAGGTAGCTGATCATGCGGCTGAGCGAGAACCCCTTGTGTTTCGCGTGTGCCGCTTCGACCGGCGGGGCTTCCGATTTGGGCGTCTCCGGCGCTTCGGGCGTTCCGCCGCCCGCTTCCACGAGGTATTCGATGAACGCTTGTTCGAGTGTGCCGGCACCCTTGTCTCGCGTGATCTTCGCGGGCGGATCGGAAACGAGTACACGGCCGGCGTGCATCAGCGAGATGCGGTCGCAACGGTCGGCCTCGTTCATGAAGTGGGTGGAGATGAAGATCGTCACACGGTCACGACGTGAGAGCTCGACCAGCAGACGCCAGAAGTTGTCGCGCGCCACCGGATCGACGCCCGAGGTCGGCTCGTCGAGAATCAGCAGTTCGGGCTTGTGCACCATCGCGACCGCGAGCGACAGGCGCTGGCGCATGCCGAGCGGAATGCTGTCGGGCAGCGAGCTCACGACCTCCGCGAGATCGAAGCGCTGCACCATCTCCGCGACACGCGATTCGACCTCCGCTTCCGGCACGTGGAACAGACGCGCATGCAGCACGAGGTTCTGGTGCACCGTCAGTTCGGTATAGAGCGAGAACGCCTGCGACATGTAGCCCACGCGGCGCCGGGTGTCGATGTCCTTCGGATCGACCTCGTGCCCGAACAGCCACGCTTGCCCTTCGCTGGCCTGAAGCAGGCCGGTGAGCATCTTCATCGTGGTCGACTTGCCGCAGCCGTTCGAGCCGAGGAAGCCGAAGATCTCGCCGCGACGAATGCGGAAGTCCACGTGATCGACGGCGACGAAATCGCCGAAGCGCATCGTCAGCCCCCTGGCTTCGATGGCGATCTCCGTGTGTTCGTCGATGTGCAGCGGCGGGATCACGACCGGCTCGTAGCCGCGCTTCTTCTCGTCTGGCAGCAGGTCGATGAAGGCCGCTTCGAGGTTGTCGCGTCCGGTGCGCTCAAGCAGTTGGGCCGGCGTGCCGGTGGCGAGCACCTTGCCCGCGTCCATGGCGACGAGCCAGTCAAAGCGCTGCGCTTCGTCCATGTACGCCGTGGCGACGATCACGCTCATGCCCGGCCGTTCGCGCCGGATGCGCGCGATCAGATCCCAGAATTGCGCGCGGGCGAGCGGGTCCACGCCGGTGGTGGGCTCGTCGAGAATCAGCAGGTCCGGGTCGTGGATCAGCGCGCAGCACAGGCCGAGCTTTTGCTTCATGCCGCCCGAGAGCTTGCCCGCCGGACGATCAAGGAACGGGTGAAGTCCGGTGCTGCGTGTGAGGTCGTCGATGCGACGGCGTCGCTCGGCGGCGTCGTGACCGAACAAACGCGCGAAGAATTGCAGGTTTTCTTCGACGGAGAGCGTCGGATAGAGGTTCTTGCCCAGTCCCTGCGGCATGTAGGCGATGCGCGGACACACGAGGTCGCGGTGCGCCTTGCTCGCCATGTCGCCGCCCAACGCCTCGACGGCACCCGTCTGCACGGCACGCGCGCCGGCGATCAGCGAGAGCAGCGTCGACTTGCCGACACCGTCCGGCCCGATCAGGCCGACCATGCAGTTCGCCGGAATGTCGATCGAGACGTTGTCGAGCGCGATCGTCTTGCGGCCATACGTCAGCGTGACGTCGACCACATGCACGACAGGCGGCGCGGCGTTGCGATCGGGAGGAGGGGAGGTCGCCGTCATGATGCGGGACTCACTGCGGTAGCTTCGTCTGCAACTGGGCCGGCCATTCGGCCTTGCTGTCGGTTTTGACCCATGCCACACCGGGCAGGCCGGTCTTCACGAGCTTCAGATGCTGTTGCAGTAATTCGGGTGCGATCTGCGCGCGCACGCGGAACATCAGCTTCTGACGCTCGCTCTCCGTCTCGACCGTCTTCGGCGTGAATTGCGCCGTGCTGGAGACGAACGAGATGCTGGCCGGGATCACGAACTGCGGTGCGGCGTCGAGCACGATGCGGGCCTCGGCGCCCATTGCGAGGCGGCCTGCGACGGCTTCGGGCAGGAAGAACGTCATGTACACATCCGACAGGTCGACGAGGTTGAGCACTTTGCCGCCAGCAGCGAGCACCTCCCCCGGTTGCGCGACGCGATACTGCACGCGCCCGTCGCGCGGGGCTTTCAGTTCGCTGTCGGTGATGTCGGCCTCGATGCGGTTGATGGTGGCCTGCGCGGCCTCGACCGTCGACTTCGAACCGGTGACCTGCGCGTTGGCCGCTTCGACGGCCGATTGCGCGGCGGCGACTTGCGCGCGAGCGGCCGTTACGGCCGCGCGAGTGCTGCGCACGCGGGCGCGATCGTCGTCCAGTTCCTGCACCGATGAGGCGCCTTCTTTCGAGAGCGTTTCCGAGCGGGAGAGACGTCGCTGGGCGGCGTCGAGTTCGGCTTCGCGTGCGGCGACGTTGGCCTCGGCGGTGGCTTTGTCCGACAGGCGCGCGGCGGCCTGAGCCTGAATCGCCGCGACGTTGGTCACGGCCTGTTGATACTGGGCGCGGGCTTCGTCGCGTTGCGCGGAGAGCGTGTCGATCTGCATCTTGGCGAGCACCTGACCGGCCTTCACGAAGTCACCCTCGCGCACGTAGATGGCTTCGACGCGCCCAGCCATCTTCGTCGCGATATCGACTTCGGTCGCTTCGATGCGACCGTTGCCGCTGGCGAAACCGTCGCCGGGGCCGGTGTTGCTGTACGTCTTCCATCCGTACCATGCCAGCCCGATCACGACGAGCACGATCAGGGCGGGAATCAGTTTTTTGGTATTGGGAAGCGTCATGTTCTGTGACCTCTTGAATTTATTGGACGGTCTGTGTCGGCGCTGTCGCGGGCGATGCTGGCAATACCGGCGCGACCGGCTCGATCACCCGTGGCGTGCGGGCGAACGCACCACCAGGGGTGTCGGCCGCGGGCATGAGGCGGCTGCCGCCGCCGAGCGCCGTGTACAGCGACACGCGCGCGGAGAGCAAGGCGCGGCGCGTCTGGACCGTTTGTTGTTCGATGGCGAGGAGATCGCGTTGCGCGTCGAGCACTTCGAGGAAGGCTGCGGCGCCGTGGTCGTAGCGCAGCTTGGCAAGACGTGCGCGTTCGGCCTGCGCGTCCTGCGTCGCTTGCAGAATCGTGACCTGATCGGCCAGCCAGCGACGTGCGCTCAGTGCGTCGGCCACATCGCGGAACGCGCCCTGAATCGTCTTCTCGTAGTTCGCGACCGATTCGACCCGGCGCGCTTCGGCCAGATCGAGGTTGTTCACGAGACGTCCGCCCTGAAAGATCGGGATGTTGATGCTCGGGGTGAATGTCCACGCGGCGCTGCCGGCCTTGAACAGACCGTCGAGGGCACTGCTGGCGGTGCCGACGGAGCCGGTCAGCGTGATCTGCGGGAAGAACGCTGCGCGCGCGGCGCCGATGTTCGCGTGTGCGGCGCGCAACTGATACTCGGCCGCAATGATGTCCGGGCGGTCTTCCAGCAACGACGACGGCAAGCCGGGTTCCAGATCGCGCATCAGGCTGGCATCGTCGGCCATGCGGTCGAGCGCTTGCGGCGAGGTGTCGATCGGCACGCCGACGAGTACCTGCAAAGCGTGCGCCTGCGTGGCGCGTTGCTGTTCGAGTTGCGTCACCAGCGCGCGTGCCTGCTGCCAGAGCGTGGTGACTTCGGTGAGATCGAGCTTCGATGTCGAGCCGACTTGCTCGCGTCGCGTGAAAATCCGCAGCGACTCTGCGCGGCTGTCCACGGTCTGTTGCGCGAGCGCAATACGTTCGTCGAATTCACGCAGACTCAGCCACGTTTGCGCCACTTGTGAGATCAGACTCAGTTCGAGCGCGCGGCGAGAGGCATCGGACGCCAGATAATCATCGAGCGCCGCATCCTTGAGGTTGCGGATGCGGCCCCAGAAGTCGAGCTCCCATGTCGATAGACCAAGGCCGACCTGATACTGACTGCTGATGTAGGAATTGCCGGTGAGGCTCAGATCGCCGGGCAGACGCTGACGTGTGCCACTGGCGCCGACGCCCAATGCAGGAAAGAGATCGGCGCGCTGAATGCCATACACCGCACGAGACTGCTCGACGCGGGCGAGTGCCACGCGCAGATCGCGGTTGTTGGCGAGCGCGGTGTCGATGAGGCTGCGTAGCTGTGGATCGGCAAAATACTCACGCCAGTCGAGCGCGGATGCGGGTTGTGCGGTAGCGGTGGCGGGAGAGGCGCTGACATCCGGTGTCCACACATTGGGGACAGGGGCGGCAGGGCGCTCGTAAGTGGGCGCCATCGATAGACAGCCGCTCAGTACCGTGACAGTCAGCACGGCCGCGACGGTCACAGGCCTGATGAGCCTGACGGACCTGATGGACGTTGGGGGCATCGCAAGGATATTCGCGACGCCGGAACGCATACGTGGATTGCATGGTTTCGCCATAGAAGCTTTGACCTCCCGACGGACACCTAACTATATCTTGGGTGACGTCAATCGGCGTATACCGGAGGAGACGAAAAAAGCGAACGGTTGTGCTAAATCAAGAAAGGCCCCGAATCGACTAGAGCATCGACTCGGGGCCTTTCATGATGTGGCATGGTTCGCTGGCAATCCACGTGAGGCGATTGCGCTCTAAACCGCAATGCGCTTCACATTGGTGCAATGGTGCGTCTGTCGTCAAAGGACAACGACGCACCGTGTGGATCAGTACTCGGCGTCGAGTCCGTCCTGCACCTGTTCGGCGGCGCGCAGCACGGCGCGGGCCTTGTTTTCCGTCTCTTGCCATTCGGATTCGGGCACCGAGTCGGCAACGATACCGGCAGCGGCTTGCACATAGAGGTTGCCGTCCTTGACGACGCCGGTGCGAATCGCGATCGCCACGTCCATTTCCCCACCGAACGACAGATAACCGACGGCACCGCCGTACAGGCCGCGCTTGACCGGTTCGAGTTCGTCGATCAGCTCCATGGCGCGAACCTTCGGTGCGCCGGTGAGCGTGCCGGCCGGGAAGGTGGCACGCAGCACGTCGATGTTCGACAGGCCGGGTTGCAGGCGACCTTCGACCGAGCTGACGATGTGCTGCACGTGCGAGTACTTCTCGATGATCATCTTGTCGGTGACTTCGACGGTGCCGGTCTGTGCGATGCGGCCCACGTCGTTGCGCGCCAGATCGATCAGCATCACGTGCTCGGCAATTTCCTTCGGATCGCCAAGCAATTCCTTCGCCAGCTCTGCGTCGCGCTCCGGCGTGGCGCCGCGCGGACGCGTACCGGCCAGCGGACGAATCGTCACGATTTCATGCTCGCCGTCCGGCGTCTGACGACGCTCCTGACGCACGAGGATCTCCGGCGACGCGCCCACGACCTGGAAATCGCCGAAGTTGTAGAAGTACATGTACGGCGACGGATTGAGCGAGCGCAGCGCGCGGTAGAGCGAGAGCGGGGCGTCGCGATACGGCTTGATGAGACGCTGGCCGACCTGCACCTGCATCAGTTCGCCGGCCTCGATGGCTTCCTTGGCCTTGGCGACGGCAGCCAGATAGTCCGGCTTCGCGAATTCGCGGAAGGTTTCGGTGCGCACGCTGCCCGAGGTGACCGGGGCGTCGACCGGTGCTTTCAGGCGGGCGCGCAGTTCGCGCAGACGCAGACGCGCCTTCGAATAGGCTTCCGGCTGCGTGGGGTCGGCGTAGATGATGAGGTAGAGCTTGCCGGTGAGGTTGTCGATCACGGCGAGTTCTTCCGTGAGCAGCAACTGGATGTCCGGCAGGTTCAGATCGTCGCGCGGCGTGGTGTGCGCGAGCTTCTTCTCAATGTAGCGCACGGCGTCGTAGCCGAAGTAGCCGGCGAGGCCACCGCAGAAACGCGGCATGCCCGGGCGCAGCGCGACCTTGAAACGCGCCTGGAACGCGGTGATGAATTCGAGCGGGTCGCCTTCGTGTGTCTCGACGACGGTGCCGTCGCGCACGACTTCGGTCTTCGGGCCGAAGCTGCGCAGCAACGTGTGGGCCGACAGGCCGATGAACGAGTAGCGGCCGAAGCGTTCACCGCCGACGACGGATTCGAGCAGGAAGGTGTTGGCCCCGCGGCGATCGCCCAGCGCGAGCTTCAGATAGAGCGAGAGCGGCGTGTCGAGATCGGCAAAGGCTTCTGCGATCAGCGGAATGCGGTTAAAGCCTTGGTTGGCCAGCGATTTGAATTCGAGTTCGGTCATGTTGCACTCTGCCTGCAAGTTGGTTGCCGGCGGGCGGTCCCGCAGAATCGGCGTGGATTGGCGTTGAGAATACCTGAGTCATGTCGGGGGTGGATGTGCTGACCCACGTCGGGCCGCAGCAAGCGCGCGCACCCGGAGGCGACGGCGACCCTGCGTCTCGACGAATCCGCACGCCATCCGAGACGGCGCGCCGATATATGACTTCTTGGGAACAACAACGATGCAAGAAACGGGTTGCTGAAGACGAACTCCAGCGGTCCCGGCCACCCCTTTGGGAAGGGTTCAGCAGGACCAGCGTCGCCAGGGCCAGGCCCCCCGGTCGATCACGCTAAGACTCCGTTTCTTGTTCAGGAACATTGCGTTTGAATGCAGTGTGGATGACGGCGAATTCAGTTCGCCAGTGTGGACGTCGCCTTGGGCAGGATCGCCCGGGCAGCGCCCAGAATTGAGGCGACTATACCATCCGTGTCGATCGTTTGTATAGATTCGCCATGGTTGTAGCCGTAGGGCACGGTGAGCGAGCGGCAGCCCGCGGCGCGGGCGGCCTGGGCGTCGTTGCCCGAGTCGCCGACGAGCACCGTTTGCGCCGGCGTCACGCCGAACGCTTCGCAGGCTTTGACGAGCGGCATCGGGTCAGGCTTGCGCTTGGGCCACGAGTCGCCGCCGTACACCAGATCGAACTGATCGGTGAGACCGTAGTGTTCGAGCAATGCCACGGCGAAGCGATGCTGCTTGTTGGTGATGCACGCGACCGGCAAGCCCGCTTCACGCAAGGCGGCGAGGCCTTCGCGCACTTCCGGGTAGAGCACCGTGTTCTCGCCGTTGACCGACGTATAGACAGCTTCGTACTTGTCCTGCGCGCGATCGAACAGCGCGTCGATCTCGCTTTCGGGGAAGCGCTCGGCCAGCGTCTTGCGCACCAGATTGGCGGTGCCCTTGCCCACGAACGTCATCAGGCGCTCGACCGGCACCGGTTCGGCGCCGAGGTCGGCCAGCATGGCGTTCAACGCCACACCGAAGTCGCCTGCCGTATCGACGAGCGTGCCGTCGAGGTCGATCAGCACCGCGCGGATGCCGTCCAGTTGAAGATGCGGGTTCTGGATCATGCGACGCTCGCGAGTTGGGCGCGCATCTGGTCGATGACCGCCTTGTAGTCGGGTTTGCCGAAGATGGCAGAACCGGCCACGAACGTGTCGGCACCGGCGGCAGCGATTTCCGCGATGTTGTCGACCTTCACGCCGCCGTCGATTTCCAGACGGATCTCGCGGCCGGTCTCGGCGGTATAAGCGTCGATACGGGCACGCACGGCGCGCAGCTTATTGAGCGCTTCCGGAATGAATGACTGGCCGCCGAAACCCGGGTTGACGGACATGATCAGCACCATGTCGAGACGGTCCATCACGTGATCCAGGTAGTGCAGCGGGGTGCCCGGGTTGAAGACGAGACCGGCCTTGCAGCCGTTGTCGCGAATCAGGCTGAGCGTGCGGTCCACGTGTTCCGAGGCTTCCGGGTGGAACGTAATGAGGTTTGCGCCGGCCTTGGCGAAGTCGGGCACGATGCGGTCGACCGGGCGCACCATCAGGTGCACGTCGATGGGCACGTCCACGTGCGGGCGGATCGCCTCGCAGACCATCGGGCCGATCGTCAGGTTGGGAACGTAATGGTTGTCCATCACGTCGAAGTGAATCCAGTCGGCGCCTGCCGCCACGACGTTACGGACTTCTTCGCCCAGCCGGGCAAAGTCGGCGGACAGGATGCTGGGGGCGATACAGAATTGCGTCATGGCAGGGGCAAGGGGAAAGCGTCAAAAGCGTTATTTTAAAGCTTTCACATGACGCCTGCCCGCAGTCTGTCGGATTGACCCGGTGGCAAGCCTTTCCGTCTTCCCGCGCGCGCACCTGACGGCGCTGTGTCGCTGATGTCGTCCGGGCGTCGGAATACCGCATGCCGCCAGCGATTCCGGGGCCGTTTGCCGGTTGCGACCTGGGGCGACTTGCCGCAGAATGCCTTGCAAAACGGGACAACGTTTGTGTTTTACGCCTGTCACCATGCCGGAGCGCGCCGTGATCCCGCCAGTCTCGGGCCGGGCGCCGACCATTAACAGACCAGAAAGACATCAGAGAGCCAGCATGCGCTACAGGAACATCCGATGAGCCAGTACGAATTTACCGTGACCGTGCGCCCGCAATACCTCCCGGAACAATCGGAACCGGACCGGCGGCAGTTTGCGTTCGCCTACACGATCACGATCCGCAACAGCGGCGAGGTGCCGGCGCAGTTGATTTCGCGCCATTGGGTGATTACCGACGGCGACAACAAGGTGCAGGAAGTGAACGGGCTGGGTGTCGTCGGTCATCAACCGTTCCTTCAGCCCGGCGAGCAGTTCGAGTACACGAGCTGGGCGATGGTTGCCACCCCGGTGGGCACCATGCGTGGCGAATACTTCTGTGTGGCCGAAGACGGCACGCGCTTCGAAGCGCCGATCGCCGAATTTGCGCTCACCATGCCGCGCACGCTGCATTGAGCCCGGGCATGCGCGTAACGCCGGAAGGTCAGCGCCGGTCGTCCGACCAGTCTTCCCGTTTGAGCGGATCGTCGGCGGCCTCCGGCTGCCGCGCATCGGAACCGTCGACCGGAGGGGTCGGATCGACGGTGTCGCTCGGCATCGGGCGGATCGCGCGCATATGGCGGACACGGCGCGTGGGCGACGGCTTGCGTCGCATGATGACGATAGCGGCGACGATCACGATCGCCAGCAACACCTCCGGCAAGACCAGCAACGCCGGATATTCATCGAACAGATTACTCATGACGCTCTTCCTGAATGTGTTCGGGCGGTGGCGCGCCGGCCGGGGCCTGGCGCTCGCCGCGTTTGCCGCATTGCTCTATGGTTGTTCGAGTGTGCCTCCGTCGACCCCGTCGCGTCCAGGGGTTCCGCCGTCGAATGTGGCAACGCCGCCGTCGGGGGCGGGACGCATGCAGGCCGTCGCTTGGGGCGACGTCGACGGCTGGCAGGATGACTCCCTGATCGGCGCTCGTCTGGCGCTTGCGCAAACCTGCGTGAAACTCGGCCGCCAGACCAAGTGGCAACCGGCCTGTCGCGCGTCGGAACAGCTTGACGACCTCGATGCCGCGTCGGTGCGTCAGTTCTTCGAACAGTACTTTACGCCGTTCCGTATCGCGAACTCCGACGGCACGCAGACAGGCCTGATCACCGGTTACTACGAGCCGCTGCTGCATGGCTCGCGCGTGCGTAGCGGCATTTACCAGACACCGCTCTACAAATGGCCCGCCGGGCGCAAGGCCGGATCGTTGCCCGCGCGTTCGGAGTTGATGCGCAGCGGCATGTTGCGCGGATACGAGCTGGTTTATGTGGACGACCCCATCGAGGCGTTCTTCCTGCAAGTGCAGGGCTCGGGGCAGGTGTTGCTCGACGATGGCACCGTCATGCGCGTGGGCTACGCCGGCAACAACGATCAGCCGTACAAGTCGATTGGCCGCTGGCTGATCGATCGTGGCGAGATCACGGCTGCGCAAGCGACGATGCAGGGCATTCGCGCATGGGCGCGTGCCAATCCGTCGCGCGTCGATGCGCTGCTCGACGTAAATCCGCGCTTCGTCTTCTTCCGCGAGATGCCGAACCACGGTGTCGGCGGTATCGAGGGGCCGATCGGCGCGTTGGGCGTGCCGCTCACGGCGGAACGCTCGATTGCCGTCGATCCGGCGTCGATTCCGCTGGGCAGCCCGGTGTTTCTGTCGACGACCCGCCCGCCGTTCGGGCCGCAAGCCAATTCACCGATCAACCGTCTGATGTTCGCGCAGGACACGGGTAGCGCGATCAAAGGCGGCGTGCGCGCCGACTTCTTCTGGGGGCTGGGCGACGACGCCGGCGATCTGGCCGGACGCATGCGTCAGAGCGGCAAGATGTGGGTGTTCTTGCCGAACCAGTAACACCTCGGCGAAACGTCGGCATCCGGTGAAAAGCGCGATCGCAGTGTCTTCCTGCGGTCGCGCTTTTTTGTTCGTGTCGCGCGCCGCGAATTGCCTCAACGTCGTATTGCGCGCGACTGCACACGAGATTTTCGGTTTTGTCTGGTGACGCTGGCGACCGGGCCGCCGCCGATCAGTTGAGGTTTCGTTACGCGTTCATGCGCCGCAGCGAAGGTGCGCCCGAATGAGGTGTGGCATCGAACGCCGGTAATGCGCGATGTTTCCCGTCCGACCGCTGTTCTTTTCAGGCAACACAGGCTCGCATCGAGGCTTTCGAGTCATGGAGAAAGCGTCAACAATTCGACGTCGGCTGCGGTGAGCCCGGCGTTACCGGAGTTACCGGAGTGAGTCCCGGCAGGCCCGGTCCGCATGACCGATCCCCCTTGCTCGTATTGAATCCGTCATCCGTTCTCCCGCTCCCCGAAATGTCTGCGCAAAATCCCCCCGAAACTCCCCGTCACAATGTTGACGCCCATGCCGTGTCGCTGCCCTCGCTGTCGGGGAAAGTGGCGTTCATCACCGGAGGCGGCCGAGGTATCGGGGCGGCCATCGCCCGTCGCTTCGCGCGCGAGGGTGCTGCGGTTTGTATTACTTATGTGACGTCGGCCCAGGAGGCGGCAGCGCTGGTCGCCGACATCGAGCGCGAGGGCGGTCGGGCGATGGCGTTGCAGGCGGAAGGCGCCGACATGCTGGCGATCCAGACCGCGATTCGCACCGCAGCGGAGCACTTCGGCAAGATCGACGTTCTGGTGAACAATGCTGGCATGTTGCACGTCGATACCATCGACAAATTCCCTGTCGAAACGATGCAGCGCATGCTGGCCGTGAATGTCGCGGGCGTATTCGTCGCGATTCAGGAGTCGGTGCGCTTCATGCCCGACGGCGGGCGTGTGATCAATATCGGCAGCATTACCAGCGACTACGTGCCGATCGCCGGTGCGAGCGTGTACGCCACGACCAAAGGCGCCCTGGCGAGCATGACGCGCGCGTTGGCACGAGACCTCGGCACGCGAGGCATCACCGTCAACAACATTCAGCCCGGTCGAATCGACACCGACATGAATCCCGCCGATGGTCCGATGGCCGGACGCCTCAGCGCGTCCATCGCGTTGGGACACTATGGCGAAGTGGAGGACGTGGCGTCGCTGGCCGCGTTTCTCGCCGGGCCCGAGGCCAAGTTCATTACCGGCGCGAACATGAAGGTCGATGGCGGCACGAGCCTCTGACGTCGACGATGTTGCGGCGTCGGGTGAGCGTTGACGTCGCGAACGGGCCGGATACGAAAGAAAAAGCCCGCGAATTCGCGGGCTTTTTCATGCAGCGGCTCAGCGTGTGGCTGTGGCTCAGCGCGGACGCTTGTCCACCACCCGACGCGCCTTGCCCACCGAACGCTCGATGCCACCGACGGGCTTCACGCGCACGGCGCACGACACGCCGATGAGCGTCTTGATGTCGCGCTTAAGTTCGCTGCCGGCCGATTGCAACGCTGCGGCGTCGTCGCAGCCGACGGCGGCTTCGACATCCACGGCCATCGTATCCATCGGGCCTTCCTTGTCCAGAATGATCTGGTAGTGCGGGGAGAGCACCGGCTGACGCAGCAGCAGCTCTTCGATTTGCGAGGGGAAGACGTTCACGCCGCGAATGATCATCATGTCGTCCGAGCGGCCGGTGATCTTCTCCATGCGACGCATCGTGCGCGCCGTACCCGGCAGCAGACGCGTGAGATCGCGCGTGCGGTAGCGGATGATCGGCAGCGCTTCCTTCGTGAGCGAGGTGAACACCAGTTCGCCGAATTCGCCGTCGGGCAGCACTTCGCCGGTCTCCGGATCGATGATTTCGGGATAGAAATGATCTTCCCAGATGGTCGGGCCGTCTTTCGTCTCGGCGCATTCGCACGCCACGCCCGGGCCCATCACTTCGGACAGACCGTAGATGTCGACGGCGTCGATGCCCATGCGCTTCTCGATGGCCGTGCGCATGTCGTTCGTCCACGGCTCCGCGCCGAAGATGCCGATGCGCAGCGACGACTCGGCCGCCACGATGCCCTGACGCTCAAGCTCGTCCGCAATCGCGAGCATGTAGCTCGGCGTGACCATGATGATGTCCGGCTTGAAGTCCTGAATCAGCTGGACCTGCTTCTCGGTCTGACCGCCACCGAACGGAATGACCGTCAGGCCCGCGCGCTCGGCGCCGTAATGCGCCCCGAGACCGCCCGTGAACAGTCCGTAACCGTAGCTGATGTGCACCTTGTCGCCGCGACGCGCGCCCGAAGCGCGGATCGAGCGGGCGACCAGGTCGGCCCATGTGCTGATGTCGTTGGCGGTGTAGCCCACGACCGTCGGCTTGCCCGTCGTACCCGAGGACGCATGCACACGCGAGACCTGCTCCATCGGCACCGCGAACATGCCGAAGGGATAGCTGTCGCGCAGATCCTTCTTCGTCGTGAACGGGAACTTGGCCAGGTCGGCCAGCGAAGTCAGATCGTCCGGATGGACGCCGGCTTCTTCGAACTTCCGGCGGTACACCGGCGAGTTCTCATAGGCATGCCGCAACGTCGTCTTCAGACGGTCGAGCTGAAGGGCGCGCAGTTCGTCGAGGCTCGCTTTCTCGATCGGCTCGAGCGGCAGGGCGGTGGTCATGACTGTCTCCTTGGGTCTTGCTTCTTACGCTTGTTACGTTTGGCTTGTTACGGTTGTTTCCCGCATGTCCGTGCCCGGACGCGCGTGTTGCCGGGCATATCAGACAACGCTGCCCTTGATCTGTGCGGACTTGCCGCGGAACATCGCCACCACTTCGCCGGCATTGTTCGTCAAACGGATGTCGTAAATGCCGTGGCGCCCCGAGAGCACCTGCTCCTGCGCTTCGGCGGTGAGCGTGTCGCCGCCCGACACCGGTTTGAGGAACTCGATGCTGCAACCGGCAGCGACGGTAACGACGTTGTAGCTGTTACACGCGAACGCGAAGGTCGAATCCGCCAGCGTGAACATCAGACCGCCGTGGCAAATGGCATGGCCGTTGAGGAATTCGTCGCGAATGCGCATCGTCATGCGGGCATAGCCCGGACGCACTTCCTGCAACTCCATGCCCAGCCACTGGCTTGCGCGGTCGGTGCTGTACATGGCCACGCCCGTGGCGTGGGCAAGTTCTTCCGGGGTCATCTCGCTGACGGCCTTGGCGGCAGTGGAGGTCTGGCTCATCGGGGGCTCCTCGTTGTCTCTTGTCTTGTTATGTCGTCGGTCTCTCGCGCAGCGCGTGGTTTTGGCATCTGATGTGCGTCGTCGCTGCGTTGTTCTGCTTTTTCCTTGGTCCTGCTTTCGGGGCGTGTTGCGTGCCGGGCGTTGCCTGTCAGGTGCTGCGATCAGCGCCCTTCGAACTTCGGTGCACGCTTTTCCAGAAATGCGTTCACGCCTTCCGCGTAGTCGTAGGACGCCCCCAGCGAGCGCTGCCCATCACGTTCGAGGTCGAGTTGCTGGTCGAGCGTGTTGGTCGTCGACGCGTAGAGCGCGTGCTTGATGGTCGCGAGCGCCTTCGTGGGTTGCGTGGCCAGTTGCGTGGCGAGCTTCTGGGCTTCGGGCAGCAGGGCGTCGTCGTCGACGCAGCGCCAGATCAGACCCCACTGCTCGGCTTGCTCGGCCGAGAGCTTGTCGCCGAGCATGGCCAGCCCCATCGCGCGGGCCATGCCGATGCGTTGCGGCAGGAACCACGTGCCGCCGGTGTCGGGCACGAGGCCGATCTTCACGAATGCCTGAATGAAGTTGACGGAGGCCCCGGCGAGCACGATGTCGCACGCGAGCGCCAGATTCGCGCCCGCGCCGGCGGCGATACCGTTCACGGCCGCGATCACCGGCATCGGCAGGGCGCGCAGCTTGCGCACGAGCGGGTTGAAGTTCTCGTCGATCAGCGCGCCGAGATCCGTCGAGGCGCCCGGCGTGAAGTCCAGATCCGCCAGGTCCTGACCGGCGCAGAAGCCGCGTCCGGCACCCGTGAGCACGATGGCGCGGGCGCCTTGGGATTGCGCGGCGTCGAGGGCGTCGCGCAGTTCCGCATGCATTTGCCGCGTGAAGCTGTTGAGCTTCTCGGGACGGTTGAGCGTGATCGTCGCGACGTTGTCTTTGAGCGTCAGTTGAACCGTGGCGGTGGTCGTCATGGCGGGGGCTTCCTCCGGGGATATGGGATCAGACGCGTTCGATGGCGATGGCGATACCTTGCCCCACGCCGATGCACATCGTGCACAGCGCGAAGCGTCCGCCGGTGCGGTGCAACTGATACATCGCCGTGGTCACCAGACGAGCGCCCGACGCGCCCAGCGGGTGGCCCAGCGCGATCGCGCCGCCGTTCGGGTTCACGCGCGCATCGTCGTCGGCAATGCCGAGTTGACGCAGCACGGCCAACCCCTGGCTGGCGAAGGCTTCGTTCAGTTCGATGACGTCGAACTGGTCAAGCGTCATGTTCAGTTGCTTGAGCAGCTTGAGCGTGGCCGGGGCCGGGCCGATGCCCATGATGCGCGGGGCGACGCCGGCCGTGGCCATGCCGAGCACGCGGGCACGCGGGGTAAGACCGTGCAGCTTGGCGGCGCTTTCGCTCGCGAGCAGCAGCGCGCACGAGCCGTCGTTCACGCCCGAAGCGTTGCCTGCGGTGACCGTGCCATCCGGGCGGACCACGCCCTTGAGCTTGCCTAGCGCTTCCATGCTCGTGGCACGCGGGTGCTCGTCATGCTCGACCACGATCGCATCGCCCTTCTTCTGGGCGATGGACACCGGCGTGATTTCCTGAGCGAGCGTGCCGTCGGCCTGCGCGCGGGCAGCCTTTTCCTGACTGCGCAGCGCGAAACGATCCTGATCTTCGCGGTTGATCTTGAAGTCGTCCGCCACGTTCTCGGCCGTCTCCGGCATCGAGTCCACGCCGTACTGCGCCTTCATCAGCGGGTTGATGAAACGCCAGCCGATGGTCGTGTCGAAGATCGCGGCCTGACGCGAGAACGCGCTGTCGGCCTTGCCCATCACGAACGGCGCGCGCGTCATCGACTCTACGCCGCCGGCGATCATCAGACCGGCTTCGCCTGCCTTGATGGCACGCGCGGCGGTGCCGATGGCGTCCATGCCCGAGCCGCACAGGCGGTTGAGCGTGGCGCCCGGCACGTCGATCGGCAGCTCGGCGAGCAGCGAGGCCATGCGGGCGACGTTGCGGTTGTCTTCACCTGCCTGATTCGCGCAGCCGTAGATGACGTCGTCGATCAGCGTCCAGTCCACGTTCGGGTTGCGCGCCATCAGCGCCTTGAGGGGAATCGCCCCGAGGTTGTCGGCGCGCACGTCTTTCAGTGCACCGCCGTAACGGCCGATGGGGGTGCGGATCGCGTCGCAGATGAAGGCTTCTGTCATGGTGTCTCTTTCCTGTCTTGGCTTTTTGGGCGGGAAGGTCGCTGCCGTCGTCGGGCGGCGCGCAGGCCGCATTGCGACGATGGGGACGACGGGCGACGGTGAGTGACTATGGTAGTGACTTACCGTCGCGCTGGCGTGAGGAGATTCCCGTCCTCTCTCTATATATAGATGTGACTTAAGACTTGATCAGACTCAAGCGGCGCTGGCTTCGGACCTGGCCGGCACGTGGTGACGGCTTTGCACGACGCGGAAACGGTTCGCAACGAAAGCGGCGTCCGCCAGACTGGCGTTCGCAGCCGGGTTGCCGCCCGTGCCGTGGTAGTCGGAGTAGGCCGCCGACTGGTTGACGAACACGCCGCCGGTCAGGTTGAGCGACAGCGCGACACGGCCTTCGATGGCGGCGTCGAGCGCCTGGGCTTCGCCTTCTGCGGTCGTGGTGTAAGCCGACAGCGTGAGGGCGCCGTGCTCGGCGGCGGTGCGTCCGGCCAGAGCAAAGGCTTGCGCGCTGTTGTCGACGGCGATCACGAACGTGACCGGGCCGAACCATTCGCGGGTGTAGGTGGCTTCGTCGGCGACATCGAGCGCCACGATCAGCGGGGTGCGCACGCGGGCGTCGGCGAAGGCCGGGTGTTGGAGCGTCTGGCTGTCGAGCACCACGCGGCCGACCTTGCGGGCTTCGTCGATACGGGCGAGCACGCCTTCGTTCTGGATCGCGCCGAGCAGCTCGACGGCCTTGGCCGGGTCGCTGCACGTCTTTTGCACGCTGCCGGCAATGGCGGCGACGACTTCGTCGAACGACACGTTGCCGTCCGGCGTCTGAATGCCGTCACGCGGAATGTAGATGTTCTGGGGTGCGGTGCACATCTGGCCCGAATACAGCGCGAGCGAGAAGCCGATGTTGCGGGCCATGCCCTTCAGATCGTCCGTCGAATCGATCACGATCTGGTTCACGCCGGCCTTCTCGGTGTAGACCTGCGCCTGACGGGCGTTGGTTTCGAGCCAGTCGCCGTTGGCGGTGCTGCCGGTGAAGTCGATCACGCGCACTTCGCCGCGCTTGGCCAGTTGCTGGACGATCTCGCCGTCGTTCGGATTGGTAGCGGCGAGCGTGACGACGTCAGGATCGAAACCGGCGTCCTTCAAAACGTCACGCGCGATCTTCACGGTGATGGCGAGCGGCAGGATGGCGCCCGGGTGCGGCTTGACGATTACGGCATTGCCGGTCGCGAGGCTGGCGAACAGGCCGGGGTAGCCGTTCCACGTCGGGAACGTGCAGCAGCCGAGCACCAGCGCCACGCCGCGCGGCACGACGGTGTAACGCTTTTCCATCGCCAGTGCCGGATTCTTGCCCTGCGGCTTTTCCCAGTAGGCGTTCGCCGGGATGCGGCGCAGTTCGTCCCAGGCGTAGGCCACGGCTTCGAGGCCGCGATCCTGTGCGTGCGGGCCGCCGGCCTGGAAGGCCATCATGAACGCCTGACCGGTCGTGTGCATCACGGCGTTGGCCATCTCGAAGCTGCGGGCGTTCAGGCGCTTGAGGATTTCGAGCGAGACGCCGACCCAGGCGTCCGGGGTGGCAGCGCGCCACGACTTGTGGGCGTCGCTCACGCGGGCGAGCAGGGTGTCGATCTCGAAACCGGGATAGGTGGTGCCGAGCGCGAAGCCGAACGGCGAGACTTCCTGGCCTGCGCTGCCCGTGCTGCCGCGCTGTTCCAGCGGGAAAGCAGCGTTCAGATATTGTTTGAAGGCGGCTTCGCCGTCGGCTGGGGCCGTCTCGCCATAAGCACGCGGGCTCGGCATTTCCGTGAACGGGCTCCAGTAACCACGCGTGGCGATGGCCTGAAGGGCGCGCTCGAGAGTCTCTTGGTGTTTGGCGAAGAGGGGATGAGTCATGGTCGTGGATCTGTCCGTGTCGGGATGCGGCTGGCGGATTCGCTGTCTGTGCCTGCGGGCAAGTTTGTGGCTCGCGCGGCAAGACGCAGGGGACGGCACCGGTTCGTCTCAATCATGTTTCTCGTCAACATTAATTGACCGACCGGTTGGTTTGTTAATATAGCACCAAATCTTCCGGGCGTGGCGCACGATGACGCCGGGTTTTCCCCGACGGCTGGGCGCGCGGGAGAACGGCAACAGGAAAGGGAGGGCGACGAGTCGGTCGGCGGCCTTCTATATATAGGAATGTTCCGAGCCCTTGCGCGCTATATCCCTGCCGGGATGATGTCTTGACGTGCGCTGCGGTGGCCGATCTGCGTGGCGGAATGACTGATGCGTGGCCTGGGGATCGATGGCATCATGCCTAACCACTGCAGTCGACGCCCGGCAGGCTGCCAACCCTGGCCCGCCGTGTGCGGCGCAGCGCCGTTGCGAACCAATGGCGTGTCCATCGCCTTAACCGTTTTCGGCGGTTGTCCGCGTGCGATGTCTTCGTGCCCGGACAAGCGCCTGCCCCCCGAACCACAAGACGAGACTTTGACTGGAGGAGTAAGAGGATGACGTACGAGAACATTCTGGTGGAGACGCGCGGCCGCGTCGGTCTGATCACGCTGAATCGTCCGAAAGCGCTCAATGCGCTGAACGATGCGCTGATGGATGAACTGGGCGCCGCGCTCACCGCATTCGATGCGGACGAGGCCATCGGTTGCATGGTGATCACCGGGAGCGAGAAGGCGTTCGCCGCAGGGGCGGACATCGGCATGATGTCGAAGTACACCTTCGCCGACGTTTTCAAGGGCGACTACATCACGCGTAACTGGGAGACGGTGCGCCGCATCCGTAAGCCGGTGATTGCTGCCGTGTCGGGTTTTGCGCTCGGCGGCGGGTGCGAGCTGGCGATGATGTGCGACTTCATCATCGCGGCCGACAACGCGAAATTCGGCCAGCCGGAAATCAAGCTCGGTGTGATTCCGGGCGCGGGCGGCACACAGCGTCTGACGCGCGCGGTGTCGAAGGCCAAGGCGATGGACATGTGCCTGACGGCGCGCTTCATGGATGCCGCCGAAGCCGAGCGTGCGGGCCTTGTGTCGCGCATCGTGCCGTTCGAGAAGCTGCTCGACGAGGCGATCGGTGCGGCCAACACCATCTGCGAATTCTCGCTGCCGGTCGTCATGGCGGCCAAGGAATCCGTCAACCGCGCGTTCGAATCGACGCTCGACGAGGGCGTGCAATTCGAGCGCCGGATGTTCCATTCGCTGTTTGCGCTGGAAGATCAGAAGGAAGGCATGGCAGCGTTCGTGGAGAAGCGCAAGCCGGTTTTCAAGCATCGTTGAAACTGTTGTGAAAAGCCGGGACGGCCTGCTGAGAGGCGGTCGTCCTATGATAGTCTGCCGGTTTTTTCAGCAAGGGACGAAACGATGTCGATGAAACGACGTGCATTTGCGCTGGCCCTGGTGGTGGCCTCGGGGCTGCTGTTGAGTGCCTGCGGGAAGAAGGAAGAAACGGCTGCGGGCCGTTCTGTCGGGCCGGATGGCTCGCAACCTGTGTACGTCGTCGGCTCGGACGCCGCTTATGCGCCGTTCGAATATGAAACCGATAATCGCCAGATCGCCGGCTTCGATATCGATGTGATGAAGGCTGTCGCCGACAAGGCGGGCATCTCCATTCGATTCATCAATACGCCGTTCGAGGGCATCTTCAATTCGCTCGTGCAGGGCGATCGCGACATCCTCATTTCGGCGATCACGATTACGGATGAGCGCAGCAAGCAGATGGACTTCTCGACGCCTTACTTCGAGGCGTCGCAGCTGATCGCCGTGCCGTCGAACTCGACGGTGCAGAAATTCGACGATCTGAAGTCGCTGAAGGTCGGCGTGCAAACGGCGACGACGGGCGACGAAGTGGTTCAGAAGCTGATGGGCAAGAATAATCCGTCGGTGAAGCGCTTCGAAGGCACGCCGCTGGCCATGAAGGAGCTGGAAGCTGGTGGCGTGGATGCGGTGGTCGCAGATAACGGTGTCGTGGTGAACTTCATTGCGAATAATCCGAATGCCAAGCTGCGCACGGTCGCGGACAGCAACTTCCCGAAGGAGTATTACGGCATCGCCGTTCGCAAGGGTGATGCGGAACTGCTTGCCAAGATCAACAAGGGCATCGAGGCGGTCAAGACCGACGGCACCTACGATGCGATCTACGAGCGTTACTTCGGTAAGAAGAAGTCCTGATTTCAGGCGCGACACGGCACCGGAAGGTGCCGTGTGAAATGAAAAAGCCCCGTCGCGACGGGGCTTTTTCATGGGTTTTCAAATTATTTTCACAAAGGGGTTGCCAAGGTTCGGGGTTTTCACTAATATCTCGTCTCTCGCAACGACAGCGACGCAGCGAAAGCAGCGACGAAGTTGAAGCGACGGGCTGCAAAGCCCGGTGGTTAGTGGTTTTGGAGCTTGTGAGTCGCTGCGGCGACGAACGAAAAGAGCGAAAAAAACTGTTGACGACGACGAGAAGCTGCGACATAATCTCACTTCTCTGCTGCTGATGCAGCGACGCAGAAAACGAAGCGACG